>DATNFO010000037.1:0-38874 GCA_035606355.1 Candidatus Limnocylindrales bacterium | reverse complement strand
GTCAAACTCCCTTCGGCCTCAACATCTCCAGAGCGGAATACCGACCTCAAACGCGCCGCTACCGATACCAGGATGCACTACGCCGACTTTCATTTCTATCGGCGGCCCACAGGGCCATGGTTACTCCCTTACGGTCACGGCTCCGTGTGTACTTGACTCCGCTAACGGAGCCGCGACCGTCAGGAAGCGGTAAAAGGTGCATCGAAAGGCGAATGGAGGGCGACGAGAACGGCAGCCGGATTCTTTCACGGAACGCTCGGACGACATCACGGTGCTAGGGGTCAAATGGACCCCTGGGGAGTAGGGGGGCGAACTCGAATTGCTTTTTGCCGCGTTCAAACACACTCGTGTCCCCGGCACCTTTTACCGCTCCCTCACGGTCACGGCTCCGTGTGTACTTGACTCCGCTAACGGAGCCGCGACCGTCAGGAAGCGGTAAAAGGTGCATCGAAAGGCGAATGGCGCGCGACGAGAACAACAGCCGGATTTTTTCACGGCCCCGTGGAAGCGGTAAACTGTGTGTCGAAAGGCGAATGGCGCGCGACGAGAACGGCAGCCGGATTCTTTCACGGCCCCGTGAGGAAGCCGCGAATGGAGCGCGACGAGAACAGATTGCGCGCAACCGGTCTGGAGACCGATCGCTACTGCCGCTACTTTTTGCGGCGGGCCACCACTCGTACTCTTCTTGTCTCCGAGATCGCTCCCGGGGTCAGGGCGTCGTTCAGGATCTCGGCGAGTTCCTGCTGGTGCCGCTTTGCCGACCCGCTGGCCGGACTGGCGCTCTCCGGCCGCCCGACGTAGCGCAGTTCGCGGCGTGAAGCCTCCAGCAGCGGATCCATGGTTTCCCGCATGAAGCGCCACGGACCCATGTTCTTCGGCTCTTCCTGCGCCCAAACCACCTCCGCCGTCGCGGGATATCGCGCAAGGATGTCCGTCGCCTGCTGCGCTGCGAACGGATACAACTGCTCCACGCGCGCCAGCGCTACATGCGACGCGCCACGTTCCTCGCGAGCCGCCAGAATATCGTAGTAAATCTTCCCGGAGCAGAAGAGCACCCGGCTTACGCGCGACGCGTCTTCAAGGTGAGAATCGCCCAGAATCTCGGTGAAGCCGCCGGTCGTGAAATCGCTGAACGCCGATACGGCCTTGGGGTGGCGCAGCAGACTCTTCGGCGTGAAGACGATGAGCGGCTTACGGGTGCCGCGACGGTCATGGCCGCCGTACATCTGCCTGCGCAATAAGTGGAAGTACTGCGCGGGCGTGGTCACATTGCACACCAGCAGGTTGTTTTCGGCGCACAGCGTCAGGAAGCGCTCGATGCGTGCGCTTGAGTGCTCCGGACCCTGGCCTTCATACCCGTGCGGCAGCAGCAGCGTCAAGCCGCTCGGCTGTCCCCATTTCGTCTCCGCGCTGGAGATGAACTGGTCGATCATGACCTGCGCGCCATTGGCGAAATCACCGAATTGCGCTTCCCAAATCACCAGCGTGGTCGGGTCCGCGACGCTGTAGCCGAACTCGAAACCGAGCACCGCGTACTCGCTCAGTGAGCTGTCGAAAACATCGAACTTCGCCTGGTCCGGCGTGATGTGCCGCATCGGAATGTAGCGCTGTCCGGTTTCGGAATCGTAAAACGCGAGATGGCGCTGGCTGAAGGTGCCGCGACCGGAATCCTGCCCGCTCAGCCGCACGGGCGTGCCTTCCAGCACGAGCGTGCCGAAAGCCAACGCCTCGCCGAACGCCCAATCCAGGTTCGTTCCTTTTGCCACGGTGTCACGCCGCTTGTCCACAAACCCGCGCAGCTTGGGATGCAGATGGAAATTCTCCGGAAACTGCGTGATGCCGCGAATGACACGCTCCAGCACCTGCTGATTCACGCTGGTGCGCGGGCAAAAGCTGCTGATCTCCTCGCTGGCGACCGCGCTGAGTTCCTGGAACTCGTAATGCTCGGCGCGTTTCTGCACGGCGTCGTAGGCATCGCTCAGCCGCTGCGTGACGGCCTTCTTCATTGCCGCGACCTCATCCACCGTCACCACGCCCTCACGCACCAGCCGCTCCGCGTACAGTGTCCCGACGCTCGGGTGCTCTTTGATCTTGCGGTACATCACGGGCTGCGTGTAACTCGGATCGTCGCCTTCGTTATGACCGTGGCGGCGATAGCAGATCATGTCGATCACCACGTCTTTCTTGAACTGCTGCCGGTAATCGAAGGCGATCTGCACGACGCGGATGGCGGCATCGGGGTCGTCGCCGTTCACATGGAAGATCGGCGCCTGCACACCGCGGGCGACGTCCGTGGAATATGGCGTGGAGCGCGATTCGTCGGGATTGGTGGTGAAGCCAATCTGGTTGTTGATGACGACGTGAATCGTGCCGCCGGTTGAATATCCATCGAGCTGAGAAAGGTTCAACGTCTCGGCGACCACGCCCTGTCCGGCGAACGCCGCATCGCCGTGCACCAGCACCGGAATGACGCGCGCGCGAGACGTGTCGCCGAGCCGGTCCTGTTTGGGACGCACGATGCCCTCGACTACCGGATCGACAGCTTCCAAGTGGCTGGGGTTCGGCGCTACGGAGACGATGATCTCGCGGCCGCTCTCCGTCTTGCGGACGCTCGTCGCGCCCAGGTGATACTTCACGTCGCCCGAGCCTTGCGTGCTCGAAGGGTCCACTTCGCCCTCGAACTCGCTGAAGATCTGTTTGACGTCTTTGCCGACCACGTTGGTCAGAATGTTCAAGCGCCCGCGATGCGCCATGCCGATCACGGCTTCGTGGACGCCGTCCGACGCGGCGCGTTCGAGAATCTCTTCCATGATGGCCAGCGCGGTCTCGCCACCTTCCAGCGCGAACCGCTTCTGACCCACGAAGCGCGAATGCAGAAAATGCTCAAAGCCCTCGGCGTTCAGCAGATTCTGCAGCGTGCGCCGGCGCGTCACGGCGTCGAGCGGCCAGGAATTGCGCTGCGGCTCCATGCGCCGCTGCAGCCACGCCTTCTGCTCGGGCACCTGGATATTCATGTACTCGCAGCCGATTTTTCCGCAATACGTCTGCCGCAGCGTCTCCAGAATCTCCCGCAGAGTGGCGACCGGCTTCACGGTCTTGTCGACTTCGCCGAGGCTGCCCGTCAGAAATTCGCGATCGAGGTCCCAGATGGTGAGTCCGTACGTTTCCGGGTCGAGCTCCGCGTGATAGCTCGCCTCTTGCCCGAGCGGGTCGAGATCCGCGATGAGGTGTCCGCGCACGCGATACGCGTTGATCATCTGCATGATCCCCGCTTCCTTGGCGATCTCCGCGGTGCGCGCCTGGGTCATGCCCGGCAAAAGAGGATTCTTGTCCGTCTCCCAATGCACCGGTTGGTGCGGCATCCGCAGGTGCTCGAACACCTCTTCGTAGAAGCCGTCCTTGCCGTCCAGCAGGCTTTGCACGCGACCGAGGAACGCGCCGGATTCGGCGCCCTGAATGATGCGATGGTCGTACGTGCAATTCAGGGTCATCACTTTGCTGATGCCGAGTATGGCGCAGGTCTCCTCGGCCGCGCCGCGATACTCGGCCGGATAATCGATTGCGCCGGCGGCGATGATCGCGCCTTGGCCCTGCATCAGGCGCGGATTCGAGCTCATGGTGCCGACGGTTCCCGGGTTGGTCAGCGAAATCGTGGTTCCCTGAAAATCGGCGGGCGTCAGCTTGGAGGTGCGAGCGCGCGCCACCAAATCGTCAAACGCGGCCACATACTGCGCAAAGCTGAGCGAGCCGGCATCCTTGATATTGGGTACCATCAGGCTGCGCGCGCCGTCTTTGCCCGCAACGTCCACGGCGATTCCGAGATTCACCTTGGGACGCACCACACGATACGGCTGCCGGTCTTTTTCCGCGTAGGCATAGTTCAAGGCGGGTATTTCTTCGAGAGCCTTCACCACCGCCCAGCCGAGCAGGTGCGTGTAGGAGACTTTGGCCTTCCCAGTCAACCCGCGATGCTGATTGATGATGCGGCGATTCTCGTCCATCACCTTGACGGCGATGGTGCGCTGGCTGGTGGCGAGCGGAATCGAAACGGACGCGGCCATGTTCTCCGCGATTCGTCCGGCGGCGCCGCGCAATGCCTGTAAATCGCCCTCCGAAGCGGTTCCGGCGCCGTTCGAAACCGGAGCGGAGGGAGCAGCGGGAGTATAGGTAGAGGTGGTGGCCGGGGCCGCCGGCCGGGGCTCGGCGAAGACCTGCTTCCAGCTATCGTCTACCGCGGACTTGTCATGGAGATACTGCTGGTATAACTCATCTTCCAGCCAACTATTGACACCCATATTCGGATCGGATTTTGCAGCCATGTGAGAGGGAAAGTACTTTCTTTTTAATCATACCAAGCGTCGCGCGAATGCGATTCTCCGGCTTGCGAACCACGATAAAGTGGTGCTAATATCCGAATCAGGAGACCCCTCATGATCAAGAAACTCGTAATCGGATTCATTCTCTTCGCCCTCGCCCTGTCTTTCGCGGGGACGGTTCCGAGTAACCGCACTTACACGATTACCATCGCGCAGCCGACCGTCGTGAACGGCACGCAGTTGAAAGCCGGCGACTATAAGCTTTCCATGGGCCAGGATAAGATCACTCTCGTGCTCGGCAAGAGCACGGTGGATGTTCCGGCGAAGTTCGAAGCCAACGAGAAGAAGTTCGAAGACACCGCCCTGCGTCTGGTCAGCGGCGCGCTTGTCGAAATCCGCCTCGGCGGCACGAAAACGAAAATCGTTCTCGCGCAGTAAGGTTAATGTGGGGCAGGTTTTTGGATCCCCTGCCCCACATCCGGCTGGTGTTCTCGTCGGGATCCACTCGCCTTTCGATACACCTTTTACCGCTTCCTTACGGTCGCGGCTCCGTTAGCAGAATCACGTACATACGGAGCCGTGACCGTAAGGGAGCGGTAAACGGTGCCGGGGATACGGACAATTATTTCCGGCGTCACTATGTGCTGCGCACCGTGCCGGGCAGCGTAAATGTCATCTCCACATCGGTAACAACCGCGACCGGAGATCCATTGATCTTCAGACCCTCGTACTTCCACTGCCGCACGGCCGCAACCGCGACTTCGGCCAGAATGGGATTCCCGGACCGGACTGTCACGCATTCGATGCCCCCGTCCGCGTCTACCCGAACGTCCAGCGTCACCGTTCCTTCGATCTCCTGAGCGATGGCCGCGGGCGGATAGGCCGGCTCCGCATGTTCGATCAGAAACCGGGAACGGTGCGCCTCGACCGTAAAGGCCATCGGATCGTCAATGGTTGCCTCGCGGGGGCAGCGAATTGCCGAAAACGGAAGTCCCATGGTCTCTCAGTCCCCCTTGTCCCACAATCCCGCGATCAACCACAGATTGCGCAACTGACGGTAGCCCAAATTCTCCGGGATCGCCGAAAAAAACGTCCCCGCGAGTTCCACCGGATCGCTCCCTTGAAATTCCGCAAGCTCGCGCAGAATCACTGCCGCCATTGAGACCAGCATACCTGTCGCGACCGTGCACAGCAGGAACAGCACCAGCACGCGCCAGCTCACCAGTCCGGCGGCGAATCCACCGATGGCGAGCACGTATCCCAGAGTTTCCAGCAGCGGCCGCCAAAGCCGGTCCGCGCGCAACGCCGGCAAGCCCCAGCCGATCGCGCGCCTGCCTCCCGAAACCTGCTTCGCATACCGCCACGCCGACGCAATGGACCTCTGATCGCGCCGTACCAGTTCGCGCAGTCCCTTCAAATCGCCCGCGGCGGGAAGCGTGCTCACGCGGTGCGGCAAAAACGCCACCTTGAACTTGTTGCGCTTCGCGCGCGCGTGTCCATGCAGATTGAGCACTAGTTCCATGGGCCGCTCCCAGGCGCCGGCGGCATTCAGCAAGGGCTCCCGCCTGACTACCACCGCCCAACCGGGTCCCGGCGTGACCATGTTCCATGAGGCGAAGGCGGCGCCGCGCGTCAGCCAGTGACGAAGCATTTCGATGGCTGCGAAGCGGCCCGCAAGACTCGCTTTGGGAACCGGTGGCGCCGTGCCGCAGCAGGCCACAACCTCGTCCGGCTGTTCCAGCATCGGCCGCAGCAGCCGCAGCAAAACTTCCATGTTCAATTCCGCATGCGGATCGATGAAACCGATGAACGTCCCGTTAGACGCCCGCACGGCTGTCTTCAGCGCTTCGGCGCGGCTGCAGGGCTCGAGATCCAGCACGACGAGCCGCGTCGGCTTTTGCGCTTCCCACACTCCGCGCGCCTCAACACTGCGCGGCGTCTCGAACAACTGGAACTCGCGCCTCCATTCCTCCAGGACTTCGGGCGTCACGCCGTGCAGCGCCAGCACCACTTCGTGATTGGCGGAGTGAAGATCGATCAGCAGACGCACCGCCTTGCGCGTTTCCGGAAGCGCGTCCTGCGCCGCGTAGACTACGCTGATCTGCGGCACCATGGCGCTTTTCAGCAACACCAGCGTATCGTCGCGGGAACTCACGCGCCCGAGCCGCCGCAGGGCGAAACAGCCCCTCAGCAGTAACACGAAACTGACCGCTCCTGCGAGGAACAGCAGGAGCGCGATCACCTGCACCGCTAGCGAGACTGTCTGCGCCGCGCCGGCCGTCACATGCCCCCCCTCTGCCGGGCGCGCCCCAGCGCCTCGCGAGCCGCCAGCGCGGTAACCCGATTCGAACTGTCGCTCAACTCTTCGAGCGTCACCGCACCAGTGCCCGGGATTTCGGCGAGCGCCGCCGCCGAAACGCGCGCCAGTTCCGGATTGCCGGTACGCAGGCATCGCGCCAGCGCGGTCATGGCGTTCTGCAAGCGGAGCCGCCCCACCGATTGGGCGGCCGCCAACACGACGCGCTCATCGGGATCCGCGAGAGCATCCAGAACGGAGGCCATGTCTTCCGGGGCCATCTCCACAAGCGGGGCCAGATGCAGCGTCTGTATGCGGATTTGCGGATCGTCGCGCTGCAGCAAATTGAAAAGGCCGCGCAGAGGCAGAGCGCGCTCCCACGCCACCAGGACGTCCAGCGCCGCCAGCACACGGGCCGAATCGCCGGCGCGCAGCGCCTCCGGCACGGCCCGCTTGCACAGCACGGCGGCGTGGCGCCGCAAATCCTCGGCGAGCAGAATGCGAATCAGCGGATTGCTGCCGAGGGCGGCTTCGAAAACGCTCTCCACCTCTTCCGGAACGCCTGCCTGCACCAGCGCGCGGCAGGCTTCCAGACGGATCTCGTCATCGGCATCGTTCAGCGCGTCCAGCAAAATCTCGCCGCCCACTCTACGGCATGGTTCATAAGAGCACGCGAACGCCAGGCGCACGAAGGCAGCCCGCCGCACGGCCAGATTCTTGCTGCGCGTCTGCTGGCACCACTCGTGAACCAGGCCCTGATCTAATGCCAGTTCGCAAAGGCGGTCGCGCGCCCCGCCGGAAATGGTGGTCTGGAAGCTCAATAGCGTGGTCGAGACGGCCGCGCGGCTTTCCTTGACATAGTTCCGGATTTCGGTGCGATCTTCGGCGCCGGCCAGGTAATGGATCAGCACTTCGCGAATCTTCGGTTCCAGCTCGGCCGCGCGCTGCTGCGCCCTGCGCGTGGCCGCGCCCCGCAACAGGGCGGCGATGAACATGCCGAATATCCAGAGCGCGTACGCCGCCAGAAGCATGCTGACGGCGGAAAGCTCGAGCGTGATCATCGTCCCAACAGGCGCTTCACCCGTGCCACCAGTTCCATAGGGCTGAAGGGCTTGACAATGTAATCGTCCGCGCCCAGCGTGAATCCGCGAATGACATCGCTTTCCTGCTGCCGGGCCGTGAGTAGCACCACTCGCACCGGCAAACCTTCGGCGCGAATGGCGGAGAGCACTTCATAGCCATCCATGCCGGGCATATTGACATCCAGCACGGCAGCTTGCGGCCGTATGCGCCGGATGGTCTCGGCGGCGCTGCTGCCATCGTGCGCCGCAACGCATTCCATGCCGAAGTTCTCGATGGCCGCGCGGACCAAGGCCAGCACCGTGGGGTCGTCATCGGCGATAACGATCTGCGGCCGGCCCACAGGCATGGCAGCAGCGGCCGCGGGCGCGGCGGGCGCCGCCGCTACGGACCCGCGCGTGGCCTCCGCCGGGCGGTGCGACAGCGCGAGGCTCAAACGCACCAGGGCCTCATCGGGCAGCCACGAATCCATGAGAAACTCGCGCGCCGACGACTGCACCCGCGGATCCAAGCCCAGCAGAACGTCGCGATCGCCGCAGAATACCAGGGGCATGCCGCGCGGAGGAGTCGCGCTGAGCCACGGCGAGTCCGGCGTATTGCCGTCCACGTACACCACCGCCAGCGCGCAACCAGCGGCAGCAGGCGATTCCGGCCGATCCGCCGATTGCAGAAACACGGGCGTTGCGCCGACGCGTTCGAGAGATATGGAAAGCCGCTCGCGCACACTTCCGGCAAAGCCGACAGCCGCGACGCGTTTGCCGCTCAGCATTTGCACGATCGGCTCCGGAATGGGAACATCGCGTGCTTCCCGCGGGCTGTTGAAAGCCATTACCAGATTGGTGAGAGTCTCGCGAAACTGCGCGCTATCCAGCGGGGGTTCCATCAGGAGCGCCTCCGCCTCGCGCGCCAACCGGCTGATGGCGTTGTAGCCGAGCAGCCCGCCCGTGCCGATCCATTGATGGATGCTGCGTTTCGCTTCGGCGGTGGGGAACGCTCCATCCAGATCCAGCAGCAGATTGCGTGAAATTTCCTGACCCTCGGCCAGGAAGCGCCGGCGGAGAGCCATCATCTCGGCTTTATCGATGGTGGTCTTCTCCGGCGGGGTCGCGGCGGGAACCGCGTCCGCGCCAGCGCGGCCCAGCACCTCGCGAATGCGCGCGCCGAGTGTGCGGGTATCGATGGGTTTGGTGATGTAGCCGTCGCACCCCGCATCGATCGCCTTTTGCTCGTCGCCTTTCATGGCGAAGGCGGTCAGCGCAATAATCGGTATGTTTTTGGTGGCAGGATCCGACTTAATGCGCCGCGTGAATTCCAAACCGTCCATTCCCGGCAACTGTATGTCCGCCAGAATGAGCGCGGGATGCATGCCGCGCAGCAATTCCAGGCCCTCTTCCGCGCTCGCTGCCGTAATGACCTTATAACCTTCGTTAACCAGCAGAATGCGCGTGAGCTTCAGATTTACCGGCGTATCATCGATGATCAGGATGGGCTCGCCCGCCATGAATCTGTATTCTATCTTACGCGTCAGCCGTTTACACTAGCGGCGGCGTTTCCGTGCAACGGCAATATAGCAGAGAAGACGCTCCCTCGCCCGGGCTCGCTGCGCACTCCGACACGCCCGCCTTGCGCCTCCACGATGGCGCGGGTAAGTGCGAGACCGAGGCCGGTTCCCTGCTCCGCCTTGCGGCTATTCGGCAACTGCTGAAATTCCTGAAACAGCCGTGGAATTTCGGACTCCGGGATGCCGATTCCGGTATCCGCCACCTCTAACTGAAACCGGTCGGGCTCGTGATAGGAGATGCGCACGGAAACATTACCGCCCTGCGGTGTGAACTTCACCGCGTTGGAAACATAGTTATACAGCACCTGCTTAAAGCGCGCGGGATCGAGTGAGGCGTGCACGCCCGTGGGCACTCTCGTATCGATCGCCAGCGACTTCTTTTCGGCAAGCGGCGCCATAACATCCATTACCTCTTGAATCAGCGCACCCAGATCGCAATCCTCGGGGCGAAATTCCATTTTTCCCGCTTCGATCTTGGAGAGGTCCAGAATATCGTTGATCAGTTGCAACAGGTGGCGCGCGCTGGTGAGAATGTCAGCCATCACGTCGACCTGTTCGGGCAGGATCGGGCCGAGGCGCCCGTCGTGCATCAACTCGGAAAACCCGATGATGCCGTTGAGCGGCGTCCGCAGCTCGTGCGAGATGCTGGCGAGAAAGCGGCTCTTGGCCTCGGTGGCGGAATGCGCGGCTTCGAGCGCGCGGCCGAGCTGCTCGTTTTTATTCCTCAATTCCAGCGCATACTGCTCCACTTTCCGGGCCGCCACCGCCGCCAGATTGCGCTCCGTGATGTCCAGCAGCGACAGACACAATCCGGCGATTTGGCCGTTCTCATCGCGGATCGGACTCTCCCGGATTTCAACCGACAAGCGGGAGCCATCGTCCAGCACGAATTCGGTCTCGAAGGGCGCGGCCGATGCTCCGCTAGCGATCCGGCCGAGCATTGCACTGCGGAAACCTTCCTGCTCATCGGAAGGAACGAAGTCCCATGCGTAATGGCCGGTCAGGCGTGCCGGCGCGCAACGCAGCAGCGCGCAAACGGCTTGATTGAAGCGCGTGACCACGCCATTGCTGTCGGTTTCTTCGAAAGGAACCGGCGCCTGATCGAAGAGATCGCGGTAGCGAGTTTCGCTGCCGCGAAGCTCGCGCTCGCGTTCCTGCAAGAGCGTCGCGGCATCCTGAAGCTGGCGCGCGAGCGCGGCGATTTCGTCAGTTCCCCCCGGGAACGGCTCCAGCGGAAGGCCGTGCGCCAGCCGCCGCGCATTCTCCGTGACCTTCTCAATCCGCTTCACCAGCCTGCCCGCCACCAGCAGGTGAATCAGCAACGCGCCCATGGGCCCCAGGATGCCGCAGGCCAGTACGGTGCGAAAGAGATTGCGCCGCGCGAGGTCGCGTTCGTAGCGCGCTTGCGTGAAGCGGCGCTCCTCCTCGCCTGCCAGTAATGCAAGCCGCGCCTGTAAATCGGCCACCAGGTTGCCGGCGGGACGCGAACCTCCGGCCGCGCGCGCATCCAGCGAAGCGAGTTCCAGCGCGCCGAGCCTTTCGATGTCCGCGGCTGCCGCGCGGGTAGCGGCCTGATCGCCGGTCAGCCGCGGAAGCGACTGCAGCGCCGCCGCCGCGGACGCCCGGGCTGTCTGGAAGGCATCATGGAAACGGGAGAATCCAGTGGCCGTGTAGCCTCCGACGGCCGCCTCGGCATCGCTCACCGCACTGCCCAGTTGCACAATGGCGCCGCGCGTCTCGTAATACCGGCCTACGGTCTCCTCGGCGCGGTAGACGGCGTTTTCGGCCCAGTAAATAGCGAACAAGGTCACAAACAACACGGCGAGCGGAAACGCCAGGACGCTCACACCGCGAGCCCGCAGCGAAACACGCCGCCAGCCGCCCTTCAGCGCCTCATCCCCCGAGTGTCTTTCCGTGACCACGAAGTCTCATTTTAGCCGTGGAATGGTCCCGCGCGGCGCCGCTTCGCTACACTAATCGTGAATGGATCGCATCGGCCGATATAAAATCGTCCGCGAACTGGGGCGCGGCGCCATGGGCGTCGTGTACCATGCCATCGATCCGAACATCGGCCGGCCGGTGGCCATCAAAACGATCCAGCTTGGCGGAGTCCGCAGCCCCGACGAGCAGGACCGGCTTCGCGAGCGGCTGTTTCGGGAAGCGCGGTCGGCCGGAATGCTGTCCCATCCGGGCATCGTGACCATCTACGACGTGGAGCAGCAGGGCGATCTCGCCTACATCGCCATGGAATATGTGGACGGTCCGACGCTGGACGCGCTACTGAGCGAAGGGCAGCCTCTGGCCGCGGCGCGCATGTTCGGCATCCTCGGGCAGACGGCGAATGCGCTGGATTATGCGCATTCCAAGGGCATCGTGCACCGCGATATCAAACCGGCCAACATCATGATCGCGGCGGACGGATCGGCCAAGATCACCGATTTTGGAATTGCCAAGATCACGGCATCGGAGCAGTTCACGATGACGGGGTCCATCGTCGGAACTCCGCACTACATGTCGCCCGAGCAGGTGCAGGGTCAGCCGGTGGACGGGCGCAGCGATCAGTTTTCGCTGGCGGTGATCGCGTTCGAGATGCTGACTGGGGAAAAACCGTATACAGGCGAGCATCTCACGACGGTGGTGTACAAGATTGTTGCCGAAGAGCCGCAGGCGCCCCACCGCATCAATCCGTCGCTGACGGGGCCGATCGAGACCGTGCTGCGCAAAGGACTCGCCAAGAAGGCCGATGCGCGCTATAGAAACTGCCAGGAGTTCGCCGACGCGCTGGAAAAGGCGTGCAACGCGACGAAAAGCTGGAAAGCGCTACCGCGCGGCGGAAGCTTGAACGCGCCCACCATGGCGGATGCGCCGAAACCTTCCATTACCCTCCCTCCGTCGCGTCGCGCGCGAAGCAATGGAGACACCACAGTCGCCGGGCCGGAGAAGAAGAAGAGCAGCTTTCTGCCGTTCCTGTTGGCGGTGTTGATGGCCGCCTTGCTGCTGGCGCTGATCGGCTGGCAGGCGATGCCGTGGCTTACGGACCGCCAGGGCGAACAGCCGAAAACGGCACAGGTCGAAAAGCAAGGGCCGACCCAGGCGCAGGCGCAGCCGCCGCAGCAGCAGGCCCCGCCGCAGGCTCAGGCGTTGAGTCCGGAGGACGCCAAACCGAGTCCCATGCCCGCTCCCGTCCAGGCCGCCCCGGCCGTGCCTCCGGCACAAGCAGCGGCAGACGAAGGCACGAAACCAGCAGTGACCGGCGAATCTGCGCCCGCGCCGAAGCACGCGGCGGACCTGATTCCGGTAGCGGTGAGCAGCAGTCCCGTGGGCGCCACAGCGAAGCTCGATGGCCGCGGCGATGCGACTTGCGCCACGCCGTGCACGTTAAATGCGCCGCCCGGCCGCCACACGGTGGAGATCAACATGGCGGGATATCAGCCCGAGCGCCGGGAGATTCTGGTGGGCTCGACGCCGGTGGAAGTGGACCCCATCGCGCTACGCGGCGTGGGCGGCACATTGATGCTATCCAGCTCGCCTAGCGGCGCTTCGGTGATGTTAGACGGGAAGCCGACGGCGTATGCCACTCCCGCGCGGATCGCGCTGGCGCCCGGAACGTACAAGATTACGGTTGAGAAGGACGGCCGGCAATCGACGCAAACGGTTGAGATCCGGAATGGGCAAATGTCGAGTCTGAAGATTCTTCTGGATTGACGACCCAGTTTCTTCGTTCCGTGATGGTTGCGGGCTCGTAGGTGACGCCGGATTCCAGGCGGCGCTGTTCGCGGCGAACGCTCCACAGTAAGACCGGACCCAATGCGGCCGTCACCACACGGCTCAGGAAACCGAATTCGCGGCCCACTTCCTTGCGCAGGGCGCCGATCTGTTGGCTAACTGCCGGGTTGCTCTTCCGGAGGTGGCGTTCCATGGCAAACAAAGCGGCGGAGTAGCCATCGCGCAACGCCCTTGCTTCCCAGGCGAAGCGAGCGCGGACGCGCGGATCGGCATCGTTTTTGTACCGGCGCCAGCCGTTGAGGGTGGTGCGGCAGATGCGGTAAATGCTCGGGCCGTTGCGCTCGAAATCGCGGCGGAAAGCGGCATCCAGGAAGCGCTTGGACTCCTCCCGCGAGATAGCCGCGTGCCTGAAGTTGAAGGCGTGCTGGCCGTGGATATCCGCGAGATTTACCCCGTCCAGCATGCGGCCTTCCGCGGTCATTTCCGCGTGCAGCGGAGTGCCGGGGACGGGCGTATACAGCATGAACTGATGGAAATCCGTATCGTGCGCGACCGCGTGCTCGATCTCTTCCTCTATGTTTTCCGGCGTGTGGTGCTCCAGCCCCACGATGGTGGAGCCCAGCAGTTTGATGCCGTGCTCGCGGAGCTCGCGCGTGAGTTGCAGCGTGTCCGCGCCTTCGAGTTTCGTATAGCTGGAGCGGGGCGATTCCAGGCCCATCCAGACCCACGAGACGCCGAGCTCGACGAGCTGCCGCATGGTGTACTGGCGGATGGCGTTGGCGGAGGAGAAGACGTACAGCGCCCACGGTTTCAACTCGGCCTGCATGCGCGCGAGCAGTTGCAGCGCGCGGCGTTTGTGGAGCAGAAAGTTCTCGTCCATCATGAAGAAGCTCTTCACGCCGAGCTTCTTTTCCATCTCGCTCATTACTGCGAAGAGCTCATCGCCGGAATCGTAGAAGTTGAGGAATTTGCCCTTGCCGCCGAAGAAGGCGCTGGTCGTGCAGAAGTTGCAGCCCATGGGGCAGCCGACGGACGGAATGATGGTGGCGGCGACGCTGCCCTTTTGCTGCGGCAGCTTGAGGCCGAGCGTGCGGGCATCGAAGCCGGAGATGATCTCGGGATGGCGGATGGGCGCGGTTTCGTCTTCGCCGAGAAAACGGCGCATCCACGCGATGCCGTCGCCCTTCACGATATGGTCGGCATCTACCATCGTCTCGATTCCCGGGATGGCGCTGACGTGTCCACCAACGACGATAGAGGCTTGCGGCGCTAGCTCGCGGACCATGCGGCACATCTCTCGCACTTTGCCGATATTGACGATGATGGAAGAAATTCCGACCACGTCATAGCGATTGGCGCGCAGCTCCGCGGCAAAGGCATCGCGTGTCGGAAAATCGAGAACGGTGGTGGGCGCGGAGATGTTCCTCTGAATCATCAGAATGCCCCACGAGCGGTGGAACATGCGCAGCGAGAACGGGCCCTGCTCGCGGGTTACCTGATTGTGGTAGAGCTCCATCGGATTGATGCGGCGGCTGCCGAAATCATCGTCCTGAGCGTACGGGCCAAAGACACTCGTGAGCAGAACACGGGCGCGGGAAGCTTTTGGATGTGGCGACATTTCAGAGAATGAGTGCTAAAAAGGTGAATATAGCATAATTTCAGGGAGTATCCGGTCAGGCGCCAAATGCCAGGCGAGCTTCGCGGGCAGCTCGCGGTGGAATCCAGCTCCCACTCTGCTACGATAAAAATTCACTACAAATGCTTCGTTTTGAGACGGCAGGGGAGTCACACGGGGAGTGCCTCGTCGCTACGGTGACGGGATTTCCGGCCGGTATTCCGATATCTTTGGAGCGCGTTAACCGCGAGTTGTGGCGGCGGCAGCAGGGGTTCGGCCGCGGCGGCCGCATGAAGATCGAAACCGATCGCGCCGAAATCGTTGCGGGCGTGCGTCACTCGCATACCATCGGCTCGCCCGTCGCCATCGTCATCCGCAATCGCGACTGGCAGAATTGGACCGACGTTCTGCCCGTCGAGAGCGCCGACACGGCGGACCCGAAGTCCAAGCCCGTCACGCGGCCCCGGCCGGGGCACGCGGACCTCGCTGGCGCTATCAAGTACAACTACCACGACGCGCGGTACATTCTGGAACGCGCCAGCGCCCGGGAAACCGCGGCCCGTGTAGCCGTCGGCGCGCTGGCGAAGGCGCTGCTCGCCGAATTCGGAGTCCAGGTGCTCAGCCACGTCATCGCGGTCGGCCCCGTGTTTCTGGACCGGCCCGCGACCTGGGACGAGCTCACCGCGCTCGCCGCCAGGGACGAAGTGCTGCTCGGCTGCGTCGACCCCGCCGTAGAGGCTCGCATGAAGGAAGTGGTGGATGAAGCGTACCGCACCGGCGATACGGCCGGCGGCGTGTTCGAAGTAGTCGCGCGCGGCTTGCCGGTCGGCCTGGGGTCGCACATCGCCTGGGACACGCGCCTGGACGGCCGCCTGGCGCAGGCGATCGTTTCCATGCAGGCCGTCAAGGGCGTGGAGGTCGGCTTCGCCGCGGAAGGCGCATCGGCATTCGGAAGCAAGGTGCAGGACACGATCCATTACAACCGCGAAGAGCGGCGGTTCACGCGCGGCGCCAATCGCGCGGGCGGGCTCGAAGGCGGCATCACGAACGGACAGGATGTGGTGGTGCGCGGGCTGCTGAAGCCTATCTCGACGCTTCGCCGGCCGCTTGAATCGGTGGACCTGGAAACGCGCGAGCCCGCACTGGCCGCGTACGAGCGCAGCGATGTTTGTGTGGTCCCGGCCGCCGGCGTGATCGGGGAGGCGATGGTGGCGATTGTTCTGGCGCAGGCGTTCCTCGAAAAATTCGGCGGCGATTCGCTACAGGAAACGCGGCGCAACTACGCCGGCTACATGCAGCAGGTGAAAGACTTCTGAACTATGGTTTATCCGATTGTTAAATTCGGCGACCCCGTGCTGGAACGCGAAGCCGACACCGTAACCGATTTCGATTCGCCGGAGCTGCACACGCTGCTCGACGACATGTTCGAATCCATGTACGCGGCGAAAGGCGTCGGGCTGGCGGCGCCGCAAATCGGCATCGGCAAAAAGATCGCGGTCATCGATTGCTCGAACGGCGAAAATGAAGCCGAACGGATCGTGCTGATCAATCCGGAGATTGTGAAGGTGGAAGGCAAACAGACGGGCGAGGAAGGCTGCCTCAGCATCCCCGGATTTCGCGAACAAGTGCGCCGCGCCCACCGCGTCACGGCCCGCGCGCAGAACGCCAAAGGGGAAACCATTGAGGTGAGCGGCGAGGATCTTTTGGCGCGCGCCCTGCTGCACGAAACCGACCACCTCTACGGACGCCTTTACATCAACCACATCAGCGCGCTCAAACGCGACCTCATGAAGCGCAAGATCACAAAGTTGCGGCGCGCCGGAGATTGGGACTGACGCGCGATGCGCACCGTCTTCCTGGGCACGCCCGCGTTTGCCGTTCCCACGCTGGAGCGCATGGTCCAGGCGGGTCACGAGGTGCTGCTCGCGGTCACACAGCCTGACCGTCCCCGCGGCCGCGGACGTCAACTCGCTCCGCCGCCCGTAAAGGAAGCCGCCCTGCGACTGGGAATAGAGGTCTATCAACCGGAGCGCGTGCGCCGGCCCGAAGCCGTCGCGCGACTGCGCGAGCTGGCGCCCGACGTGATGGTGGTGGTGGGCTATGGGCAGATTATTCCGCAATCCGTCATCGATATTCCGCGGCTCGGGATTATCAATGTGCACGCATCGCTGCTGCCGAAGTATCGCGGCGCCGGACCGGTGCAATGGGCGATCGTCAACGGCGAAACCCTCACCGGCGTGACGACGATGCGCATTGATGCCGGACTCGATACCGGCGACATGCTGTTGAAACGCGAAACCGGCATCGGCGCGGACGAGACTTCGGTTGAAGTGGCGGACCGCCTTTCGGAAATGGGCGCCGATCTTCTGGTCGAGACGCTCGCCGGGCTGGAAGCGGGAACAATCGCCGCCGAAAAGCAGGACGACTCGCTGGCCACTCACGCGCCGATTATCAACAAGGAGGATGGGCTCATCGATTGGTCGCAATCCGCGCAGGCCATCCACAACCGGGTGCGCGGATTTCAGCCGTGGCCCGGAGCCTTCACCATCTTTCGCGGTCATCCGCTGCACATCTGGCGCTCGCGCCCTCATACCGCAAGGGGAACGGCGGGCGCTATCGTCAGCACCAAACCTCTCACGATTGCCTGTGGGGAGGGTGCGCTGGAATTGATCGAGGTGCAGGCGGAAGGACGCAAGCGGATGAGCGCCGCCGATTTCGCCAACGGCCAGCACATCGCCGAGAATGAGACTGTAGGAGAAGCACGCTCTTGAACCTTCCGTTGGGTTACGCATACGCCGCCACTTACGCCGGAATTCGCGCGGTGGAACGCGACGATCTCGCGCTGATCGTCACGGGACTGCCTGCCGCGGCCGCGGCCGTGTTCACGCAAAATCGCGTGCAGGCCGCCCCTGTGCGCCTTTGCAAGCGCAATTTGAAACTCTCGCGCAGCTTAGTAGGCGCGATCCTGGTCAATGCCGGCAATGCGAATTGCGCCACGCGGACGGGCGATGCTGTGGCGCTCTCGACGTCTAAGGCGGTTGCGAAGCTGCTGAAACTTCCGCCCGTTCAGGTGCTGCCTGCATCCACCGGAGTCATCGGGGTCGAGCTGGAGGCGGCGAAAATTACGCGATCGCTCCCCAAGCTGATTGAAGGGCTCGGTACGGAACGTTTCGACGATGTGGCGCGCGCGATCATGACCACGGACCTGGTGCCGAAGACGGCTTTCGCCGAAGTGAAGATGCGGCGGGGCACGGTGCGGGTTGCGGGCATGACCAAGGGCTCGGGAATGATTCAGCCGAACATGGCGACCACGCTCGGTTTCGTGCTCACCGACGCGGTGATTCCTCCGGCCGCTCTGCGCGCGATGATCAAGCGCGGTGTGGAGCGCAGCTACAACCGTATCTCCGTGGACGGGGACACCTCGACCAATGACACGCTGGTGCTGCTGGCGAATGGCGCTTCCGGCGTCCGGCCGGATCCGAAGGAACTCGCGAAGGTGGAAGAAGCCATCACAGGTGTGATGCAGTCGCTGGCGAAGGCGATCGCGAAAGACGGCGAAGGCGCGAGTAAGCTGGTCACCATCGACGTCTCGGGCGCGGGCAACAACGAGGCAGCGGCAAAACTGGCGCGCGCCATTGCGAACTCACCGCTCGTGAAGACGGCAATTGCCGGGTCCGACCCCAACTGGGGCCGCATCCTCTCCGCCGCGGGAAATGCCGGCGTCGCGTTTGATCCGCGGAAGACGGACATTTTCATGCAGGGAATAGCGGTGTGCAAAGCAGGGCTGGCTGCGCCATTCCCGGAAGCAGAGTTGAAGAAGAAGCTGGATGCCGCGGAATGCGAGATTCGATTTGCCATCCGCGGCAAAGGCAAAGGCGAGGCTCGCTTCTGGACGTGCGACTTTACGGAGGGGTACATCCGGATCAACGCGAGCTACCGGACATGATGCCGCGGGGAGTAGCTGTCGCGTTGCTCGTGGCGGCGATTGCCGGCAGTGTCTGTGCGCAGGATTCGCGGCAGGTCTTTCAAGCCGCCATCGACGATCTGAGCGCGCCGAATGCCAAAGGCCTGTGGCTGCTCTTCGATCCCACCGCGCCGGGGTATAAGGAGATTCGCAAGGACACAGAAGCGCTGCTCAACCGTTTCGACGTAACGGCGAATGTTACGTTCCTCGGCGGCGACCGCATGAAGTGGACTCTGGAAATGACGGGCCGCGGCGGCGCGCGGAGTCGCACCACGCGGACCGCGGAGGTGACGGCGAAAGTTTCGGGAGAGCGGATTGTCTCGCTCCAGCCGTCTCGTCTGTTCGCGCCGCCGGACGCCGATAGCGCGTGGGAGTCGCTGGCGACCGCGTCCGCGGCGCTGGCGCACGAAGATGACAATGCCGGCGGGGTTCCCTTCCTCGCTGTGTTCGACCGCTCGATGCCGGGCTTCGACAATTTTCAGGCGAACGTCGCCGCGCTCTCGCGCGACTTCGACGTGGATGCGGCGCTCGAACTTACTTCGAATGACGGCACGGACACCGACCGCACGCTGACGGTGGATTGGGAGTTGAGCCTCACGTCGCGCGGCACGGAGGCCACCACGAAACACCGCCGGGAAAACATCGTCGCGAAAATGAAAAAAGAGGGGTCGAAGTGGAAAGTCGTCTCACTCCAACCCCTCTCGCTATTCGGTCCGCCCCAGTAGGCTACTTTTTGGCGGCCGCGGCCATTTGCGCCATGCGTTCCTGCATCGCGCGCGTGAGCGGCGGAACGCCTCCGGTCATGCGCTGCAACACCATCAACTGTCCGCGATGGTGCATCTCATGCTCTTTTACGCTGAGCAACATTTCGAAGCGGGTTTTGCTGCGCGGCCCGGGCATCATCGAAGGCATTTCCACCCGCTCGGCGAGATAGCCGTCGCTGAGGCTTTCGAGCCATCCGGCAAAGCGGTCGCCGGAGGTGCGCAGCATCTCGACAATCTGCGCCTTGCTACGGGGCGTCTTCTCGTCGGTAAGAATGGGCATCCAGAAGGACATAAAATCGTAGCCCTCCAGGGTGGAGAGGTGCAACTCTTTGTGAATCTTCTCCGCTCCCTCGCAGTAGCGGGCGATGTGCACCAGGGTCTCGGCCACGGTGCGGTTCTCCGGTGTGGCCCGGAAGCCGTACTTGTCTTCCGGAATCTCTTCGGCAACCGCAATCGTGTTGTTGCGGACAGTGCGGAAGCTTGCCGCCATTTCCTTCGATCCGTAATATTGCATGAAAGTTAGTGTACTCTTTCAGGGCTGCTCCTTACAATTTTTTTACTCCCTGTTTATGGTGATTCCGGACCCGGTGCTCCATATTGTCTACATGCCATTGCAGCGGATGGAAAAGCGGAAAAGAGCTCACAGCGGATTGCATAAAGGCAGAAAGTTGGATGGACTGCGGAGGCAGCGCGCCGCGCTGGAAGAGGAGGTGCGGCAGTTGCGGGCGGCCGTGCAGATTTACACGGAAGTGGCGCGGCGGCTCGCAAATTCCACGGGCGAGTGAAGGCGCGTACACACAGCCCATTCCAACAGCGGTATCTTGAAAGCGTGGGAGGCACCCCGGCAGTGAACGTAGGCTGGGGCATCGAACACAAATGCTGGATGATTAAGCAGGAGCCGGCTGGCCGCCGCAGTTCGACGGTCACCGGCTCTTTAATTTTCTGACGAATGACCGCCGCTCGCACACCTGCGCCGTGTCTGCTCAAACAGCAGTTGATTGACGGAGTCCAGAAACATCTCATTCGCCTTTCCGAGCTCGCCAAAGATGCGGCTGAAGCGTTGCGCATGCAGGATGACATGCGCGTGGACGAAACCGATCGCGAAATCGAACGCGAATTAGGAGCAAAAGAGCGCGCCATGGGCGCCCTCAGGGAGCACGCCCGCGAACACGGGTGCTAGCAGGTGCCGGTCTGCAGGCCGGTACCCTGGCGCGCTATGCGCGCCTGCAACCGGTCTGGAGACCGGTCGCTACGTCCGATTCGGTGTCGTAGATCACATACGTCGAAGGCACGTCGCGGGATTCGCCGTTGGCGTCGAACGCCGCTCCCATAATCGGACCCGGGTTGATCGCCAGCGCCGCTCCGATTCGCGCGATCTCGAAATTGTGGTTGTGCCCGAAGCACACCACATCGAATTCCCCGGATGCCGCGAGCGGCCGCGCGATGGCATCGAAGTGATTCATCGCAAAACGCCGGCCGCCGAATTCGCCGCGGAAGATTTCGCCGTGCAGTTGGATGTGCGGGTACTTGCGCGCATTCATCGTAATGCGGAACAGGTCGGCATCGTTGTTGCCGAAGACGACATGGATCGGCCCGGCAAATCCGCGACCCATTTGATGGACGACGAACGGCGAACAGAGATCGCCGCAGCAGAGGAGCGCATCGGCGTCCTGCAGCGAGCCGAGCGCCGCCGCCAGTTTCCAGACGTTGTCGTGAATATCGGAGAGAATCGCGACGCGCATGGCTAGGCGCGCCGCTTGCCGGCAAAGTGCTCGCGGAACTTGCTCACCTTCGGCGCGACCACAAAGGAGCAGTACGGCTGGTTCGGGTGATTCGCGAAATACTCCTGGTGATAATCTTCCGCGGGATAGAACGTTTCCGCCGGACGCAGTTCGGTGACGATGGGAGCGCCGAACGCGTCCTCATCGGCGAGTTCCCGGAGGAGCGCCTGTGCGGTCTCTTTCTGCTGCGGAGTGTGATAGAAGATGGCGGAGCGGTATTGCGGTCCGCGATCGTTACCTTGACGGTCCTTGGTTGTGGGATCGTGTATGCCGAAGAAGACCTCGAGGATATCCCGGTAGCTCGCAATTTCGGAGTCGAAGGTCAATTGCACCACTTCAATATGCCCCGTCTTGCCCGTGCAAACCGCTTCATACGATGGCTCGGAAACAAATCCGCCCATATAGCCGGATACGACTTTCCGCACGCCCTCCATTTCGTTGTACACAGCTTCCAGGCACCAGAAGCAGCCGCCGCCCAACGTCGCAATCTCCTGAGTCATGCTCTAATTATTGCGTAAGCTGGACGGTTACGGTCACAGTGGCGTTGACAGCTATGGTGCCGCTGGTGATTTGGGTAGAACTGGCGACGCCTTGCAGAGAGGTATAAATCGGCGTGCTCACTGCGGCCCTCTCCTGCGCGGACAGCACCGCGCCGGCGTGCGCCCCGAGCCCGGAGGCGATGGCGGACGCGTGAGCGAGCGCCTGCTTCGAAGCGAGTGCGAGCGCCTGCAGCCGCGCCGGGTCAGAATCCTTAAGTCCGAAATTCAAGCCGGCCGTGCTGGTCGCGCCCGCCTGGTTGGCGGCGTCAATCAGCGGGCCTGCGAGCGTGAGATCGCTCGACGTGATTTGCAGCGTGTTGCTCGCGGTATAGCCAACGATGGTGGAGGCTTGCCCGGGCGAGTTGCTGTAACGCGGGTAGACGGAATAGCCGACGGTCTGTAGCGAGCCGGAATTGCCGAGCACCTGCTGGAGGGCTTTGGTGACGGCGGCGGATTGCGTGGCGTTCTGCTGGGTCGCGGCGGCGGCGGTTGCGCCGTCGGTAGAGATAGTGACGTTGAGCTGAACCTGATCCGGATTGACGTTCACGGTGCCTGTGCCGGTCGCCTGGATTGTGCCGGCGGCCTGAGCCGAAAGGGCCGCGGCAAGCATCAAAAACGAAATACACACCCGAGCGCTCTGCATGCGTACATTGTAGAGCGGTATTATGGAAACCGTTTACACAGTTTTACGCACCGGCCGCAACTTGCGGGCAATTCAGGCGTTTAAGTCCTACAGAGGGACAAGGATGCGCAAGCGAACATGGGCCGCGCTCACATGCGCCGCTTTTTTGTCTGCCACCATGGCAGCATCGGCATACGCCGGCAAAAAGAGCGCTGACGAAGCCCGCCAATTCTTCAAAGAAATACCGAAAGAACAGCGAATCGAGCACGCGCTGAACCGGCTGACCTTCGGGCCGCGGCCGGGCGACGCCGAGCAGGTGCGGGCGATCGGGTTGAAGCAGTGGATCGACCAGCAACTGCATCCCGAACGGATCGCGGAGAATCCGGTGCTGCTCGAAAAGCTGAAGCTGCTGGACACCCTCAACCTCAGCAGCGCCGAGTTGGTACGAAATTATCCAACTCCGCAGATGATCAAGCAGATGGTGTCCGGCCAGATGCCGTTCCCGAACGATCCGCAGAAGCGCATGCTGATTGAGAAGCTGGTGGCGCGTTACGAAAAGCGGCAGCAGGCTGGAGGAGACGCCGCGGCGCTGCCGCCGGGTGCGCCCGCGCCCGAGGAACTTCGACAGGTTCTGACGCAGGATGAGATTCGGAGTCTCCGCGCAGGCACGCCGCAGGAGCGCGTTCAAGCGTTTGAGGCGCTGCCCGCCGACAAGCAGATCGACGTGATCTCGGCGCTACCGCAGGGAGTCCGGCAGGCTCTATTCGTCGCGGCGCCTCCGGAGTTACGGCGCAAGCTGGAACTGGCGGGCGGTCCGGCACAGGTGATTCAGCGTGACCTGACGGAAGCCAAGCTGCTGCGCGCCGTCTACAGCAACCGCCAGTTGGAAGAAGTGCTGGATGACTTCTGGTTCAACCACTTCAACGTTTTTTTGGATAAAGGCGCCGACCGCTACCTGGTGACCGACTACGAACGCGATGCGATTCGTCCCCACGTACTCGGCAAGTTCCGCGACCTTCTGGAAGCCACCGCGAAAAGTCCTGCGATGCTGTTCTACCTGGATAACTGGCAGAGCGTGGGGCCGAATGCGCCGCAGGGGCGCGGCAAGAATCGCAGCCGCGGACTGAATGAAAACTACGGGCGCGAGTTGATGGAACTGCACACGCTAGGCGTGGACGGCGGTTATACGCAGAAGGACGTCACGGAAGTGGCGCGCTGCTTCACCGGCTGGACCATCAATCAGCCGCAGCGGGGCGGGCAATTCGTATTCAATCCGCGCCTGCACGATAACGGCGAAAAGACCGTGCTCGGCGTCAAAATTCCGGCGGGCGGCGGCATCAGCGATGGGGAGAAAGTGTTGGACATCGTGGCCCATCACCCTGCCACCGCGCGTTTCATTTCGCGCGAACTGGCGCAGCGCTTCGTGGCCGACGATCCGCCGCAGGCGCTGATCGATGCAATGGCGGCGACGTTCACCAAGACCCGCGGCGACATTCGCGAGGTGCTCAAGACCATGTTCAACAGCAAGGAATTCTGGAGCGTGGGAGCGTATCGCAGCAAGATGAAGTCGCCGCTGGAGCTGGTGGCGAGCGCGGTGCGGGCCACCGGCGGCAATGTGGATTTCGCGTTTCCGCTGGCCAATCAAATCGCGCAACTGGGCGAGCCGTTGTATCGGAAGATCGAGCCGACGGGCTACTCCAATTCGAGCAAGGAATGGAACAACTCGGCGGGACTGCTGGCGCGCATGAACTTCGCGCTGCAGCTTGCCGGCAACAAAATGCAGGGCGTCAAAGTGGACAAGCCGGCTGAGGGCATCGCTCTCGGTTCGCCGGAATTTCAGAAACGGTAGGGAAACTTTATGAGCAGCACTCGTCGATATTTTCTTCGCAATTCGGCACTGGCGATGGTGGGTGTAGGCACTGCGCCGCTTTGGCTGAAGCGGGCCTTGTATGCGGCGGACGCGCCCACTCCCCGCAAGAAAATTCTGGTCGCGATCTTTCAGCGCGGCGCGGCGGACGGTTTGAACATCGTGGTGCCGCACGGCGAAAAGGCGTACTACAATCTGCGGCCGACGATTTCGATTCCGCGTCCCGGGGCCGCTGCCGGCGCGCTGGATCTCGACGGCTTTTTCGGACTGCATCCCTCGCTCGCGCCCTTGCAGCCGCTGTTTGCGCAGGGGCATCTGGCGATTGTGGACGCGGTGGGCTCGCCCGATCCGACGCGCTCGCACTTCGACGCGCAGGACTACATGGAATCGGGCACGCCTGGTTTGAAAGCGACTACGAGCGGCTGGATGAATCGCGCGCTGCCGCATGAGCAGGGCAAGGTGTCGCCGGTTCGCGCGGTGGCGCTCGGCCCGACGCTTCCGCGGGCGATGCGCGGCGATGAGCCTGCGATTTCACTGGCGAGCATCGGCGGTTTTCAGGTAAAGGATCAGATGGCCGCCAAACAGTTCGAGCAGATGTACGAGGGCGCGAAGGATGCGTCACTGGCGGCGACGGGTCGCGAGACGTTCGAAGCGGTTTCGATGCTGCAGAGTATTCAGAAGCAGCCGTACGCGCCCGCAAACGGGGCGGACTACCCGAAGGGGCGGCTGGGCGACAGCCTGCGGCAGATCGCGCAACTCATCAAGAGCGATGTCGGCCTGGAGATGGCGTTTGCGGATGTGCCCGGCTGGGACCATCACGTGAATGAAGTGGGTCAACGCGCCGATCAGGGACAGCTTGCGAATTTGCTGCGCGACTACGGTCAGGCGATCGCGGCGTTCTGGCAGGACATGGGCGACCGCATGGCGGATGTGTCGCTGGTGACGATGTCGGAGTTCGGCCGCACGGCGCATGAAAACGGAAATCGCGGCACGGATCACGGTCACGCGAACTGCATGTTCGTGATGGGTGGAGACGTGAAGGGCGGCAAGGTGTACGGCAAGTGGCCGGGGCTCGAAAAAGAGCACTTGTACGAGAACCGTGACCTCGCGCTGACCACCGATTTCCGCGATGTGCTCGGCGAATTGGTGGCGCGGCACCTGGGCAATCCAACATTGAACGGAGTGTTCCCGGGTTACTCGCCGAAATTCCTGGGCCTTGTCTGACGATTGTTATAATCGGGTGCAGCGTGCGGATGTGGCGAAATTGGCAGACGCGCTGGATTTAGGTTCCAGTTCCCGCAAGGGAGTGTAGGTTCAAGTCCTATCATCCGCACCAGAGCCCCCAACTTGTTTGCTGACGCAAAATCGCGGGAAAGCTCAATAAATTACTTGACAACAAAATTTGTCAATGATCCAATATCGATATTCGATGTTGGCTATAGAAGTCATTGACGATCCCGCCGCGGCCGCCGCGGCACTCGATCCCGTCCGCAGCCGTCTGCTTTCCGAACTGGCCGAACCGGCTTCCGCCGCGACACTCGCCGCCAGACTCGGCATCCCCCGGCAGAAGATCAATTATCATCTGCGCGCGCTCGAATCTTACGACCTGGTCCGCATCGCCGAGAAACGGCAGTGGGGCGGACTCACGGAACGCATGATGGTAGCGAGCGCCGCGTCTTACCTGGTCTCTCCGGCCGCCATGGGTCCAGCCGCGGCCGACCCCGACCGCAACCCCGACCGCCTGTCGGCGAGCTACCTGATCGCGCTGGCAGCGCGCATCGTCTGCGAAGTCAAGGCGTTAGTGACGCGATCGGCCGAAACAGAAAAACGGCTCCCGACGCTCTCGATCGATACCGTGATCCGTTTCCGGAGCGCGGCCGAGCGGGCCGGATTCACAGAGGAACTCGCGCGCGCGATTACGCATCTCGCCGCGAAATATCACGACAAAGAGGCCCCGGGCGGCCGGCCGCACAGATTGATTGCTGTGGCCTATCCAATGCCGCCAAATACCAATGCGAAGGAGCAATCATGAGCGTGAAGAAGGAAGCAAATGGACGCCGCTCGATCTCGGTTGAGGTCGAAGTTCCCGGCACTCCCGAAGAAGTTTGGGAAACCGTCGCGACGGGCTCCGGCATTTCGAAGTGGTTCGTGCCGGCCCAGGTAGAGCCGCACGTCGGCGGCAAAATGGTCCTCAACTTCGGACCCGGCATGGACTCCGAGTCCGAAATCACTGCGTGGGAGGCGCCGCATCGCTTCACGGCGACTGGCGAAGGCCTGGGACCGGGAGCACCCCAGATGGCGACCGAGTGGACCGTCGAAGCGCGCGACGGCGGCACGTGCATCGTGCGCGTCGTGCACAGCCTGTTTGCGGAATCCGACGAGTGGGACAATCAGCTCGGTGAAGTCGAGAACGGCTGGCCCTCGTTCTTTGTGGTCTTGCGGATGTATCTGTCGCAGTATCGCGGCCAGCCCGGCGCGCACTTTCAGGTGATGGCGCCGGTCGCGGGCACGACGATCGAGGGATGGCGCGCGTTGATGGGCAGGCTCGGCGTGCCGTCACTCGCGGCCGGAGCCAAGGTGCAGTCGCGCGCCGGAACCGCACCGCTGGCGGGCGTCGTGGAAAAGGCCGGACCGGAGTCACAGCCGAACCAGGTGGTCGTGCGTTTGGATGAACCCACACCCGGGGCTGCCTTGCTCAGCACGTGCGGCATGGGTGAACACGCGTTTTTCGTCGGCAGCTTCTACTTCTTCGGACCGCAGGCGAAGGAAGGGTTGAAAGCAGAGAAGGAGTGGCAGGACTGGCTGGAAAAATGCGGCTCGGAATAGCAACGACTTGAAGACGCACTCGAATAACCGGCACCTTTTACCGCTCCCTCACGGTCACGGCTCCGTTTGTACTTAATTCTGCTAACGGAGCCGTGACCGTGAGGGAGCGGTAAACGGCCTATCGAAAGGCGAAGGGAGTGCGACGAGAACGGCAGCCGGACTTTTTCAGGGCCTCGTAAGACCCAGGCGCCTCCGGCCTAAAATGAGAACGTGATCCTTCTGGCCGCATTGTTTGCGTCGGCCGCTGTTCCGCCTCCGGATTTCGCGCGCAACGTAGCTCCGATTTTGTATAGCAAGTGCGCATCGTGCCATCATGCGGGCGGAGGCGCTCCGTTTCCCCTGGTCTCGTACCGCGACGCGTCCCGGCGCGCGCAGACCATCGCTGAGGTCACTCGCACGCGCTACATGCCGCCCTGGCTTCCCGACGCTCCGCACTTCGCCGGCGAACGCAAGCTCACTCCCGCGCAGATCGCGACCCTCTCCGCCTGGGCTGCGGCCGGCGCTCCCGAGGGCGACCCGGCGCGCATTCCGCCCGCTCCGCATTTCCTCGCGGGCTGGCCTCTCGGCACTCCCGATGCCGAAGCCGCTATGCGCGCCGATTACGAAATCCCCGCCGATGGTCCGGACCAATACCGCTGCTTCGATATTCCGGCGCCGGCCTCGCGCGCGCACTACCTTCGCGCCATCGATATCCGTCCCGGCGATCCGGCAGTGGTGCATCACGCCCTGCTGTTTCAGGACACCACGGGCACCGCGCGCAAGCGTGACACCAGCGATGGATATTCGTGCTTCGGCACGCCTGGGTTTCTGCCCGCCAACGGCATCGCCGGGTGGACGCCCGGCAGCCAGCCGTATCAGCCGCCGGCGGGAATGGCGGGCATTCTCCACGGCAATGCGGACCTTGTTCTGCAGGTCCACTATCATCCGACGGGCAAGCCGGAGCGCGATCGCACACGCATCGCTCTCTACTTCACGGACCAGAAGCCCACGCGGCAGGGCTACGATATCCCGCTCGGCTCCACGAAGATCGATATCCCGCCGGGCGATGCCGCCTACAAAGTCACCGATGCATTCACGGTGCCCGTGGATGTGGACGCAATCGCCATCAATCCGCACGCGCATTATGTCTGCAAGGAGATGACCGGGTACGCCGTGCTGCCGGACGGCACACGCAAAACGCTCATCCACATCCCAAACTGGGATTTCAACTGGCAGCAGCTCTACATTTACCCTGCGCCGATTCGCCTGCCTGCCGATACACGCGTGGTGATGGAATTCGTCTACGACAATTCGGCGGCGAACCCGCGCAATCCGAACCAACCGCCGAAAGAGGTTCGCTACGGCCCGGCGACCACAGACGAAATGGCCGGCCTGCACATCACCGTCACGCCCGTGGACCCCGATGATGCCGAAGAACTCGGCCAGGCGCTGTGGGGCAAAATGATTCGCGCGACGCGCGGCCGCTAGCCGGAGTTATGATTTACATCCGCTAACCACCGCGCTACGATAACTCCCAATGTCGCGCCTCCTGCTCGCCCTAACCCTATCCTTCGCCGCACATGCCGCCGAACCGCACTGGACGCGCCTGCGCACATCCAATTTCGAAATGTACAGCGCGGCCGGCCAGCGCGCAGCCCGCGACACCATCCGCGAATTCGAGCAGGTCCGCGGCTTCTTCCTGCAGATCTTCCCATCCCCGCCCGCCAAACCGGCGCCGGTACCTCTGGTGGCGTTCGGCTCCATGAAGGAATACGAACCTTACCGCTTCAACCAGGTGGCCATCGCGTATTACAATCAGACGCCGCAGCGCGATTACATTGTGATGAGCCACGCCGGGTCGGATACCTTTCCTATCGCGGTGCATGAGTACGTGCATCTGCTGGTGCGCCACGCCGGCCTGGATCTTCCGCCGTGGCTGAACGAAGGGCTGGCCGAGCTTTACTCCACGCTGCGGCCCATCAACGACAAAGTGATTATCGGCGACCTCATTCCGGGCCGGCGTCAGGCGCTACTGGAAGGCAGTTGGGTGCCGCTCGCGACCATTCTCTCCGCCGGCCAGGATTCGCCGTATTACAACGAGAAGAACAAGGCGGGAAGCCTCTACAACGAAGGGTGGGCGCTCACCCATATGCTCTGCCTGCGCGCCGAGTATCGCCCGAAATTCAACCAACTGATCCGTGCCATCGCAGCCGGCAAGTCCTCCGTTGAGGCGCTGACGGGAGTCTACGGACGCACGCTCCCGCAGATCGAGTTGGACCTGCAGAGTTACATGCGCGGCACGTTCTTTCAAGGCGTGCTGGTGCCGGCCAAGCTGGACAAGGAAACGGCAGAGGTCCCGGTAGAAGCCCTGTCCGATTGCGATACGGCCCTCATGTTAGCCGACTTGCTCTACCGGCCCGGTAAGGAGGCCGAGGCGAAGAGCGCGCTGGAGCGGCTCGCGAAGGCATATCCGGATCGCGCCGAGCCGTATCAGGGACTCGGGTACCTCTCGTGGCGCGCGAACCAGGTAGACGACGCGATCGCGCTCTTCGGAAAGGCGTTCGAGCACGGTTCACACGATCCCACGATGCTGTGGGACTACGGCCGCCTTCTCGAGCGGAAGCATGGCGCCGAGGCCATCAAGGTGCTCCGCGAGCTACTGGCGCTCGACGGGAATCGTACCGAGGTTCGGCTGGAGTTGGCCGAGTCGCAACTGCGGGCGAATGAACCGAAGGAGTCGCTGGCCACCGTCGCTCCCATTCACAAAGTCACATCCGCCGAAGCGCCGCGGCTGTTCCGCATCGCGGTGTACGCGAACCTCAACGTGGGCGACCAACCCAACGCCGAAGCCGCCGCCAAGCACTATCAGGACGTCGCATTATCGGATGAGGATCGTGCCACAGCCCGCGAGCTCCTCAGCTTGACGGCAGCACACGCACGGCCGGCGTTCGCCGCGCCGCCGCCCGAAACGCGGAACGAAGATAAGGGCGCGCCACAACTGCGGCGGGGACCGGCTGCTCCGGCTGCCCGGACTTCCCTTGGCCGGTCTTCGCGGCCCTCGGTTTCCGGCGAGTTTGTAGAGCTGGAATGCCGGGGCGCGCAGGCTCGCATGGCCATCGACACCGTCGAAGGCCGCCGCGTATTTCTGATCGAAGATCCAACCAAAATTGTGATCACGGCCGGGAGCGACGGGCCCGTCGAGATGACATGCGGTCCCCAAAAGCAAAAGGTCAAGGTGAGTCTGGAATTCGACCCGGCTCCGCCGTCCCTGACGGGAGTGGCGGGGCTCGTTCGAAGTCTCGCTTTTTAGAACAAAGTTTCGACCGGCGGACGCCGGCTGTTACTGGCTTGAACTGTTGCTGTAGTCTTTGCCGGGGATGGGTCGCGTGGCCGTTTGACCCGCCACCGCGTTTACTGCGATCGCCAGCACCTGAAAATTCGGGTTGGTGTCCACCCACACTGAGTACATTGTGGAATACTGGACGCCGTCGGCTTGCGGACCTACCGGTGTGACGCCGTGAAACGTTTGTATCTTGTTATTCGCGAGTTGAACTACAAGAGTAACTTCAAATGAAGTCACATTCTGGTTGTCGGAACTCATCAGAACGTTGACTCCATACTGAGTAACTGCCGTATTGGTTTGCGGGATCCCGGGAATGTTGCTGAACGACGGCAGCCAGGTGAAGTGGACATCCGCGGCGCATGCGACGCTCGCGGCGAGTAACAGCGTCAAAGCGAACTTTCTCACGTTTAAACTCCCGAAGAAGAATTCAATCGGGAGTTCGCGAGCATACCTTACACCATACTGCTGGCGCGTACCGTTAAGGGCGGCGCAATTAGCGATTCAGTACGATAATCGTCCACACTTCGCCTTCAGCGATACGAACTTCCTGCCATCCGCTCATGCTGCGGCTTTCCAGAGCCGCGGCAATAGCGTCGCTGAATGTAAGTCCTCCATGGCGATCTCCGGCTACAGTACCGGCAGGTAAGGCACGTGCCTCTTTTACATTGGAGATTTTCGTGATGATCGCGGTGGTATCTACCCGCATCGCGATTGCGGGCGATTGCTGCTCGGCGCCAGTGTTGGGGGGACCTGGAATCTGCATATTCTATTGTCCGACGCAGCACCCCCGAGGGGGAAGAGATGAGAATTTACTAATGTGATTTACAATCCCTAGGTTGTACGCGTGCACCTACATCATCGCTATGTGGTGCGTTCGTCTTCTCTCATTTGCGTTATTGGTAAATTTTCAAACAATCGCGGCAGATAGCGTCCCAGCCGATTCGGCAAATGCGAGCTGGACATTTCTGCGCAAAGCCGTGGTCGATGGCAACCCGGAACACCGGCGCGAAGCGCTAAGCGCGTTGAGTTCCATCGGCGGTTCCGACGATGCCGCGGTTAACCTGGTAGAGAATGTCCTCTCCACGGACAAGGACGCCGTGGTGCGGCAGACGGCGGCAGCCGCCCTCGGACTGATGAAGGCGCGGCAAGCCATACCCGCCCTGAAAACCGCGCTTGACGACCCGAGTGACGAGGTGGCGTTCCAGGCGGCCAAAAGCCTCACCGATATGGGCGACACATCCGGTCAGGAGGTCATCAAAGGCGTCCTGGCGGGCAACGTGAAGACCGGCCCCAACATGGTTACGGGAGCCATCCGCGACGCCAAACACAAACTGCGCCATCCGCAAATCCTGTTTTGGATGGGCGCCGAAGACGTCACGGGAACATTTCTGGGTCCGGCAGCGATGGGTTTGCCGGTAGCCAAAGACGCGTTCAGCGACAAGGGCGCAGGCGGCCGCGCCGCCGCCGCTGCATCGCTCGACAAAGACCCCGACCCGTACGCACTTACGCTCCTCGAGTGGGCAGTCACCGACGATAGCTGGGGAGTTCGCCTGGCGGCGGCGAAAGCGCTCGGAACGCGCGGCAACGACAATAGCATTCCCAAACTGAAACCGCTCATGGACGACAAACACTTTTCCGTGCAGTGCATGGCGGCCGCGTCGATCATCCACATCCAGGATCGTGACAACGGGACGCCCACAACCAGTGTGACGACTCTCGGAGTGAAGAAGAAGTAAGCCCGTGGCAACCCGCCTGCTTTCTCCCCTACTCTCGCGGGGAAAACAGAATGGCGAAGCCTTTGGAATGTGATGGCGGCAAGCGGGAGGAAGCGTCCGAATGCCCCGGCGGTGGGCGATTCCGACTCGGCGCGCTCATTCTCGCTGTTACTGCCGGCGCACTCGCCCAACCGGTTCCTGCGAGCATCACTACCGTCAAGCAGCCCGGCTTCGGGCACGCCTTCTTCGACGCCGCCGGTAACGCGTACTACCTCGACGGAGTGGCTACGGCCGGAGGCGCGCAGACGCAACGCGGAGGCGGAACGTGCTTCGTGGCCACCGGCCTCATCGGTTCCATTCCGACGCCATGTTCCGACGCCACGGTGACAAAGGTCGATCCATCCGGTAACCAGATTTGGGGCACGCTTCTCGGCGGTCCCACAGCGGACCTGGGAACGGCGCTTGCCGTGGATGCGAATGGCAATGTCGTGGTGATTGGCTCTACCGGCGGACAGTTTCCCACCACGCCGGGCGCTGTGATTGAGTCCAGCACCACGTCCAAAGCGTTCGCTGCCAGAATCAGTGCCGATGGCAGCAGGTTCATCTACTCCACCTATCTCCCGCCGTCTGTCGCATCGGCTTCATCGGTTGCTGTGGACACCGCGGGGAACGCCTACGTCGCCGGCAAGACAAGCACGGGACATGCATTCGTGCTCAAGCTGAACGCCGATGGCACTTCCATCGTTTACAACGCGACCCTCGGCGGCAGCGGCGCGGACGCTGCCACGGCGATTACCGTGGATTCGTCGGGCAACGCATTCGTTGCGGGCCAAACCACTTCGTCCGATTTTCCAGTCACGCCAGGCGCTCTGCAGCAGCACCTCAACGGCGTTCAGAATGCTTTTTTGGTCAGGCTGGATGCTTCCGGCAAGATCGTGAGCGGTACTTACATAGGAGGAAGCGGATTGGAGAGCCCCTCGTCGATCGTCGTGGATACCGCGGGCAACATCGATATCGCCGGAGCGACCACATCGTTGGATTTCCCTGCGACGGAAGGAACGATGCAAGCGGCGGCAATTGTGCCCGCATGGAACAATGCGGCGCCGGCCGGCTTCGTCGCACAGTTCGCGCCGGACGGCACTTCGTTGCATTGGGCGAGCTATGTAATGAGTTCAGATTTCGTGGGGTACCCCGGCGTCGCATACGATAGCGGCGTCAGCGCGATCGCCGCAACATCCACGGGCGACATCTACGTGTCCGGTTTAACCGGCCCGGGATTTCCGGTGACGCTTACGGCTCCTGAGATCTGCTTTCAGGGCACGAGGAATCGCACAAACGCCTTCTTAGCCCGACTGAACTCGCGCGGCGAACTTCTCGACGCCACAAACATCGGCGACAGCGCGGCAGGGGATGTTTATTTCGCCGGAGGAATTCTGCCGCTGGGCGATGGTTCCGCGCTTGTAGCGTGGCGCGCCGCGGGCGATGAGCTTGTATCGAAGGTGCAGTTCGGCAGCGGAGGTTGGGCCGCGCCGGCGTGCCTCTCGACGGACATACTGAATGCCGCGACCCAAGCCGGCACCTTCGGAATTGCGCCCGGCGAATTGGTTACGCTCACCGGCTATGGCATCGGCCCCGATGCGGGCGCCGTTTATCAGCCGGACGCGCAAGGCAACATCTCCACTTCGCTGGCCGGCGTCCAGGTTTTCTTCGATGGCGTACCGGCTCCGGTCTTGTACGCGCAGTCGCGGCAGATCAATGCCGTCGCGCCTGCCGCTTTTCCGGGGAAGTCCGTTCACGTTACGACGATTTACAACAATCAACAGTTCGGCGGCGCGGTGGGGGATGTGAGTTTCGGCAGCCCCGGCATTTTCCGGCTGCAGATCGGAAAATCGGCGGAAGCTGTCGCACTGAATGAGGACGGGTCCATCAATGGACGATCAAACCCTGCCGAGCGCGGATCAGTGGTGACGGTATGGGGCACCGGGTATGGACTAACCAACCCCTCGTGTTCTCCTGGTGAACTGAACATCCCAACGGCCGTGCCTCTGAGCGCCGGTATTACGCCGATCATCCTCGGCGATGCGGTTCCGACGCCGATTGCACTCGAAAGCGTCCCTTTGGATGTGCAGTATGCAGGAAGCGCGCCGGGATTGATCTGCGGCATCGTGCAGATCAACTTTCGAGTGCCGCAAACCGTTCCGCCGGGGCGTTTCTTCTTCCTGCCGTGGATCCGGATGGTCGAAGGGAATACGACGGGAGAAATCCAGCCGTTTCTCGGCGCCGCGATCGCGGTGAAATGAACCGGCGCTTCGTTCGCGCACCCCGCTGTAGTGGTGTTAACCTATGGCCGGAGGCTTCATGATCATCGGCGTACCCAAGGAAGTGAAAGACCACGAGACGCGCGTAGGGCTGGTGCCGAGCGGCGTTACGGCGTTGCGCGAAGCAGGCCACGACGTGCTCGTCGAAACGCATGCCGGCGAGGGCAGCTCGCTGAGCGACCGCGAATATATGCAAGCCGGCGCGCACATTCTGGAGAGCGCCGCTGAGGTCTGGAGCAAAGCCGACCTCATCGTCAAAGTAAAAGAGCCGCAGGCGACCGAATACCCGCACTTCCGCCCCGGTCTCATCCTCTTCACCTATCTGCACCTCGCGCCTTTGCCCGAGCTGACGGACCGCCTGTTGTCCTCCCGCGTGAACGGCGTCGCATACGAAACCATCCGCGAAAAGGACGGGTCGCTGCCGCTGCTCACCCCGATGAGCGAAGTCGCGGGACGCATGAGCGTTCAGGTGGGCGCGCAGTATCTCGAAAAGCCGATGGGCGGCCGGGGAATCCTGCTCGGCGGCGTCCCCGGAGTAGCACCTGCGAACGTGGTCATTTTAGGCGGCGGCATCGTCGGCACCAACGCGGCGAAGATGGCGCTCGGCCTCGGCGCTCACGTGAGCATCATCGATCGGTCCCTGAACCGTTTGCGCGAGCTCGACGATATCTTTGGCGGCCAGATTGTAACGCTGGCTTCCAATGCCTGGACCATCGGCGAGAATCTCAAGACGGCGGATCTCGTCGTGGGAGCCGTTCTCATTCCCGGCGCCTCCGCGCCCAAGCTGGTGAAGCGTGAGATGATCGCGAACATGAAGCGCGGGGCGGTAGTGGTGGATGTGGCCATCGACCAGGGCGGCTGCTTCGAAACGTCGCACGCCACCACGCACACAGACCCGATTTACTTCGTCGACGGCGTGCTGCACTACTGCGTCTCGAATATGCCCGCCGCCGTGCCGCACACCTCCACCTTCGCTCTCACGAATGCGACCTTCCCCTATCTGCTGGACTTGGCGAATCACGGTCTGGAAGGCGCCTGCGAACGCAGTGCCGGTTTGCGCGAAGGAGTGAACACCTACAACGGATACGTCACGCACGGAGGAGTCGCCGAGAGCCAGGGGCGGACGTTCCGGTCGTTAACGACGGCGCATTAAGCGTCTGGACAGCAGCCCGGCGCCGGCGACTGCGCTCAGCAGAATGCCGGTTCCGGGTTCCGGCGTCGTTCCGCTATTCCCTTCGACGGTCAACGTCCACGTAGTTGCCCAGAATCCACCGTTGAAATTCTCGAATTGGACGTCGCTCACGGACAGTTTGAGATCCGTGATCGTGTTGCCTGCGAAATCTGTGGTGCTCAGGCCGAAACGAACCGCCTCGGGCGCCCCATTCCCGCCGCCGCTACCAGCCACCGTCTCGCCCAGTTCCCACACCAGATCCGGCTGGTTGTTCGTCAGCAGGCCAGTAACGACACCGAAGTTTGCGGCCGAGGAATCGTAGAGGTATGACTGCCCGATCGAAGCGGGCGTCATCAACTGCCTATATACGACGTTACACGGATCATTCCCAATACAGCTTCCCACATCGATTTCCAAATCCATCCCACCATCGGCGAGCGTAGACCCGGAGGCGCCTGTAAACACCGGCCCCCACGACCCCAGGGTATTTCCGAAGCCGGGCATCAGCAGGCCCCCGGCGAGCACAATCGCGGCGCAAATCGTTTTCACTTGAACTCCTCAGCATCGGCAGGTTGCCGGCATACAAGTAAGCGAAATCGTGGTGCGAAAGAGGACGTGACGGCCGAAAACGTTCCTGGTGCAGGCGATCTCCGATGGACTCGTAACCGGCTGATGCGCCTTGCTCCCTCGACCTGCGCGGACTATACTGCTATCTACCTTTTTTCCAGGAGAGCAATCGATGTTCTGTCCTAGTTGCGGCACCGCACTCGATAATGCGGCGACATTTTGTTCCGGCTGCGGTTCGCGTACCGGCATCGCCGCACCGACCGCGATGGCTGCCATGCCGGCGCCCGGTTACATAGCCGCCGCCCCGCGGATGGATTATGCAACCTGGGGTACGCGCGTCCTGGGCTACCTCATCGACGCCCTCCTGGTCGGCGCCGCAATGGGCGCCATTTACCTGGTCCTCGGCACGGTGCTGACCAGCATGGCGCGGGTGGGCGGCGAAAGTCTCGCCAGCGGAACCTGCTGTATCGTCCTGGGACTGTTCCCGATCGCCTCCCTCGTGGTGGGCATTTACAATCGCGTATACCTGGTGAGCCTGCGCGGCTCCTCCATCGGTCAAGGCATCGTGCACGTGAAGGTGGTGGATGCGACGGGCAACCTGTTGTCGCAGGGAACAGCCGCGGTCCGCCTCCTGGCGCAAGTCGGCATGGGCTTTGTTCCGTTTCTGCCGGTGCTGGACCTGCTCTGGCCGCTCTGGGACGAGCGCCGCCAGACGCTGCACGATAAGGCCGTGGGATGCTACGTCATCAATCAGCCGCATTAGCCGGCCGCGACGAAGCGCTGCCCGCCGCCGCTGCCGGATCCGCGGTCTTCCTGAACGCGCTCGCCATCCGTGTGCTGTTGCAAGCGGACGACGCGCGCGTTTACATTCTGGGCCGCCCCGTCGAACTGGCGTGCGCGCTGCGAACGCGCTTCGGAATCCCCTGCCCCACCTGCGGGTTCAGTCGCGCCGTGGTGCTGGCGCTGCACGGGAGTATCGGTCGCGCGTGGCATCTGGCTCCCGGAGCCGCTGCCGGTGTCTGCGCGACCCTCGCATTCGCGGCGGCATTGCTGATTCTGGCAGCACTGAGGGCGTCGCGCAGCCCGGCCGCGCAGCCGTTCGGCCGGCAACTGCGCCGCGTTTCGGTGGTGTGCGCCATCCTGGTCGGGGTGATTTGGGCCGCCGGCTGGGCGGCCGCCCTCCAGCAGGCCCGCCATCCCCATTTCAGCCACTTGACAACCATTCGCACCCAGATAGAATAATTTCTACTAAGCGTTGTTATGTTACCCGCTTGCGACCATACCCGAACCCAGATCATCGCCCGGAGAGACGGCGTGGATTACCTGGAATGTCTCGATTGCCGCCAGATCTTCGAAGCTGAAGACCTTGAGCCCGTCAAGGTTGAGGATGACGACGAATAATCTCTACCACCCGTTTTAGATCGCTCCGATCCTGTGAGTGATTACCGCTGAGGCGGTCTGACCCGTCGCGCCGCCACCCCAGGCATCTTCACGATGAAGGCATCTCCGTAACCTGCAACGGCGCCCGCGCGTTTCGCCGGAAAATCGGGCGACCAGGTTTGCCCCGCGAGAATGACGCTGCCCTGCGCATCCACCGTCACTGCCAGCGCCCCATCGTCACCTCCGCCGCCCGTGTAGGTGCTCCAGAGAATCTCGCTGCCATCCGGCGCCAGCGCAGCGGCGAAGGCATCGGCGACTCCCGCGTTGACGGCCTGCGATCCGTCCACCACCGGCAGATCCGTACCGCGCGTGCCACCGGCGACGAGAATCTCGCCGCGCGGCCCGAGCGCAAGTCCGGAAATCCAGCTCTGGCCGAACATGACATTCGGTTCGGCGGCATATTCGAGCACCAACCCCTGGGTGGCGTGCGCCCGCAGGTAGGTGGAGTACCGCAGACTCGCACCATCGGGCGTAAGGACGGCGATGAACCCGCTAGCGGCCACCTGGTTCGTGACGCCATATAGCGCCCCACCGGCTGCGGGAGCGTACAACTGCGCCACCGCCGCAACGCAGCAGGGGATTTGGCCCTCCGGCGGAATGGGAGTTCCGGCGGCGTCCACCCAGGTCTGTCCCCGATCGCCGGATGAATACACGTCCTGGTTATACGGCGCGGTATATAGGCGGCCGCCGGCATCCACGGCCACCGGCGTGGCAGTGACGAACGGCGGAGCCGGAAGTGCGCCCCACGTGAGCCCGCCATCGACACTTCGCTGCTGCGGCCAATTGTAGACGGTGGATGGGTTGGTCGATGGGTCCACCAGCAGTTGCGCGGTATTCGCGTTACCCACAAGCGTCCAATTCGCGCCGCCGTCTTCGCTGTGCCACAACTGCGGCGGCCGGCTGTTGTTGCTGAAGAAACCGCCGAAGAACGGCTGCGTGATCAGGAATAGATGACCGCTGACGCGCGGGTCCAACGCAAATGTCTCGACGGGGAAAGGAGTCGGCACGGTGCTCCACGTGGCGCCGCCGTCCGCCGTTCGCCGAAGCTCCGCGGAGATTTCGTAAAGGATGGCGGAGTTCTGGCCATCTACGACGATCTGCTCGGCCGCGGTACCGGGCTTATCGATGACGCTCCAGACGCCAGCGCCATCGGTGGAACGGTAAACCGTGGATCCGCTTTCCGCGGTGATCGCGTAAAGCGTTTGCGGCTGCCGCGGATCCATGGCGAGCGAGACAATCGTCTTACTGCCGATTCCCTGGTTTGCCGCGAACCATGTCGCGCCGCCGTCGAGGCTCTTCCAGATACCGGTATCCTTACTCGCGGCGTAAACCGTGAGCGGGTGCAGCGGGTCGAAGACCAAGGCCACCGCCGCCGCGAACGGAA
>DATNFO010000036.1:0-179180 GCA_035606355.1 Candidatus Limnocylindrales bacterium | reverse complement strand
AAACGCTCGAAAGCGTGAGGCGCTTCAGCCGCCAGCTACGATAAACGTTCTCTTCCAGCGTTGTACCGCACCGTAGTCCCGATGTGAATTCAACGCCTAAATTGCATTCGGAGTGACGAATTAGCGCCGAACTCTGCAAATCGGCGCAAAATAGCGGTATCGAAAAAGGAGAATAGAGGGCGAAACTCGCCCCGGTTGGTGTATAGCTAAACCCCTCCTGATAGGGAGTTTACACGATTGGTGAAATTTGCTACACTTGGACTGGCGATAACGAAATACGGGCCTTCCCGATGGAATCGTCCATCCACCGGGGTTCGGGACGTTTGATCTGAACTCTAGCCCTCAGATTATAACTACCGGACGGCCCTGTTTCAACTCTTGTTTAGGGAAAGGCCAATAAAAATGGCAAAGCAGGTAGTTGTTAACAGAAGTTCAGTGACAGGCAAGTTCGTCACTCCGAAATATGCTCAGAATCATCCCCGCACCACCGAAACTGAGCATCGCCCCAAAAAGAAGTAGCTAACCGGGACCCGCAAGTCTGTTTCCGGGCGGGCGGGTCCCACAATCTGAGGAGTCACAGATGCAGTTCCTTGATTACGAAGTAAACACCCGCCCCGGTGATCTGATTCACGTGGCCCTGCGGGGAAATGAAGCGAACGTTCGGGTGATGGACGATCTCAACTTCATGAACTACCGCTCCGGTCGCCAGTTTCAGTATTTCGGTGGTCACTATCGTCAGTCGCCCGTGAACATCCCGGCTCCGGGACTCGGACGCTGGCACGTGGTCATTGATCTGGGCGGCTACGGCGGTTCTGTCGAAGCTGCCGTCCGGGTCATCTCCAACTAGCAGGTCTAGCCCCGCACGGTGCTCGTATGGGCCGTGCGGGTCCGCATAACCCTGACATCGGTAGCAGCGAAAGGATACGAAATGGAACTGTCGAAAGCAGAGAAGCTGATTCTGGCGATGCTGTGCGACATTCACGAGCATTTGAAAGTACAAAGCGATATCGACTCGAAATTGGTTAAATCCGCTCTCTGGGGTGACAAGACATGGGGTCTCACTTGGGAGTACTCCATGCTCTTCGGCGGCAGCATCGAGAAACCCGAAGGCGTGTCTGAAGTGGTCGATATTCTGGACATGTGGTCCGCTATCGAGAGCTATTACGGACGTCTTTCACCTGAAGACCAGCAACTGGTTAAGAGCGAAGTCCGTCGTTTCGGCGGTGATTTGCGGTTCCCCGGCTTTGATGGAAATGACGAAGTGGAGGGGAACTACATGAGTATTTCGGAATTCCTCGTCAACGATCTTCACCGCTTTGGGAGTTTCCGGGGCAGGGACTTCAATTCGCACCATCCCTTCCTCGATATGTACCGTGGGATGGTGAAGGCGTTCAGCAAGGTTCGCCCGCAGATTCCCGACAGCCCGCTATCTGCCGCCCAAATCATCTCCATTTTCAAGAGCGGAGACAATGCTGAAGCTGTTGGGAAATAGAGGCGACTTTACCGGCTTCCGCTGATCCGGGATACTAGGAACGTGCCCGACACATCGCTCCTCCAAATGGCGCTCGTGGGTTACGAAATCGAACGCCAGCGAATTGAACAGAGAATTGCCGAGATCAGAAGCAAACTAGGTGGCCGCACGTCCGCTCCCGTGAATTCTTCGGACGGTAGCGCCCGTACCCGAAAGCCGCTTTCGGCGGCAGCACGGAAGAGAATGGCTTCGGCACAGCGGAAGCGCTGGAAAGCGTACCACGCTCAGACTGGCGATCCCGCACCGCAGAAGGGCACCGCAAACCGGAAACTCTCACCGGAAGCGAAGGCGAAATTGGCAGCGAATCTAGCCAAGGCGAGAGCGGCGAAGGCGGCGAAAGCGAAAGCAGCGTAATCGGATTTAGGCCCACCCAGACCGCCAGTTTTTTCGTTCTATAATTTGGTTGATGCTCCGAAGCGGCACAAGACGAGCGCTATTGCTGTTTGTGTTGTGTGCCTTCGTGCTGGTCCAATCGGCGGCAGCATTCGGCCCGGAACATTCTGAACCACACTCCAACCATTGCTGTGCTGCGTGCCACGTTGGGCATTCCCTCGTTGTACCGCAAGCGGTTGGACTGGTCGTTGTTCGACCTGATGCAGTAGCCGACCGTTACGTATGCTTCGAGCCGTCCACGTCCGTCACAGAACCGCTGGTCACGAATAGCGGTTCCCGTGCGCCGCCTGCATAACCACCATCGCTGATGTTGGCACGAGCCGGGACGATGTTCCCGGCCCGTATACATTTTCCTCATCAACAACAGGAGATAGCTATGCAGGTTTGCAGAATTGCTCTTTACGTCATAAGTGTATTCAGCGTGGGCGGTTTCAGTTTCGCTTCGGCTCAATCATTGGGCGGCGCAGGAACCGTAGAAGGCACCGTAGTAGATCCGTCCGGTGCAGCGGTGGCAAACGCACAGGTGGAAATCAGCAACACGATCACCGGCTATAAACAGCAGATCAAGACCGATACGACAGGCGGGTTCAAATTCTCCAACGTCCCTCCGAATCCATACCACCTTGCGGTGACCGCTGCGGGCTTTTCGGCGTTCTCACAGGATCTCGCAGTCCGCACATCGGTTCCGATCACAGTGAAGGTACCGCTTGCCCTTGCAGGCGAGAACACCACAGTCACCGTCGAAGCTGCCGGTGAACACATGCTGGAAAACGTGCCCTACGCCCACAGCGACATCGACCGGGCGGCGTTTGCCAAATTGCCGACGCTCTCTCCCGGATCGTCTCTCAGTGATGCGATCATTTTGAGTAGCCCCGGCGTGGCGGCGGATTCCAACGGATTCTTCCACCCCCTTGGCGATCACGCCCAGACCACCTATTCAATTGACGGACAGCCGATCAGCGATCAGCAGAGCAAACAGTTTTCAACCCAGATCCCATTGAACGCCCTACAGTCTATGGAACTGATTACGGGTGCGCCGAGTGCCGAGTACGGAGACAAGACCAGTCTCGTGGTGAATGCCCAGACCCGATCCGGGATCGGGCAGAAGCCCTTCGGCAGCTTCACCGCACAGTACGGTACGTTCGGAACGGTCTCAGAAGAAGCGAGTCTTGGGTTTGGCGGCTCGAAGGTAGGAAACTTCTTGGTGTTGAACAGCGTCCGCTCCGGGCGCTTTCTTGACACACCGGAATTCCAGCCCATTCATGCTATCGGCAACAATGGCACCATCTTTGATCGCTTCGATTACCAGCCGACCGGCAACGATTCGTTTCACCTGAACCTGTTCGGCGCTCGAAATTGGTTTCAGGTGCCGAATACGTATGACCAACCCGACCAAGATCAGAGGCAGCGAGTTCTCACGTACAACATCGCACCGGGCTATCAGCACACGTTCAACGCTCACACGCTTTTCAGCGTGAATGCGTTCCTCAGACGAGACCGGGTGAACTACTATCCAAGCGCCGATCCGTTTGCAGATACGCCTGCAACGCTGTCGCAGGACCGGCGTCTGACGAACTTTGGGGTGAAGTCGGACGTGTCGTATTCAGCCGGGAAGCACAACCTGAAGATTGGCACACAACTGATGCAGACACGGTTGGCAGAGAGCTTCGGTCTCGGCATTACCGATCCGACATTCAATGCGGTTTGCGTCGGTGCGAATGGCGACCCGGCAGGGTTGCCCAACATCACCGACCCGAACCGATGTGCTGGAGTCGGCTTGACGCCGAACCCTGATCTGAATCCCGGCCTAATTCCGTATGACCTGACTCGTGGAGGAAGGCTGTTTCAGTTCAACGGGAAAGCGAACATCAACGAGTTCGCCGTCTACGTGCAGGATTCAGTCACGATTGGGAATCTGATTCTGAGCGGTGGCTTGAGAATAGACCGTTACGATGGCCTCACGTCGGCCACGGGAGTTCAACCACGGGTCGGATTCTCCTATCACGTCAAGCCGACCGGGACTGTCATCCGAGCTTCATACTCTCGCACGTTCGAGACTCCGTACAACGAGAACTTGGTGTTATCGAGTTCTACGGGAGAAGGTGGGCTTGCCACGAACGTGTTTGGTGCATTCGGAAGTCAACCGATTCAGCCCGGACACCGAAATCAATACAACACGGGGGTGGAACAAAGCATCGGCAAGTTTCTAGTCGTTGACGCCGACTACTTCTGGAAGTTCACGGATAACGCTTTCGACTTCGGGACGCTCTTGAACACGCCGATCCAGTTCCCAATCTCGTGGCGGAAGTCGAAGATTGACGGCGTGTCCGTTCGACTGAGCACTCCGAACATCCACGGCGTTCAGGTCGTGACGACGATGGGTCACACCCGGTCCCGATACTTTGGCCCGTCCAACGGCGGGCTGATCTTCAACTCTCCACTCGATACGGGGGTCTTCCGAATCGACCACGATCAAGCGTTCCAGCAGACTACGCAAATGCGGTACGAGATGAAGAAGAACGGGCCGTGGTTTGGGTTCACGTGGCGATACGACAGCGGACTCGTGGCCGGGTCCGTTCCCGATCTCGATTCCGCAGTCGCTCTGACGCCCGCACAACAAGCGGCAATCGGATTTTTTTGCGGCGGGCAGAGAGCGACGGTGAGTACCGGGATCAGCGAATGCACGTCCCCGAATTTCGGGGCTACTCGGCTCATCATCCCGGCTCCCGGCAGTTTCGACCCGGATCATAATCCGCCCCGGATTGCCGCACGTCATTTGTTCGATCTGGCGGTCGGCACCGAGAACCTGTTGAAAACGGATCGCACTCGAATGACGCTGCGGTTCACGGTTGTCAACCTGACGAACAACGTGGCGCTCTACAACTTCCTGTCCACGTTTAGCGGCACACACTTCGTGGCTCCGAGGACGTATCAGGCCGCAGTGGGCGTCGTTTTCTAGACCTGTGGAAAATCGGAATGACGGTTCCGGTATCCCGGAGCCGTCATCCGACCCACATCGGCTCCCACACGAGCATCGCTGCTACCGATGTCCGGTTCCAGATCATGTCGTGGTCCGAAGCGATGAGCGGCGGCGAATTCGACGGCCCGCTTCCAGCCGGTGGCCGTCACCCATGTTCGCCAGTATCGGTCGGAGCACCTTGCTCCGCAAGTCGGCCTATTCACGGACTTGGGGTTGCAGAGTGAATCGGTTACGATCTTGTTCGATCAAGGAAACTCCGTTTATCGGGCCATGTCTGAGTGGATCTGCCTTTTGGTGGACGACGAACCATCTATACGCACGTACATCCGAGCCACTTTCAACGAGAACGTTCCACGATCTGGGGCGCTCATTAAGCCCGGACCCGAAAACCCGCATCGCTGCTATCCCCTGTGCTCGTGTGTGCAGATTCCGCCTGCCATGCCAATCGTCGCTGTTCAACGCCAATACCTGACATCTCGGCTCCGTCAACCAACGTTTCGCTGTTTTTAGTTGACACTGAGTTGCAACTTGAGTTGAAATCATCGTAAACAAGCGTGTAGTTGGTGCAACTTGCTGTCAATAACAACGGGGAATGGTAAATGAAAATCGCAGAGTGCGATAGCGGTACATTTGTTCCACGACGGATCGTCAAGCGATGGCGAATTGCGTGGCGGTCACTTTTGATCGTCATGGCGTTCGCCACTGCCTCTTCCGCATGGGGTGGTGAAGGACCATTCTTCGTCACGTACACCCACCAAATGGAAGAACCCGGCAATTTGGAGTTCGGGACGAAGAATGTGGTCGGCAGACCGACTGGCGGATACCGTTTTGTCGGCACGACCGCCGAACTCGAATACGGCGTGAAAGGGTGGTGGACCACCGAGCTTTACCTTGACGGCCAAACCACTCGTGGTCAGGGCACGCTGTTCACGGGCTACCGTTGGGAGAACCGGTTCCGTCTGTTGCCACGTGAGCACTGGATCAACCCAATGTTGTACATCGAATTCGAGAACATCAATGGTGCCGATAAGAGTTTGCTCGAAGTCGTTAACCACGATGGCAACGATGACCTGACGGAACCGAACGCCGACGCTCGGTTCGAGAAGAAGCGGGAGATCGAAGCGAAACTCATTCTCGGCAGCTATTACAAGGGCTGGACAATTGCCGAAAACTTTATTGCGGAAAAGAACGTGAAGCACGAGCCGTTCGAGTTCGGCTACGCAGTGGGCGTCAGCCGTCCGCTTGCGCTGGCGGCGAGACCGGAACGATGCAACCTGTGTGCCGAGAACTTTCAAGTCGGCGTGGAGATGTACGGCGGCTTGGGAACCCACGAGCACTTCGGCATTCGGGGAACATCCCATTACATTGCGCCCACCGTCGCATGGACTCTGGCGAACGGAACGACAACGTTCAAAATCTCGCCGGGATTTGGCGTCACTGAAAACAGCACAGGGTATTTACTTCGGTTTGGCGTGAGCTACGAAGTCGCCCAATTCGGACGATTGGCCCGGAACCTCTTTGGAGGTCGGAGATGAAAAGACTTTCTGTTGCGGTCTTCGTCGCCGGTCTCACGTGGGCAACTTCTCTTGCCGGGAACCTGATTCAGAGCGCACCAGCCAAAGCTGCCCGTCGCAAGAATCCGTTTGAGACCGACGTGAGCGCTCAACGTGCCGGGGCGAAGCTGTATGACCGTGAATGCGCTTCATGTCACGGCGACAAGCGGGAAGGCAGGCGTAATGCTCCACCGCTCAACCGACCAGACGTGCGTAGCGCCGCTCCGGGGAGCCTCTTCTGGGTCCTTACGAACGGCTCTCTCGGTCGGGGGATGCCATCTTTCGCCCATCTGCCCGAAGCGCAACGGTGGCAGATCATCGAATTCCTCAAGAATTCATGCCCGCCGACGCCATGATCCGAAAATCATAGGCGTACCCGGTTCCGGTGAATCATTGCACAAAAACGTGAGCGGGCCTGCGATCAGCGATGCCTTGGCACCGGAAATGCAAGTTCCACAAGATGGCTGGCGCTGGTAACTCCGAACCAGTCGGAAGGTGGTTGTATGCGTAGACATGGCGTCAAATTCCTCGGACACCCCATCCATCCAATGTTGGTGGTGTTTCCGTTGGGGCTTCTGATTACATCGCTGATCTTCGACTTCATTAGGCTTGGGACCGGCAACGGCACGTGGAGCTTGGCTGCCGAGTATATGATCGGAGCCGGGGTCATCGGCGGTCTTCTCGCCGCCGTCTTTGGGTTGGTCGATTGGCTGGCGATACCGAGTGGCACCCGTGCGAAGGCGATTGGAGCGTGGCACGGTATCGGCAATGTGGTCGTTGTCCTTCTGTTCATCGGCAGTTGGTTTGTCCGACTGCCTGCGCCAGCAGACCCCGGATCGGGAGCTATTGCGCTGTCGGTTCTCGGAGTCTTGCTCGGAGCCGTCACCGGGTGGCTTGGCGGGGAACTTGTAGACCGTCTCGGCATTGGCGTGGACGAAGGAGCAAATCCGAATGCACCGAGTTCGATGTCCCATCAGCCCGCTAGTCGCCGTGTTGCGTGATCTTTACGGAAAGCACGTATTTCCGGCGAAGCTATCTCCCACAGCCACACAAAGCGAAGTGGACGTAAGGACGTGCCTGCATACGCACGCCGATGAGGTTGCTCATCTCGTCCGTTTTTTGGAATAGTGGTATGGAGCAAAGCCATCTCGTTGATCCCGACATGCGACGGCTCCGCACCGATTACGTGTGGCTCAAAATCGAAAGCTGCCTGACATTCGCCAGCGTTGCGGAAGCAAGGTACGAGCTTCGGATGCCCGATGCCGAACGATTTCTTGCCGATGGGGAGCTAGAGTATTTGAGTTTGGTTAGGTTGTTTTCTGAAGCGGACCTGTCCAGCGAATCGCAGCGCACGCTTCAGTCGGAAATTGAAGGCGTTCGACAGCGCTTAAATGAAGTCAAACATCTTCAGGGGCGGCGGCTTACGCTGGATCTCGCATCGTAATCAACTTCCCGCCGACGCTCGTTTCGCCGCACGAGCCGCCCGTGCCTTCGCCAGATTCGCCGCCAACTCCGCTCGTGCTTCGGGCGATACCTTCCGTTTGCCGGTGGCCTTCTTTGCAGCCTTGCCGGTCTGGGCGTGGTACGCTTGCCGTGCGCCGGTACCTAGTATCGGCACGGGTTAGGATGTAGCACAGTCGGCTTCGGGTGAGGTTCAGGCGTGAGCTTCGAGACGAATCACGACGATGCACACTGCCGGTGGAGGACAGTTTGCACGCTGGTCGTACATGAAAGAGAAAACCCTAACAATCCCCGAACTCGTTTTACTCGTCGGAACCCGTGTGGCTCTTGGCATTGGCATCGGGCTACTCGTGTCCGACCGGCTCAATAAGGATCAAAGAAAAGCTGCGGGATGGACGTTTTTCGGTCTCGGTGCGCTGACCACAATTCCTCTTGTCTTGGAGATTGCCGGAAAGCCTTCTCCCAGTGAGAAACCAGTTCCAATAGCCGCATGAAGGATACAGGGGTCTATTTCGTCGCTGAATTCGATTTCTGAGCTTCCGTTGCCGCCGTCTTCTGCTGGACCGTCGTAGCGAGAAGCTTCAGCACCTCCGTTTGCTTATCCGCCAGCGAAGTCAGCCCTTGTGACAGGCGATCCCGTTCACGGTCAAGCCCGACGAAGGCGAAATAGATGACCAACAGGGCGAGAAGCACAGGAAGCACGAGGGACGTGTTGGACACGATCCACGCCCAGTTCAGCGACTCCAGCTTCTTCGGCGTGGACGCAGGAGCGGCGGTCAGCGTATGCGACGGATTCCCGGCTGCGGTCGCATCGTTGAACGCCGTCGCCAATTCGGGCGGGAACTTGAGCTTGCATCCGAGACCGTCTATCCCCCCACCGCCGTTGCCGCTAACAGCCATCGCCAAGGCGGTCGGGGCATACTGGCATAGCACAACTTGGAATAATTCGACATTCTTGTCGAAGAACTCGCTCAAGCCTTTAAGACCGGCAACGTCGATATCGAGCGTGAGGCTACCGTATCGGAACCCGGCGACCTGAAAAGCAAATGCTGGTGCTGTCGTTGCTCCCCCCCGTTCGACGTAGAACTCCACCGGAAACGGGGGACGACGGCGATATTGATACTCAGTACCGCTTCTAAAAGCCGTTATCAGCACGTCTCGAAGATAACGCCCGAATCGCTGCTCGACTCGTTGCTCAAGCGCCCGGATGTTCTCGTTATCGAAACCGCCGTTCCTACCGTGCCGCCGCACGTATTCCCAAAATGCTTGGGGCGCATCACTGCGGGAGAACGGCTCTTCTTCATCACCCGGCAAGAATGTCATCCCAATCCGAACCGAGTTCGGTATGGGGTTTCCAGTCGTATCTGGCATAGTTTCAAAGAGCGTACCACTAAGCAACCGAAAATGGTGACATCGAAACCGGCGCTCTCGCACGGATGCCCGGATCGGCTGTCCTGTCGGACAATATGGCTGATGCCCAAGGCCAAGGCACCATCGCCAATATACGAACTCAAGGTCACGCTCATGGACATTGCTCCTCCGATTTGGCGGCGCTTTCGAGTTCCCGGCGATATGAAACTCTGCTGTTTGCACAGCGCCCTACAAGTCGTGATGGGCTGGACCGACAGCCACCTGCACATGTTCCAGAAAGATGACGTGAACTGGGGCGTGCCTGAATGGGACGAGTTTGGGGATCTGGAACTAAACGAGGAAGGTGACGTTCGGGTTTGCGACGTGCTGAAGGCCATTGGCGAGTCCTTCCGATACACGTATGATTTCGGAGACGACTGGACCCATGAGGTGGTCTTGGAGAATGTGCAGCCCGTCGCCTCGGACTCCAAGCGCCCGGTCTGCATCGCTGGTGAACGCCGATGTCCCCCGGAAGACGTGGGTGGGCCGCACGGGTATCAGGAGTTCTTGGATGCTGTGTTCGATCCGAAACACGAGGAATTCGAGCACTACCGGCAGTGGGCGGGGAAAGCTGTCCATGCGGAGGAGTTCGACATGGCGGCGGTGAACCGGAAGCTATCACGGATGCGGTGGCCTGTGCGCCATCGGCGGTAGGTTCAGTCTACGACGGCAGCAAACGAATCGAGAAATTCCTGTGTAGCACGGGCGGGAACCCTGATTGGCGGATCGCAGGCACTACCCTTTACGGCTGTTCTCCGATTCGGCTCCCGTCCACAAAAAGAATATTTGACGGCTTCCAGATAACCTTCATGTCCGAAAGCTCCGTCACCCGCAGGCTCTTCTGAGAGTCGATGAATTGGTTGTACCTGATGTTTCCCCGCCAGATTTTCTTTTCACTCCCTTTGATTGGATCTGAGATCGTCAGGCCGGATTCGTAAATCTCTTTGCCAAACAGGTCCGTAAACTGAACCTTACCCTCGAACGCTCTGATATCTTTCCCGGACGTATTTTCGTAGGCAACTTTAATCGTAATGTAGTCTTCATAATCAACATGCACGAAGCCCTTCTCTATGACGGTCAAGTTGATGGCCTTCCGTAATTCAGCCGAACGTGCATCTTCCTTCGCCTTAGCTTCGGCGGCAAGGCGTTCCTGTTTCTTTGCTTCGTGCTCCTGTTCGGCGGCGTCCTTTTTCAAGTCAATGAGAAGATCGCCTACGGTCTTTCCAATGATCTGTCGCTCTTCTCCACCGAATGACTTCTTCATGCCATCGGATACTTGTTGTGCTACGAGAAGGCGCACCTCTTCGACGGTCAATCCCTTCATGTCTTTGATGTCTTGCATGAAGGTGTGCCGATTCTTCTCCGTTATTTGGACCTTCCGGGGGTCTTGGCCGCATCCGCCCAAGATGAAGGTCATTACAACGATTGCGGTCAGGCGTTTCACGGTGGGTTCTCCTATGCAACTGAAATCGACGGATTGACGGCGAATCCGCACCTGCCCGATTTGGCGGCGGGCAGGTTAGTGTAAGAGCGACTGCTTATTGTAAATCACTGATTGGCAACGATGGGGCTTCAGCGTGCTTGGGGTGCGTGCACGCAATGGTGAAGGCAGCACTGGCACGACGACAGAGGTCTCCCCAGTCCCGCTGCCTGACGCAGAGACCAGCTACCGACCTTGACAGAACCTAGCGATCCGTTATACTTCACTTGCCCTGCAACACCTCATTCGGATTTTCAAGCGGCCCTTCATCACTGATGGAGTTCCGCTAAACCATCCGAAAGGGGAGAACCATGAAGATCACTCTTGAACTCGACGCATGGATCGCAAGATTCCTGTTTGCGGCGATATTCTTCTCATTGAGATTTCGCTGATGACCGAGGACCCGGTAAAGAGCTACCGGGTCTTCTCACGTCCCTAGTGTCTCGCTTATCCAGCAGTTTGAGCCGTAGATGCCGCCGCAGCCGGGGCCTTCTTTGCCGCTTTCCTGCCAGCCTTCTTCCGAACCGGTGCGGACTTCTTTGCGGCGGGGGATTGCGCCTTTTTAGCTTCGGCCCAACGCTTCTTCGCCGCCTCACTAATCGCTTTCCGACCAGCGGCAGAGAGCTTCCTTTTCCGCTTTGCTGGTACCGATGTAGCGGAGGGCACTGCCGCTTCGCCCTTGACCTTACCCCATCTCCGCTGTTGTGCCGCCCTCATGCGTTCGATTGCTTCAGGTGAGAAGTGGCGCTTCTTCGGTGCGGCTCCGGTGATAGTGGAACCGGCTGTCTTGCTACCGGGGAGCATGGCCCGCAGCTCTTCGATCTGGTCAGTTATCTTGTCCCGGCGTGCAGCTAGGCCGTCAATGGCGGCTAGGATGATCTCTTCGGTGAGAACCTGTTTAGGCATTTGCCTCTTCGTGCCTCAATTCGTCAGACGTTGAATACTTCCACCATGCTACACCTGTGTTGGCTCCGAGAGCACATGGAAACCCCTACCGAATTGCGGTGACAGTTCTCCTGATTTCAGCGCTGAGAGAACCCCAACTGAAAGCCGGTGGCAGAAACATCCGATCATCGTTGGCGTTTCTCGCTCAATGCCACTAGGAAATGGCGGTAGTCTGTGGCTTGCGTGGATTCTTGTCGCTTCGCCAGCAGTACGAATTTCTGCCCTTGTCGGAACACAGACAGTTGCTTCAACCGGAAAGGCATCCGTGATCCGACAACCAAGTTGAATCTGATCCCGCAGATGTCAATCCAGTGAAGATAATGCGTCGGCCACTTCGATGAAGCTGGCGTGCCTACCACCGCTATCAGGCGGTTGGTTTCATCTGAAACTTCTACAATCATTGCGGCATGTTCGGGGAACGGTCCTGTCGCTAACAAAAACCGACGCACCTGTTCCTGATAGGGCAATCCCAAACTGATTGATGGCAGTGTGCCGTCTCCGTCCTTCCAAGCGTGTGCCGCCGACTTCCAGAGGACACTGAGACCCATGTAGGCGGTTTCTTCAACGGCGGCGCATTCGCTCGTTGGCACAGCGTAGACGGCGAACTGTTCATCCTCCAGCAATGGTTTCTGTTGCCGAAGGACTTTCAAAAGCCGAAACTTCCCAACACCCCTATAACAATTGCGAAAGAACGTATTCTCGCCGTTCTTGTGCAACCGCTGTTCACACTGATGGCAGAGAAGATGTGCCCTCACTTGATCGGATGTCTGGATTACCTTTTCGTCCGAAACCACGAGGGGGTGTGGGTTCTTGCCCTTACCTCGAAGGAGTTTGTAAGCCGCCTGCGGGATGAAGTGGCTGTCCCGCAGCGGCCCGTCTTTCAAGCACAGGCGACATTGACCGGTGCGCTCCATCAATCCGTTCGTCGGGAACCCTTGCGCTGTGCGCCTTCACGCATGAGAACTTCGCTTCCGATCAGCGAAGACGAAATCCGTGGGCGTGGGATTTCAATCACGATCCCCGGCGCAAGCTCGACCCGATCTGGGATCTCCCGCCAATCCTCTTCTTCTCCAAACCGGTCTTCCAGCCACCGCTTGAGCGCTGTGAAGTCTCGAAGACGAAGAAACCGAGCGTTGCGCTCCTTTTGAGCGGTCGAGACGGCATCGTGCGTGAAGCTCGTGTTCGTCACCAACAGGCCGACGCCAAAGTAGGAATCCTTCCACGAAAGCAAACGATCAACTGCATCTCGGCCCGTCTTCTGATCGCCCCGATGATGCTTCACCTGACCAGCGATCACGACTGAGCCAACGTTTGGCGTCTTCGGGACGGCAATGAGATCAACCCCGCCGTCCTTGCGATTCGATGCGCCGGTTAGCGTCACATTGTAGCCCATGCGGTCAAGACGCTGCGCTGTGAATCGCTCGAATTCATCCGGCGTGAGTGAGCGCAGCCGATTGGGATCTTCCTGAAGGAACCGCAGAAGTTCAGGCGAGACATCGACAACACGAACGAGAGCCGTTCTCGGCGGGCAGACGAGACCGAGAGCTTGGCACCATTTGTACATTGCCGGGATGCCGGGTGCTTGAGCGCCGGATTCCCACTTCCAGACGGTGAATCGGCTTGTGCTCATGCTAGATGCTACGTCATCTTGTGACAGCTTTAATGAGCCTCTAAGGTCTCTTAGACTTTCCCCAATATGATGGGCCAACAGCAAGCGGTCTCTAGAAAGGCAATAGACCACAACAGCCGCAATCAGTTCAACCCGCTCATATTCATGCTGGTCGAGTTGCCGGTTGGCGGCAATCTCGACGTACCCAATGCCCTGTTTCTCCAATCGGACTCCATACGATCCGGTACCTTGGGTCTTCTGCGGCATTTGGTATGGCAGTTCATCGAATTCGCCCGCCCAATGGAGTTCAAGAACAATATCGGATCTCTCTACCAAGCGGCGGTCCCGCAAGATTAGATCATCTAGGAAGGTCCGAATCGGAAAGTTAGTTCGTCCCTGTCTCATTTCCCTGTCTGCACCTTGGCCTTCGCTTCGGCGGGACCAATCACATGGGATTCAAGTGACGCCAAAAGCGAATCCTGATCTTGGTAAACGTGCGGCGGAAGCACCCACGGATACCGCTTGAAGTGCTCGAACATGCCGTATTCCCGCTGCGATGCCAACAGGAGCGGCTGGACTGGAACAGAGGGAAGCGCCGGAACGATTGCCATCAACTCCTGTGGGATGCTCTTCGCATCGGTGATGTCAGCGATCACGAACTTTGCCATGTGCGCCAACGTCGAGACCGTTTCGGTGATGTCCCGATTCGATGGCTTCTCGAAATCGAAGAGGACAGGTAGGTAGTCCCGCCTTCGGAGTGCGTCCAAAATGGTCTTCCGTTCCGGCGTGAAGCGGCCAAGGATCAGGACCACCTTTGAGGTGATGGTGTCAATCACGTGCCGAACCTTTTGGTTGTTCAACAGAAGATAGATGAATTGGGCGACTTCGAGATTATCCACTCGGATGGCGGGAGCATCCTCCGGGGCGATATTGAGATCATGTTGGATGGTGCCGACTAAGCTAACATCCCACACTGCAATTCCATACACACAGGACGTCGTGAGGTCGGCCCGATCAAGAATTGTGTCAACCAAGTGGCAGTGACTGAGGTTGGCCCCTCGAAGATTGGCGGCAGTAAAATCAGTTCCCGAAAGGTCGCCATCGTAAAGATTGACGGATCTAAAATCTGCGCTACGGCAAAGTGCTCCTTCAAGACCAGCCCCGACAAATTCAGCGCCTACCAGCGACGAGTTTGTAAAAGTGGTCATGAAGCATGAGGCATTGTTTAAGTTAGCTTGTGTAGCCTCTACGCCTTGGAACGAGGCGGATGTCAACACGGCATTTTCGAGGTTTGCCCAAGACAGAACGGCTCCGTCCAGTTTCGCATTGTTCAGGTGGGCATTGCTGAGATTAAAGTGGGCTAACCGAATACCAGTGAGATCCGCTCCATTCAGGTCAAGATTGACTTCAGCGTTACCGTCTCGCCACTTCTCCCACTGTCCTGCGTTCAGATGCTTCAATTTGTGAATTAGTTGCTTGTCTGCCATATCCGAACTTCCCCGACGCTGTTTATGCCTTAGTTTCCATCTTTATAGGCATTGCCGGTGCCCACCGTTCCAGTGAAGGATCGGGAGCGCTCGGAATGGAACACTCTGCTCATCTGCCAAGTCCGCTTGTTTTCGGCGGCGGAAGTGCTTCTTATATGGCAGCAATAGCTATAGTAAGGCCAACAACTGTCGGAATGCTACTGCTGTGGATTCTACCGCTTGAGTCCTCTGAAAAGAAACGGGCAATGAAAGTTCCGGTCTTGAGGCGGCGAAGCGACATTGATGCAGCGTTCACGAACTTTGCTGCGGTTCCGGGGCCGCAAGGCTGGTGATGATCTCTTCCAGCATGGTCCGAATATTCGTTGGAAACTCGAAGCCGCCACAGTACTCGGTGAACAGAATCGCCCAGATCTCATCGTTTTCAGCGTCCACACCCGGCCCGGAATGGTCCAGACCGTAGAATTGGCCGTTCAGCTTCAGGTAGGTTCCCTTGGGTAGACGGACTGGTCGCATTGTATTGGGATCAAGCGCCTCTGGTACGTCGTCGCTCGAAACGACTGGGTATCGTTGCTTTGCCGCTGCCGACAGCCGGGAGACCTTCTCCTTATCTATTCTTGGAAACACGAGGTGGCCGAGTTCATGGAACCACGTCGGGATCGCCGCCTTCCCGCCAATGAAAGCCGTCGAGAGTAGGGCATAAGCCTTGCCCCGCTCCTGCGGAAGCTGGTCCTTGATCGTTCCGGTGGGCCGACGCCAATGCAAATTTGAGATGCCGAACCGATCAACCCACTTCTGAACTGCTGGTGGACACTGAAGCTCCTCGAAAGTCTCGAAGTACGCCAGAAATGCTTCTGCGGTGAGGCTGTCTTCATCGGCAAGGATGTATCCTTGGGACCGGAGCGCCCGAACGGTCGTCGGATTCCGTTTCCCGGTCTGCACGTGGTCTTCGCCGGGGTGAGCAAGAGCTTCACGCACGAAAACGAACAGGAGTTTGCGTTCAGACGGGTCCATATTAGTTCATGAATGAATGGAGTGCCGCCGCTCAGTAATTCGTGGCGGTCGATAACATTTTCGCTCATTGAGACCGCCTGCCGCTCTCTTCCGAAAGACCGATAATGGCGCTATATGCCGCTACGCCCGGAAGACCTTCGGCCCGAAGAACGCCAATCCGCCGAGATCTTGCAGAAATGGCTGGAGCGTGTCGGTCTCAAGGCTACTTGGGAGCCGGTCGAACACGATCCGCCCGACCTGAAGTTCACGATCACCCCCGACGATGCCACAACAGAACATTGGGGCGTGGAAGTGACGGGCCTTTTCCAGTATGTGGATTGGGATGGCAAAGAGGCAAACAGGAAAGATATCGAAATTCCGCTGGACCGCCTTTGCGAACGCCTGAAGGCTCATGTGCCAGCGAACGTCATTACCGGTTACGTGATCTTCGGGTCGGGACCGCATGACGCCGAGATGAGGAAGATTGAAGAGCGGGCAGTGGAATACATCCGCAGTGGACGAACTGGGCGTGAATTGCTGGACCTGCCTGAAGCTATGGAAAAGGTAAAGCACATTTTGAATGCCAGCCCGAATGATCCCCGGCTGATTGCGCTGGTCAAGAAAACAGCGGAAGCCAATGCACACTTTTCAATCAGCGCCATCACGAAGCCCGTTCGGGTTCAGTGGGGAGCCATGCTTCAGGGCGGTGCCAGAATACCTGAAACGGACACGATGGTGGCGGATGTCTCTGCGACGTTGCAATACGCTATCGGTCGGATCTTGGATGCCAAGCTCCCACGGCTGAAGAAGGTTACCGGCTACACTCGAAAATTGCTGTTGATCTGGAGCGGCTACTTTTTCGCTGACGGCGAGAGACTAAAAGAAATCTTGGACGCTCGGAAGCTGACGGCCCAAGATGTCGATACCATTCTCCTCATTGATGGCGACTCCGAACTCCATTGGGTTGCGGACCCGGCTGGACTCTTTGGCCCATGCCGCCGACCATCCAAGGACGAAATCTCGATTTGTGCGTATGACTTGTGGGAACGCCGTGGCCGTCCATTCGGATCGCCGGAAGTGGACTGGCTTGAGGCTGAACGGCAATTGAACGCAGGGCGGTGGCGAATCACCTGATCTGCGAACCACGAGGATGGCGGCACTTAACGTGGTGCGCCGGGATCGAAGTTGTTCTTCATCCACTCATCCACGTCAATCTCGAAAGCGCTCTTCATAACGCCCCGCCAAACCTCATTGAGCCTGTCAAGTTCACTTGTGAAGCCGACCATGAGGCCACAGTCCACCGATGCCAGTAAAGCGATGAACATGGGGAACGGCGGCGCAACAGCTTGAAACGTGAACACGTCCATGCTCTTCGCAAACGGCACGGGCTGGATACCGGTATCGTCAAGATTGTATGCCAGCAACGCTAGAAGGCTGTCGCCGTGAACGAGCTTTGAGGCTATGGTGTACTGGCTTCTAACGATCTGCTGGTCGTAATACTTCTCCATACCGACAGCCTTCCCAAGATCTTCAATCGTCATGCCGTGCCATGACAACAGATTGCCGCCCCGGAGCTTCCTCTTCTCCAGAAAATGTTTCCGAAGGGCCTTATGGTCCGGTACGAGTTGGTTCAGAGTTTTGCCTTGGAGCTTTTGGTTCTGACCAATCTCGTAGTACATCAACCGGCCAAAGCTCAAGAAATCGGCCAACTCGCCCTTGTTCTCTGCAAGGTACATCGTGGAACAGACGATCTCGTAATATGTGCGGAACAGCGATACGGCGATTGGAGGGTAGCCGTCGATTCCAAGCATGTGAATGTACTGCAAATATCGGAGAGCAACCCTGCAATTGCTCATGACGAATTGAGCGTGAATGTCGGGATTGGACAGCCTGACCTTCGCCCATGCTGACCTGAAGGCGACGGCGCATTCGTTATTCAGGAGCTTGCCCTGTTCCGCCGTGAACATCCGATAATTGTAGCCGGTCTGATGTCAGTTATGGCATGAGTCGGATGGTGCTCAGTCCCGCCCATCGTAATATGCGACTTCGAGGTGTTCGGTCGGTCTGCCAATCACTCCTGCCGGTATCACCAGCCGGGTTCGGGCTTCATTTTCCCGTAGTTCCCAGTACGCCTTCGAGACGACGGCAATCGTCCGAACAAAGCCTTCGATGATTGGCGACCCGGAGAATGACGGCGATTTATCCATTTCGCCTCTAAACGGAACGACACCTCGTGCGCCGCCCCAAAGGGGGTAGTACACCGGCTGAACGACAGCGTAGTGGTACGCCGGGTTCGGAAAGAAAACGACGGCGAGTAGAAGGTCCCGGAACGACAGGCCGATCTTGTAGCTGTCCTTTTGATCTTCAGATTGCAGCGGGAAGCCGTCTTCGGGAGCGCCCCAATTGTCGCCTTGGAAGAAGTCGAATGGCCGGTCGCACGTGCTTCCGCCAGCGAGTACCGCAACATCGTCGGGAATGCCACCGTCTTTGAGGACCCGTAGATGACGATCTGGAACCGGATGCGACGGTGCGATCTCCGGGTTCCCGTAGCTGGAGGAGCGATTAAAGATGGCGGCAGTCTTGAACGTCCACCGTGCGACGATCCTCCGTTCCGCCTTCTTCAACGTGGAGAGCCGGTGCGGATCAGCGATCAGTGCTTCGAGTATCGGTTTGGCTTGGCTCTCAAGTTCCGACATCCACCCGCTATTGCAGTCTCGGCACACGCTACCTCCGACGAAGTTGTTCAGCGTGTGGTGCCGGGTCTGGATTGTCTCACCCGATCTGACGTTCAGGTGGCCGGGAGTGATGGTCGTTGCCCCAATTTCAAGATGCTCAAGGAGCCATCGGGCGACGATATGCTCGTCGCTCTTGCCGCCAACTTTGACTCGTTTGGGTGGTAGGATTCGACCGCAGAAGAGGCAGTTTTTCATGGCGACTGTCCCTAACCGATCACGGTCGAATAATCAACCCTGAGTTCCCGTAATTCTCGGTCAGGCTCCATCTCGCCTTCGAGACGATGAAGGCGTTAGCGAGAAATCCTTCGACCACTGGGCAGTTTGCCACGATGGGAACCTCACCGATATCATCAAACGGGCGCACCACACCACGGCGATTGCACCACACCACGAGATGCGTTCGTTCAGGTAGTCCGTAAACGTATTCTCGATTCGGGTAGTATGCGACTCCGAGAAGAAGGCTTCGGAACGACATCCCGACCTTGTAACTTCTGTCTTGTTCTTCCTTCACAAGCGGGACGCTGTACTTGGGCACTGCCCAACTCGCATTTTGGATGAAATCAGCTATTCGGTTATTCGGGCATCCACCAGCGAACACCACAACTTCATCGGGAAAAGATCCCGATACGAGCGGCTTCAGGTGTGCTCTGGGGATTGGACGGTCCAGAGGATTGCCGGGATTGCCAAACGAAGCGGCGTTCAGAGCGGCAGCGGTCTTGAGGGTCCAGCGGGCAAGTAGAAAGCGCTCGTATTCCGTCAGTAGGGAAAGTTCGTGCGGATCAGCGATGAGGCGGATGAGAAGCGGTTTCGTCTCTGTCTCAAGTTTAGACATCCATCCGCCATTACATCCGGCGCAAACCCCGCCGCTAACGAATTTCCGAATGGCGTGCTGTTTCAGTTCGAGCACCTGTCGTGAGGGAACATCCCACCGCATTCCCGTGACCGGCATCGTCCGCAGGCCGAGATGATCCATCAGCCATTGCGGAATAATGTGCTCGTCGCTCTTGCCGTTCTTGATCCTCTTTGGCGGCAGTACCCGGCCACAGAAGAGGCACGTCTTGGTGGCGCTCATCCCCGTACCTCTTTTCAGGATATCAGGGGATCGGCAGCGGCTCGAAGAGGAGCTATCATTGACGACGTGCTATGCGGCAAATGCGGAAGTGTAGTTCAGGCTGCCGAGTCTCGCTGCACCAGTTGTGGTACGGTTCTGGAGGCCGGGGCTTCCAACTGCATCGTGCCGGAAATCGGCGGGACAGGCACCGAGACACTGAAACAACGCATCCATCGGATCAGGCGTGAAGTGCGGCGGAAGATCCACGGCCACGACCGCAATATCAACTAAGACGCCGGTTCAGTCGGAGCACCTGCCCCGTCACCGCAATACAAAACCAATAGCAACAGGAAGCCCAAGGCAAGACTCTGGCGAGAAAGCCGTCGTTCATTCCACGTGGATTTTGGATCGCCGTTTGTCAAGTGGTAACAATCCGTCAACGTGTTGACCAGCGGCTCCACGAGTTCATGAAGTGGGGGGACGATTCCCTTGCGGATTTCAGTCGCCAGATCGGATGGCAATAGCGTTGATAACGCCAGTTGGGTCAAAATGTCGCTCTTCATTTCCGGCCCTCCGCAATTTTGAGGTTCATCAGGCGGCGGGCATCCATTGTTGCGTTGAAGATGTGCGCTTGGCGGGCACCTTCGGAACGAAGCTCGGAGATTCCGAGAGCGCCAAGAACGAACCGGGTATGGTCGAGGACTTCGTTCTTAATGCTCCAATCTGGGGGAGCATCGGTCAGGATGTCATCTACAGCGGTGCTCACGTCTTCGATGATTTCGGCTTCGAGCCGCTGGCGTTCACTCTGAGCTTCGGCTTTCGACTTTGGGGTGTGGAACATGGGTCTCCTGTGGTGTCGCCCGTGGGTGCAGTCGGGCAGTTCCGCAAGAGTATTTAGTCCACGAGCATCCCTGCCCCAGTCGGAACGCTCGACGTTGACGTGTCAATTCCCCTTCATCAGTTTCGCCATGTGCGGTTCACATCGGGCCTTCGCCAACTCGACCGTCTTGTACGTTCCCGGCCTGTAGTTCATCTTTGGGTTCGCATTAGCCCGTAAGACCGCAAGGTGGAAACCATCAGGCTTCTCGAAGATGAGCACGTGACCTTGGCCGAACCGGTAGATGAGGCTTCCACTTCCCGTCTTTCGCCAGTGGATCGGCAGGTTCTCCCCGATGGATTCACTGAACTGGGACAGAAATTCGTGGTACGTCCACGATTGCGCCTTTCCTCGTCCCTCCGCATCCATCGAAGTAATCCGCCAAAGGTAATTGCCAAAATCGAGGTAAAGCGGCTTTTTGCTGCCTGCCCAACTCTTCCGAAACCACTTCCAACGGAACGGGGCTTCGACCGTGGCGCTTCCGTTCGTCATGATTTCTCTACCGAACTCGAAGTTGTCTTTGAATCCGACGCCATCAATCACCCAGACCATCTCGCCGTAGAAGTTCTCCCGCTCTTCAATCTCTGCGAAGTCGATAGGGCTGTGCTGTAGCTCGATCACGCAAGGCAAGGATGAGTATCGGTTGAGGGCGAAGATGTCGGCCCGGTGCTCACCAATGACCTTTTCACGACAGTCCGGGTTGAATTGCTTCTTCCACCCGGTATGCCACGGCGTTTCCGGTTCGTGCCACGGGTCGCATTCGCTCCCACTCTTGTGTGCCCAATGGTTGACGTAGATCTTGCCACACTTGGCGATGACAGGCTGGTGGCAACCGGGACAGAACGCTTGCAGGTCAGGTCCCGCTTCGATTCGTGTGCCGTCTTCCGTGATGGCGTACATCATGTGTTCTTTCGGGTCGCTGTTTCCATTCTCGCTCGTAATGCTGGTGTCTTCCGTTGCCCTAACCGCTTCCGGCCCGATAATCTGGCGTAGCTCTTGCCCGGTTAAGCCAGTTCGGATGGGACATCGCCGTCTACAGATCCAGTGTGTTTACCACGTTATCCCGGAACAGAGAGCCTTCACGAATGTAGCGCCGTACTTGAGTCACCGACCGATGACCGGTCTGATTCATGATTTGCCGTTCGCTTGCACCCTTCATCGCCGCCGACGTCGCCAGCCCGGATCGTAGGCTGTGACCAGAGAACTCAGTGGCATCCAAGCCGACATCCTTGGCCCGTCGCTTTACCGTAGTGGCGACGGCATGACTGGATAACCGCTGCGGTAGTACCTTCCCATGCTTCGTGATAGGTCGAAAGATCGGCCCCTTCGTGATCTCGCTGGCTTCGAGCCATCGCTGGAACGAGCGTACCGGGCAGGTGTTAGGCGAAGTTGTGTACGGGATGCCAACCCGCCGTCCGCACCCGAATTGATCGGTCTTCGAGCGCCGAAGTGTGATGGTCAAGCCCTGCGCCGTAGTCTCGACATCTTCCCAGTCCAGCGCAACCAGTTCAGAGCGGCGAAAACCGCCACAAAACCCGATCAGTATCAATGCCCGGTCCCGAATCGCAAGCAAGCCTTCTTTGGGCAGGTTGCCTGCCACCCGCTTCAGATCGTCCACCAGCAATGCCCGCTTCGATCCCCGTGCCAACCCGTGTTGCCGCCGAATCCCCGACATGACAAGTCGAACCTTGATGTCCCTCGTTGGAGATTCCAGTCCCCGATTCACATGCTCCTGACAGATCGCCGCCATGTGTCGGGAAATGGTCGGCGGCTTGAGAGTTCCAGAAATATCGGAGGCGTACAGGGCGACTGCATCCGGTGTCGCCGGAAGTGATGAGTGCCCAGACGACCGGCACCACTTCTCGAAATGATTCCAGTCGGTCTTGTAGATCTTGAGTGTGGAACTCGCCTTCGCCCGCTGAATATAGTCCGAGACCCGGCTGGTGACAGCCGCAAGATGGGCCGGGGCATTCCCTCCTAATCTGGACGGCTTGGGATCGTCGGTACTGGGCGTCGAATTCATACCGTCGAGAACGTATTCACTTCTCGCAGCCTAACTCGACAAGTCCCACGCAGTCAACACCTGATTGCTACCGTCTTAACCCCGGCTTTGAAGAAGCCAGCCACAGGATGTGTGGCTCATCAGCACCCAAAATTGCCCAACACTCCACTCACTTCAGATGCACTTCGGCATCTCAACTAGATGCACCTCCATCTCAGTGGCCTTTATAGATCCTGATCGCTTCAAAGTCGTGAAATAAATAAATAGCTTCCGTTGTGTCGAAACGATTGACCACGGAAACATTCATTGCCAAGTCAGAGTTGGTCCACAAGGGTCGCTACGACTACTCGCTTATTGAGTACGTCAACTACTCGACGCCTGTCACGATTGTCTGCCGAATCCACGGCCCTTTTTCCCAGACCCCCTCGAACCACCTCCGGGGTAAGGGATGTCGAAAGTGCGCCAGAAACGAACCCCGCAGCATTGAAGAGTTGATCCAAGAACTTGTGCAAATTCACGGTGGCCGGTACCAATACGACCCCGCAACCTTCACCAAGAAAGGAAAGATCCGGGTAATCTGCCCACAACATGGCCCCTTTACCGTGTGGTACTCCAAACACCGCAAAGGTGCCGGTTGCCCGAATTGTACCGGCAACTATCAGCACAACGCCAAGCATCACTTCGAGAGACGAGCGAGAGACGTTCATGGCGACAAGTATGCCTACGGCGAATACCGAGGAGCGGCCCAAAAGATGGAGATAGTGTGTCCCGCACACGGTTTCTTCTTCCAGACGCCCGCCAGTCATCTTCAAGGCCACGGGTGCCCGCAGTGTGCCAATGACCGGAAGCGGCTTCTCGCAAAGGGCGGATATTCGGAAGACTTCTTTATCCTGCACCCGGAGATGAAACAGCATTCCGCCACGTTTTATGTGGTGGAGTTCGTCCGGTCGGGCGAATGCTTCTTGAAGGTTGGGGTGACCCGAACAAGTGTCAAGGCCCGCTTTAAGAGCGGATACCGTGAATATCAGATCCGATCCATTTGGGAACTAAAGGTCACGCTATTCGCCGCCTTCACGATGGAACAGGCTGTTCTCGGAGAGTTTCGGCCCAAGTTCCAGCAGTTCCCCAAGCGACCGAGGTTCACCGGCAGGACTGAATGCCTGTCCGTTTCATGCCTAAATGCCATACTCACATTCTTGGGTTGTCAGGCGAAAGCTGCATAAAACACATCCCCGCCTCCGTTGCCCCATACCGGAGCTTCTGGACCCACCCGAAGATCTCGCCGTAGAAGATGTAGTCGGGGTGCGACCGGCACAGATCTTCAATCCACGGGTTCTGCTTTACCGCCAGCCAATAGACGCACTTCTCCACTCGCAGTTTCCCGTAGCGGCCACCAGACGCCCACCTGACCAACCGGCGATACCACGGGTCCCTTTCGTCCGTGCGGCGGCGGTAATGGTTCCGGCTCCCGGCGTACATCTTGCCGTTCTGGAACGTGAACCGGGCGTTCGTGCCGGTTGGAAATCGGAGATGCGGAAAATGCGGTCCACGACTTCTGAACAGGTCACGAATGGTAGCAGGCTATCGTCCCCTGCGATGGGCCTGAGTCGTGATCCGGTCAGGCGGGTTCATTTTGTCTTCGGGCACCTTCCGGGCTGGTGCGCCTCTGAATTCGTTCTCATGTTCCACCTTCCGCCATCGGTCGTTCTTCGTCAGCGCCGGATACACAATCCCCAACCACATGACCTTTCGAGCCAAGGCATCGTAAGCGACCCGGAATGGCATTCGCCGGTCTAGGTAATGCTTCCGACGCATGGGGGACCGGCAACATCGAAAGGCGGTCAGGTCTGCCGACGCTCATTTTCGGTCGGTAGGCGTTCATCTCGACATCGCCATTCGTAACCATTTTTAGGCTGTTGATGAAGGGACGAAAAGCCGCTTCATCCGTAATCTGGCGCTTTCGCTCAAGGGCAACACGCTCGTGCTCTTCCAGTACGTCGAGAAGCACGGCAAAGTGCTCCACGAAATGATCGGCTCGAAGATTGCCGATGGCCGGAAGCTCTTCTACGTCCACGGCAAGACGGAAGTGGAGGACCGGGATGCGGTTCGACACATCCGTTTTGGGACGATTTGAGTCTCCGTTGTTCAATAGCTGGATCTCGTACCGACGATCAGAGCCATCGTGACTACGCAGACCACATTAAACAACTCCGGGCGTCGGGACATTGATGTGGTTACAAGTTCTATAGATATACTCTAGGTATTATATAGATAACAATATAAAGGATCTATAACCACACGACTGTCCCGCTTGACAGATCGCCCGTCAATGGTATGATCGCAGTGGCTCTACTCAACTCAGGAATCCAATCACCGCCACCGTCCTGAACCGCTCTCTTCGTCTATATAATGAGTGGCACGATCTATGTACACAAAGAGTCACGATCACTACTCTCACTGCACCATAAAGACCCCGTGGCGGTCTGCCGTCACTTCCTACAGACCCGGCGACGAAGGGACGTGGAACTTGTCAGACCATGAAACCTACACCGAGTTCATGCGAGATCTCGACGCAGAGATTCTGACTATCCACAGAAAACTCGTTCATTGGCTCATCTACAAGCAACAAATCCAGTTCCGCTATGGCACGCTCTCAACCCGACTTCAATAGACTCCGAACGAGAGTTCGCCAAAAAGACAACCGAGAACTCTACGAGAAGGCTTCCGTCGAGTATGCCGACTACTTTGGACGTATTCGCTCGTTTGGCCCGGTCCACACGAAGAAGATTTACCGTCTATGGCTCAACCGCAGGTTCCAGCGGCTTTGGCTGGACCCCATCCCGGCCTTCACTTCTGAGAGTGCCCGTGAGGAGCGGGAGTTCCGAATTCTTGTGCTGGCGTTTGGCAAAGGGTTCACCCACAAGGATGGAGAATGCCTAATTAAAGCGTGGTGGCAGTATCACGGGATTGTGCCCGACCAGATGCCGTACATGGTCTTCCGTCAGACGATCTTTATGAAGGCTTGGCTCTTCACCGAACCGGCTCGAAGCCGCTACGAGGAAAGGCAAAGAGCGAAGCGGGAAGCGGCGGAACGGAAGCGAAGCGATCCCTCCAAAACGGCCAACCGTATCAAAGGCATCCTGTCCAACGGCCCTGTCAGCGTGGATGGAGTGACTGAGCAATTGGGCGATGTTAACCGGGCAGCGATCAAGAAACAACTTCAGCGGATGCACCAAAGAGGGGAAGCCGAGAAGATGTCGTCCGGGCAATACCGCCTCAATCCGACCGAGACTCGTAACCCCGTCATCCTCGACGCCAAGCCTGCACCCGATCCTCTGTCGGAAGAGGAGAACCGCCTTCTTCGTCTGATCCAGATCGAATATCCAGTGGACGCAGCGAAATTCCGGGATTGGCAGGCGAAGGACTTCTTCCGAGATCTAATAGACCGGCTCAAGCTCTACTACGATTCGAGTGAGCCATCACCACCAGTAGCGGAATCGCAACTAGGCGAATCACCCAAGGCCCGACTGCCATTCTGATTCCGATGCCCACGAGCCAAGCATCACATATAATCGTCACGAGTCAAGTCCGTTATCCTCGGTAAACCCGCACGGTTTACCATTTGTGTTGCCGTTGACAGATCGCCAAATCAAGGTATCTTGGCCTTGTAGACAGCAGTTCGGCAATTGGTCAGGTGAGCGGAACAGTCTTCGACTCACCGGCTAATAGCTACTCCGGGCGGTGTAGTCAAAGACTACCTCCGCATCCACAACTGGTTTGACGAGTCGAAGAAGATCACCGCCGCTTTCCGCCACCGGGCGCTGCGGCACAATGCCGAGGGGATCTTCATGGCCGAGACCGTATTCGGCCCGCCCATTACGATTTCGACCGGACGGTTGGTGCCGTTCAGGTGGATCGCTGAACAGCACGGTCTGGAAGATCTCGGCTTCATTCCGTCCTTTGCGGATTGGGTGAAGGCGGTTCGGCCCGAAGCGTGGATGGGCCGATCCCAAAAACTTTCCGACAGCGCCGGTACACCCGACCCACCGATGGCTCCGGGCCTGTAGAAATTCTCCGAAGAAAAACACTAACAGCGGGCGGCATGGCTTCGGCTGTGCCGCCACACAAAACTTACATGGCAAAATACACAATCCCATTTGAAGAAAGATACACAGAGACGTTCGCTGTCGAAATCGAAGCGGACTCGTTAGCCGAAGCGCAGAAGGCGTTCGACTACATCATGGAAGAGCAAGACAACGGGCTGTACATTCGTGAAGCGTTGTGCAACGAGAACATGCGGAACCGTCGCCACACGCCATCGGGAGACCCGGAAGTAGTTCGGGTTGAGCCGGTGGAAGGCGAAAGATACTACCCCATCGCCAGCTTTGTGAAAGAGGAAGCGGAAGAAGGCTTTCCTGAGTGTTGGGTTGAGGCTTGACAACATCACAACAGGCGGCATGGTTCACAAAGCTGTGCCTCCTCAACCAAATTATGAGCAAGAAAAGACTGTGGGCGAATCGCAAAGCTGTGTGGCAGAAATGGCTCGTTGCGAATAAGGAAACACGAAACAAGCGCAAGCGTGCCAGTTAACAGGTGGCGAAGCTGAATGCGTTGCCGCCAGCGGAATTGCTCAACGTGCTCTCTGGCAGCGTGACTCCGGTTGCGCCGCCCACACAACTTTGGTGAGCAACATGGCACGGCCATGACCGTCAGCACCGTATCAATAGGACCGACGAAAACGGCGTGGCCGTGGGACGGCACGCAGCAACCCGGAGCTTGCGGCGCTGACGGCGTTGCGGGAAATTCTACGGGTGGTCAGGATGGGATCGTGGCACGAGAGCGGTGGGCGGGCACGGGTCAGCGTGAACCATCCGGCCCTTGGCTGACGGGATGCTGGCGACGGCGATCAACGCACCGCTGTCTTCGCCAGTTTCCACGGGGTTCAAGCCGGTTCCAGACAGCGAATTGATGCTTCTCCGCACGGAACTCAGAAACCCGAATCCCTATGAGTTCAAGCTGAAACCGAAGCGCAAACGGCACGATAGCCGGTAACGTTTTCAAGACCGTCACGAGTTCCCTCCTCGAAGCCGTTGCCAGTATCGAACTCATCGTCAGGACCGATCTCAACCACATACATCTCCCATCTCAGATTGATACATCTGGAGATGACTATTAGTTTCCATATTCCTAAAGCATTCTCCGAATTCAGTCTTCTCGCAAGGTGCGGGCAGGTGAGATTGTTGATCTAGTGGGCCGAGTGGTCTGTGGTGCCGATCACCAATACTCGATTTGCTGGACTCTCAATCGGATTGGGCAAAGAAGATGTCGGGAAGATAGATTGTATTTGACCAGAAAAATATTCCGGTGAGAAGGTGGGAGTAGATGTAGAGTTTGACAATACATCGGAGAATCGAGGGCAGCACAGGGATGCTACGGCGTGCAGATCAACTTCAACGAAAACCTATAGCAGAGGCACCGTCCGCTCTGTCTACGCCAGAGCTTTTCGAGGATGTGGTGCTCGGAGCTTTAGCCCGTATTCAGGATTCACTTGCTCAGATAACAGCGATGTTGTCCCACCTGAACAGGCCCACTATCGAGCAACGATACTTCAAAATCGAAGAGGCAGCAATCTATTCAGGGTATAGCGTTGATGCGCTGCAAAAGCACATACAACGTGGGCATCTGCCGGTGAGCAAGGAAGGCACGTCCAGACGCATTGATAAGCTCGAAATCGACAAGTGGATGGCTCGGAATCGGCAATAACGAAAGCCGGGGTCCGAAAACAGGCTTTCGGTCACCGTCCTTCACGCTCCGATTTTTGGCGGCTCCACACTCTCCACTGCCCCGGTCATCCATTTCTCGATATCTTCCCCGATTGATGTGACATCTTCGGGGTCCACTATGTTGTAGCGCTCAAACATCGAATCGGTCAGGTGGCCGGAAATCAGCTTCGCTTGCGCTCGTGGGATTTTCGCCTTCTGGACCATATTCCGACACGCCGTTCGCCTCATGTCGTGCAGGAGCAAAGCCGGTTCGCCCGCCCGCTTCACTGCCGATTTCCACGATTTGCGAATCGAGACAACCGGGTTTCCGGGAACGGCCCGGTTGCTGTCGGTGCTGTCGTGGTGGAAGATGACGTGTTCGCACCACGGGAAGTGTTTGTCCCGAATCGCCAATTGCCACTTCAGCCATTTGTGCATGTCGAAGTAGATTGGCGCTCTTCGGTCCTTGCCGTTTTTGGTCTTCTGAAGGTCGATAAAGCCCTTTGAAGGGTATTGATCGTTCAGATGGACTTGTGCCCATTTCAGCTTGAACAGTTCACCTGCACGACACCCAAGGTGGAATGCCAGCACGAATACCAGCTTGGCGAAATTTGGCAGTTCGATCAGGATCGTCTTGTACCCGGCATCGTCCAGAAATCCTTCCCGCCGATTGTCAATCCGATCCATCGGGAATTTAGGCACTTCTTTCAACAGCGGCGGTGTCCGCTCGTCCTTGGCCCGGTAGAGCGCCGCACGAAGGTTCTCCAACTCGTGCTTGATGGTCGCCGGTTTCACTCCTTCATTTTTCCGGCGTTCCTTGTACGACTCAAGATCCGCCGTGGTGAGCTTCGCCGCCTTCAGATTCCAGATGGCAACTTTGGCGGGTTCAGGCTTGTCGGGATCGGGCTTCATGTTGGCGTAGAACATCTGCTTAACACTGTGTGCAGCTTTCAAATTGCGTTCGGCGTAAGCAATGTACATCTCGCAGATGTCACCGACCGTCACATTTTCGATGGTCCGGGGCGTGTCTTCCTGACGTTCGATTTTGCCGAAGATCTTCCGCTTCTCAATGACGGCGTTCTTTTGGGCGACTTTCTTCTTTTTCGTGTGGAGCGATTTGACGTACTTCTCTCCGTGGTGGACCACCTGATAGAACCAATAGCCGTCTTTTCGCTGGAAGACACTGCCTTCGCCCTTCGTGTTGCGGGCCTTCTTCTGGTTTTCCTCTTGGCCGGGTTCACGAGCGGGCGGAATCGGAACTACATTGCTTGCCATGAGCCGAATTGTAGCACGGGAATTGTAGCTTATTGTAGCTTATCCTTGTCCAGAACTGTCCTTGATGTGTCCGCACCTGTCCACTGTAATGTTGAAATTAAAGGTGTTGTCTTTACATGACCACCACCGTCAGTGACCGGAAACGGGTTCGAGCCCCGTCGTCCCCGCCATTTCACTTCGCCAGTTTCAAAATCCCATTTGTAAAAACAAAAACTTGCGCAATAGCGTTTTGGATCCCGGGGAACTCTTACGTGCGCGTTAGAACGCCCACGTGCGCGTTTTGGACCCCGTTGGACCCCGCGGGATGTCCGCCCTCGCAGAGACGCTCTTCGTGTGCTCGCCACTCAGCACCTTGCGGCTGGGATTCATGTTGATCCTCATCGTCGCCTTCTACCATCGATGAGCTACCCGCCCGAATCAAGTGGATCACCTGGGAATCTGATCGTTGCGGACCGCGATCAGCGGCGCCCAATTCCGCCGAGATGTTAAGTTGGCGCGAAAGCGCGGCAAGGACATGGCGAAATTACGCGAGCTCATCCTGTTGCTGGTGGAGGAAAGCCGCTACCGGCGCGCTACAAGGATCACCCGCTAAGCGGCGAGTGGTCCCACTTTCGAGACTGCCATATCGAGCCTTGGACGGCGAGGACCTGCACCTCGTCCGCACCGGCGCGCATTCCGATCTGTTCTAACCATTCCCGCCCCTGACGGGCCATCGCATGTTTATGCGGCTTACCGGGAAATCGATGACGCCCTATACTCGCTAGTAACTCGTGTGAAGACACGGAGGAGCAATGCGAGGGCGACTTGGCAAAGTAGTGCTTTTGAGCAGTCTGGCATTGGCCAACGCGGCATTCGCGGATGTGATCCAGTTCAACGGCATCATCACGCAATCGACAGCGGACGGCACTGGACCGGCCGTGAATAATCCACTGCTCAATGCAATTCTGGATGGCGATCCGTTCGCGGTCGCACTTACTTTTCCCGTCTCGATCACGGCGCCTTCGCCGGCCGCGCACGATCTTACCGGCGCGACGCTCGTGTTCACCGATCAGTCGCAGCCAGGAACCGAAAGCAGCTTCGGATCCATTAGCCTGACCGTTTCTGCAAACGGCGTCTTCGATACCGTGAGCCTGCTCGCCTGCCTCACGACCGGCAGCGGGTGCGCCGTAGGCAATCAGTTGACCGCAAGTTTCCAGATTCCCGCCGCGATGTTGAATTCCCAGAATGTCGCGGCTGCCGGCCTGGACCAGCCGCATCCGCTCGACCTGTTGGAGGACGACGGGACCACCGACATCCACGGTTCCATCGACCAGTATTCCTACCGCGGCGCGAGTGCGGTCCCCGAGCCTTCGCAGTTCGCCTATGTCGGCTGCGTTGTGGCCGCGATTGGATTTATCAGAAAACAAAATCGGAGGAGAAATAAATGATGAAAAGCGTCTTGCTTGCCGCACTCGCGCTGCTTCCGGCGACCGCATTCGCCGTAGATGGAGTCGTGCTGATCAACCAGGCGTCGGTGACGGGCGCCGGCGGATTTCCATTTACGATCTCGCAGCCCGGCAGCTATAAGCTGTCAGGAAACCTGGTCGTGCCGGCGGGAGCAAACGGCATAATTATCGTAGCCAGCAATGTCACTCTCGACCTGGCGGGTTTCAGCATCACGACTCCGGGAACCGGTGGAGCGCCGGACACCCTGGGAATCACTACAGGTGCTGCTTTGTCAACCGCAGTAACCATCAAGGGCGGGGCCATACGGGGATTTACCAACCCCATCGAACCTCTTGCCGATACGCAGTTCTGGCAAGTGGAAGAACTTGTCCTCGAGGGGGCTTTGGCAGGCGGCAGCGCCAGTATGGACATGGGAACATACACTCGCATCTGGCACGTGACTGGAAGGAGCGTCAACTTCAATGTCGGTTGCCCGTCGGTGGTCGCCGAATCCATCGCCGTTGCAATCTCAATTTCCCCCGGCAACCCGGGCTCCGGTGGTTGCGCGTTTACGGGCAACGCTACTCTGCACTGATTCGCTCCAGCGCGCGTTTGTTTTTGGAAAGAAAGGATTCACTATGAGCACACCCTATTTACCCCCGTACTTCGGCTCGTACGAAGACCTCGTGCGCGCACTCTTACATGACCCATTTCTCGGTTCGGGACAATCCGGGCCCCACCGGCCGCACATGACACATGCCGAGGAACTCAATCCGCAGCCGCTGCCGCCCCACAGTTCCGAAGGTCCCGTGCCGGACCCGTGGCGCAATCTCGTCGTGCGCTACCTGGCCACCCTCGTGAACATCCAGGAGTTGGGCAAGGCTCTGGCGGACACGCATCTCGGCCAGCAATACTCTGCTCATGCCGAGGCCGCGATTCAGGCGTTCCTCGATGATTTCTGCGGTACACCTCCGCGGCGAATCCCGTGGCCCTGGCCCGGCCCGCCTCCCTGGGTAAACCCTCTCGCCGCCGCGTTACTCAGCGTTGCCAACACTCAATCCGGATCTTTCCGAGAAGGGCTGATGAACATCGCCGGACGCGTTGCCGCCATGGGTACTTCGCAAACCCGGTCCGCGGACGCACGCGGCTAAGCGGATCGCAACGTCGAGTTCAATGTTTACGCCCTGTTCCGGCTCCGAATGCAGGCGCCGATCGCCGCGCGTCTCTTCCGCGCGATGACGCAAGTCCGGCTACGTCCAGGGTCGAGTTGCAAACTGCTGTGAATTCGGAAGATCGAGTGCGAGACGCGGTAAATGCAATGGGGTTGTGGTTGGTGAATAGACGAATTTCATTACATATTACCCGTTGGTGACCGGTTGTCTATCTCCCAGATCGTCCCGTAGGGCGGAATGTCCCCCTGCGAACGGGCCGCGGGTGGACAGTAGCTACTTGGGCTTGAGTGTCTGGACGTACTGGACGCTGATTTCGAAGTAGCGCTTGAGTTCGGCAGTTTTCCTCAGGAGCGCGTCGGGGACCTCGACGTATTCCTTTTGTACGATGCCGTAGGACTCGAAGAGTTTTGCATCGTACTTACTCAAGAACTTCCCGCGCTCATCGGGAGGCAAGCGGAGCGCCAGCTTGCCGGAAGGATCGAGACGACTGGTCATGTGTCCATTGATCGAAGTGTAGGGATTGGCGGCCCCTTTCAGTTCGACCGCGGAAATGCCGGCGATGAGTTTCTCATATAAGGCAAGTTTCTCCGGAGGGCCGGTGTATTTGGATTTCATCTATAGATGGCTCCGATGGCCAACCCTACCACAGTCCACTCCGCCAGGTACGCTATCGACTGCATGAGATACTCATGTAGTTCGTGCGAGCTCCTTGCAGCGCATTAACAACGTTTCCAGTTTCGCGAAAGAGTCCGCGGTCCCGCGCGAGACGTTGTCGAAGACGACCGGGTTATCGAGACCTTCGTGCGAGAGCGTCACACGGATCCCCGCGACGGTCTCGGTAAACTCGACCACGACTCGTAATGTTCAAAAGCGAAGCTCCGCCCCGTAGACAATGCGCTCGGGTACGACGATCTCCTCGTAGCGGCCGTGGCGCAGCAGGAAAAGGCCTCCGGACGCGGAGCGGCGAATTCCCGAAAGGATCCGCAATTGTCCTGATCCGTTCATGCCTTGGTTTCCGTTCTGTGCTCATTTCCGAGAAACCTGTCAAGCGCGTCAAAGCTGTGATTCCACCCGACTTCGCATTGGACGAGCCATCGGCGGGCGAGTACGAGTCCCGACTGATTGGGCCGGATGAGGTGGTTTCTGCCTTTATGGCGTCTGTGGATCAGGCGGGCGCGTTCGAGGATTCGCGGGCGGCGCGAAATGGCGGGGAGGAGATACTGAAAGGTCTGGCCAGCTCGGCTACGGAGCGCGCGTCGGCAAAGAGTGAGGGATGCGGCGGCGCGTGCATCGGCGAGGGCGGCGAAGACGGCGGAGGTCTCTGTGGACTCGTTAACCCAGTGGCTAAGCGCATCATAGAATCGGCTTGATCTGCAAGCGCGTTTCGGCGTCTATAATTTAAGAAAGTGCTGCGTGCGCTCGCCAGTTCGTTTCTTTCGCTGCTGCTTGTGACCACTCTGGTCTGGGGCGGCTGCGTTTCTTGCGAACAGTACTTCATGTTCGGGCAGTCGCGGGGATGCTGCAATCCGGATGGACATTGCAATAGGAAACTTCCCCACTCGAACAACTCTCGCGACTGCAAGCAAATTGCGTTCGATCACCAAAAAGGCATCGATCTTCACTTCGACTTGCCGGCAATCGCGATCGAGCGGATCACGTTCTGCGTTCACGATCCCGAATGCTTTTCTCCTTCGCGCGATGTTCTCCACATCGATGCATCGCCGCCCGATTTGCAGGTTCTGAATTCCACCTTCCTGATTTAGTCCTCCTTGTCCTCGCGGAAAGCTGGTGCGCGTGTGTTTGCACTCTGCCGTCGCACCGCCGGCGGAGCGATGGCGATTCCAGGGAGGAGATATGCTGCATCGATACGGGCGGCAGTTCATCATGGCGATGACTGCGCTACTGGCGGCCGCGCCACTATTGAGCGGCGCCGATCATGGGCCGGTATTTGGCCTGGCAACGCCGACCAATCCGAAAGGGGGATGGAGTTTCGATCTGGGCGTTAACGGGCGCGGCGGTACCGGCGGCGTCAGTTCGGCGCTCGAGGCCGAGCTGGGCTACGGTGTCACGCAGAATCTTAAGGTGACGGTATCGGGGCCGGTGGTCCTGGAGCCGGACCCGTATGCGCGCTCAACGATCACAACTAACACTCCGATCAGCGGCGATTTCAGCGGGCTTGCCTGGTGGCGGTTTCAGAAGAAAGACTCAGCCGGAAAGCGGTTCGAGAGTACCGCCGTGGGCGGAATTCTGCTGCCCGGCCCGCAACAAGAAGCCGGACCTTATCGGGGACTGCACAGTGGAGCTGGGTATATGGCCGGGGCCGTAACGGGAGTGGCATCGCGCAGCCAGTACGTATGGGCCGGCGCAACCTATCAGCGATACACGGAATCGCAAGGCGACCGGCGTCCCGATTTGGTGACTTACACGGCTGTTTATGGCTACCGTCCGCTTTCCTGGCGTACCGACTACCCGCGTTGGGATTGGCGCATCTTCGGAGAGTTCACGGGCGAACGGGCCGGCACTCTTCGACGCCAGATGCTCGACCTGCCCGGCAGTGGAACGAACCAGATGTTTCTCGGGCCGAGCGTGCTGGGCGTCTACCGCGCGATCGGGGTTGAGGCAGGGATTCAGTTTCCGCTCTATCGCGACGCGGGACCGCTCTTTCCAAAAGAGCGCTACCGTTTCGCAATCAACTTTGCTTATTTCTTTTGAAAGGATTGAATCATGAGAAAGACGTTTTCGGTTCTCGCGTGCGCCACGGTGCTCGCGGTTCTGCCCGGCCGGGCAGAATTGCTGCAAGTGGATTTGTCGATCTTCGGTATGGATTGAATGACGTGCGCCCACATCGTGGATGTGGCATTGAAGAAAGTGCCCGGAGTAGAAACAGTCGACGTGAGCCTGAATCAGGGTCTGGCCACGGTGAAGCTGAAGCCGGGGAACACGGTGTCCGTGCCGCGCTTTTGGGAGTTGCTGCACGAAAAAGGCTACACGCCGAAAGCCACTGCGATCTCCGTGCGCGGCGAGCTATCAGGTACGCCGGGAAGGTTGCAACTGAAGGTTTCCGGCACCAACGACATCTTGGATCTTGTTCCCGACCCAAAGAATGCCGCAGGGTTCAATGAGGCTGCCGGAAAGCTCGGGCAGTCTGTCGTGATTCAGGGTGTCATGACGCCGGGAAAGGACCTGAAGGCACTGGCGCCGCTTCAGGTAAAGCAAGTGAAGTAGGAGGAAAATGCAGTCAAAAGCCACCACTGCGCCGGGGCGTTCCCGTTCCGGCGCACTCAGCTATCTCTCTCTTTTTTCATCTGTAGGGACGCTACTCTGCTGTGCCCTGCCCTCGTTGCTGGTGCTCTTTGGGCTGGGGGCAACCGTCGCTTCCGTGCTCTCGGAGGTCCCCTGGCTGGTCGCGATGTCGCGTCATAAGAATGTAGTATTCCTCATCGCGGGTTTGTTGATATCCGGCAATTTCGTGTATGTGTATGCGATCGCGCCGCGGCTACAAGCGCGAAGGGGTGCTTGCGACCCGAGTGAGCCGAGCGCGTGCCAGACGGCGTCTCGTGTCAGCCGTTTTGTGCTTTGGTGCTCCGCAGTTTTGTTCCTGATCGGCTGTTTCACGGCGTACTTATTGGGTCCTATCCTGGTGCGCTTCGATTAGCGGCGAATCGTCTCATCTTTGCTGGGTCGACTGACTCCGCAACGATCATTTCGCCAGAGCTTTTACCAGCTTGTCTCCCGCATGGACGTCGACGGTTTCGGCCGGATCCTCCGAATCCGCGTCGCCCACGACCAGCTTGTATTTGCCGGGCGGCACGGCTTTGAAGCTGTAGTTGCCATCGGGCCCGGACATGGCGGCTCGATACCCCTGAGTTCCCGCCGGACCGCGGTCCGACAGCATTGTTATGCGGACACCTGCCGCCGGTCCGCTGGGATCGCTAACCACTCCCGAAACTTCGCCGGTGACCGAGGCCAACGTTACGGTGACGGGTCCGGCCGGTCCGTTGCGCAAGTCTAGAGTATCGCCCTCCGTCTCGACGGTGCCGATGGTCACCGACTTGACGTACGGTCCCCAGGTGGCCGTGACGTGGTAGCGCGCCGGTAGAAGCTTTTCGACCGTGATGGAATCATCGGCGCCGACTTCCATAGGTTGGAAGATCGACGGTCCGAAGTTGACGAATGACTGTCCTTCGGGGCGCAGCATGATGCGCCGGGGCGCCGGCGGGCGCGGCGTGGCTTGGGCGGCAGCTTGCTGTCCACGGCCCTGCGGGGACTGCATTGCGGGTGCTTCGCGTGCCTTAGCATCGTCAAACGCGAGGCGGGCGGTCAGGTCGAAGGGCTGGATCATGCGGAGCTCAACGCGTTCGATATCCTTGCCTGCCACCTCAATCTCCACTTGCGTCGATTGCAAGCCGCGCGACGGTCCCGGCGCTGACGCGGTGTTGGTCGCGACCAGCGTGTACGTTCCCGGATCGAGCTGCCAAATCTGAAACGAGCCATCGGGCTTGACGTTGGCGGTCGCCTGCACGCCGTTGCCGACCGTGCCGTTCAAAAGAGCGCGGACCAGAGTTTTTCCGCCAGCGGGTATGTCGGAAACTCTGCCGCTGACGGTGACGATCGGAGTGCGGACGAGGCGGATGTCCATGCCCATGGCATCGATTCCCGCTCCAACTTCGATGCGCTGGGCGGCCTTGGAAGTGAGGACATCGGGATAATATGTGCGGGCGTAGTGGACCTCGCGCGTACCGTCCGTGCGGATCTCCGGCGGGAACGGCATCACCGCCGGGTTGGCAACGACGCGATAATGGCCGGGCGGCAGACCGCTGATTCGAAACTGCCCTTTCTCATCGGTGGTTGCCGGATTCAATCCAAATGGACCGCCCTCGATGGAGACGATGGCTCCGGGCACGGCGAGACCATCGGCGTTGAGCACCCGCCCGGAAATCGCACCCGTGGGCGCGAGCGCCAACTTCACGTTTTCTCTTTTCTCGCCGGGCCGCAATTGCGTATCCGAGAGCCGGTTGCCGGAGGCGGGCACGACAAAGCCGGCGCGGTCGACGGTAAGGATGAATCGGCCCGCGGGCAATCCTTCGACGCTGAATTTGCCATCGGCGTCGGTCACGGCTCCAAAGAATTGCGCGCCTGTGTTCCCGAGAATGACGACTGTCACGTGCGCGCGCGGCAGGGGGGCGGTGGTGACGGAGTTGGTGACCACGCCGGAGATGGAAGCCGCTCCCGCAACTGGAGCGGTGGGTTGCGGCTGCGCGACGGCGGATAAGGCAGCCACACTCAACGGCAGAAAACGCATGAGCCACTTACAGCTTCGGCTGGACATGAATATCCTCCTTGCCGGCTACTTTCAAATCCTTAACGATTCGGGCGCCTTCGGGGATCTCGATTTCTTCGGCGGCGGTCCGCAGGGCTTTGGCGAACTCGTCGGGATCACTCGCCCCGGCGAGATTGGTGAAATCGAAAGCATCCACTGCAATCACGCGATACTTTCCGGGCCTTAGGCCCTTCAGGGCATACTGGCCGTCGGCTACGGGGTTGTGATCGGGCCGGACCTGCGCGGCGTCTCTCCAGACCAGCACGGCGGCGAGCGGGCTGGTCAGCGGCGCGCCGTTGCGATCCAGCACCTTGCCGGAAAGTTGAGCGGCATTACTGCTGAGGACGATCTTGAGGCGGGCGCCGGGACCGCCGTGCGATAAGTCGAACGCCGCATCGTCAACGGCGGCTCCGTCCAGCGTCACGGAACGGATGAAGGCGCCCTCCGGCAGCGGCTCGACGTGCAGGCGATAGTATGCCGGGAAGACGCCGGGGATGCGAAATGCGCCGTCCTTTCCGACTTCCGCGGGAGCAGTTTCGGCGAGACCGGGGCCGCCGGGCTCGACGGCTTCGAGTTTGACGGCGAGCTTGCGTCCGGGCGGAACAGCCGCGCCCGCGCCGGCGAAGGTCAAAGAGCCTCCAAGATCCTCGCCCGGTGCGAGGTTCAGTTGCAGACTGGTGGAATCGCCGCCGGCGACTTGGACTTGAACTTCCTGACTCTGCAGCCGGACGTTGCCTGCCGCGGCTTGGGCGAACACTCTGTAACTACCCGGGGCCAGGCCGCGGAGCAGGAACTTGCCCTCCGGATCGACACCGGCGCCTCGCACGAGCGGCATGGTTGCGGTGTTCTGTGCAGAGCGCGCCGTGACAGAGGGGCGCACTCCATTGGGCACCCCGGTGACGATGCCGCTAATGGTTCCGGGCTGCATCGCGCCGGCACCCGAGGGTCTTGCGTGCGTCAAGCGGATCTCAAGCGAGGTTACATCCTGGCCGGGCTTGACCCGGATGGCAGACGCTTCGGCGGTACTAAAGGCGCTGGGGAAGTAGGTCGGCACGTAGGGCGCGGCCGCCGGTGCGACGTTACGCGGCATCGCTTGGAGATAGTAAGAGCCGGGAGCGATGACGATGTGGAATTCGCCGCGATCGTCGGTGAAGTGGGGGAGGGGGACGGCGAACGGATTGACGAAATCGGTATCGGGCGGCGCGGCTCGAAGCTGAAGAGCGGCTCCGGGAACGGGATCGCCGAAGTCGTCGGTGACGCGGCCGGAGAGGAAACCGCAGGGCGCCATTTCCACCTTTTCGTCCGTGATGTGCTGGCCGGGTTTGAGGGCCAACACCTGGGCCGGGATCGGGCTCGGCGGCCGAACGAAGGTGAAGCCGGGGCGCTCCGGCACGATCAGGTAGAGCCCTGGCTTCATCGGCGAGATGGAGAAATGGCCGGCACGGTCCGTGACGGCTCCGTAGACGCGCTCGACGATGAGGCTGGCCACGTCGCCGGTCAGCACGCGGACATGTACGTCGCTGAGCGGCTGACCGGTCGCCTGGTTGACGACGACGCCTTCCACCGCGGCCGTTTGCGCAGGGAGCGGTGCGGCAACGAAGAACAATAAAAGCGCAGTCCTCACAAAGCCTCCTAGAGGTGTGACGGGTACCTCTACAAACTATAAGCGAAACGCGCGGGCGAAGCGTGGTTCGACCGGCCGGGATTACTATATCCAGCTAGGGGAAACGGACCATCGACGGAGATGCGGGAAGTGGGAGGGAGCGCTTCTCCTGGAGAGTGTGCTCGTCTGCGATAATTAGCGCGCCCGCGGCAGTCATCACGAGGCCGCCGCTGTCCGGCAGGGAGGCGATACTGCTGAACGGATGCGAGACCTTGATTTGCCGAATCGGGCTGAGGCTGTTGGCGTCCACCTCGCAGATGTATTGGCCGAGGCCGCTGTAATCGTTCAGCGGACTACAGCCGAAAAAGAGGCTTCGCCGATCTTCAGAAATTGCGCCGCTTCCGTACGACGTCCACAGGAAGGCGAGCGGCTGCGTACCCTCATTGACCACAGACCCGGTGCGGGTGTCTGCATGGATCACCCGGCCGTCGAGGCGGACGAGGTACACATCCGTACCCGGCCCCCAGATAACGCTGCGGATGTCACCAGCGGCGTGGGCCTGTCCATTCAGGAGAAGCGCGGGAGGAGGGGGAAGCGCGAAGTGAGTTGCCGATTCCAGTGTGCCGCTATCGCCGATGGAAGCAACGTAGATCGTGTTCCTGCCGCCGCACACCACATCCAACTGGGAAGGACTACGCAGCTTGAGGGCAGCGCCGGCGCAACGATCTCCGAGACTGACCCTTGCTGAGTCGAAGCTGCCTTTTTCGACGTTGAATGACATAAGCCACGTGCTGTCTTTGCCGCCTCGAGTCTCCCGCTTGATCAGGTAAAGGCGGCTGCCATCGGCCGAAGCGGTCATTTGGGAGACTGATAACGGCAGCTTGTAAATTGGCGCATCGGGATTCGGAGCGCTGGATAAAATCTTCCCCGACTCCGCATCGACGGACGTTATCGTTCTATCGGCGATGAAGAGCCTTTTGCCGTTCTGCGAGATGGCGAAATCCGGATAGTTACCCGCCGCAAATTGGGCTACGACATCGCCTCGGGATAGATCGAGAGCGAGGACGCTTGACGGCGTCAGCACCCAAGCTGTCGATTGCGCGGAAGCAGTGCCTGCCAGTAACGAGAGGGCAATCAAAGTCCGAATGACAAGCATTTTTGGCCTCTTCGGAGTGGCGCAGTTTTTATTATCCCCCGGGACGGCCTATCGCCGCAGCCGGCTACTTCAACCTGACGGCGTACGCAATTCTCAACTCCTTCGTTCGCGCTCGCGTCATCGCTTCCAAGCAGGCCAGGTAGGCGGGGCGCGCTGCCGTGCCGCCGTCGTACAGGTCGCGTTCGGCGGTACAATTCGCGTCTCGATACTGAATCCAGAGACGCTGCGCGGCCACAAGCCGCCGGCCATCCGCCGCGTCGAGCTTTTCCCGAATCTGTTTGTAAATGCTGTTCAACTGCGCGTCCGCCGCATCTCTCGCCTTCGCAAGGCACTCTGCCAGATCGACAGTAACGGTGACGGCGGCGCATGGTGAGTCCTTTTCATTCATGTGCTGCGCTCGGGCAGGCAGATTCGCAGCCAATACGACGGGGATGAGCGTAAGGAGGAGTCTCGGCACTTTCTTATTTTGAGCCAACCGTAACTGCGCAATAACCACACGGCTGCTAGAACTTTGAAACCAGGAACACGCCGGCGAGCAATAGCGCACATCCGACCGAGCGTCCAAGGTTGATGCGATGCATCTCGAAGCCAACCCACCCGAAGTGATCTAACAGGACTCCGCAGATCAGCGAGGACGTAACCGCTGTAGCCGTAAAAGATAACGACCCCATTTTCTTCGCGAGGAGCAATGCGGCCATCGTTGACATAATACTGAGCGGGCCGCCCAACCAGGCCCACCACGGAGCCTGGGCAGCTTTCTCCGGTGTAAATCCGCTGAGGCGGGTGAATGGAACGGCAATGAGCAACGGTATGAAAGCCGCTGCATAGACACAGAGCGCTGCGATCAGCGGTTGATCGAGCGATTTTCGCAGCTCCGAGTTAGCCCCAGCCTGCACTGCGCTGAAGGAACCGGCAGCTACGACGAACAGGTACATGTGGACGCCATTCCATTGAGTCATCGGAAGAGTTTTCATTTCGTGGGATAGGACTTTGGTAACTCGCGAATCAGGGCGACGAGGCTCCAGATGCGATCGTCAGGGAAATCCCAGGCCGGCATACCGGTAAAGCGCACGCCATTCTTGATGATGTAGAACAGTTCGCCGTCGGTCAGCTTCTGAATATGATCGGCGTGAAGATCCGGCACTTCGGGCGACATCCCTCGAGCAGTTTCCGTCTTGCCACTGCCGTCCTCAGCATGGCAAACGGCACAGTGATCCACGAATTCCTTCTTCGCCCCGGTCAGTATATCCGATGTTTGTTGTAGCGGATTCTGAGCGGTCTTTGCGTTCGAAGGAATCGATATCGCCAGTGCCCGGTTTGCAATCGCATACTCGAAATTACTTGGCTTGTTGCGCGCGCTTAGTCCTTGCGAGAGCAGGAATCCGGATGTGGTGATGAGGACTAGAACGATTAACACTACCACCGTGAGAAAGACGGCCGTCGACAATCTCATCTGATTTGTCGATGCAAGCAATCGCTCTGCCATTGGGCGAGTCCTCCCGGAACAAACACCATGTGTCTCAACAGGGACGCGATATCCTGGGTATAGGCGATGGACTACTTTTTGGAACAGCAGGTTCGCGACGCGGTAGGGAAAGCGGCTACGCAGGAAGGCGATGCGGCCGTTGCTACGCTTCGCTCCGCTTTGGCGCCGATCGACAGCGCTCTGGCGCTCGATAGCCGGAATCAGACGGCTCTTCGGTTGCGAGAGGAAGTGCTGGCGGCCATCGAGGCTCACACGCCGGTAACCGTCGAATCGGTGGCGGCTCGGGAGGAGACTCCGGTGCGCGGTCTGCAGCAGCCTACGTTTCGGATGCTGCGGGAGGGCGATGTTCCGAATTTTGAGTATGTGCCGGCGGCGGAGCGTTTCGCGGACCGCGGCGGCCGGGATTTCGGAATTGACCCCGATTTGCAGAGCATCCTCGATCCGACTCCGCGGCCGCAGCCTCGCAATTATCCGGCGTTCGTGGCGGCGATCCTCGCGGTGCTCTTTGTGGCGGTTGGGATTCGCGTGGCTTGGTATTATCTGACTCCACACAACCAGGTGGATCGTGCGTCCTTAGAGGCTCGCGCGAAGTACACGCCTGTGCCTCCGGGCGGCGCGTCGGATGCGCCAGTGCCGGCGCTTGCGGACGACACCATTTACATGGCTCCGTCGGGTGTGACGCTTCCGGTGCTGCTGGAAAAGGTGCAGCCCGCGCATGTGAATGCTCAGGGCAGAGTGGTGCTTCTGATTACGATCGATGGTACGGGCCATCCGGCCGGCGCGAAGATCTGGCAAGGGTTGAATACGGCTGCGAACATCGCTGCGTTCCAAGCGGCAGAGAAGTGGCGGTTCCGGCCGGGTATGAAGGACGGCAAGCCGATTCCCGTAGTCGCTCAAATCATCTTCAACTTCGAATAGGACGCGGAAGGTTTGACGTGCCGACAGGAATCCTTCCTGTCGGGCCGCGCGCAGCGCGGCTGTTCTCGTCGCGCTCCCTTCGCCTTTCGATGCACCTTTTACCGCTTCCTAACGGTCGCGGCTCCGTTAGCAGCATCAACTGCAAACGGAGCCGTGACCGTTAGGGAGCGGTAAAAGGTGCCGGGGATCGGAGTGAGTTTGAATGCGGCAAAAAAGCAATTTAATATTTCTTCACAACCCCGTAAGGGAGCGGTAAAAGGTGCCGGCGATTCGAGTGCGTTTTGAAGTCGGCGTAAGAGCACTTCTGTTTTACTTTGCGAAGAGGGAGCGCGGGAGCGGATCCGGATCTCCGGAGAGGATGACGGGCGCCCACTCCAGAAAGCCGGCGGTCCGCGGATTGCGGAGCAGTTGCAGTTGGGCCTGGCGAAGCGCTTCGGCGCGGCCTTTGCCGGCGTTCAGCTCGCGATAAAACCGATCCATCAATTGCTGTTGCGCGGAGTCCTGGACTTTCCATAGCGGCGCCACAAATGTCTTGACTCCGGCAATCGCGGCAGATCGACGCATTCCAAAGACGCCTTCGCCGGACGTGGGCACTCCGTCCGCCATGCGGCATTGCGAAAGCACCAACATCTCGGCGCCTTGAAGGTCGAGCGATTGCAGTTCCAACGCGGTGAGGAGGCCATCCTGCGATGATGCCCCTCCGCGCCCGTAGGCCTCTTCCAGCACGATGGCCGAAAGGCTCATGACTCGCGTGGCGGGATCGATCGACGCGAGGCGGCAGGCCGGACTTTCGGGAGCCGAGCGGCAATCCTCATTCCCTCGCACAATCCCATGACCTACGATGTGCAGCACTGCCGGCCGATGAAGTTGCTTGATGCGCTGCTCGGTGGCCTCCCCTTCCCCCAGCAACTGCGCTTTAGGAAACCATGCTTGCACGCCGCGCGCTTCGGCTTCGGCATCTTCGAGTCGCTCTAGCCCATCCGCCCGCAGCACCCCGGCGGTGCGTGGCTTACTTTTCGCGCTTACTCCCGGACTCACGGCGATGACGACTGAAGTCGCCGATGGACTGCCCTCCGGCTGCGGGGGCGCGATCTCGCGGCCGGCCGAGATCTCGCTCGTGGTCACGCGTTCAATCAAAAAACGGCCGGGCGCAACGGAAAGCGCATTGAACGGCACGAGATTGAGCATGCCATCAGGCGCGATGCGCAAGCGATGGATGCCGGCATTTCGCCACACCGGCAAAAGTACCGGGGCGAGTTTGGCCGAAAGAGTTTCCATGGCGCCGGAGGCGGTCTGCGCTGCCGAATCCGCGCTGCGCTTCTCGCCGAGCGAGCGGGCGACACTCCAATCGCCGGCAGCGCCGAACAGATCCTGCACTGCGAGATCGATCGGCGCGGCGGGCCCTAAATCAGTCCATTGCAAATCCGTGCGGCCGAGCACGAACGCGCCGTAACGATTCTGATACTGGACGAACTCGATGAGCCGTTCATCGGGATGAAGGCGCGAGCGCATGTCTTCGACTCGCGCCGGCCGCAACACTTCCGCGAACTGAGGAAGATCCCGGCTCAACGAACTTTCAAGTTGATCGACATGCTGCCGCAGCACGGCAATCGCCTGCAGGGCTTCCTTCCCGCGCGCGTCCGTCCAACTCGTGCGAAGTTGATGCAGCAAGCGCTCATAGCGGCCTTCGAGTTCCGTACCGGAAAGGGCGCAGGTGCCAACCACAGCCGGCTTCAAATCGCGGTAACCGAGCGCCAGAGTGAGCGACGCTTCGCACGCGAGCATCGCTTCGTGCTGATTGAAGGAGCGGCGGATACTGGGGTCGGCGCTGTCGCGCAGCGATTTGCCCCAGTCGTGGACGGCGTCGAGAATGCGGCCTTTCCGGCGGGCTACGGCTTCAAATGCAAGCTCGCGCGCTTCCGCGGAGCCGGCCTTTTTTTGAAACGCGATTAATCTTGGAACGGGGTCGTCGAAATTGGCAAGCACGAAGCCCTTGCTGCGCTCCGAGCCGATGGTCAGCATATCCGCCAGCGCGCGGTCCGAAATGTCCAGACTGCGGCGGTAGAGAGGTTCGGCTTTCGCGTACTCCCCGGCATCCTCGTACACGCCGGCGAGCCGGTCGAGATACTGCGCCAAATCGGGGTGGCTCGCGCCGTGCGTTTCTTCGACGATCGCGATCGCCTGGCTCAGGCTCTTTTCGGCTTGCGGAAATTCTCGCGCCGATTGATGAACCAGACCGAGGTCGCGGAGCACAGCGGCATACAGCGGATGCTTTGTCCCTAAATTCCTGGAGACAATTCCCGATGCCTGTTCGAGCGTGGCGCGGGCGGCTGCAAGGTCGCTTCGATTGCGCTGCGCCTCGGCCAGTCCCAGGAGCGCGCTCGCATAGTCGAAGGCCGGCGGCTTGGCATTGCGCGCATACAGGTCCACGTCCTCCTGGAATAACTTCTCGCCCTCTTCATGATTTCGGGCGTAGACCAGGCGCGCGAGATTACGAAGCGTAGCCCCGGTGGTGAGGGCATACGGTCCATTCTGCTTGCGCTTGAGCTCGAGCGACTTGCGATAGTCCGCCTCGGCCATCGCGACGTTGCCGATCTGCGCATACAGAGCGGCGCGATTGTTCAAGTAGGCCGCGTAAACCGGATGCTGCTCACCCAATTGCTCTCGAAGCAGCTTGCCCGCTTCGTCATAGAGTTTTTCGGCTGCCGCGTAGTGTCCCAGATCGGCTTGCAGGTACGCGTAGCCCACCAGGCTGGCGGAATACGCGGGATGATTCACGCCCGGGCTGACGCGTAAAACCTTCAGCCCTTTATCGAACATCGCTTCGGCTTTGGCGTATCTTCCGGTGCGCTGATACGTGCCCGCGAGGTTGATGCAGAGCGTGCCGAATTCCTCGTTGAGCCGGGGCGGCGATTGCGATTCGTGGATGGCGAGGGCTTCTTCCATGCTGGCGATCGACTGATCGTAATCGCCAAGGAAGACGAGAACTCCTCCGAGCGTATTCAGGCTCTCCGCCACGAGGGGATCGCGGCGCCCCAGCAGCTTCGACCGGATGGCGACGGATTCTTCGGCGAGTTTCCGGCCTTCCGGATAGCGCTCGGTATCGCGGCACAGCAGCGCGAGATCGTTGGCGCTCTCCGCGTAATCGAGTGTGTCTGCGCCGATCTGTGTTTTGCGAATGTCCAGAGCCTGGCGCAAGGAGGCTTCGCCGGTTTTCAGGTCGCCGGCGGTGTACTGGAAAAAGCCGAGGCGATCCAGGCTATGCGCGGATTCCTTCAGACCGGACGCGGCCGCGACGGCCAGTTTCGCGATTCGAACAGCTCCCGTGAGGTCGCCGTTGGTATAAGACGCCTCCGCCTGCGCGTCCAGCGTGGACCAGGGTTGCGCGCAGGCCAGTGTCGCGAAACAGAGTGTAAGGGTAAGCCGCGCCAGCACCGGCTACTCACCCTTCAGTCTGGCGAGATTCCTCTCGATGGCCTGGCGATCCGCGGTGGAGGGGTCGGTTTGTAATGCCCGGCGGTAGAGGCCGGCGGCCATGTTGCGATCCCCGTGGAGTTCGGCGATGACGCCGGCGTTATTCAGATCCTTGCCGCCGGTCAACTGCGCATCGAGCGGATCGGCGGAAGCCTGTCGCGCGATGCTCATCGCTTTGTCGGTTTCGCCTCGCGCGAGCGCCGCGGCAATGCGATCCAGAGTCGCCCGTAATTGCGCGGCAGGCGGTACGCGAACCTGATCGTTGGGGGCGATGGACGCTCCGTCGGTGGCTTCGCCGCGGGCATGATCGCGAAAGATTGTCGTGAGCTTGAGATGGCCGGCGGAGCGTCCGTTTCGAAACACCTCCACGACAGAGTCCTTCGACAAGCCGTCGACGGTACCGAGATCCACGGCCGCCGTGCCATCCGCAATTGACAAGATGGATCCCGTCGTCCGAGGCTCGCGGCTCACTGCGTCAGTGCCTCGAAACGTGTCGCGTCCCGCAGCGCCGGCGGCGGCAAGCAGAGTTGGAGCCCCTGTGGACACCGACGGTGTAACCGGCTGAGGAACCCGTTTCGGCGCGAGCAACGCCACAACTGCGATTGCGGCTGCCGCTGCCGCGAGCCCGGCGATGCGCGGCCAGCGGACGAGTGTTCCGGGGCGATCCGCAGTATTCCGTCCTGCGACGGCAGCCTCGGTCAACTCATCGAAGAGGTCCCGATCGGAAAGCGCCTGTTGCGCAAGTTCTCGCTGTTCGGCGGGCGATAGTTTTCCACGGGCAAAACGGTCGAGCGGTTTGTCATTCATGACGCCCATCCGTCCGCCTGCGAATGCGGCGGCCCAATTCGCGGACGCCGCGGCTCACCCAGGTAGCGACGGTATTCTCGTTGAGTCCCATGCGCCGCGCGATCTCGTCATACTTCAGGCCATCCATGCGCAAGGCCAGCACGTTGCGGTGGCCGGGTTCGAGAGTCGCAAAACAATCCGCCATGATCGCTCTCTTCTCGCGTTGAAGCATGCGGTCCAGCACGCCCGGAGAAGCGTCCGCCGGTTCGGATGCGCGGACGGCCGGTACTTCCCGTTGAAACCCGGCGCGGCTCCGCTCCTCCCGAACAACGAATTGCAGTACCCCATTGAGCCATGCGAGCAATTGATCGAGCCGCCAGTCCGGCGCGCCGCCGTCCGGCGTCTGTTCGCCGAAATAATAGGCGATGGCTGGCCTGGACTTGGCATTTTCCAAAGAGCGCCGGAGCGCTTCCTGTGCCGCGGCCTCGGGGTCTCGCGAGCCCAGGTGGGCGGCTCTGTATGCCAGCGCGGAAGTCAGGCGGCGGTACTCCGCGATCAGATCACGCGCCATCGGAGTTCCTGCGTGGGCGGCCATGGGATTGATTATCCTCCGCCCCAGGGATTACCCACCATCAGAAGCGTTCGTTTTCGTACGTCTGCGGGGCCGTCGAATTCAGGTTCGGCGAGGGCCGCGACAGGTACTATAAGTCCATGCGAATACCGGTGCTTCTGGCTCTGGCTGCCTTCGTCCAGCAGAGCGAGTCCCCTCTTACGGTGTTGCCGCCCGACGTCCCCAAAGACGCGACGATGCGGACGATTCTCCTGGACGGAACGCCATCCGGCCAGGACGCCGTCTGGAAGGGGGCCGACGGCGCGCTCCACGAATTTTTCCAATTCAACGATCGCGGACGAGGGCCCAAGCTGTACTTGACTTACTCGCTCGATTCGGGCGGCTCAATTCTCAAAGAGGAGTCCAAAGGCGTCGACTACATGAAGCAGCCGGTGGACGAGAAATTCTCGGAAGCAAAGCCGGACGGGTTCTATGTCGCATTGAATGGCGCAATCGAGGGCGATGCGATTATGGCTCGCGCTCTATTGGCCAAGGGCGGGAAACTCGCCCTTCTTCCTTCCGGAGAGGCGCGGATTCGAAGGTTACAGCCTGTGACAGTGACCGCCGGCGGTAAGACGCGCACGGCGATTCTCTACGAGATCTCCGGCATGGCATTTACACCGAGCTACTTGTGGCTGACTGAAGACCGGCAATTTTTCGCTGCGATTTCCGAGTCGTTCGCGACGGTGCAGAACGGGTTTGAGCGCACCGTGCCCACGCTGCGGGATGCCCAGCGCGCCGCGGAGGCGAACTATTCGGCGGAACTGGCGAAGAATCTGACACACAAGCCTGACGGGCCCCTGGTGATCTCAGGCGCCACGGTGTTCGACTCCGAATTCGCGACGGAGCGGCCGAATCTGCGGGTCACGATTCGCGGGGAGCGAATCGAATCTGTTGAGCCGGAGCGCGGACAAGCGCTGCCCGCGGGGGCGCAGGCGATTGACGCCAAAGGCAAGATGCTGATGCCCGGTTTGTGGGACATGCACAACCATCTGGATGGCGACCTGGCGTTTCTGGACATTGCGACGGGAATCACTTCCGCGCGCGATTTAGGCAACTCCATCGAGGAACTTACTCATCTGCGACAGGCGATCGCGGACGGGAACCAGATTGGTCCGCGAATTGTGCCCGCGGGGTTCATCGACGGTCCGGGACCGTTTCAGGCGCCGATCAAGGTGCTGGCGGCCACCGCGGAAGAAGCGCGGCAGTGGGTGGACCGATATGCCGATCTGGGGTATGTGCAGATCAAGATCTACAGTTCTGTGAAACCGGAACTGGTGCCGGTCATCGTGCAGGAGGCGCACAAACGCGGATTGCGGGTCAGCGGGCACGTGCCGGCCGGCATGATTGCCGAGCAATTCGTGCGCGACGGCGCGGACGAGATTCAGCACATGAATTTCATTTTTCTGAATTTCATGCCGGATGTGAAGGAGACGCGTACGCCGGCGCGTTTTGTGGAGCCCGGGAAGCGCGGCGGCGATCTGGACGTGAACTCGCCGGCGGTTGAGAAGTTTATTCAACTGTTGAAGGAGAGACACACGGTGGTGGACCCGACAATGGGCGCTTGGGAAGGAATGTATATCGATCGTCCGGGCAAGCCATCACACATCGACGCGCCGATGTTCGATCGTTTGCCGGTGCAGGTGCGGCGCGCGGCAATGACTGGGAGCGGAGCCCCCGGGGCGGAAGACCCGGCGACGGACGCACAGTACCGGCGGGCGTATGCCAACATGCTGCGGATGCTCAAGAAGCTCTACGACAGCGGTGTGACGATTGTCGCAGGCACAGACGCCGGTAGCGGCTATGCGTTCGATCGCGAGCTCGAAATCTATACGGAGGCGGGCATCCCGGCGGCGAAAGTTCTGCAGATCGCGACGCTTGGTGCGGCGCGGGTGATGCATCTGGATAGGAATCTGGGATCGATTGCGCCGGGGAAGCTGGCAGATTTGATTCTGGTGGATGGCGACCCGGCGGCACGGATTTCCGATATACGGAAGGTGGAAACGGTGGTCAAGGGCGGAATGGTTTACCGGCCAGCGGAGCTGGATCGGGCGTTTGGGATTCGCCCTTAGCAGCGGGGGCAGTTACGGTGGGGGTGATTGTGTCCGTGAGGACGGAGCCTGTAATCAGGCGGGCACCGCGGCTGAATGTGATGTACTCCATGCCCCATTGCACAAATACCAGGATCCTGCTTTGAAACTGCACCAGGTACATCAAGTGGACGAAAAGCCAGACCAGCCACGCTAACAGACCGGAGAGCCGCATCCCGAAGATTTCGGCGACGGCCCGGCCCCTGCCGATCACGGCGAGTTCGCCTTTGTCGAAGTAATGGAAGGGCTTCAGTTCTTTGGGTGCATCGAGCCGGGCCACAATCGCTTTCGCCGCGTACGCTCCGCCTTGCATGGCCACCTGTGCGACTCCCGGCAGGTGCTTGCCGTCCGGCGTTCTGATCGTGGCCAGGTCGCCGACCACGTAGATGTTGGGAAAGCCGGGCACGGTGAGATCGGCGTTCACCTGAATGTGGCCGTGTTTGTCGGTGGGGGCGCCGGTGCGCTGCGCGAGCGTGCGGCCGAAGGTGGTCACGGTAACCCCACCTGCCCAGAGAATGGTCTTCGCAGCAATGTGTTTCGGAGTTCCGCCGGGCTCTTCGTAGCTGACTCCGTTTTCGTCCATCGCCACGACCTTCACGCCGGTGTGCACCGCCACTCCCAGATCCGCGAGAGATCCCTTGGCGTGAGCGGAGAGACTTTCGGGGTAGCTCGAAAGCACGCGCGAGCCGCCATCGAGAATCAGAATCTGCGCGTCGGCGGGGTGAATGGAGCGAAAGTCGTGGCGCAATGTGTTGCGCGCGATTTCGCCGAGTGCTCCCGCGAGTTCGACGCCGGTGGCGCCGCCTCCGACGATGATGAACGTGAGCCACGCCTTGCGCTCGGCGGGATCTGTGACGCGCTCAGCAGCCTCGAACGCGTAGAGAATTTTGTGGCGGATGGCCGTGGCTTCTTCAACGGTCTTCAGACTCGGCGCCCAGGTGCTCCATTGGTCCTGACCGTAGTAGCTGGTTTTGGAGCCCGTTGCTACAAGCAGCGAATCGTACTCGAAGGAACCGCCGTCGACGAGGGTGAGGCGGCGGGCGTGCGGGTCGATATCTTTGGCTTCGCCGAGCAGCACGCGCGTGTTCTTCTGGCGGCTGAGAATGCTCCGCAGCGGCGCGCAAATCTCGCCGGGCGAGAGCGAGCCGGTCGCGACCTGGTACAGCAAAGGCTGAAAGAGGTGAAAGTTGCGGCGATCGATGAGCGTGACCTCGACCGGCGCACGGCCGAGCGCACGCGCGGCATAGAGTCCGCCGAACCCGCCTCCGAGAATGATGACTCGATGACCGATGCTTCGATTTTACGCCTCAGGCGCGAACGAGTCCGAGTCCGGGGCGGTCCGGAAGTATCAGTTTGCCCTTTTCGACACGGACGCCGTGGAACGGATCGTTGGAAATGAGCAGGTTGCCATCGAGGTCGGCGAAATCGACGAGCGGCGAGAGCATCGCCGCGGCCGTTACGCTCACGGAGCTGGAAACCATGCAGCCGAGCATGGTTTTCATGCCGAGGCTCTTGGCGATGGAGATCATACGATACGCTTCCAGAATTCCGCCGCTCTTATCGAGCTTCACGTTGACGCCGTCGTAGGCTTCTTTGAGCTTGGGAATGTCGCTGGCTCGCTGGCACGCCTCGTCGGCAATGATCGGCATGTGAACGCGGCTGCGTACCCACTTGATTTCGTCGAACATTTCGGCGGGCATGGGCTGCTCGATGAATTCGACGCCCTGTTTTTCCAGCCAGTTGATTTTGCGGACAGCCTCTTCTTTGTCCTTCCAGCCTTCGTTGGCATCCACCCGCAGCGGCTTCTTGGTTACGCTGCGGACAGCTTCAATGGTGGGCTCGTCTGTCGCGAGACCGACTTTCACCTTGAGGATCGGGAAGGCTTCGGCTTCGCGGGTCTTCTGCTTCGTAATCTCGGGCGTATCGATGCCGATAGAAAAGGTGGTGATGGGCGCGTCTTTAGGGTCGAGTCCGAAATAGCTGTACAGCGGAATGCCGAGCTTTTGACCGACCCAGTCCATGAGCGCGATATCGATGGCGGCTTTGCCGGCCCACTCGCCTTTCACGCGGCGGAACACTTCGGACATGGTCTTGTTGAACTGCATCGGGTTGGCCGACAGCAGCAGCGGGCGGACGCTCTCGACGGCTTTGCGCGCTCCTTCGGCATCTTCGTGATAGCGGACAATCGGTGCGCCTTCGCCATGGCCGGTAATGCCGTCGCGGGTATAGGCGGTGTGCAGCGTATCGCGGTATGCGCTGGAACTCATCGTGGTGGTCCACGTGTGCTGCAGGTTGAGGCGCACGGTTTTCGCTTCCAGCGTGGCGGTGCTGCTCCCGGCCGCTTCCGCGGGCCCGAGCGCGCCCGCCGCAGGCACAACGGCCGTGGTCTTCATAAAGTTCCTCCGGTTCATTTCACTCTCCTCTGCGCCACCAGCAGACGCGTCCAAAACGGCTCATTCAAATCGTCAATGCGCACCATGGGGGTCACGTGAGTGGTTGCGTCGATAAACTTGCCCTCGCCCAGATACATGCCGGTGTGTGTGATGTGTTTGGGCGAACTGCCGAAGTACAGAAGGTCGCCGGGTTCGAGATTCGTTTTTTCCACCGGCTCGACGCCGCTCCAATCAGCTTGCGGCTGCGCATCGCGCGGCATCATCACGCCGCGGCGCCGTTCCAGCATCTGCATGAAGCCGGAACAATCGTACCCGAAGCTGCTTGTGCCACCCCAGGTGTAGGGCCGCCCGAGAAACTTTTTGCTGAGCGCCAGCATATCGGCGGTGCTGATGGGCTTGCCATCGAATACGACGTCGCCCGCTTGAATCCAACCGGGGCGGCCATCGGGGAGGCGGACCTCGATCCAGTTGCCGTGCTCGGAGGCGACTTCCAGCTTCGTTTCGAACGGGACGGTGAGGAGCGGAGCGTGTTTGGTGACGCTGTTTTCGCGATAGATGTGCGCGGCGAGGCTCTGCACTTCGGCGACGTGTCCGGCGGCGGCGTAGGGGGCGGCTTGCTTCAGCGCGGTGAGCGGCGCCCAGCCGGTGTAGTCGTCAAAGGTGCGTATGTGGGCCCAGCCGTCCTTCATTTCGAGGATGGCGACGTTGGAGGCATAGATTGCCTGCGAGACCACGTCGGCATCTTCCGTTGGTTTGGAGTACATGTTGGCCACCGGCTGGAGCACGACGGCGTTGGGCAGGGCGGCCGCGAAGAACGCAAGCGCAAATCCGATCATGAGGTTCTATGATTCAGCGTACCAAAGGAGGTTGCATGATTTCGATCGCGCGTGGTGGCACTTGGGGCTCGTGAAAGAATTCCGGCTGTTGTTCTCGTCGCGATTCATTCGCCTTTCGATGCACCTTTTACCGCTTCCTCACGGTCGCGGCTCCGTTAGTAGAGTCAACTACATACGGAGCCGTGACCGCGAGGGGTTGTGAAAAAATATCGAATCGCTTTTTTGCCGCGTTCAAACGCACTCGCATTCCCGGCACCTTTACCGCTCCCTTATGGTCACGGCTCTGTATGTAGTTGATTCTGCTAACGGAGCCGCGACCGTGAGGGTAATGCCACATAGTTTTTGAGAAGATACGTCAGGGCTTCTTACGGCTCGGGTAGCGTGAGCCTTTTGACCAGTCTGTTCGGGGTGTGGAAGGGCGTTTGCGTTGGCGGCGAGGTAGCTTGGACTGCTGAATGAATGTCATGACTTGGTTCATGATTCTTTGTCTGCTTTCTGGGTCTGGCGCGTTCGCAAGAAGCGGTCCAAACGTTTCCAGGATGAGGCGCACCTTGGTGAAGCTGTAGCCCCGCGGCGGAATGCCGCTCCGCTCAGAGGCAAAGCCAATGAAGGCGCGTACCAGGTTGTAGGCGACATATCCCAGATCAATTTCTTTGGCCACCATATCGGGAGTTGCACAAACCAGTTGGTCCAGGCTGAGTGTGCTTTTTAGCGTACGCAGGTCCGTCTCGATGCTCCAGCGTTGTCCATAAATTTGGAAAGCGTCATCCGCTGGGGATGTCGTCGTGAACAAAGCCAAGAGAAAGGGCGCGCCGTCGTTGGGTTGCACCTTGCGCACCTGCAAGCGTCCGGCGATGCTGGCGGTGGCGGGGAGTTCCGGGTGCTTTTTGCGATCCGCTGGGGTGGGCTTCCACAGTAGCGCGCGATCGATCCCATCGCGCACCGCTTCACCCGCCATGGACCGCGCCCGCTCTGCGGTTAACCGTAGCACGACGGGATGCTGGCGTTGCGTTGCGGCATGCGCCACTGAGAAGACCCCGAAGTTGGCGTGCCCACCACCACGGCGCGCGCTGGCAACCGGTCGATCGCGCGTTCCAATAAGGCCTGCTCGCTGACAGCCTGGGGGCCGTTCACCGGGCCCCACTCCGGCCGCATGGCCAAGCCCGTATGCAAATCGTGGGCCACCAGCACGCGCAACAAGGGCCAGTGGCTCTCCCCATATTGGTTGGGAGTCGGAGGATACGCGCGGCACAATTCCGGGGTGTGGGGCGCGCGCATGGTCGAACCATCCAACACGAAAGTGGGAGTGGCAGCGGGGGTCGCCGCTGATTGCGGCAGTTGGACGACCAGTTGTTGAAAGATGTGATCGGAGCTTTTTTGCACGACGGAAAGCGGCAGCGCCTGCCGTGCCTGATTATAGGCTCCTGTATGGCTGGACGGGGCCTTGCCCTGTTCGCGCCACTCGCGGATGCGTTTGCACGGGTGGGGCCAGAAACTGGTCGGCAGGCCGCGGAGCAACTCGACCACAGCCGCTTCCATAGACGTGCCGCATTGTAGCCGCTGCGCCACCAACAGCCACAACACCACAAGCGGCGAATAGACGCCGTTGTTGGACTTCACACGGGCTTCAGAGAGCGCTTGAGTGAGAAACTCGGCGGAGAGAAGTTGCTGAAAACAGGAAGCCAAACCCGAGGGCTCAATGCGACTAGACGAAAGGGTAGCGAGAGGGTGGCGTGAGCTTTTGTTTCGTCATCTAGAGTTAGGGTACCCTGGCGAATTGACAAACACAAGTTCTTTTCGTTTTCAATGACTTTGCACTTGTCCTCCAAAAACTATGTGGCATTAACCGTGAGGGAGCGGTAAAAGGTGCATCGAAAGGCGAACGGAGCGCAACGAGAACGAGAGCCGGATTTTTTCACAACCCCGTGAGTGAGCGGTAAAAGGTGCCGGGGATGCGAGTGCGTTTGAATGCGGCAAAAAGCAATTCGCTGTTTTTTTCACAGCCCCTGAGGAAGCGCCCTACTGGTGCGGATCGACGTAGTTCTTGATTGCAGGGACAGTCCGCAGGTATGTGTAGATCGCGCTCAGGTCGTCTTGCGTCATTAACGAGAAGTGGAGCCACGGCATTAGGGTGAACGCCTTTGGGCCCGAGGCGGGCGGCGGACCGTTCAGCGCATAGTCCTTGTAGTCGTTGAACTTCTTGAGGAAGTACGGCTCGCTCCATTTTCCGATGCCGGTGTCGAGTTCGGGCGTGATGTTGGAGCTGGTAACTTTGCCTGCCGTGGTCTCGAAGACCTGGCCGCCGGAGAATGCTTTGGACATAATCGGCTGGCCGTGACTGACCGGCGTGTGGCAATCGGCGCAGCCACCGATATCGACGAGGTACTTTCCGTATTTCAGTTTGTCGGCCGGGTTCGCAGCGGGAACGCTGCCCGCGGGTTGCGGCGCGCTCTTGATCATCAGGTTCACGGGGAAGTTGATGTGCGTTACCGGCAGCGGATTTTTGATGGCTGGGAGCGAATCGAGATACGCGACGAGCGCCTGCACGTCATTGTCGCTCATGTTCCGAAAGCTGGTGTACGGCATGATCGGGAAGAGGGCGCGTCCACTTTTGTCAACGCCATCGCGGATGGCGCGAATCTTCTCGCCGTCGCTCCACAGGCCTATGCCGGTGTCGGGGTCGGGGGTGAGGTTCGGCGCCACGACAGTGCCGGGGAGTCCCAGCATCATGTTGGAGAGGATCGTTCCCTGCCCTCGCTTACCTGCGATATCGGGGCCGGCGACGCGGGTGAAGTCGCGGGGCGTGTGGCAGTCGCCGCAATCGCCGATGGTTTCGAAGAGGTACTTGCCGCGTGCGATCCGGTCAGGGGACATGGAGACTTTGATTTCGAGAGGCTGGCGCTGCGCCGGGTGGCGCAAATACAAATAAGCGAAACCACCGGCTGCAATTACCACCACCAGCGCCAGGAATGCGAGGAGAGTCTTCTTAACCATGCCGTCACAGAGTATAAACTACCCTCGTGATAAATTTGTTGCTGAAGCATGGCGAAAGGAGACTGGTATGTCGCAAGTGACGGCCAAGCCGGACGTGATCTTCGCAGGTGGGGGCGGCAGCGTGGCGGCGCTCGACCGCGGTACAGGTCAGGAAGTCTGGCGCACGAACCTTAAGGGCTCTAGCTTCGTCAACGTGGTGGTGGATGGCGACCGTCTCTACGCCACGGCGTCCGGCGAGATCTTCGCGCTCGACGCGGCCACCGGATCGGTGCTGTGGCACAATCCGCTGAGGGGCATGGGATTCGGACCGATCGCTATCGGCGCGCCGGACGGCCAACAGGGACTCATCAACTGCGCCGTAGAGCAGCAGCGAGAGACCGAATCGGCGGCGGTGACCTCCGTAATCATCAGCCAGGCATAGCCGGTCGCGCGGTTTCGAGCATACGAACGGTCCACGCGGCATGCGGTTGGCCGCTCTCGAGCACGGCTCGAATCTCGCGCTGAAGATCGTAAGCTACGCGGCGCACAAGGGCCACCCCATCGTCCACCAGCAGATACGAAGCTCGCTGGTCGCCATCGTAAGACAGGCTCACGCTTCCCGAGTTCGCGACCGTCAGACCATCCATAACACGCACGAAGCTGCGATGAACATGGCCAAAGACGGCCAGCGGCGCGAGCGCTGTATACACGTCTCGCAACTCAGCGTCGGTGGACTCCGGCCCCGGCGACCGCCATGTCGACTCCGGCGTCGCGTGCACGATTGCGATGCCGTCGCCCTGAAGCACGCGCGGTAAGGAACGAAGCCAATTGATGCGCTCCAGGCCGACGGCGTCGCGATTCCATGCTGCGATCTCCTGGATCGGAGCCGAAAGAGCACCGAGGTTCGGCGCGGACCCCGGATCGAATAGAATTTCGTCGGTATTGCCCAGGACGCCTGGCCAACCGAGGTCGCGGATGCGGTCGATCACTTCGGCGGGTGCGCTGCCGCCAATTGGCAGGTCGCCGCCGTGGAGGATGAGGTCGGGGACAGAGTCCCGCAGGTCGGCGAGGACCGCTTCGAGGGCAATGAGGTTGCCATGGATATCGCTGACGATCGCGATCCGCACAATGTGGTACACCGTATCACATGAGGAAGACGTCCATTCGAACGCTGCACATACGCACTTCCGAACTGGTGCGGGAGGCGGCAGCAGGGGAGACGATCATTATCGAGAATCGCGGGCATGCGGTCGCCGAATTGCGACCGTTGTCCAAGGAGGCGAAGCGGGCACCCTTACCCGACATGAGCCGCTTCTGGAACGAGTTTCCTAAATTGACCGGCGATACCGGCGCCTTAATTTCCGAAGATCGCGACCGCTTCTGATGTACCTGGATTCGGCGATTCATCGCTACGCCGGCGTGCTGGAAGCGCCTCAAATCATGGAATTAATTGGCGCCTTCGAAGAACATGTCAATTCCGGGTTTTGGGAGTTGCACCCGGTCACGGCCGCGCGATTGTGGCAAGTGGGGAAAATGTTGAAAACGGCGCCTGGCGGCCTGTTCTTACGATCGGGCGTCGCGTTGAACATTGCGACAGCCATTGCTATCGGGGAAACGGAGATCTGGTCCAACGACCGTCATCTGCTTGCGGCTGCACCGCATTTCGGACTCAAAGGTCTATCAATTACTTGAAGCTCAATTTGCCCCCCGCCGCCAGATTGTAGTAAACTCAATGTTTACTCCCAGTGGTTCGGACACACTTCGTGTGTTCCGGCTCCCAAACAAGAGGATTGCATGCACGCGATAATTGAAACCGGCGGAAAGCAGTACCGGGTTGCACCCGGCGACGTAATCCGCGTGGAAAAGCTCTCCGGCGAAGCCGGCTCTGAAGTGGAACTCACCGCGAAGGCGGCGTTTAAAGACGGCGGCGAACTGGTCAACAATGCGACCGTGAAGGCCACCATCGTGGGCGAAGGCCGCGGCGAGAAGATCATCGTCTTCAAGTTCAAGCGCAAGAAGCAGTACAAGAAGACCATTGGGCACCGCCAGTCCTACACGCAAGTGAAGGTCGGCGACATTCTGGTTTAGGTGGCGTTATGGCTCATAAAAAAGGATTAGGCAGTTCTAAAAACGGCCGCGACTCCAATGCACAGCGGCTGGGCGTGAAGGTGTTTGGCGGGCAGCTTGTTCCCGGCGGTTCGATCATCGTGCGGCAGCGCGGCACGAAGTTGAAGCCTGGCCTCAACGTGGGTTGGGGCAAGGACGACACGTTGTTTGCGAAAGTCACCGGCGTGGTCGAATTCAAGGATCGCGGACGGATGGGCAAGTTCGTCAGCGTCAACGCAGTAGAGTAACTTTCCTCAAGTAGTTCATGATGCCGCCGGTCCGCTCGGTCCGGCGGCGTTTCTATGTTATTCCTAGACGAAGCTCGGATTTTGGTGAAGGCCGGCGATGGCGGGAACGGCTGTCTTGCGTTCCGGCGGGAGAAGTTCGTCCCGCGCGGCGGACCGAGCGGCGGCGATGGCGGCCGCGGCGGCGACGTTGTCCTGGTTTCCAGCGAACATCAGAACACGCTGCTGCAGTTCAGCTATAACCCCGAGCATAAGGCGGAACGCGGACGCCACGGCGAAGGCAGCAATCGAACGGGCCACGATGGCGAGTCGATCGAGGTTTCGGTTCCAGTGGGAACCGTGGTGTACGACGACGCCACGGGCGAGCGGCTGTTCGATTTCAACGAGCCGGACCAGCGGTTCCTGGTGGCGAAAGGCGGTCGCGGCGGTCGCGGTAATGCGCGGTTTGCGACGAGCACGCATCAGGCGCCCACCGAGCATGAACCCGGAAAGCCGGGCGAGGAACGCAAGCTTCGACTCGAACTGAAGTTGCTTGCGGACGTTGGACTAGTCGGATTTCCCAACGCGGGCAAGAGCACGCTGATCTCGCGCATCTCGGCGGCGAAACCGAAGATCGCGGACTATCCGTTCACGACTCTGGAGCCGAACCTGGGCGTGGTGCAATTGCCGAACTACCGCAGCTTCGTGGTGGCCGATATTCCGGGTTTGATTGAAGGCGCGCACATGGGGGCTGGCCTGGGAATACAGTTTCTGCGGCACGTGGAGCGCACGAAGCTGCTGGCGCACCTTGTGGACGTATCGGAAGCGTCGGGCAAAGATCCCGTGGAGGCTTTCGAGATCGTCAACCGGGAGTTGGCGAGCTTTAGCGCGGACCTTGCGGCCAAGCCGATGATCGTAGTGGCAACCAAGCTCGATGCGGCACAGGATGCCGAGCGCGTGGCGGCGCTGCGCGAACACGCGAAGAAGCTCGGGCTGGAGTTTCACGAAATCTCCAGCGCTACCGGACAGGGAATCGAGCAGTTGAAGTTCGCGCTTGCCGAACGGGTATTGGTGTAGCGGGCATCCTTACTTACTCCACAGTCAAAAAAGGTCCGGCGGTTTTGGGATACGGGATCAGCTTCGGCGGGACCGCATCCGGTTCGCAGAGCCAGACTTTGCGATTCTTAAAGTAATCCTGCAACTCAGCGTTCTCCGCGGGACTGCGTTCCAGCGCCCAGACCACTCGCTCGGAATCGATGTCCGCGCCGTTGTGCACCCACTCGTGATAACCGTGGTTCGGAAAATAACGGACCAGGACGAGTTGCCTGCCTGGCGCGGCGGCGAGTTTCGCGTTGACGGCAACGCGGCCTTCGGGGTCGTCAAAGTTGATGCCGGCATCGCTCTCCTGCGGCACAAGCGTTTCCAGCGTGTGAAGATCGCCGAATGCATGGACGGCATACCAGAAGATGAAATGCGCGGCGCACAGCAGCAGCACGAAGGCCGCGGCGCTGCGATTCCATTGCGCCATGCGGCGAACCGCGCCAATCGCCGCGAGCACGAAAAGTCCGGTAAGCGCCGCGATGTACTGCGGGAAAAAGTACGGATAGAAGTTGCAGCCGAGCGCGAAGAGGGCGATCACGCCGAGCATCCACGCCCAGCGGAAGCGGCGCAGCAACATTATGAAGAACGGCAGCGCGAGCAATAGCGGCGCGGGCCAGAAGAAAAGATAGTAGTGCGCGCGAGAAGCGAGCCGGGCTGCGTAGCGGCTGACCGATTCGCCATCTCCATGCGCGGCGGACTGGCCTGCGAAGTACGACTCCTGTTCCACCGTCAACGTGCGATGCGGTTCGGGCAGCGGCTGACAGGTGAAGGTGGTCGGGATGCCGTATTCCCAGCGGCTGAGCGCGTAGGGCAGAGTGGTCCACCGGCCGGTCACAGCGTGATTGTGCGCGGCGAGCAATACGACGCAGGGCAGAATTCCCGCGGCTGCATACGCGATCGCGTGGAGAAGGCGCCGGCGATCCAATTTGACGGCAGCGTAAACGGCCGCGGCGGCGATGAGGAAGAGAGACTCGTAGGGTCGCGAGATCATCTGCAATCCGGTTCCGAAGCCGAGGAGGACGGCGAATTCGTCGCGCCCGCACGCGAGTCTCGGTAGCGCTCCGAATACCAGCGCGCCCGCGACGGCGGAGACGGCTCCGCCCCAATAAATGTTGGTCCAGGCGTTGAGCGGACCGAAGTCGATGGCGCAGACGATTCCGCCGATGAGCGCCCATCCGGGAGGCAGCCAGGCGCGCAGCATCCAATAGACGATGCTGCTGAGGAGCGCCATCGAAAGCAGCACTCCGATCCATGGCTGACGGAAGATAAGGGATCCGAGAGCGAGCACGATTCCCTGCCCCGGCGGATAGATCGAGCTGTAATGCGGCTCTTGCAGCACGTAGTTCGTCTCGAAAAACTTGTGCATCGGGTGGGTGGCGTTCGCAAGCCGTCCGTGCGCGAAGGTGTCGCCGAGGAGGAGATAGCCGAAGTCGTCGGCGCCGGCAGGTGTGGGGACCGGATGCAGAGGCAGGAGGGCGAGCCGCAGAAGGATGACCGCGATAGCGAGCGCCGCGGCACAGAGTCGCGGATGCGGGGCTGCTTTTCGAATCCAGGGCTCTATGCGGCGGCGCTGCGTCCAGAGCGCAACGGCAATGGCTAGTTCTACAAGGTCGATTTCAGTGAATGCCACCCGTTTCATTCTGCCAGATCGTCCCCCGCTTACGCATCGCGAGGACTGAGGCGAGCGCCAGGAGGAGTACCGGCGCGAGAGCGGGCTCCGGCGTGGCGGCATTGTTCCAGCCGTCACTCGTCACGATGCTATAGCCGGGATTATCGGCAAGGAACGCGGGGTCGATGACGACGGTGGGATCGGTAAGAGCTTCGAAGAGGCCGGGGCCGTCTGCTTCGACAGTTGCGTCAATTCCAATGCTATGGACCGAGTTGCTGCTGACGATCACGTGCTGAATGCCGCCGAAGCTGTTGCTGGTGCAGTAGGTGGGTGTGCCGGCGGGGACGCAGGCGATGTCCGGATTGGCTGTTGTCTGGCCGAGCACCGTGCCATCGAGAAGGACGGAAGATCCCCCGTGTCCATTGCCATTAATTGTGACGGAGCCGGAGGATATGACCAGCACCGGAATCATGATGCTGGGGCTGGACGTAGGGGACAGGATCTCAAAGAATCCCTCAGCGTCAGCGGTCATGAGGTAGGATGCTCCGCGAGTGTTGTTCTCGGAGTCAACTTGAACGCTCGTCTGGAATGAACCGGCAAATCCCTGGAGCGTGACCAGATTGTTATCGTCAGTAAACTCACAGCTCGCGGGGTTGGCGGTCACGCGGACGACGGGCTTATCATAGGCTTCGCAGAAGACGGACGCACTGAATCCCGAGATGACTGACGCAGCATGAGCGCTTAGCAACGCAAATCCAAATGCAAGAAGAAATCGAATGCGTCGAATGTAGGGCTTAGCGGCGCGCGGCTGCCACGCGCGAAGGCTGAAAACTTCTTAGAGTTTCTTAATATCGGTACGGCATCGTACAAACACGCCGCACGACGCGCCATATATAATGATTCGCTAAGGGCATGGAGCAGACCGAGGCCAAAGATTGTAACTACCGGTTCGGCCCTTTCCGGGTGGATAGTCTGCGCCGCATCCTCTCCCGCGACGGCGAGCCCATCACCCTTTCACCCCGGTCCTTTGATGTACTTCTCTGTTTGATCGCCCGAGCCCCCGGGTTAGTCACCAAAGAGGACATCCTCGCGGAGGTCTGGCCGAATCAAACCATCGAAGAGAATAACCTGACGCATCACATCTCGGTGGTGCGGCGGGCACTGGGGGAATCCCCATCCCACCGGGAATATATCGTGACCCTTCCCGGGCGGGGGTACCGGTTCATTGCCCGTTTGGAGCCGGACGAAGAAATCCAGACGGAGGCTGTGGCGGTTGACCCGGTTGCTCCGGCGGTGCGTCCGTCGCGCGCGCGGTGGTTCGTTGCGGGGGCCATCGCGCTGGTTGCGGCGATGGCCTCGGCAGCATGGCTGTTCCGGGCGCCTTCGATTGCAGCATCGGAAGCGGTTCAGGTGACCCATTTCGGGCTCGCGGAAAACGTGCTCACCGATGGGCGGACGCTGTACATTACCCAACGAAAAGGGAGCCGCTATTCGATTCTGAAAATGCCGGCGAGCGGCGGCCCACTCTCGGACGTGATCACACCCTTCCGCAACAGCGGCGCCCTTGATTTTTCACCCGACGGCAAGAGTCTGCTGGTGGATGCGTTCGAGAATCAGAGTGGCGAGCATTCTCTGTGGCTGCTGCCGTTAAGCGGCGGGGCGCCCCGCCAGATGCCTGTTTCGGCGAGGGGCGCCGTATTTTCCCCGGATGGGAAGACGATCGCGTTTTCCCATGACTTCGTCGTGGAGACCATCGGTATCGATGGCGGCCATCGAAGAGTGATCGCGAATGTGGCTCCGTACACGCGCATGCCCGGGAATCTGGTGTGGTCGCCGGACGGGCGGCGTATTCGATTCTCGGCGGGCGATCCGGTGAACGGCGGGAGCGCCACCTTCGAAGCCACAGTTGCCGGCGCGAAAGTGCATCCGATTTTCGAGCGGCCGGAATTACGGTCCGCTCGATGGGGTGAAGGTGTGGTGGTGGACGCATGGACGCCCGGCGGCACTTACTTTCTATACACGCAGGTTTTCTTTCCCGATATCGGCGTGTGGGCGGTTCGTGAGCGTTCTCTGCTGGGCCGATTCACCGGGAACCGCGCGATGCGCGTTTTTTCGAGCGGCCTGCAGTTCGGCAGCGTGGCGCTGAGTCCCGACGGGTCTAAGTTCTACGCGGTCGGGCGGCAGGAAGAAACTCGCGAACTGGCGCGCTATGATGCGGAGTCGCACCAGTTCGTTCCCTACCCCTCTCCGGCGAATGCATCGCGGGTTTGCGTGTCGCCGGATGGCCGGTGGATCGCCTATCTGGTCCAGCCCGACGGTACGCTGTGGATCGCAAAAAGGGACGGCAGCGGCGCGCGGCAGATCACCGCGAAGCCTGTTCAGGCATTCGAGCCGGAGTGGGCGCCGGATAGCAGCCGCATCGCTTTCCACTTACTACGTCCGGGTCAACCTGGTAAGGTGGCGATTGCCGCTGTGAGCGATGGAGTTACTCGCGAGTTCCTCGATAACTCGACTACGGCGGAGGATGTGCCTAGCTGGTCGCCCGACGGCAAATCGCTGATGTTCTCGCAGACGGGGTGGTCGCCGGAAGGGCGGAAGAGCCGCATCGTAACAATGGATCTGCATACGGGCGCGTTGACGCAATTGCCGGGGTCGGAGGAAATGGGATCGCCGAAGTGGTCGCCCGACGGCCGGTATGTGGCCGTGCAGTCAAAAGATTCCCACGCGCTGCTGCTGGTGGAATTGAAGACGGGGCAGTGGAGCGAGATCGCTCACGCCGACGTCGTGCACAATCCGCAGTGGACGCGCGATAGCCAGACAATCTTCTTTCAGGATCCCTCGGACGGCGAGTTGATGCCGATTTATCGCGTGAACGTTCGGACGCGGAAAGTGGAAACGTTCACGGACCGGCGTGCCTTCCTGCGCACCGATATCTCGCGATGGTCGCTGAGCTCGCTAAGTCCGGACGGCCTGCCGGTAGTCGCGATCGCACATGCAAGGAACGATGTATATGCGGTCGATTTGACTTACCGGTGAGGCCGCGCGGATTTGGTGGTTACAGCCTGTTTTCTCCAGACGAGGACGGCAAGAGCGGAGATGTTACCGTCCACGGATTGGGCACGATCGTCGGAGAGTGAGTCGGGGTCGGGTCGCCGAGAACGACGGCTGCTCCGGAGGCCGCGCTTCCAGCCGCTGGCTGCAGCACTTTCCGATTCCGGTCATCGACCAGTGGGACGCACTGCAGATCGACGGCACCGCGCAGGGAACCGTCTGTTCGCCTCAAGCGCCTTGCACAACCATAGGACAGCCGGATTTCGGCGAATCTATTCCGTTCAGCATGGACGTGGACATCGCGCCGGGCTACGGTCAGGGGCCGTGGCTGATTTTTGTGGAACTCGGGGCATCGTCATTTGCCACCGCACGCGGGGATGCCACCAGCGATTTCAGCCACACGCTCCACCTGCAGTTCTCGATTCCTGACGACGTCACCGTAGTCACATCTCAGAGCGGATTGCTGCCGGTCACGATTCAGCAGGACACGACGGATACTCCTGAGCCCTCGCCGCTGGTTCTGTTTACGGCGCCGGCGTATTCATAGGGGCGGCGCGCCGCGGGCGGAGATTGTCTCGTATGATTGTCTGATGCGAATTCTTGCCCTTCTGCTCTTCGCCGCTTCTGCTTTCGCGCAACCTGAAATCCGGTTTGACGCCAGCACGGACTTCCTGAAGCTCCCCGCGGATATGCATCTCGGGGAAGTCTCGGGCGTGGCAGTGAATGCTCAACACCACATCTTCGTATTCAATCGCGGGAACACGATGGGACCGGCGTATGGAGCCGCCGCCGCACAGTTGCTGGAGTTCGGAGCGGACGGCAAATTTTTGCGCGAGATCGGCCACAACTTGTATGCCTGGTCCTACGCGCATGCCGTGCGCATCGATCCCGCGGGGAACATTTGGGCCATCGACAAGGGGTCCGACATGATCGTGCGGTTCAACCCCGCGGGCCGGGTGACCATGGTGTTCGGCCGGAAAAAAGAAGCGTCGGACGAAGCCGGTCCCTGGACGCGAGTGACTCCGCCGCGGCCCGCGGTAGATGGGCAATTCCGGCAGCCTACCGACGTGACCTGGGACACGCAGGGCAATATCTTCATCAGCGATGGTTACATCAATTCGCGCGTGGCCAAATACGATAAGAATGGCGACTGGGTGAAGCAATGGGGGGATCGCGGCACCGAGCCGGGCCAGTTCAATACGCCGCATTCGATTGCCGCGGATTCAAAGGGTAACATCTATGTCGCGGATCGCGGCAACCGGCGAATTCAGGTATTCGATCCGGACGGGAAGTTCCTGCGGCAGATCACGATTGATGTTCCGATTCCGCCGAATGCGCATCCGTGGTTCGGAAATCAGCCGAGCGCGCGTCAAGCGGAAGCGCAGAACGGGGCTCCTTGGGCGATCTGCATTACTCCAGGAGCGACCCAGTATTTGTATGCGTCAGACGCGTTTCCCGGGCGGATTTACAAACTGTCGCTCGAGGGGAAAGTGCTCGGGTATTTGGGCGGAAGCGGGAGGCAGGCGAAGCAGTTCGGTTGGATTCACGAACTGGCCTGCCCCAGCGAGAACGAAGTGTACGCAGCGGAGTTGTTGAATTGGCGGGTGCAGAGATTGACCCTGCACCCGTAAACGGTCAGCCTTACCAAAGCACCTTGAAGCCCAACTGAATCTCGCGAGGCTGGCCCGCCTGTTGGGTATTCAACGAACTCGGGATAATCGACCCGAAGTTTGGATTGGTAGCGCTCGTATTGATGTTAGCCAGCATGTAGTTCAGGTGGTTCATCGCGTTGAACGCTTCCAGCCGGAACTGCGTCCGGAAACGCTCATGAAACCGCGTTTCCTTGATCAGAGAAGCATCCATCGAGTAAGTGCCCTGGACGCGTATGTTCGGACTCCGATACGAGTTGGTCTGATTCGGCCGGTAGTTCGGCGGCAGCACAAGCCATGCGTAATTCGACAAATCGGTCGCGGAGCAGCCATTCTGGATGCTTGCCTGTACGGGCGTGACGTTGCCGTTATCGTCCTCGGTAAGTACGCAGTTGTTCCAGATCTGCACCTTCTGGGCGCCCCAATGAATGGGCGTCGAGAGGGCGGGATTCTTCAACGGGAGCACGCCATTCGGCATGTTTGCGGGTTCGCCGAGTGGTGCATCGGTGAAGAACGACGTCAGTTGCCAGCCTTCGATCAGTTTGCCGAGCACACCGTGAGTTCCGCTGCCGAACGCTCGTCCCGGTCCGAACGGCAGGTCATATACGCCCGTCACCTTAATGAAGTGAGGGCGATCGGCATAATACAGGCCCTGCTGGTACTGAATCGGATTCGTGTAATAGTCGAGATATCCCCACCGCTCAATCTGTTTGGAGAGGGTGTAATTGGCAATGATATTCAGCCCTTGCCGGAGGCGGTGATTGTAATTCACCTGCATGGAGTTATACCAGACATGGCCGTCATTCAGACCGTATTCCGTCCCGCCGGTAAACTGCGGGTACGGACGCTCTAACTGGTTCAGCGAAATCGTAGAAGCTGTGTAATAACTGGTGCCGGCGAAGGCGGCCAGGCCCTGGAAGGGGTTCGGCAGGCTCTGGTTACAATACGCCGCGGGGTTCGCGAATCCGGCCGGCGTAGGAGCGCCGTACATGACGCTGCACTGGTGGTAATTCGGATTCAGGTCCCATCCTATGTTAGACTGCTCATGCGCCACGCGGTTGCCGACGTAGGAAACTTCAAGCGTACTCTGTTTGGTTACTTGCCCTTCGAAGCCGACGGAGAACTGATTCGCCACAGGGTACTTGAAGTTGGGATTAAACCAGTTGAACCCGCGGCCCACCTGCGTCAGCGCCCCGAGGGACGAACCCGGAGGCGTTGCGATTCCGTTGGGGAACGGGGTCCCAATGGCGTTGTCGATGGGGGTGCGGCCGCCATCGTTGCTGTTCACCAGGGGAGTGTTGTTACTGAAACCCGTGCCGATAAGCCAGTCATTGCTTGGATTGACAATGTACATACCGTAACCGCCGCGGACTACCAACCGGTTATTGAGTTTATACGCGAACCCGATGCGAGGCTGAATGCCGAGCCAATCCGTCCTGGCCGCATGTTCGGGATAGCCGTTCTTTCCGGCGAACTCCATACTGCCCTTCAGGTTCGCCAAATTCGCATATAGCGATGCATACTGTGCCGGAACATTCAGGTTCAGCGACTGAATATTCGCGGTAACCAGCGGACCCAGCGGGCTGGGCGCATCGGGATTAAAGGCCTCATCCAGACGATTGTATTTTTCGGTGACCGGCATATTCACGTCATAGCGCAGCCCGAGATTCAGCGTAAGACGGCTGCTTACCTGCCAGTTATCCTGCGCAAACAACGCGGCATACCACTGCTTATAGAACGGGTAGGCGGGGTAGTTGGATTGCCCGCCCGAAGGGTAACCCAACAGGAAGCTGGCAAAACCGTCTCCGGTTAACCCGCTGGTGTTCTGGTTATAGATGGCTTGTGTCCACCCGCCGTTGAAGTCCTCCTGCAGGATGCTGCCGGTATCGTCGATCAGGTACTGGATATTCCGCAAATCAAAACCGGCCTTCAACGTGTGGGAGCCCCAAACCTTGGTAATCGTTCCCGTCAGACCGTAGCTGTTGGTAATGTTGACGCTCTGATACCGGCCCAGGGTCTGGTAATTGCCGCCGGTGGGATTGGAAAACGTCCATACACCGAAGAAGCGCGGCTGCGGCAACTGGTTTACCAGCGACGCCGGAAGTCCGAGGCTGGTGAGGTCAAAGCCGGTATTGGCGGCGCCCAGCCCTTTCTCGATGAACCGGGTGTTGGACGCACGCAGATCCGTGACGACGGTCGGCGTGAGAGTTGCGGTCCAATCGAGCACGTAGCGGTCATTGATGCGCTGGAAGGGCAACTGCCCATCCTCGGCGACGCCGACGATGCCATTGACGGGCCGGTTCTCCGTCCGGTCGTTCGATGCTTCTTCGACAAACACGCGATGCTTATCGCCGAAATTCCAATCGAACTTCATCTGCATGTTATAGAAACGATCTTTGTCCTCCACGTTGGCAAGGATATAATCCTGGATTCCGTAGCGCTGACCGGCAGTGCTTCCATTCGGCAGCGGCATATACTTGGTAATCGCGGCGGAGATGGGGTTGATCCTGTTCGAAGGAATTATGTTTCCCGCGAAGGGTTGCCGGTTGACCAGGATGTTGCCGCTGGCGTCGTACTTGGCAGTCAGGGGATCGTAAATCGTGATGGGGTTACCTTTAGCGTCTACCAGTTTGCTGAAATCGCCGGTGCGCATTTCAGGAGTCGGATAACTGTCGAACAGCGGGTCCGGCGTACCTTCGCGGTAGTTCTCGAACGTGCCCATGTAGAATAACTTTACCCAGCCGTCGCGCCGCAGGAGTTTCGGCACGATCACCTGGCCGGAAACGAGGCCGCCATATTGGTCCAGATAGTGTTGGGTCTTGACGCCGGAGTTCGGCTGATAGGAAGGGATCGCGTTATTGAGGAAGTTCGTATCATCCAGCCAGGTACGCCGCAGGAACTCCCAGGCGCTCCCGTGGAACTTACTCCCGCCGCTCTTCGTGACGGTATTTAGAATACCGCCCATGGTATGCCCGTACTGTGCGTCATACGTGTTCTGCATCATGGTGAACTCCTGTACGGCATCCACCACGGGAACATAGGCGATGTTATTTGTGCCCATCTGCGCGTTGTTGGGCGCGCCGTCCATCAAAAACTCATTATTCGACTGCAAGCTTCCGTTGACCACCCAATCGGCGATGGCTCCGTTATCGAACGGCCGCTGCCAGATGGGCGCGCCGCGGAAGGTGACGCCGGACGCGGTCAGCCCGAGCATGAACGGATTTCGCGCGTTGAGCGGCAACTCGGCTACCTGCTGAGAATCCACCAATCCAGCGCGATTGGCCGTTTGCGTTTCCAGCAGTGCTGCCTGGCCGTTCACTTCAACAGTCTGGGTTACATCGCCAAGTTCCAACGTCGGGTCTATTCCCGCCGCCTGGCCTATCTGCAGGGTGATGTTAGTACGCAGAAATACTTTGAAGCCCGAGGCCGTAACTGTCAACTTATATTGGCCGGGAGGCAGCAGGGGGATGCTGTAACTCCCCGAGGCATCGCTCAGAGCGCTGAAGTGCTCCTGCGTTGCCATGTTCTGCATCTCGACTTTCGCCTGTGGAATGCGCGCGCCGGACGAATCGAGTACATGTCCGGAGATACTCGCGCGAAATTCCTGGGCAGGAAGCAGGACGGCGACCGAGAGTACGGCGGCTAATAACGGAACGACGTTCTTCATGAACCCTCCGAGCCAATGCTGGGTTCCATTTTTATCACCGCTACCAGGAGCCTGTCAGTGTGGTTACACACGTTAACTCATCCGGCCAGAGGCTGCGTGCCGCAGGCCGCAGAGTTCAGTATCGAATCGCGCCTGTCCACACGTCCATCGCTGCCGGGTGCATCGGGGAGTCGCGCTGAACTGCCGCGCCGCTTTGTAGAGATCCGCAGGAGCAGTCCGGCCACCACGCTAGAATAAGGAATATTACGATGTTGCGTCTCATAGCGGCAGCGATTTGCGCCGCAGTTACTCTTTCCGCATCCGAGGATCTCGACAGCGTCATGAAACGATTCATCGACGCCTACTCCGCTGTGGAGCAAAACTCCGCAGAGCCCTTCGATTCGCAGCAGGTTTTTTATGCGGGCGCGATTCCCGCCATGCTGCGGCGGCTGGACCCCCATTCCGTTTTCTTCGATCCCGGACAATTCGAACAGCTCAAGAAGATGGAAGAGAGCACGCAGAAGGGGTTCGGCAGTGTGGTTTCGCTGCTCCCGGGCCGCGTGATCGTGCTGCAAACGCTGCCCGGGACGCCCTCGGCGAAAGCCGGACTCTCGCCGGGCGATGACATCGTCAGCATCAACGGTTACATTATCGGCCGCCTCGACACGGAACAGCTCACAGAACTGCTTTCGGCGTCGCGGCAACGACCCGCACAGCTCGAAGTGCGGCGCGGCGGATCCGTCAGGCTCCTGCACTTCACTTTGGTGCCGGAGGAGATGCAGGCTCCGAGCGTGGATCGCACGTATTATCTGGCGGCGGGCATCGGATACATTCGCGTTTCCAGCTTCGACGCGAAGACCGGCGACGAAGTGAAAGAAGCCATCGAGAAACTCGGCGGCGACCGGCTGGTCGGGCTGGTGCTGGACTTGCGCAACAATCCCGGAGGTCTCGTCACAGCGGCGCTGCAAACGGCATCTCTGTTTTTGAAGCCGGGCCAGAAGATTGTGACGGTGCGCGGACGGGCCAGCGCGGAGAAGACGGAGACTGTGCCGCCCGCGGCGCAGCCGTACGGCTTTAAACTCGCCATTCTGGTGAATGCGAAGACCGCCAGCGCGGCGGAGATCGTTACCGGCGCGATGCAGGATCACGACCGCGCCACGGTGATCGGCGAACCCAGTTTCGGCAAGGGTCTTGTGCAGAATGTGTTCCCCATGAGCGAAGGCACCGGCCTCGCGCTGACAGTGGCGCTCTATTACACTCCGAGCGGCAGATGCATTCAAAAGCCGCTGGATACGCAGCAGTTCGAATTGGGGGCGGCCACCGCGTCCACCAATGGAACAGCCGAATTCCACACCGACAGCGGCCGCAAGGTCACCGGAGGCGGCGGCATTCAACCGGACTTCGTGGTGTACCCGCCGGCCATGACGCGATTTCGCGCCGTGCTGGATGTGAGCGCGTCCTTCACGAACTTCGCGACCGAGTACCTCCGCAGCCACAAGATTGACGCGGACTTCGAAGTGACGCCGCAGCTTGTCGACGAATTCCACTTGTACCTGGCACAGCGCAACATTTCGCCGAGCCTGCAGGAATGGCTGCGAGAGAGCGAGTTCGTCAAGAATCGTCTGAAGACCGAGTTATTCAACCAGGCGTTCGGTGTGGAGAAGGGCGACGAGATTGAAGCGCAGCGCGACCCTGTGATTCAGAAGGCTGTCGAGGTGGTGGGCAGCTAACAGTCCAAGCGGGCGGCGAAGCGCTATGCTGGAAATTCGCCATGAACCTAGACCTCATCCAGCAACAATTGCGCGACCAGCAGCTCGACGGCTGGCTTTTCTTCGATCATCACCATCGCGATCCGCTCGGATATCGCATCCTGGGGCTGCCGCCGAAGTCGCCCACGCGCCGGTGGTATTACATGATCCCGGCGAACGGCGAGCCTCGCGGCCTGGTGCATCGCATCGAGACGGGGGCATTGAGCGGGCTGCCAGGCTCGATGACGCAGTATTCCAGTTGGCCCGAACAACTCGACGGCATCCGCCAACTCACCGCCGGGCTGAAACGGGTGGCGATGCAGTACTCGCCGATGTGCGCGATTCCGTATGTCTCTATGGTGGATGGGGGAACCATCGAGCTGGTGCGCAGCGTCGGGGTCGAAATCGTGAGCAGCGCGGAACTGGTGCAGTTCTTTGAGGCTCGCTGGACTCCGGAAGCTCTCGAGATGCACCTGGAAGCGGGGCGCCGCGTGGATCGCGTGCGCGCAGGGGCGTTCGCGCTTATTAAGGAGCGCACGCGCAACAACGTGCCGGTAACCGAATTCGATGTGAAGCAGTTCGTCCGCAGCGAATTCACCAAGGCCGGGTTGTTCACCGACCATGGCCCGATTGTCGGCTGCAACGCCAACGCCTCCGATCCGCACTATGAGCCGATGGAGGAGAATCACGCGCCGATCAAGCCGGGCGACTGGGTGCTGCTCGATATGTGGGCCAAGCTGGATCAGCCCGGCAGCGTGTACTACGACATCACCTGGACCGCGTTTTGCGGCGACAACCCGACCGACGAAATGCGCAAAGTGTTTGGAGTGGTGACAGGCGCTCGCGACGCCGCCATTGCGAAGGTGAAGCAGGCTTCGTCAAGCGGCCAGGCCCTACACGGTTTCGAAGTGGACGATGCGTGCCGTGGAGTCATCAAAGCGGCAGGTTATGCGCAGTACTTTACCCATCGCACCGGACACTCCATCGGTCAGGAAGTGCACGGGAACGGCGCGAACATGGACAACCTGGAAACGCACGACGTCCGCCTGGTATCGCCATGGACGTGTTTCTCCGTGGAGCCCGGCGTATATCTGCCGAAATTCGGAGTGCGCAGCGAAATCAACATGTTTGTCGGTGAAGGCGAAGCGCGCGTCACCGGGGACATTCAGCGGGAGATGGCGCTGCTCTAATGCCCGCCCAGGCTCTTGCCGCACTGGCCACGCTACTTTCGGTATCGCAGCACGGGAACCGGACGGAGATGCGCGTGGACCGCGGCGCGGCGGAGATGGTGTGGGTGAGCCCATCGAGCTTTCGGTTCCGAAGGTCGCTGGATGGCACTTTGCCTCCAGCGGCCACGCCCGATCCGAAGGAGCCGCTGACGATTGACGTGGAAGACGCGGGCGGCGCGGTGCACGTTCGCTCGAACCTGATTTCCGTCACGATCAACAAGCACGGGCTGCTCATTTCGGTGCACAAGCGCGATGGCTCCGTGCTGATGGAGGATGCATCCGAGCCGTCGGCCGACGGCGGCGCCGTTTCGTGGAAGCGCCGTATGCCGGCTGGAGTCCGATATTACGGTCTGGGTCCGCGCGCCGCAGTGGACTTCGATCTGCGGGGACAGATCGTCGCGACCGAGTATCCGTTTCTGGTGACCAGCGCCGGGTACGGCGAGTATCTGCCGGGTACGGGTCCGTTTCGTTTCGATTTCAGCTCGCCGGATTCCTATCGTGTGCAAGCGCCGCGCGTCGATTACTACTTCTATTACGGTGCGCGCCCCAAGGACATCTTTGAGGCGCACAAACCGGCGGGCGGGTTTACGGCGCTGTGGCGAGCGCCCGCGGGTTCGGCGCGCGATACTCTTCTGAACCTGGTGCAATCCGCGATGAGCGGAATTCTGAATCCGTGGGTGGACCTTTCGGCATTCGATTCCGCGCCACCGGCCATACGGCAACGGGCCAGGCAGGTGTTTTCCCTGGCTCATCACGTCAAGCCGGGCGCGGAGGGTCTGAGCGGCTTCCGCCAGCAGCTCAACACCTTTTACGGCGCCTACGATCCGGAAGTGGATTACAAAGGTTTCCCTGTCTGGCATGCTCTGCCGTTCGAATTTCCCGCCGACGCCGAATGCGCGCACCATGCCGACGAGTTCATGCTCGGCGACGAGATGCTGATCGCGCCCATTCTGGAAGGAAACTCGCGGAGCGTCTATTTGCCGCAAGGGATTTGGACGAATCTGGAGACCGACGCCGTCGTCAACGGACGGCAGACCATTACAGTGGAGACTCCGGCGCTTCCGGTATTCGCGCGCAACGGCACGATTGTGCCTCTGGATTCGCCCGCGGGAATCGCGCTGCATTATTTTCCGGAACTCGGGGCCGAGTTCTTTATCGAAGAACCGGCAGTGAACGATTACTCGCAGGTGCATGCCGCGCCTGCCGGCGATGAGATGCGGCTGGAGATCGAATCCAAGGTGGCGCGCGATTACCAGTGGGTCGTGCATCATGTGGATCGTCCATCGAGCGTGGGGTTCGGCGGCGTGGCGTATCGCGAAGCACGAGCGTCGAACGCACTCGAGGACAAGACGTGGTATTACGACGCCCGGCAGCGTGGTCTGATGGTCCGCGTGCACGTGGAGGCGAAGCAGGATTCGATCGTCAACTTGACGTTCCCCTCACAGGTAGCACGGTACTGAGCTGCCGCCTTGGCACGCATCGCGATTCGAAACACCTATTACCGTTAGTGAAGGAATCCGGCTGCTGTTCTCGTCGCACTCCATTCGTCTTTCGATACACTTTTTACCGCTTCCTCACGGTCGCGGCTCCGTATCTGAATCATGTACATGCGGAGCCGTGACCGTAAGGGAGCGGTAAAAGGTGCCGGGAATGCGAGTGCATTTGAATGGGGAAATCCGCATCGGCGCATGGCGTGCACCGCGTTTACTGTACGGAGATGCCGCCGACGTCGACTCGCAGATGCAAGTGTTGTCTTGCCGTAACGGCATCACTCGCAAACTTCTGGCCGATCCATCGCGATTGCCGCAGCTTGCCTGGAGCATCCGCGTAGATGTCGCCCACTTTCACCTTGGCATCGACGATGCACTGCCCGGGATTCGGAACCTCCACGACAATATCGCCGCTACGCACCGACGCATCGATATCGCCTGCAATGCCATCGACCACGACGTCGCCCACATGCTGGCGGATATCGAGTTTCGCGCCGGCGGGCGCTTTGATGCGGTAATTGAGGTTGAAGTCGCCGAGCCCGTGAAACGTACGCGCGAACCAGTTACGGCCCGGAAACGTGGTGCCGATGCGCATGCCGTCATTTGTCTTTTCGGTCTTCACCTGGATGCGCTCCAGATACTTTTTATCGTGAGTGAAGCTGGTGCGGCTGACGGTCACTTCAACGCGAGGCTCGTCCCAGGCTTCGACGTTTACTTGCCCGTACAGGGTGTCGATGTGAATGGTGCCGCCGGTGAAATCGAGCGTGTCGTGCGTGGTGACATCGACCGTCTTTTCGGGCCCGCCCGCAAGCAGCGGGGCGGCGCTGAGCAGCAACGCGAGTGCGAGTTTCATTTGCTCTCCGTGGCGAAGCGTTTGAAAAAGCTGTCGCTGTTCCAATGCGGGCGCGCGGGGTCGTCGGCAACCCGTTCCAGCAGGCTCAGGATGACGCGATCGAACTTGGCAGCCGCGGCTTTATCGACGGGCTGGGTGAGGTCGTCGGACGGGCGGTGATAGCGTTCCTTCACCCAATCTTTGCGGGTCTTCTCATCGGGCGACCCAAACTCGTAGCCGAACTTGAAGGCCAATGCCGGAATGCCATACTTGATGAAGCTGTACTGGTCGCTGCGCGTGAAGCGATTCTGCTCCGGTTCGCGATCGGTCTGCACGTCCACGCCGTATTCCCTGGCAGCGACGCGCACGGTTTCGCCGAGAGTCGATTCGGCGATGCCTTGCACCTCGATCACCTTCAGCGGATAGAGCGGCAGAAACATATCCAGGTTGATATCGGCCACAATCTGCTTCGCCGGAACAGTAGGATGCGCGGCGAAATACTGGCTGCCGAGTTCGCCCTTCTCCTCAGCAGTGACGGTCAGGAAAATGATGCTGCGTTTCGGCTTCGCATCGGTTGCCTTCATTAAGCGCGCTATTTCCAGCACGGAAGCGACGCCGGAAGCATCGTCCATCGCGCCGTTGTTGATGCTGTCGCCATTCACCGGGCGTCCGACGCCAATGTGATCGAGATGCGCGGACATGACCACGTATTCGTTTTTCAGCTTCGCGTCGCTACCCGGAAGCATGCCGGCTACGTTGGCGGCTTCCATTTCGGAGGTCTTGACGGCGGTTTTGGCGCGCAGCGTGACCGGAAGCGCGAATCTCGGCAGCGGCTGATTCTCCTGCGCCAGTTTGATGATTTCGTCGAAAGAGTGTTCCGCACCTTCGAAGAGCTTGGCTGCGCCGCGTCGCGTGAAAGTCACAGCGATCTGTTCGCCGGCGGCTTCGCTGAGAGATTTATCGGCCAGTACGACAGCCGGCTGCGGGGGCCGATTGCCGCGTCCGCCGCCTCCACCGGCAGCGCCACGCCCGCCTGCGCCCGCGGTATCGCGCCGGCCGCCCATATCGCCGCGTCCTGCCGCCGCATCTTCGGCAGCCGTTCCCAACGTTCCGGCGGTGCGCGGATTGGCGATGGTCGCGATGCCGATGGCGCCCGCTTTGCGCAGCGCCGCCCAACGTCCGCCGGCGGACGACGCATGGGACTTCAGGTTCGGCGGAGCCTCGACGGGTCCGGCGGCGCTGACGTACACGGCAACCTTGCCGCGCAGGTCCATGCCCGCAAGATCGTCATAGTGCGACTCCGGAAGAGACATTCCGTAGCCGATGAACACCATGGGCGCTTCGATGGAGGGAGCCAGATCGGCGCGAGCGCTGATGTTGGCGTCGGCGCTTAACTCGAGCGGCTGCGCCTCGCCATTGCGCACCAGCGCCAGGCTGGATTCCTGGGGAACGAGCGTGCGCGTCTCGAAGCGCACGGGCTGCTGATAGCCGTTCGTGCCGGCGGGCTTGAGGCCGGCCTTTTCGAATTGCGCCGTGACGTAGTCGACCGCCTTGCGATACTCATCGGTGCCGATGTTGCGCCCCTGCATTTCGTCCGATGCGAGCGCCTCGACGTGGCTCCACCAGAGCTTTCCTTCGGAAGCGTAGTCGATGGCGGTATCGGCGGCAAAGAGGGTGAAGGCCGCCGCAAAGAGGAATGCTGGTTTGCGCATAAAGGCTTTTCCTTAGTTTACAGTGGAGCGTTGGCCGGGTTTAGATGAGCTGCCGCATGAGGGAGATCAGGTAATCTTCGTCGAACGGTCCGGACCGGTATGTGCGGGCGTCGAAGAAGCGCCACATTCCGTTTTGCTTCTCCAGCGTGTAAAAGATGAGCTGCTCTTCGATAAGATCTTTATCGAGCAGTTCCTGGTTAAACGCTCGGACAAATCCTTGAAGGATATACGGAATCCGGAAGTCCTCCGTGGAGATGAGTTCCTGGGTGGAGGTGTATTCCACTTGCAAAATTCTTCCGCGGATGTGCAGTTGCAGGAGGTTGGCGGCGTCGTCGTCGAAGTGCTCGTCCTGGAATTCGGGCGGATCCAGGAGAAGCTCTCCGTTTTTCAGCAGCGGGTTGATATCGCGTAAAAAGTCGGAGCAGATGGTGTGGAGCTCGCGAGCGGCGGCGTGACGAAGCTCGGCGATTTCCCGGATCCGGCGTAACTGCGACTCATCTTTGGCGCTGAGGGCGTCGATCTCCACGGCCAGGTGCTTCAACCGGGCCTCCCGCTCCTGCTTTTCATTTCTCGCCAACCGGTAACCTCCCGTTCCATTGCAACATAAGTTTACTGGCGCCGCCGCCATTCCAGTAGTTCGGCGGGGTCGAGCAGGTCGAAGATGTCCATCCGGAGTTCCCGCAGGATGGAATCGGCCATATGCATGGAAAACGACCGTTTCCCCTTCAAGACATTATGCATGTGGGGCTGCGAGACTCGCGTCATTCTCGCAAGGCTGCGTTCGGTGAGTTCACCGCTTTTAACGCGAACGATGAGGTGCAACACCAGTCGCCGCTGCAGCTCTTCGAAGCTCATATCGGCGGGGGGAGGGCTATTTCTCCGGGAAATAGGGCGGTACTACATTTCTTATGCGCGGCTAAGAATTTCCCCGAACCGCGTAAGCAATTCAAATATCTTTCTATCCCCGCAAGTGATTGCACTACCAACACATATTGCCACAAATCCGGGACTCCACCTATACCATTAGCAGATAATAAGGTATGAAACACTTGACGGAATTTCTTCCGGTAGTAGAGTTGAGAAAGTTTCGGACGTGGTTCAGCTTCCTTTAAATAGCTGGACCCGGGAGGACTTTAGTCAAAATGCAGTGGAACCGATCGAACGCGATAGGCCTCGCCAGGGCCGCTTGCAGTTTCTGCAATGGACAAGGGACGCGTATCGTGCGCGGCAAGGAAGACCCTTGCGATTGCGTATTCCGGGCCGTTTTTCGAGCCTGTTTCAATCGTTTTCGCGAATGCGCTGCCCTCGGGAGCCATGCGAACACGGTCAGTTATGACCCGTCATCCGGGCCTGACGGGCGCCGCGTGTATTCGCGAAAGCGCGAAGAGTATATGGCCGATTTCGACCTCATCAGCAAGCGTGTTCTCAGCGGCCGGGAATATAAAATATTTCGTTATCATTACCTCCTGGGCGCGGATTGTAACCTGTGCTCGCGGCAACTGAAGATAACCCGGGGAGAGTTCTTTCACCTGGTGTATAAGATCCAGGAACGCCTTGGCCGTGCGTTCGCCGAAACACAGCCTTACGGTCTTTACCCGCTGCGGGAGTACTTCGGCGGTGTCGTGGAGCGATACCGGCCCGCGCTCGCTACAGCCCCGGAAGAGCCGCGAATCAGCCGCCGGCGCATACGGCCCGAAGTGGCCATGGGCTCGATGCGGGAGTTACAGCGGATCGCGTGACTGTTCCCCCGCAGCACGGGGACGCTATCCTCGCGTCCCCTCTCCACAGATTTCGTGAGAGGCGGCTACAATGAAATCCGCGCATGGACAATCTCACGCACACGGCTGTCGGCCTGTTCCTCAGCCGCGCCGGATGGAACAGCCGGACCCCGCGCGCCACTGCCATCCTATTGCTCGCCGCCAACGCTCCCGATATCGATATTGTGACGCTGGCCGGCGGTCCCGTAAACTACCTGCATTACCACCGGCACCTGACGCATTCCCTTCTGGCCATGCCCGTGATGGCGATACTCTCCGTTTTACTGGTACGCTTCGCGGGACGAAAGCCGGTGAACTGGGCGCCCGCGTTTCTGGCGGCGCTTACCGGAGTAGCGTCCCACCTGCTGCTGGATTTGACCAATGTCTATCGCGTTCGCTTGCTGCTTCCCTTCTCCGGCGAATGGCTCGGCCTGGACACCACTGGCGTGGTGGACTACTGCATCTGGACAATTCTGCTGCTCGGAATCGCAGCGCCCTTTGTGGGCCGGCTGGTCACGGGGGAGATTACGTCGAAGGCATCCCGCCCGAAGTACTACGGACGCGGCGGAGCGATTTTCGCGCTGCTGTTCGTTGCGCTCTATGACTGTGGACGCCTGGCGATGCATAGCCGCGCAGTCGCCGAATTGCAGTCGAGGCTGTACCGCGATACCGCGCCGGTCCGCGTAATCGCCATGCCTGTCAGCGAAAACCCGCTGCGCTGGCGAGGACTGGTGGAGACCGCGACCTTCTACGCGGTTCCGGAGGTCGATCTCTCCTCGACTTTCGATCCTACCCGCGCTCCGATTTACGAAAAGGCCGAGGACAGTCCGGCGATCGAAGCGATTCGCGCGACTTATGACTTCCGTGAGTTTCTGCGGTTCTCGCAGGCGCCGCTCTGGCGCGTGACGCCGACGCCGGACGTCGACAACGCAAAACTGGTGGAGGTGTTGGATCTTCGTTTCGGGCGTCCGGGCATGCACGGCGCAGAGGCCATCGGCACGGTGGACGCACAGAATCGCGTAATTGAAACGGCGGTGCAGTGGGGCGCCGCACGCACGCGTAAGACAATTTTCCGCGCCAAGTAAGGTGGTCCGCCGATGGTTCGGCGGAAGCGAGGCACGGAAAATGAAGTCGTGCAGATACCCGAAACGGCGGTTCTGGATCGCGAACAACTTCGCGAAGTGACCATGGATGACGAAGAACTGATGCGGGAGATTCTGATTGCGCTGGTGGACGATACGTCACGGCAGCTCGGTCTTCTCGCAGGCGCCATTGAGGAACAGGATGCGCAGAAAACCGCGCGGCTGGCGCACTACTCAAAGGGAGCATGCGCCAACGTAGGTGCAAATCGCGCAGCGGCCGTGTTGAAAGAGATAGAAAATCAAGCTGCGGCCCGCAGTTTCTCCGATTGCGCGGTCACACTACAGACATTGACGCGCGAAGTCGAACTATTGAGAGTGGAAGCGAGATAGGCAAATAATTCTTTCTTATCGGCGTTCATCGGCGGCTATTAATCTTCTTCCTACTTACACGCCGGGGGCGCTACCGGCGCTGCCGGCGCCGGACTTAGCCCCGCTTTTGTAAGTTCCGCGTTCAGCGCCGGCAGGTCTGTCTTTAACAGCTCATTCCAGCTTTGCGCGGCCGTCGCCAGTTCTTTGCAGTAACCCTCGTACGCCGACTGCATCGCGGGAGTCGGCTCGGCATCCTGTCCATCGACCACGCTCGCCAGTGAGCCGAGGCTGCGATTCAGCGCGGCAAACGCGGGAGTCTGGCGTCCGCCGCGTCCTCCTCCTCCGCCGGGGCCCGCATCCGAACCTTGAATGCGATTTGCTTTGGCGTCGAAGTCAGAGAGCGTCTTCATCGCCGCTCCCTCCGCGCCGCTGCGCTTTTCGATCTCTTTCCGGTAATCGGCCACCGTCTCGCGCAGCTTCAAGGCCTTGCGGTAATCCTCGTAGGTTTGCGCCACCAGATCGATGACGTTGGTCTCGAGCTGCAACTGACGCGCAAGCGCATCACGAGAGACATCGACTCGCGGATCCATCGCTACGGTCAGGGTTTGCTCCAGCGTTTTCCCATTCGCGGTCAACTTCACGCGATAAGTTCCCGGCGTTACGATGGCGCCGAGAGGCAATCCCGGCGTGTTGCCATAGAGCGCCGAAATCGGGTATTCATGCCGCAGCACCGGCGGCGCGGAATAACGCAGATCCCAGACGAAGCGGTTGTGGCCCCGGGATTTCGTGAGTTGCTCCGGATGCCCCACCCAATAATCAGGGACGTTCAGCGGAGGCTCCGGCGGGCCGTCCGCCTGCGGCTTGGTAGAGAACTCACGAACCAGCTTACCGGCGGAATCGTAAATGGCGAGTTCGACGTCCTTGGAAGGCGCGGCGTTCAAGTAATAGTCAATGATTGCGCCCGCGGGTGGATTCTGCCCGGCGGGCATTTCGGGCGGCAGCGGCGTGTCCTGATTGAGATCGAGACGCACGCGGAGCGCCTTCTCCGGCTTGAAGAGGAAAGCGGCGGAACTGGTGAGCGTAGGCTCCACCTGGCGCAGAGGCGTAAGGTCGTCGAGAATCCAGAAGGCGCGCCCATAGGTGCCGGCCACGAGATCGTCGCCGTGCACCACCATGTCGCGCACGCTGCATGCCGGAAGATTGAGTTGCAGGCTCTTCCAATGCGCGCCATCGTCAAAAGAGACGAAAGCGCCCTTTTCCGTGCCCGCATAGAGCAAACCCTTGCGGACGGGATCTTCGCGAACCACGCGCACGAAGTTGCCCTCGGGAATGCCGGTGACCGTCTCCTGCCACGTCTTGCCGAGATCGTGTGTGCGATAGATGTGGGCGGCGAAATCGTTCTCCTCATGACGATCGACCGCAAGGTAAGCAGTGTTTGCATCGAAGTGCGAGGCCTCCACGATGCTGATCTGAGTCAGAGCGCCGAGTCCTTCCGGGGAGACGTTCTGCCATGTGGTGCCGTTGTCTTTTGTGACCTGCACGATACCGTTATTGGTGCCGGCCCAGATCTCGCCTGCCGCAACCGGCGAAGGCGCAAACGAATTGATGGCCGCCCGGTTCTGGGGAGCGATGGTCTCCTGCTGCTCTTGAGCGCGAGGACGCGCTGCGGCCACTCCCGGCGAACTTTCGGCGGTGGCTGCGCTATCGGTCGCGGCGGGGGCGGCGGCGCGAATCGTGAGGTCCGGACCCAGTTGCTTCCAATGCACACCGCCGTCGCGCGTTTCCAGCAGATATTGCGCGCCCATATAGAAGATGTGTGGGTCCTGCGGGGAGAAGCCTAGCGGCGGATTGGTCGCCATGCGGTAATCGTTGTTGCGGGTGACGTTCGGGGAAACAGTCGCGACCTGGCGATTCGTTCGGTCAATGCGCACCACGCCGCGGCTCGGTCCGCCGGCATAGACAAGGTTCGGATTGAGCGGATCGGGGACGATGTAGCCGAACTCGTAGCCGCCCACCGGGTCCCAATCCATGAACGTGATCTCGCCGTAATCGCCGCGGCTGAGCGTCCCGACAGAGCCGCTATCCTGCTGCGTTCCGTAGACCCAGTACGGGTATTTTGTATCGGTGGAGAGATGGTAGATTTGCCCGGTGGGCTGGTTATACCAGGAGCTCCAACTCTTGCCGCCATCCATGCTTATGGTGCCGCCCTGATCGCTCGCCATCATCATGCGCGTGGAATTCGTGGGGTCGATCCATAGAGCGTGATTGTCGTCGCCGCCGGGCGCCCCTTTGTAACTGCTGAAGGTCTTGCCCCCATCGTCGCTGCGATACAGCGACGTCTGGGCAACGTAGACGGTATCGTGATGCTGCGGATCGATGAACACACGGCTGAAGTAGCCGCTACCCTGAATGCGCGAATCGTGCGTCGATTTGGCCCAGTGGGCGCCGCCATCGTCTGACCTGTACAAGCCGCCGGCCGAATCTGCGCCGCGTCCGCCACCGCCACCGCCTCCGCCGCCGGCCGCCACGATCGCGAAGACGAGCTGGCCGTTTCCCGCGGTGGCCACGCCGATGCGTCCCAGACGTCCGGTGGGCAAGCCTTCGGTGAGCTGGGTCCAGGTGCTGCCCGCGTCGGTGGTCTTATAGATGCCCGCAAAACCGGAAGATTCAATCGCGCCGCGTGCGCCGGGGCGCGTGTAGTGCTCCCATAACGCGGCGTAGCCGACGTTGGGATTGTCCAGCGCGAAGGAGAGGTCCACCGCGCCTACCGTGTCGTCTTTGAACAGTACGCGCTTCCACGTCGCGCCGCCGTCGGTAGTTTTGAAAATGCCGCGCTGCTCGCTTTTCGAGTACGTTTTTCCGAGCGCCGCGACCACAACCACGTTCGGGTCGCGCGGATCGATCCAGAGATTTCCTATGTGTTCGCTATCGTCGAGTCCGGCGTGCAGCCACGTCTTGCCGGCGTCGGTGCTCTTCCAAACGCCGTTGCCGAAATTGACGGAGCCGCCGACCATGCTTACGTCACCCGTACCCACGTAGATGATGTTGGGATTCGATGGCGCGACCGAAACGGCGCCGATGGAATCCACATGAGTTTCGTCGAAGATCGGCGTCCAGACCACCCCGCTGTTGACTGTTTTCCACAGACCGCCGCCAGGAGTTCCCATGTAATATATGGCGGCGTTTCCCGCAATGCCTGCGACTGCGGTCGCCCGGCCTGCGCGGAAGGGGCCAATCTGGCGCCAGCGCATAGCCTGGTAAAGAGTGGGCGATACAGTCTGCGCAAGAAGCGGCAGGGAAACACCAAGCACGGCAAGAAGGCGACGCCCCATGGGGCGATTATACAGTCCGTGAACCCGCGGGACGAATCAGTACTCAAAACTCTGTTGCAAACAGCCGGATTCGCGGCGATAATTCGCCCAGGAGTGTGAGGGGAAATGTCTGGAACTGCGATAACGCCTCAATCGAGCTTCGACCACGCCAGGCAGGACGCGTTTGTCGGAAAGATCATGAGCGACACCAGTGCGGCCATGACGACGGTTCTCGCGAGCATCGGAGATCGTCTCGGCCTGTTCAAAGACCTGTCGGAAAACGGCGCCGCCACGAGCTCTGACCTTGCCAGGCGGACCGGGATTCAGGAACGCTATGCGCGAGAATGGCTCGGCGGTATGGCGACCGCGGGATACGTCGAGTACGATCCTCTAAGCGGCCAATTCCGGCTTCCGCCCGAGCACGCAGCGGCTCTGGCGCAGGAAGGCGGTCCGTTCTTTTTTGGCGGTATCTACCAGATGCTTCCGCCGATGGTCGGGGTAATGGATCAACTGGTCGAAGCTTTTCGCGGAGGCGGCGGCGTGCCGCAGTCTGCGTATGCTCCGTCGTTTTGGGACGGGCTGGAGCGGTTTACGGCAGGCTGGTTTGAGAATCTGTTGTTGCAACAGTGGATTCCCGCAATGCCCGATGTGGAAGTCAAGCTCAGGCGGGGAGCTACCGTCGCCGATATCGGTTGCGGCCGCGGCCGGGCGCTGATCAAACTCGCTCAGGCCTTCCCTGCATCGACTTACGTGGGGTTCGATGTGTTCGCCCCAGCAATCGAACAGGCTCGCGAACGGGCCGCCGAAGCCGGGGTGGCCGACCGGGTGCAATTCCGGCAGATGGATGCAGCCAAGGGATTACCGGAACGCTACGACGTCATTTCAACCTTCGATGTGGTGCATGATGCCGTTGATCCGCTGGGCCTCTTGCGCGCTATTCACGCCGCGCTTCAGCCGGACGGCAGGTATATCTGTCTGGACATCAACTGTTCGGAGAAGCTGGAGGGAAACGCCGGTCCGCTCGGCGCGATGTTCCATGGCGTCAGCATTCTGTATTGCATGACGACGTCGCTTTCCGGCGGAGGCGCGGGGCTGGGCACGCTGGGCTTTCACGAACGCAAGGCGACGGAAATGTGCACCGCGGCTGGATTCAGTTCGATCCGGCGCCTTCCACTCGAAAACCCGTTCAACAACATTTATGAGGTGAAGCCGTAGCTCATACGCCCATGAAACTGCCTGCTGCCCTGTTGTTACTGCTTCTCGCGCACGGGCAGGCGCAAACGCCGTCGAAGCTTACCTTCGAGGTGGCCTCCATCAAACCGAATACGTCCGGCGGCCAAGCCAGTTCGAACTTTCCCCTGGGCAACGGGAATGTCTTCCGGCCAACCGGCGGCGTGTTTTCGGCGATCAATCAGCCATTCACTATTTACTTACAGTTCGCGTTTAAGATTCCCGCTACGGAGCTTGCGCGAATTACGGCGAAGCTACCGCACTGGGCCATCACGGATCGGTTCGACATACAAGCGCGGGCGAACGTCAACGCAACCAAGGACCAGATGCGAGAGATGATGCAGAGCCTGTTGGAAGAGCGCTTCAAGCTGGCCATTCATTACGAGGAACAGCAAGTTCCCGGTTACGCGCTGGTGCTGGTGAAGGCGGGGCAGACCGGACCCAATCTGCGGCCGAACCCAAACGGAGCCGGTTGTAACAGCGAAGCCGGACCACCAGACGAACTGTTTCCCGCGGCGTGTGGCGGGATTATGCCGATGCCTTATAGCGAGCGGGCTACGGACCGGCGGGCGGCTCGCAATGTGCCCATCGCGCTCCTGGCGAGTTCTCTTCCGGGAATCACACACGAGCTTGATAAACCGGTGGTCGATCGCACCGGCCTCACGGGAAACTACGATTTCAGCCTCGAATGGGCGTCGTCGCAGGACGATACGAACCTGGGCCAGGCGATGCGGCTGCAACTTGGGCTGAAGTTGGAATCGCAGAAGATCCCGATGCGGCTCCTGATTATTGACCGGGTGGAACGCCCGTCGGCGAATTAAAGGATCGCAGGATCTCTTTGACCGCGTCGGCGCAGATCACCGCGGCATGCTTGGATTCGGCCGCCAGACCATCCACCAGCAATTCGATGTCGGCAGGACGAAGAGCAGCCAGTTCGTCACGGGTCCGATCGATCAGCCATTCCGCGGTCGCGGACCCTGCCGCGATGGAAGCCGTGCAGCCGCGGACCTTGTAGCGGGCATCGCGGACCTTCCCGGCGGCGAATAACACGGACAGCCGCATTTCATCGCCGCACGCCGGATTCGCGACCTGAACGGTGATCGCAGGCGGAGGCAATTCGCCAACGTTGCGAGGGTTTTGGAAGTGGTCGAGGAGCTTAGGAGAGTACATGGTTCGAGAAGGAGTTCACCGGAAAGAGTTCACCGCAGAGACGCTGAGGGCACAGAGTTTCGCAGAGAAAACCGAAGCGTTCACCTGATCCGTTTTCTCTGTGACCTCTCTGCGTCCTCTGCGTCTCAGTGGTGAATAGCGATGCCTCTCTGTTCCCATCGTGTTTCAATGTTGGCATGATTCAAGTGGTCGCGGCGATTATAGAGCGGGAGGGCCGCATTCTGGTCGGTCAGCGCACTGCGGAACAGTCGCACCCTCTCAAGTGGGAGTTTCCCGGCGGTAAATTGGAAGCGGGCGAATCGCCGGGGCAGGCGCTGGCTCGTGAATTGAAAGAGGAGCTCGATATCGATGGCGCCGCGGGCGAAGAGTTGACCCGGTACGAGTTCACCTATCCCGGCAAGCAGCAGCCGATTGGGCTGATTTTCTATCGCGTGCGTGCGTTCGGCGGCGAGCCGCGCAACTTGATCTACCGGGAGATGCGCTGGGCGCACCCGCACGAACTCATCGAAATGGATTTTGTGGAAGGCGACCGCGACTTCCTATACTGGTTCCATGGCATCAGCGATCAAGATGGTAGATCCCGCCGAGAATGAGTTTCTCGCGAATCTGGAGGCGCGCGGCAAACAGGCGAATCCGTTTTTCCGCGCAATGGCGAACCGGCCTGAAGTTCTCAAAAACTTCGTGCCGCTCTACTCGGCGGTGGCGGGCCCCGGGTCCGTGGACCGCCGCATCAAAAGCCTGGTTTATCTGACATGCTCTTACGCGAACGAGTGCGCGTTTTGCATCGCCGCGAACATGCCCGGAGCGCGCAAGGCCGGCGTGAGCGAAGAAGAGATTCAGGCGATCCAGACCGAGCAGGATCAGATTTTTTCCGAGCCCGAGCGCGCCGCAATCCGCTACGCGCGCGAACTGACGCAGACTGCGGCGGCCGATGAAGCTCGCGCCGGCCTGTTCGAGCATTTCACCAGCGAGCAGATTGTGGAAATTACGCTGGTGATCTGCATTTCGAATTTCACCAACCGCTTCAATAATGGCTTGAACATTCAACCGGAGGCTTAGTGCCGATTCTCAGCGGGATTCATCCCATCGCGGAGGCGCTCCGCTCCGGTCATGCCCTGGATCGTGTGGTGGTGGCGCAGGGGGCAGGCGGCCCGCGGCTGCAGGAGATTATCGATCTGGCGCGGCGCGCGCACGTTCCCGTTCGCTTTGAGCCGCGCGCGTCGCTGGATCGCCTGGCCGGCACCAGCGCGCATCAGGGCGTGGTGGCGCTCGGGGCCGCCAAGAAGTATGCCGATCTCGAAGATGCCGTAGCCTCCGATATGGTGGTGGTGCTGGACGGGGTGGAAGACCCGCACAATCTCGGCGCGATCGTGCGCACTGCGCATGCGGCGGGCGCCGGGAGCATCATCATTCCCGAGCGCCGGGCCGTGGGTATTACGGATGTGGTGGCCAAGGCCGCGGCGGGCGCGCTGGAGCATCTTCCGGTAGTCCGCGTCACGAACGTGAATCGCGCGCTCGAAGAGTTGAAGGAGCGCGGCTATTGGATCTACGGCTTGGACGAGCGCGGCACGGAAGATTACAGCAAGGTGGAGTATCAATCGCCCACCGCGATCGTGCTCGGCGGCGAAGGTAAGGGTCTGCACGATCTGGTGCGCAAGCATTGCGACGTGCTGGTGCGCATACCCATGGCCGGAAAAATATCGTCGCTCAATGTGTCCGTAGCCGCCGGCGTGGTGTTGTTCGAGTGCCGGCGGCGCAAAAGAGCAGGCTAACCGGCGGCGGCGAAACTCGTCTCACCACTGAAGTGAGGTTTCCGTGCATCGCTCTCTCCGCGCCTCTCTCATTCTCGCTTTCAGCGCCCTGCCCTGCCTGGCGCAAACGCCGGCTGCACCGGCCTTCGAAGTAGCGTCTGTGAAAGCCGCGCCTCCGCCCGCCGCCGGGCCGGTGTTTCCTTCCGCCCGCGGAGGTCCGGGCACCACCGACCCCACGCAAATCACCTACACCAATGTGCTGATGAGGACCCTGCTGTTGAATGCCTACGGAGTGAAGCCGTACCAACTGGCGGGTCCGGAGTGGATCCAGAGCGAACGGTATCACGTAGCGGCCAAGCTGCCGCCCGGATCATCGAAGGAAGCGCTCGCACAGATGCTGCAGAATCTGCTGCGTGAGCGCTTCCATGCTGAAGTGCACCGGGAAAATCGCGAGTTGCCCGCATACGTGCTGACACTCGCGAACGGTGGGCCGAAATTGAACCATTCCGCCGCGCAACCGCCGGATGCCGCGACCGCTCCATTGCCGGTCACCGATCTTCCGAAGGCCTCCGCGCCGGCGCCGATTGCGTCGGTCGCCAGCGGAACCGGCGATCTGCCGCCGATGGCGCCCGCGATGGAGAAGCGCGACCCGATCGTTCTCTACCTGAACGGCAAGGCAAGGCTCGAAGGGCACGGCACCATGCAGCAGCTCGCCGACCTATTGAGCAGTGTGCTCGGCCGTCCGGTGCTCGACCGCACGTCCGATTCCGGCGACTATGTGTTCGACATACACTGGGCGGCGGACCTCACGAATTCCGCGGCAGTGGAACCAAGCTCCGAGCCCGACATCTTCCGGGCTTTGCAGGCGCAGGGCGGAATGAAATTAGAGAGCCGCAAAGAACGCATCGGCATGTTGGTGGTAGACCGGCTCGCCAGGGTTCCGGCTGAGAACTAGACTGTTCAGGGCTCCTCCAGCGAATCACATTCAGCACCGATAGCCGCCGGACACCGTGGCGGCGGCGTCGCACCATAGTAGAATCTATCTGTATGCGCCGCACCCTAGTTGCCCTCCTCATTGCGGCTGCCCTGCCCGCTGCCTGGTCCGCACAACCGGTGCGTGCGCGCCGCGGGATGGTAGTTACGCGCGAACCTCACGCAACGGAAGCCGGACTGAAGATACTCGAATCGGGAGGTAACGCCGTCGATGCCGCCGTCGCGGTGGGCTTCGCGCTCGCCGTCACACACTCCAGCGCCGGAAATATCGGCGGCGGCGGCTTCATGCTGGTGCGCATGGCCGATGGCCGCACCACGTTCATCGATTTCCGCGAGCGAGCTCCCCTCGCGGCTTCGCGCAACATGTATGTGGAAGCGAAGGACAAAACCGCGGAGAACTCGACGAGCGGTTACTGGGCGTCCGGCGTGCCCGGCACGGTACGCGGGCTGGAGTACGCATCGAAGAAATTCGGCAGCAAACCGTGGGCGGACGTTGTGGCTCCGGCCGTCGAACTCGCGTCGCACGGCTTCCATCTTTCCTACTCGCAGGCGAACGGACTGAAGAACGCTGCGCGTGGCCTGAGTCCGTTCCCGGAATCGAAGCGCATCTTCCTGCGTGACGGCCGGTATTATGAGCCCGGCGAACTGTTCGTGCAGGCCGATCTCGGACGCACACTGGAACGCATCGCGAAACTTGGGGCGGCCGATTTTTACGAAGGCGAAACCGCGCGTATGCTGGCTGCCGATATGAAGGAGCACGGCGGCATCATCACGCTGGAAGATCTGAAGCAGTATAAAGCCATTGAGCGGCAACCGCTGACGGGCAAGTATCACGGCTACGACATCATTACTTCGCCGCCGCCCAGTTCCGGCGGCATCGGCATTTTGCAAATGCTCGGTATCCTGGACGGCACCGGTTACGAAAAGGGCGGCGCAGGGTCCGCCATGGTGGTGCATTACATGACCGAGGCGATGCGCCGCTATTTCGCCGATCGCGCGGTCCACCTGGGCGACTCAGATTTTGTAAAAGTGCCCACGCAGGCGCTGCTGAATCCGAAGTACATCGAGAAACTGCGCGCCTCCATCGATCCGGAACGCGCCACTCCTTCCAGCGAAGTGCACGCGGCTGTGCTGACGGGCCACGAATCCAGCGAGACGACGCATTACACGGTGGCCGATGGCGATGGCAATATCGTCAGCGTCACGTATACGCTGAATGGCGGCTATGGCAGCAAGGTCACGGCCAAGGGACTCGGGTTTCTGCTGAACAATGAGATGGACGATTTCGCGGCGAACCCCGGCAAACCGAATATGTTCGGGTTGTTGCAGGGCGAAGCCAATGCCATTGCGCCGCGCAAAACGCCGCTTTCGAGTATGGTGCCCACCATCGTGCTGAAGGATGGGAAGCCGTATCTGGCGCTCGGTTCGCCCGGTGGACCCACGATCATCAACACCGTTCTGGAGGTGATGGTCAACGTGATGGATTTCCACATGAACGTGCAGGACGCCGTCAACTGGCCGCGCTTCCACCACCAGTGGATGCCGGACCAGCTCAGCGTGGAGCCGGGCTATTCACCCGACACCGTGGCGCTCCTCGAAAAGCGCGGCTACACCATTCGCCGCGTCAACGCGCAGGGCGAATGCGCCGCGATTCTCTTCGACAATGGCTGGCTGCAGGGCGCGGCCGATCCGCGGACCGAAGGCACCGCGAAGGGATACTGACCCCAACGATGAACCACTACCTTTCGACGCACGTCTTCGTCAATCACCGCTTGACGACGGCGCTGCTCAGCAGGATTCAGCAGGCGGGGTTCGCCGCCGTCGAGATCTTTTGCGCGCGCCAGCACCTGGACTATCGCGACAAAGCGCAAATCGCCGAACTCGGCCACTGGTTCCGCGATTCCGATCTGAAGCTGCACTCCCTGCACGCGCCGATGTACAACGACGAAATCTGGGGGCGCAGCGGACCGCAGTCAATCATCACCATTACGTCGACCGTCAAGAGCGCGCGGCTGCAGATGGTGGACGAAATCAAGCGCGCGATCGAGATCGCCGAGACGGTGCCGTTCAAATACATCATTCAGCACATGGGAGTCGGCGGCGAAGAGTTCGATATGCGGAAGGTGGACGCGGCGTTTTCGGCCCTCGAAGAACTCAGCATCTTCGCCCGCCAGCGCGGCGTAGAGATTCTGCTGGAGAACACCCCGAACGAGTTTTCCAGCGCCGAGCGTTTGTTGCAGTTCGAGGAACTCACTCACATCGGTTTGAACTACTGCTTCGACACGGGTCATGCGAACATGCACCTTGGAATCGAGAATGAGTTCCACCTGATGAAGCCGCGCATCCGCTCAACGCACGTGCACGACAACAACGGCAAAGACGATCAGCACCTGTTTCCGTTCGCCGAGGCGGGCACGATTGACTGGGGAAAAACGATGGGGCTCCTGAAGAGCGGCGGCGACCAGTGGCCGCTCCTCCTCGAATTGCGCGAACGCCCGGAGCTGACCAGTCCGCTCGACGCCATCCAGGAAGTATTCGAGGGGCTGGAATATCTTCCCCGGGAAGAGTAGAACGCGAGCAGCGGGTATATCGAACGGCGCGCTCCATACCACGCCGTTTTTCACGTTCGCAGCAACGCGGCTAGAATAGTTCTTTACCTGCGTCCCGACATTACTATGAACAGAATCACAATTGCAGACGCGTCTCACCATGTGGGCGAGACCGTCGAAATAGCCGGCTGGCTGTACAACATGCGACGCTCCGGCAAGATCGCGTTCCCGATTCTCCGCGACGGCACCGGGCTGATGCAGTGCGTCGCCGTGAAGAGCGCGCTCCCCGAAGAACTGTTCGAGACCATCAAGGGTCTCACGCAGGAATCGTCCATCATCGTGACGGGCAAGCTCCGCGCCGAGCAGCGGGCGCAGGGCGGATATGAAATGGACGTGGAGAACGTGGAGGTGATCCAGCGGGTTCCGGAGACCGATCCGTACCCCATTACGCCGAAAGAGCACGGCATCGATTTCCTGATGGAGCAGCGGCATCTCTGGCTGCGCAGCCAGCGGCAGCACGCGATTATCCGCGTTCGCCATGAAATCATCAAAGCGGTCCGCGACTACTTCGATTCGCACGGCTTCACGCTGGTGGATACGCCGATCTTCACGCCCGCCGCTTGCGAGGGCACCACCACACTCTTCGAAGTGAATTACTTCGATGACGACAAGGCTTATCTCGCGCAATCCGGCCAGCTTTATAACGAAGCTACGGCGATGGCATTCGGGAAGACATATTGTTTCGGCCCAACCTTTCGCGCGGAAAAATCCAAGACCCGCCGCCACCTCACTGAGTTCTGGATGGTGGAGCCTGAGATGGCCTACGCAACCATCGAAGACGTGAAGCGGGTGTCCGAAGAGCTACTGGTCTTTATCGCGGGACGTGTGCTGGAAAACCGCCAGGAGGAGTTGAAGCGCCTGGAGCGCGATGTCACGAAGCTCGAAAACATCAAAGCTCCCTTCCCGCGCATGAGCTATGACGATGCGGTGAAGATTCTGCAGGCGAAGGGCAGCGAAATTCAGTGGGGCGGCGATTTCGGCGGCACCGACGAAACCCTCCTCACGCAAGATCAGGACCGGCCGGTGATGGTGGAGGGCTTTCCCGCCGTTTTCAAGGCGTTCTACTTCCAGCCCTCGCCGGATCGCGATGACACGGTGCTCGGCGTGGACGTGCTGGCGCCTGAAGGATACGGCGAAATCATTGGCGGCGGCCAACGTATTCACGATCCCGAACTGCTGCTCAAGCGCATCGAAGAGCACAAGCTTCCCAAGGAAGCCTTCGACTGGTATATCGACCTGCGCAAGTACGGCACGGTACCGCACGCCGGTTTCGGCATGGGCATCGAACGCTGCGTCGCGTGGATTTGCGGGCTGGAACACATTCGCGAAACCATCGCGTTTCCGCGCATGCTCTATCGCTTGAGGCCGTAACATGCGCCCCTCTGCGCTGACTATTATCGGAGCTCCGCTGGACCTCGGGCAGGGCCGCCGCGGCGTCGATATGGGACCTTCCGCCGTGCGCGTGGCGAATCTGAACGCGCGGCTGGCGTCGCTCGGCTACGACGTTGAAGACATCGGCAACATCGCGGTGGAGCAGGCCGAAGCATGGCCGGAAGGCGATGCCAACGCCAAGTATCTTCCGCAAATTGCGGCGGCGTGCGACCTGCTTTCCCTGCAAGTGGCGGCCGCGCTTTCGCGCAACCGGCTGCCCCTGGTGCTGGGCGGCGACCACTCGGTCGCGGTCGGCAGCATCAGCGGGGCCTCGCGATTCTTCCACGAAAAAGGCCTCGGCATCGGCGTGATCTGGTTGGACGCGCACGCCGACATGAACACGCCCGAGACGAGCCCGAGCGGCAACGTGCACGGCATGCCGCTGGCTTGTGTCGCCGGGATGGGGCCGCCGGAACTGGTGGACCTCGGCGGCTTCCGCCCCAAGGCATTCGCCAAGAACATCGTGATTGTGGGGCTTCGCGACGTGGATCAAATGGAGCGGCCGCATGTCGCCGAATCGGGCGTCCGCGCATTCACCATGCGCGATATCGATGAGCGCGGCATGCGCAGCGTGATGGCGGAAGCGATTCAACTGGCCAGTGACGGGACCGCGGGATTCCATCTCTCGCTCGATATGGATTTCGTGGACCCGAAGGATGCGCCAGGCGTCGGCACGCCGGTCCGCGGCGGCGTGACTTATCGGGAAGCGCATTTGGCAATGGAAATGATCTGTGATTCCGGGCGCACAGTCTCGATGGAGGTGGTGGAGGTGAATCCGGTGATCGATGAAGTGAACCGGACCGCCGACCTTGCCGTCGAACTGATCATGTCCGGATTGGGAAAGCAAATTTTATGAGATTACGCGTTGCCGTGATTTACGGCGGCCGCAGCGGCGAGCACGAAATCAGCGTCCGTTCGGCAAAGGCTATTCTGGCGGGCCTGGATCCGGCAAAATACGAAGCCGTTGAGTACTTTATCGACCGCGACGGCAAGTGGAGCCCGCACGCGATTCAGCCTGAGCCCGGCGCGCATCCGAATATCGATGTGGTCTTCCCGGTGCTGCACGGCACGTTCGGCGAGGACGGAACGGTGCAGGGGCTACTGGAACTCGCGGATCTGCCGTACGTCGGCGCCGGCGTGCTCGCTTCGAGCGTCTCCATGGATAAGGAGATGATGAAGCGTGTCTGTAAGGAACGTTCGCTGCCGGTTGTTGACTACGTGACACAATCGCGCGGCGAGTTGAACGCGGACGCGTGCGCGGAACTGGGACTGCCGGTGTTTGTGAAGCCCGCCAATCTGGGTTCCAGCGTCGGCATTTCGAAGGCGCATGATCGCGCCGAACTGGAAGCGGCGCTGGCGCTGGCTGCGCAGTTCGACCGCAAAGTGATCGTGGAGCGCGCGATCGCCGGACGCGAACTGGAGTGCGCGGTGCTCGGCAACGAAGCGCCGGAAGCTTCCCTGCCCTGCGAAATTCTGCCATCGCGCGAGTTCTACGATTACGACGATAAGTACTTATTGGATCGCGCCGAGACGCGTTTGCCGGCTGATCTTCCGCCCGCGACGATGGATGAACTAAGGCGGCTGGCCGTAGCGTGCTATCGCGCCGTGGAGTGCGAAGGCATGGGCCGCGTCGATTTTCTGCTCGAAAACGCGACCGGCAAGCTGTACATCAACGAGATCAACACCATCCCCGGCTTCACCAGCATCAGCATGTATCCCAAGATGTGGGAGCACAGCGGGATTTCCTTTTCGGCTCTGCTGGACCAGTTGATCGAACTGGCTCTGGACCGCTCGAAACGCAAGAAAGAACTGAAGTTTACACGGTAGCGACCGGTCTCCAGACCGGTCGCAGGCGCGCTTTGCGCGCCTAAGTCGCGCTGCGCGCGACCCGACAGGAAGGATTCCTGTCGGCACGTGGCAACAGGAATCTTTCCTGTTGCGGCGAGCGGAGCTCGCCAGAGGTGCGCTTTGCGCGCCTCAAAGGCCGCCCTACTTGAGGTGGCCTCAAATGGGACGGAGTCCTGCCGCAGCCGCCCGGCGCTCGCATGGAATTCGATTCAGGCCCAAAAGACGCGCTCCGCGCGCCTGCAACCGGTCTGGAGACCGGTCGCTACCGGAGGGCTTTCATTTTAGCGAGGCCGCGCCTGGCAGTTTCGAGCGGATCGCCTGTCCAGTAATTCGGGTTGAAGAGCTCGAGCGAAAGCACGACGTTCGGATTGATGCGGTACAAGTCGCCGAGGATCTGCCGTAGTGGCGCCACTCCGTCCCCCGGAAACACCCGGTCGCGATCGCCGATACTCTCCCGCGGCGGCGTAGCCGGGTAATCGTTGATGTGGATGACTTGCAGAGTCTGCGCGCTCAGCATCCCAATACTATGCAGCGGCGAGCCACCTTTATATAGGTGGAACACGTCGGCGAGCACACAGGCCTTCGCATGATCGGCGAGCATGGCCGCGTGCACCGCCTCGGGCAGCGACCTGAGATTGCGCGACCCGCCCCAGAACTCGAGCTCCGGTGTGACGCCGACGCGATCGCCGATTTCCAGCACAGCCCGGTAGCGTTCGCCGATGCGCTCCAACGGGATTGCCGGTGCGTTATTCGCGCCGGCAGGAGGAGCGGCGATGCGCGTCCCCCCGATCTGCGCGACGATGTCCATCTCGCGCTTCATCTGTTCGAGGGCCGCGGAGCGCTTCGCGTCGTCATCCACAATCCATTGCGGAAATGCGATCGCGCTTTCCACCTTGAGGCCGGCGTCTTGAATCCGCTTGCGGATTTCCGGCGTGGAAACATCGGTCAGTTGATTGAGCCACGGTTCGATGGCAGTGAATCCCGCACGCGCCGTGATATCGATGAGCTGCGCGATGGGGAGCTTGTATCCTTGCAGAGTCGCGGTATTCAAACAGTAGGTTGGGTGGCGTTCGGTCGCGCTCTGAAGCGGACTCGCCAGCAGGGCTGTGGCTTGTAGCAGGTTGCGGCGCGAGGGCGGATGCACGGCTTTATCATAGCCGCTTCCCATGCCTGCCAAAGTTGCCGCTACGCGCGGATGTCGGGACGGCGAATGTAGTTGGCGTCGAGAGCCGCGGGGTCGCTGCTCGCCGCGCCTTTCGCGGCGATGCGAGCGACCGCGGCGGCTAACGCTCGCGGCGCTTTCGTCACGGGAACGGCGATCTCATCCGCGCTGACCAGTTCGGTGTGCGCGGGTATGGTCGCCAGGAAAGCATCCAGGGGCATCACCACCTCCGGCAACAGCAGTTCACCTTCAGCGCTGTAAATCGCGCCGAAGATCTCTCCGCGGCGAGCATCCACAACCGGCGCTCGCACCGCCCTGGAACCAAAGCTCGCGATCGCGGCCAGATTCGAAACGCCCACTGCCGGACGCCCGGCGGCTTCGGCGAGTCCCTTAACGGCGGCGAGCCCCACGCGCACTCCGGTAAACGACCCCGGCCCGTTTGCCGCCGCGAAGCAGTCTATCTGCCGCAGCTCTACCAGGTTCCGCGCCAGGAGCAGACTTAGTTCCGGAAAGAGTAAGTGCGCGAAGCCATTGGGCGCGTGCAGAGTAACTTCCTCCAGAAGTTGCCCATCGTGTAACAACGCCAGGCTTCCCCACTCGTGCGTGGTATCGATTGCCAGAATCACGGGGTGAGGTCGTATCCTTTACTCACCATATATACCTTGCCATACGAGTTCATCGCGTAGACGCGCAACAGCATGGTTGCCGGATAGTTTGTCGCCAGGCGCGCGGGCGCGGTGAACGTGCCCTGTTGGCCGGTCGCAAGCACGCGATAGCCCTGCGCATCCTGACTCACTTCACCCGTCCACATCCACATCACGCTTCGCAGCGCCCGCTTCTCTGCCTTCAGCCTGGCTTCGTACGGAGAAGGTTTGCTGATAGAAATGGGCCCATCCGGCTTCACGACGTCGAAAGGCACCTTCTCCGGATTGAGCTCCACTTCCTGCATTTCTATGTCCCGCGATTCGAAATAGTAACTCTTGTTCATGCCCGCGACGGTGCCTTCACGGACCACGTGCAGCACCCAATCGTGATACTTATCGGGCGGTTCGGATACGAAATGCTCGCTATTGATTTTTCGCCGGACGGTCGCGCCGTCGCTCGGGTCGATCCAAATCGCGTCGTAGGAGTGTTTCTCAACGGTAAGCTCTATCGGTCCGGGCTTCTCCATGTAGACGATGTATTCAACGCCCTCCAGCGCCACGGCGCGCCCGCCATCGACATCGAAGTACGGCTCCAGCTCCCAATGACGCGTGGTCGATATCAGGTTCCACCACACCGTCATCGCCTTCGCGCCCGGCGTTTCCAGATACTTCATGCCGCCGCCCGTATTCCCGTACGTGACGTACTGTCCATCCATCGTCGCGTTCCAGAGGTGGTGGCGGAAGCTGGCGGCGTCGCCGTCGCCGGGCTCGGCTTTCCCTGCTCCGGTGTCTTCGCGGCCAGGTTCCAGATTCACGAATGGCACAGCATAAAGTTGATGCTCGATCGAGCCTACGGCATCGTTGGGCGATCCGTACGAGGCGAAGTTCTCCCAACCATCGTCGAGCAGCGGAGCTGACGTGGTGTGCGCTCCGGTTGTGCGCGGATGCTGCATCCCATCCAGCCGCTTCAGAGTCAACCCGACCTCCTTCATCAGTGCGCGCGCATCGGGATAGTCTTCGAAGTATTGCACCACCTGCCAGGTGACATTCATGCCGCCGTAGCGCGCCACCACGAAGTGCACGAAGCGCGCCCGCTGCTCGCGCGTTTCGAAGGTGCGGGTTAGCGCACGGTCGCCGCCCGCCAGGATGAGGTCCGCGGTGATGCCTTTTTGGTTGAGATAGCGGATGCGATCGTCGAGGCGCTGAAAATACGCGAGATTGGGCGAATCCGGATTGTCATATGCTCCGGGCTCCAGCACCAGGAATCGCAGGTGATTGAACTTCTGCGCGCCGCGCGCGTCCGCCACAGCCCTGGCGTCATCGTCGCTCAAGGTCGCGAATCCGAGCTCGGTGGCCCCCATCCAGAGGTGCGGGATGTTGCGCTCCGTGTACGCGAAATGGTGGACGTTGGCGATGCGCACGAAGCCTGGAGCATCGCTCGCCGCCGCCGTGAACGTCCCCTCCTTCGCATCCAGCGATGGGATGTTCGCCGTCACGCGATAATTCCACTCGCCACCCTCGGTCGGCGAGAAGCGCACCACCATGCGATTGCCCCCGTTCCAGTAGCCCGGCAGTTCGTACGTCTTATTGCGCGGAGAGCGGAACTCCACCTTGAGATCCACGTCGGCGTATGGATGCGGATGCGCAGCGGCGTCCTGCGCCGCCAAATCGAAGGTCATCTCGCAGGGACTGTAAGCCGGAGTGTTGTTGCAGGGGTTATCCTGCGCGGCCAGCGCGATGGGCAGCGCCAGGAGCAAGAACGCGCGGATCATCTATTTTTGTTGTAGCACGCGGCGGCTATCCGCCCAGAGAGTCGTGGACGCCCGTCCCCGCTATGTCTTCCGGTTTGACGCCCGAGTCATCCGGATGTTCGGGTACCTCCGCCGCCATGTTGACCTGGTCTTCAGTGGCCCCCACGCTCGGATCGGTGACGGTTGAGGTAGTCTGCTCCGGACCGGAGCCGGCGGGTGCCGGAGCGTTTCGTTCCACCACGATGGTGAACTTCGCGACCATGGTGGCGATCGCAGCGGCGGCGGCCAGAATTGGAGCCGCGATCACGCCGACCGCCGCGACGGTGACCGGTATTTCCATGAACGTGTGCCCGCGCTCATCTTTGACGATGATGCGGCGCACGTTCCCTTCGTGGATCAGTTCCTTGATGCGGTCGACGAGATCCTGTCCGGTGACTTTGATCTGCTCGAATACCTGATCGAACTTATCCATGGCCTCATTGTGGCACACGCTCGATCTGGCCTTCGATGGTCGGGATGCGCGGCGTTCGCAGGTAGTGCGCGGCAGCACTTTCCACGGCTTCTCGCGGCGCAAGGCCGATGATTTCGCTTTCCAGGATGGCTACTCCAAGCCGCGCCGCCTCGGCACGTACCGCGTCATACGCCACGTGCAGCGGTGTGACTTCGAAATCGGTGAGATTCATCGATACCTGCGCGATGTTCCGGCTGCGCAACAGTACGCCCATAGCCTTCACGTGCGGAAGTCCGCCGCTGGTGGCGCGAACCTTTCGAGCGATCGTGCGCGCTGCTGTCAGGTCGGCCGAATCCAGATTCACATTGAACGCGATCAGGATTTTCCGCGCGCCCACGGCGCTCGCCCCCGCTGTGGGGTGCAGCGTCTCGCCGAAATCAGGGCGCCGCAGAGGATCGGTGACTGCGAGATCCCTCAGCGCTTCGAACTCGCCGCGGCGGATGTCGGCGAGGCTGCGATTTTCGGGCCGGCGTGCCGCGCGATCGTACAGATACACCGGGATGCCGAGTTCCGTGGCGATGCGCTCGCCCGCAGATTCGGCAATGCGCACGCAATCGTCCATCGTGACTCCGGCCAACGGCACGAAGGGCACCACATCGGCTCCGCCGATCCTGGGATGAACTCCGCGATGGTCGCGCAGATCGATCAACTCGGCGGCTCGTCCGACTCCGCGAAGCGCCGCTTCCGCGATCCGGTCCGGGTGGCCGATGAAGGTGATGACCGCCCGGTTGTGGTCGGGGTCGAGCGTCCGGTGCAAGACCGTGCCGCCGCCCGCTGCGATTGCATCGGCGATGGCGTCAATCTTCGCCGCGTCGCGGCCTTCCGAAAAATTCGGTACGCACTCGACCAGCGGCGAGACCACTATTGGCGGTCGCCTCCGCCCTGTCCGCCGGTCGCCGGCCGCTGCTGCTGTTGTTGCTGCTGCGTGTCTGTGCGCGGCGCCGGAAGATCGTATGCAGCCACGAGGCTCGGGTTTCCGTCTTTATCGATTGCTTTGACGCCAATCACGATGTCATCGATCGAGAGGTCCGGAATGAGGTATTCCGTCACGTTGCCGACGTAGATTTCCTTCTGCCAGACCGGTGATGTGGTGTCTCGAATGACCACTGCGTATCCCGTCAGATCCGGCTCGGGATTCGGCATGGCCCAGCGAAGTTGCGCGTCATAGCCGGAAGGTCCGCGCGTGAGTCCGGGGCCGGCCGGTCCGCGACCGCGACCGCCGCCTTGTCCTCCACCCTGGCCGGCGCCACGACCGCCGCCCTGAGCCTGTTGTTGGCCCTGCGCCTGTTGCTGACCCTGTGCCTGGCCCTGCCCGCGGCCTTGCCCCTGTCCCTGGCCTTGACCTTGTCCGAAGCCACCCTGCGGGCGCGCACGCATCACCACTGGGGCTTTCGGAGCCAGCGCCAGGCTGGCCAGCACTGCCGCATTAATTTTCGCTACCCGGGTGGTGTACGGTACGCTGGCGTTGGCAAACGTATCGGTGGCGGTGTGCTGGTTCGCGTAGTTCTCGCTCGGGGTGGTCAGGCGGACCGCCGTGAAACCTTCCCGATTGAAGGACGTGTGATCGCCTCCGCGGCCAAAGCGGTCCCGGCGGAGAATCAAGTCCACAGTCATCGACGGATTATAGCGTTCGCCGATCTCCTTGGTGTAGCGCGCCAGCGACCGAGAACTGGAATCCTCAGGACCTTCAGAGAACACGCGCAGGTGATTGTTAGCGCTACGGCCGTCGCCGGAGATATCGCTGCCGATGAGGTCGTTATTGAGCATCGCCTCAATGTCCATCTTCTTTTCTTTGGCTTCCTGCGCGAACGCGCGGCTGCCGTTGAGCCCGATCTCTTCGGCGGCGAAGGTCACGAACACGATGGATTTATCGAACTCGAACTGCGAAAGCACGCGCGCCAGTTCCATCACCGCCGCGGTACCGCTGGCATCGTCGGCGACCCCGGGAGCGATCGATTCCTGGTCCGCGGCAGTGCTGTTGGCGCCCTCGGTGGCCTGCGCGGCCTGGCCGATGGTGCGCCGCAGCGCGATGGAATCGTAATGCCCGCCGATGATGACGTACTTATCTTTGTCCACGCCGCCTGGTAGGACGGCAACTACGTTCACCAGGTCCGTATCGTTCGGCAGGCGCTGGCTCTTCTTTACACTGAACTTCTCGAAGCTGACCTGAAGTTTCGGACTGTAGCTGGCGAACTGATCGCGAATCCAGCGCGAAGCTCCGCCGATGCCGTGCGTGTCGCTATCCTGCTCGCTACCCACATACCGGGTGCCGAAGCTCTCCAATTTCTTCATGATGGCGCCGATCCGCTCTTCGGACACCTGATCCACAATCTGTTTCACTGTGGGATTCAAGCGGGTGAGGGGCGGCTGCGCGAGCGCCGTGAACGGGCTGATCGCGAGCACGGCCACGGCGGCGGCAGACACACGAATACTGGGCATACTTTCGGTTTCTCCTAAATTAGAAAGGCTAGTTTAGCACCCGCGAAGTTACCACGAGACCCGCACAATTTCAGGATTCAACGGCTCCACGGGACCCTGCTGGCTAATGAACTCGCCGCCCTTCATCGTGAGGGCGACCAGGTTGGCGCCGAAATGCGAGGCGAGGTCGCGATAGTCGCCTATGTTCAGCACCAGCAGATCGGCGGCGCGGCCGGGTTCCAGGGTGCCGAGCGTACTGCCCAGGCCGAGCGCATGCGCGCCATTCACGGTGGCGGCGGAGATCGCTTCCTCGATCGTCATGCCCATGAGGCGAACGGCTAACCCCACCACCATCTGCATGCTGATCGAGCGCTGCATGTGCGGCGCGAAATCGGTGGCCAGCGCAATGGGTGCGTTCGCGTCGATCAGTTGACGCACCGGCGGCAGTTCGCCGCCTTCCAGCCACGCCGCGGGCGATGCGATCACCATGGTTCCGGCGCCGGCCATGCACGCGATGTCCGCGGCTGTTGCCCCTTCGCAATGCGCGACGCTGACGGCCAGGTTCGCCACGCCGTGCCGGATCGCCGCGCCGGCCATTCCGGGGCTCGCGTCGATGCGGCACGGAATGCCCAGATTCCGGGCAGCGCTTAGGAAGCGGACGAAATTCCCGGCGTCTTTCGCCTCGGGATCCCAAAAAATCTCGGCGAATCGCGCCAGGCGCCGGCGTTTCACTGCGGGTAGAAACTCATCGATAGACCAATCGATGGCCGTGGCCGCGCCCGTCCGCGGCGCCTTTAGCCGAAAGATAGGCACTACCCCGAGAGGGTAGCCATCAAGCGAAGTGGCCACGCGCAGCAATTTCGTTTCGGCGCTCTCATCCGCGCCGCTGCCGGTGCCCGCTTCTACCGTGGTGGCGCCGTGACGCGCCATCGCGGCGATCCAGGGCCGGAGACGAGACGCGATCCGCTGGCCGGTCAGCGTCCGCACCGAGTTGCCGTCGGCATCCTCACCGCGCGCGCCGGCCGGTGGAAACAGCAGATGCGTATGGCTGTCGACGAAGCCCGGCATCACCACGCGCCCGGAGGCGCTGATTTCGATTGCTCCGCGCGAAACGGCAAGATTCTCCACTCGCCGCGAAGGTCCCGCCTCCAGCACGACTCCGTCGCGCACCAGAAGCGCGCCATCGGCAATGACGCTAAGGTCGCGAAGGCTATCCCCGCACCGGTACCCGCGCGAGCCGCGCAACGTCAACAGTTGGCGCGCTCCGCGTATTAGTATGGTTATAGCCTCACCCCCTGACTCACTGTAACAACAAGATGAAGCCTAAGTCGTCCGGCAAAGAAAGGCCGCTCAAAACACTGGAACGGGTATTTTCCAAGGCCGGTGCAGGCTCCCGGACCGACGCCCGGAGCTGGATTGGCGCGGGTCGCGTGCGTGTCAACGGCAAAGTGATCCAGAATCCCGATCACTGGGTAGATCTGGAGCGCGACCGGGTAACTCTGGACGGAAAGCCGCTTCGTCCCGCCAGGAAATCCTATCTGCTGCTCTACAAGCCGAAGGGATATATCACGAGCAATGGCGACCCTGAAGGGCGTCCGACTGTATACGACTTAGTCGCCTCGGCCGGTAAGTGGCTCTCGCCGGTAGGGCGGCTGGACCTGGACACCAGCGGCCTTCTCATCATGACGAACGACACCGATTTCGCCGAGCGCATCATGAACCCGGATGGCAAGGTCCCCAAAACATATCAGGTGAAAGCCTCCGAACTTCTGACCGGCGATCAGTTGGAGCAACTCCGGCGCGGGATCGTGCTGAGTGATGGTCCCACTCGCCCCGCCACAGTCACCCGGCTCCGCGACTCCGCCCGCTTCACATTTCTGCAGATCACCATCACCGAAGGTCGCAACCGGCAGGTGCGCCGTATGATCGAAGCATTGGACGCAAAGGTGCTGAAACTGGTGCGCACCGCCATCGGGCCGATCCGAATCGGCGACCTGCCGATCGGCAGATGGCGCGAGCTCACAGATGACGAAGTTCGAGCCTTGCGACAATAAATTCCAGGAATTCTCGCCCCGGATTTGCTTTTTGCGCACGTTTCAGGCATCCTGATAGGTTTTCCTCTACTTTTCATGCTGGAACGCGTGCTGTACCACGATCACTGCTTTGACGGCGCGGCCTCTGCTGCATTTTTCAGCCGTTTCATCGCTGGGGCGATCCACCCCGGCGCGGAGTTCCGTTATACCGGAATGGCGCATAGCGCGTCGCAACAGTTCACTCCCGACCTGTTCGATGGCGATGAGAACGCGATTGTCGATTTCAAATATTGCAGCGATCCCCGCCTGACCTGGTGGTTCGACCATCATCAGAGCGCCTTTTTGAACGCCGCGGATGCCGAACACTTCCGGCTGGATACCAGCGGCCGGAAGCTCTACGACGCCAGCTACAAATCCTGCACGTCTTTCATCTGCGCCGTCGCGCGCCAAAAATACGGTTTTGACGCGCCCGATCTGAAAGACCTGGTCCACTGGTCCGTAATCATCGACGGAGCGCAGTATCCGGATGCCAAAACGGCTGTCGAACTGGGCGCCCCTGCGATGAAGCTGACGCTGGTAATCGAAGCGGCCAAGGGATCGGATATCGTGCAGAAGGTGATCCGGTGGATGCAAACCCGGCAGCTTGCGGAGATTGTCGCGGAACCCGAAATTCAGTCGCTGTATGCTCCTCTGTACGAGAAGCACCTGGAGAACAAGAAGATCATCGCCGCCCGCGCGAGCGAGGACCGGGGAGTGGTTTACTTCGATCTATCCGGCTACGAAGTGGAAGGGTATAACAAGTTCATCCCGTATTACCTCTTTCCAAACTCCACTTACACGGTGAGTGTAAGTCCCTCGAGCTTCCGGACAAAGATCTCGGTGGGGTCCAACCCCTGGTCGAACGGAGAACCGGCCCACAACCTGGCAACCATCTGCGAGCGCTACGGCGGAGGAGGCCACGCCAGAGTAGGGGCAATCAGCTTGCCGCCGGGAGAGTTGGATAGGGCGCGGGAAGTGGCAGCAGAGATCGTGGCTGAGCTGAAAACGTAGTCAGTGGCATCGCGGCCTCACCACAGAGACACAGAGAAAAACCAAGAGGACACAGAGAAGATTACTTAGTTTTTTGTTTTCCTCTGTGAACCTCTGCGTTCCTCTGTGTCTCTGTGGTGAGATCGCGATGCCCGACCCTCAGAAACCATTCTCTCGTAAGCCCTCGACAGTAAGTCCCTTCTTGATATCCAATTTACGAAGTAACTTCTCGACGTGTTTCGCGAGAACGTCGCACTCCAGGTTCACTCTTGCTCCGGGGCGATAGCCTCCGAGCGTCGTGTGCTTGTATGTGTGAGGGATGATGGTCACGCTCAGCACATCGTTTTCCAGCGCCGCGATCGTCAAACTGATTCCGTCTATCGCGATCGACCCTTTGTACACCAGGAACGGATCGAGTTCCACGGGCACCCGAATTCGCAGCCACCAGTTCTCGTCTCCCAGCGCTTCCATGGCGAGAAACTCTCCCGTTCCATCCACGTGGCCTTGTACGATGTGCCCGCTCAGGCGCCCCGACGGCGAAAGGGGCCGCTCCAGATTCACGCGCGACGAGGCGCGCAGATCTCCCAGATTGCTGCGGCGCAGAGTTTCCGGAGCAAGATCCGCCGCAAAGCTGTCCGGGCGGATGTCCACCGCCGTGAGGCACACTCCGTTGACCGCGATGCTCGCGCCTTCCGTCGTGTCCTTGAGCACCTCTGCGCAGCGCACCTTGATACGCGCTCCCGCGGTTCGCGGCTGCACGGACTCGACGGTCCCCAGCTCTTCAATAATTCCGGTGAACATAAGCTTCCACGGCAAATTCGTCGGGAGGTATCGGGTGGATCTTCACGTTGTGAAATTGAATCGCGTCGGAACGCCGCCGGCGCCCGATTCCACCGGCCAGCGGCAGCGCTTCCAAGCCGCCCAAAATTTTCGGCGCGTAATAAAAGAAAATCTTGTCGACGCAGCCGCTTTCGAAGGCAGCCCAATTCACTTTGCTGCCCGCCTCGATCATCAGCGACAAATACCGCTGCTTGCCGAGCCACCCCACTACCGAATCGATGCCCACGCGCCCGCCGGGGCCATCCATCACCAGGACCTGAATGCCGCGATCTTCCAAATGATGCCGCCGCTCCGCCGACGATGCCGAGGTTGTGATTACCACCAGATCGTTCGCCGCGCTCCGTGCCATCTTGCCATCCAGCGGAAGCCGCAGTTGCGAATCCAGCACGAGCCGGAGCAGCGGCCGGCAACGTGGCAATCCGCTGCGGTCGTTCAGCAGCGGATCGTCGGCCAAGACTGTGCCGATTCCGGTGAGAATCGCGTCATGGTCGTGCCGCAGTTGCTGCACGTGCGTGCGCGCCCGTTCGCTGGTGATCCAGCCACGATTGTCGTCCGGCGCTGAGATGCGGCCATCCAAGGTGATCGCCGTCTTCAACGTCACCAGCGGCCGGCCCGTTCGCATGTAATGCAGAAACGGCTCGTTGATCTGCGCGGCTTCCGCGGCGAACTCTTCGGCAATTTCCACGTCAATTCCGGCATCGCGCAGTTTTCGAAAACCTTCACCGGCCACCAGCGGATTCGGGTCCTGAATCGGAGCGATCACCTTCGCCACGCCGGCCTGGATCAGCGCGTCCACGCAAGGCGGCGTACGCCCGTGGTGCGAACAAGGCTCCAGCGTCACGTAAACAGTAGCGCCGCGCGCGCGTCCCGCCGCCTGCGCGAGCGCGATCACCTCGGCGTGATGCAGCCCCGCATACGTGTGAAATCCGCGTCCCACCACCTCATCGCCGTGCACGATGACGGCGCCCACCATGGGATTCGGACTCGCCAGAGACCTTCCCTGGAGCGCCAGGTCAAGCGCTTCGCGCATGAAAGCGGCGTTCATTTTTCGAAAATCGACTGGATGAATTTCTCCGGATCGAAGGGCAGCAGGTCTTGCGCCTTTTCGCCGATCCCGATATAGCGGATCGGCAAATTCAACTCCCGCGCAATTGCCACTACGATGCCGCCCTTTGCGGTGCCATCGAGTTTCGTCAGCACGATTCCCGTGACTCCGCTGGTCTCGGTAAACTTGCGCGCCTGCTCCAGGCCGTTCTGCCCGGTGGTCGCGTCCAGCACCAGCAACACTTCATGCGGCGCGTCGGGCACCACCTTCTTCGCCGTGCGGCTCATTTTCTGCAGTTCCAACATGAGGTTTTCTTTGGTCTGCAGCCGTCCGGCCGTGTCCACGATGACGTAGTCGGATTTTCGGGCGCGCGCCGCATTCAGCGCGTCGAAGAGCACCGCACTCGGGTCGCTACCCGGCCCTTGACGAATCACCGGAGTATCCGTGCGCTCTCCCCAAATCTCCAGTTGATCGATGGCCGCGGCACGGAACGTATCGGCCGCGCAGAGTAGCACGGAGCGATTCTCGGCCTTGTAACGGCTCGCCAGCTTGCCGATGGTGGTCGTCTTGCCCGATCCGTTCACGCCCACCACCAGCACTACCGCCGGAGGCTCCATCACGTGCATAGGCGCGCGCTGGCTGGCTTCCAGAATCTCCAGCAGGTGTTCGCTGATGAGCCCCTTCAACTCCGCGGCATCGTTCAGTTGGTGGCGCTCCACCCGTTCCCGGATGCGGTCGAGAATCTCTTCGGTGGTGCGTACGCCGATATCGGCCGAGATCAGAGTGTATTCGAGCTCGTCGAGGAGGTCGGCATCGATCTCCTTTTTGCCCTGCAGGGCATCCTCGAGGGCCGATACGAGCCCGGCGCGCGTCTTCTGTACGCCGGACTTCAGCCGGTCGAGAAGCGAGGGCTCCTGTTCGACGGTCCCGAATAGCGTTTGAATTGCCATGTTTGAGACTATTTTAGCGCTTGCGCCACTCGTTCCAGCAGATCGACGCGCAGAGAGGGCTTACTGCTTCGGAAATCTAAAGCTTCACCGCGTCGTGCGCCTTGCGGATGATACCGTAACAGGGGCACGAGAAGCTCTCCAGTAGCTTTCGATCGACAATGGCGATTCTGCGGTAGACGTAATCGATGGCTCCGGCGCGCCGGAATTGTGCGAGCGCCACGTTCACGGCTGCGCGGCGCGTTCCCATCATTTCCGCGAGAAAATCCTGCGTCAGTGAGAACTCGTCCTTACCGGCGCGATCCTGCGTCATCAATAACCAGCGCGCGCACCGCTCCTCAGGGGAATGCAGGCGGTTGCAGGCTCCTGCCTGCATCACCTGGCGCAGAAAAGCATACAAGTATAAATCGAAGAGAATGGAGCAGCGATCGTCCTTCTTAATGGCATGCCGCACGGTTGCGGCCGGAGCGGCGATCGCTTCCACCGGAATCTGTATCAGCATCTTCCCAAGCGCACGAGGCGACCCGAGCAGTGCGGCGATTCCGACCACGCCTTCATTGCCGACCGTCGCCATCTCCACTTCCGCGTCTTCGCCAGTCCCCACCAGCACGGAGACCACGCCGGTCAGAGGAAAGTAGACGGTCTGCACCGGAGCGTCCTGACGGTACAATCGCCGCCCTCTCTGCAGCGTCATCACTTCGGCGCCATCCAGCAGGGGCTTCAGGGCGTCATGCGCCAGGCACTTCAACACCCGGTTTCGCGCGGCCGACTCCAATACAGGGCTCACCCACCCGATAGCTGCAAAGCTCGGACCTTTGCTTCCCCCGATACACGTTTTAGGGCGCTTCCGTGTGTTTGCGCCCGCTTGCGATAGAATCGCTGCATCATGCGATTTGCGATTCTTCTGCTCGCGGGCATAGCGGCGCACGCTGCCGATTACCAACTGAAGGCGACACCGGCTACGGTCGCCTGGGGCTATTATTGGTCGGCGGCAAAGCCCGTGCTGCACATCAAAAGCGGCGACACGGTGGAAATTCAAACGCTCACCACCAGCAGCCCGACTTCGCTCGCGCGCGCCGGAGTGAAGGACCAGGATATTCAGCCGGAGTTGAAGCAGATCTACGCCGAAGTGAAAGATAAAGGACCCGGAGGCCACATTCTCACCGGACCCATTTTCATCGAAGGCGCCGAACCCGGCGACGTGCTGGAAATCCGCATCCAAAAGATCGAGCTTTCCACGCCCTATGCCTCGAACGGCTTCAGTCCGCGGTCCGGCGTTTTGCCGCCCAGCGATTTCCCGAGCGGCCGCACCAAAATCATTCCGCTGGACATGAAGCGGAACGTTGCCAGGTTCGCGGACAACATCGAAATTCCGCTGCATCCGTTTTTCGGCAGCATGGGCGTCGCGCCCGCGGAAGCCAAAGGCAGGGTCAACAGCGCGCCGCCGGCCGAGTACGCGGGCAACCTGGATAATCGCGAGCTGGTTGCCGGAACAAAGCTATTCATTCCGGTCTTTGCGCCCGGAGCGCTCTTTGAGGTGGGCGACGGCCACGCCGGCCAGGGCAACGGCGAGGTCGATATTACGGCGATGGAGACGTCGCTTGTAGGAACGTTCCAGTTCGTGGTGCGCAAAGACATGCACCTGAAAGGTCCGCGTGCCGAGACCCCGACGCACTGGATCGCCATGGGGCTCGATCCCGACCTGAATCAGGCTCTCATCTTCGCAGTGCGCGATGCCATCGATTTTCTCGTCACCGAAAAACACATGTCGCGGGAAGACGCCTATGCGTTGTGCAGCGTCGGCGTGGATTTCGATATTACGCAAGCCGTGGACCAGACGAAGGGCGTACACGCCTTGATCCCCAAGAGCATTTTCAAGTGAAGCAGAGTTGACTTACTGTTGCTTGTGATAGTTCGGCAACGCCGACTTCTTGAATTCCGGCGGAGGAGATTTGGCTAGCTCCTCCATCACCACCTGAACGGCCTTCTCGAGCTGCGGATCGTGCCCCTGGCGCACTGCCGCGGGGTCCATGTCCACTTCGATATCGGGAGCGACGCCCTTGTTCTCGACGTCCATTGTGCCGTTCGGATTCCAGACCGCCGCGTTGGGGGCGGTCACCACTCCACCGTCCATCAGATCCGGAAAGCCCATCATGCCGACCAGACCGCCCCAGGTCCGCATACCGACCAGTTTGCCGGTTCCGGCGCGGCGGAAGTACCAGGGCATCGCATCTCCGCCGGATCCTGCGAATTCGTTGACGATCATCACCTTCGGCCCGTAGATCGCGCCAAGCGGCTGCATGACGTCGGCGCCGTCGCGTGTGCTCACAAAGCTCATCGGCTTGCGATTGAGCACTTCCACCACGTCGGTGGCAAGTTGGCCGCCGTGATTGAACCGGTCATCGATAATCACCGCCTGCTTGTCCAGTTGCGCGAAAAAGTAGCGGGTAAATGACGTAAAGCCGCCGCGAGCGGTGTCCGGCATATGTACATACGCCACCTTACCGCCGCTGAGCTTATCCACGATCCGGCGATTCTCCTCCACCCAAGCCAGATGCCGGAGGTTGTCCTCATCGGCAATCGGCACCACCGTAATCAGGTGAGTGAAGGAGCCGGCGGAATTCGATCCCACTTTGATGACGGTCGCCTTACCCGCTGTAGTTTCGAAGTAACTGTAGATATCTTCGTTGGGACTTACTTCGCGGCCGTTCACTTCGAAAATGTAATCGCCTTCTTTGACGTTCACGCCCGGTTGTGTCAGCGGCGCCTTCAGATCGGGGTTGAAGTTCTCGCCGTTGTAAATGCGCGCGATCCGATAATGCCCGTTCTCGATATTGAAGTCCGCGCCCAGGAGCCCGGTAGGAATGTGCTTGACCTCCGGTTGGTCGCCGCCACCGATGAACTCGTGCCCGACCGAAAGTTCGCCGAGCATCTCCGTAAAGAGGTAATTCAAATCCGCGCGGCTGGCGATTCCGTCCAGATAATTGGCATAGCGTTCTTCGGCTGCCTGCAAGTCCAGGCCGTGATAGTGCGGGTCGTAGAAGAAGTCGCGGATGATGCGCCACGCCTCGTGATACATCTGCCGCCACTCGGCTCGCGGCTCCACTCGCAATTCGATATCGCCGACCTTCAGTTCCTTCGGGTCGCCGTTATCGGCGGCGTTGGCGACGGTCCACTTTTCGCCCTGCTGATAAAGCACCTTCTCGCCGTTGCCGGAGACGGCATAACTTCCCACGCCCCGGGTGACGGTATCTTCCTTTCGCTTGGAGAGGTCAAAGCGGTGCAGCACCGGGCCGGGGTCGTTGGGCGTATCGGGAGCGTTTGCCGAGGTATAGAACAGCGTTCCCGCTTTACCGGCGCGCAGATTGGCGTAGCGGCGGGGCGGAACGGGTATGGCGACGATTCGCTGTCCGATATTTTCGAAGTCAATCTTCACCTCCGGCGTATCGTCCTTCTTCGCTTCGTCCTTTTTCGCTTCGTCCTTCTTCCCATCGCCCTTCTTATCGTCAGCGGGCTTGGCATCGTCCTTCTTCGGCTCGTCTTTCTTTGCTGCGGCCGCGTCTTCTTTCTTCTTCTCTTCGTCGCTTTCCGGCGCGAACGGAGAGGGCTCGCTCCTGGACAGCACGGCCAGGTACAGGCTGTAGTTCACCGGGCGGCTGAATGCGCCGATGTCCGCTTCCATGCCCGGTCCGGAATTCGTGCTCGCTCGAAAGTAAAAATATTTGCCGTCCTTATCGAACTCCGGCGACAGCGCGTCGCCGAGCCCGTCCGTCACTTGTGTCGCTTTCGCATCGGCCAGCGAGTAGATATAGACGGCGCTCAGATGATTTCTGGCCTGTTTGGAATAAGTCAGCCACTTACTATCCGGCGACCACGACGGCGTCAGATCTCCTCCTGCGTAAGTGTCCGTATCCACTAAGATGGGCTTCTTCCCACCCAGTTCCAGGTACCACACATGAAGATGGTTGTCGAGATATGCGATTTTCTTGCCGTCGGGCGACCACGTGGGCGAGGTATAAAACGCAGGCTTATCGCCAAGCTTAATCTTCGTGGCTTCGCCCATGCCGTCCTGCGGTTTCAGATGCAGCATGTATTCGCCGCCTTCATCGGAGAGGTAAGCGATCGTCTGCCCATCGGGCGACCACGCCGGATCATGCTCGTTGGCTCCCGGACTGTTGCTGAGGTTGCGCCAATCGCCCTTTTCCGCGGGCACAGTCACAATTTCGCCGCGCGCTTCGAACACCGCTCGCGCTCCACCGGGCGACAGCGCCGCCGATTTCAGCCGCTTGCCGGCATTCACGTAATGGGTGCGCAACTCGGGAAAATCGCCCGCGAGTTTCACCGGCACTTCTTTCGTTTTTCCGCTCGCCAGGTCGTAGAGATGCAGCCCGCCGAACTGCTCATAAACGATTGCTCCCGGCCCCGCCGATGCGGACTTGAAATCCAGACCCTTATTCTCGATGCACTGCTTTACCTGCTTACTCTTAGTGTCATAGACAAACAGCGTCACAGGGCCGTTGCGGTCGGAAAGAAAGTAGACCTTATCGCCTACCCACATCGGATTAAAATCGTTGGAGTTCTCCCGCGGAATCGCCGCCACCGAGGAATCCGCCAGGTTCGCCAGCCAGATCTTGCGGGTTTGCCCGCCGCGATAACGCTTCCACGCCGACTGCCACTGAAACAGAGGCACGTACGCGAGGTGCGTGCCGTCGGGCGCGTAAGAACCCTCCACCGCCAGCGGCAGCGGCACCATTTCCGCGAAGCCGCCTTCCGCCGGCACGGTGTAGAAGTGCACCGCGTCGGTGCCGGTATTGCGTTTGGAAACGAAGAGCACGCGCTTGCCGTCGGGCGTCCAACCGGCCGCGTAGTCGTCACTGGGATGGAAGGTCAAACGCTTCGGCATGCCGCCTTCGGCAGGGATCGTGAAGACATCGATGTTGCCGTCGTATTCGCCCGTGAACGCAATCTGGCTACCATCCGGTGAAAAATACGGAGCGAATTCACGCCCCGTTCCCGTAGTCAGGCGGCGCGCTTCGCCACCTTCGCGGGGCACGCTCCACAGGTCGCCGGCGAAGCTGAATACGATGCTCGTACGGCTGAGGGCGGGCTGCCGAAGGAGTAAGTGGCCGGTTTGGCCGTAAGCGGCCGCCGAAAGCAGCGCGAAAGCAAGTGCGTGGCGAAACATAGTGATAGCGTATCCGAAAAAACGCGAAAAGAGAGTAACGCGTTCCTCCGCCCATGCATCTCCCTTACCGAAGTGCCTGTACCGAAATCTCACAACCCCCTTTCGCGGCGAGACCTGCTCTCTGCCCTCGCGCTTTTCCCGGCTGCACGGATTCTAAGCGGGCAGCAGACCCAGGTATCGCAAGAAGCGCCCCCAGCGGAACATCAGCCGCAGAGCAGCTTTTCGACTGACGTCAAAGTGGTGAACGTGCTTGCGACGGTGCGCAACAAATCCGGCAAGATTCTGAATGATCTTCAACAGACGGACTTCTCGATCGACGAATCAGGCCGGCCGCAGACCATCAAGTACTTCTCGCGGGAGACCAATCTTCCGCTGACGCTCGGACTTTTGGTGGACACCAGCGGCAGCCAGCGCCGCGTGCTCGGCGATGAGCGGACGGCCAGTTACAAGTTCATCGACCAGGTGCTTCGCGAGGATCGCGACCTGGCTTTCGTGCTGCACTTCGATTTCGAAGTCGAATTGCTCGAAGATCTCACCAACCAGCGCGGCAAACTGCAGCAGGCTCTCGATCTGCTTCAGGTGGGCGATCGGTCGAATCAACAGCAGCAAGGCGGCACTGGCGGCAATGGCGGAGGTGGGTACCCCGGCGGTGGCGGAGGCTATCCCGGCGGTGGATATCCCGGTGGAGGCTATCCAGGTGGAGGACGGCGCGGCGGCGGATACCCGGGCGGAGGACGGCGCGCGGGCGGCGGCACGAAACTCTACGATGCGGTGCTCCTCGCATCGGATGAAGTGCTGCACAAGCAGCAGGGCCGCAAGGCCATCATCCTGCTCACCGACGGCGTGGATCAAGGCAGCAAAGTGACCATCTTTCAGGCGATCGCCGCTGCGCAAAAAGCGGACACGCTGATTTATCCCGTGCTCTTTTCCGATTCGAGCGCCTATTCACCGGTAAGTTTCGGCGGACCGATGGGCGGCCGCAGGCGCGGCTATCCCGGCGGCGGGTACCCCGGTGGCGGCGGCGAACGCGCTGACGGCAAGAAGGTACTGCAACAGATGGCGCAGGAAACCGGAGGCCGCTTCTTCCAGGTGTCTCACTCCCATCCGCTCGATAAAATCTATGCGGAGATCGAAGAGGACCTCCGCAATCAGTACAGCATCGGCTTCACCCCGGACCAGCCCGGCAGCCCCGGAGTTTACCACCAGATCCATCTCGCAACCAAAGCGAAAAACGCGATCGTCTACGCCCGCGAAGGCTACTGGAGTTAGCACATACCGGCTGGGAGCCCGATACGGTACCGGCCGCCGATACCTATCCTTCCCTGACCCGAGCGGCGCGGCTGACGTCACCGCCTTCCAACTTCACGCTGTTCCCCCCGCCCTCCACCCTCAGAAAAACCGCCGCCGACTCCAGCAGGCGCGGAGACGAGATCAGCACATCCGTGCCTTCCACCACCCGCAGCACACTCTTCGCCGCAGCGTTGCCTTGCGCAGTGATTCCGGAAATAGCCGCATCGCTGACGTGATCCAGCACCACCGCCGGCCGAAGGTCGGGCTTCTCGACATCGAACCGCACATTGTTCAATTGCAAGCCCCGCACATTGCGCGCGAACAGACCGTACGCGGGAGGAGTCCCGATTTCGAAGTATTCACCGGCAACCTCCGGCGGCTCCACGGCCGCCTCTTCCGCCGTGCCTCCGCCGCCATACGTGACACGCACATCGTCGAAGACAATGTCATTCATGAACGCGTCCCCGATGCCGTTCAGCACAATGCACTGCCGCGTCTCGCCCGGCCGGTAATTCTGTTTGAAAGGAATGTCTTCGAACTGCCGGCCTTCGCTCACCACGCTTGCCCGGATTCCGCGGAACGCGATGTTGCGCACATACCCGCGCTGGGCCGCATCGCCGGCCGGCGTGTTGCGGCGCGCGCGATTGCTCAGATTTATGGAAATCGGGCCGGTAACATCCTGCAGCACTAAATTGGAGAACACCAGGTTCTGCACTCTCGATTCCAAACCGAACTGCATCTTGATGGGGCAGCCATAAGTCTGATAGATGACACAGTTGGAAACCGTCACGTTTTCCGGATGCCCGCCGCCAAAACGGAAGACGCTCCAGCGCGTACTGAACGTGCTGTTCGTAATGGTTACAAACTTACAGCTTCCGAACAACGCGCAGGCGTCGTCCTGCGTTTGTATATCGCAGTTCGTTACATGCGTGTACTCGCAACTAATAAAGTGGAAGCCATCGTTATTGCCGTTCACGCGATTGTATATGTGCAGTCCATCCATCCACACATACTTACTTTGAATCACGCGGACGGAGTGGAATGCGCTGGCCAAAAGAAACATGTCGCGAACCCGTAGATTATTGCAGCGATAGAAGAGTAAGTGGTACGGCCGTGCCGCGCCTCCGCGGCCGGATGGAGGCGGCACACCGCGCTCCGGACTGCGGAACTGCAAACCTTGGCCGTCAATCGTACCCGGACCCTCGATGGTCACATTTTCGGCATTGACGCCGAAGATCAGCCCGACGTTGCCGTCGCCCAGCGTGCTGTCTCCCGTGAGTGGAATGGCGTCGGCCGCATGATACTGCGTGCCGTCGGCGGTGCCCAGCAGTTTGCCCCCGGCCGCGATGCGCAGGGTCACGTTACTCTTGATCTCGACCGTGCCGATCGCGAAAACTCCGGCGGGCACCAGCACAGTGCCGCCTTGTTCCCGCGTGCAGGCGTCGATGGCCGCCTGCAGCGCCTTCGTGCATAACGTCTTGCCGTCGGGCTTGGCTCCGAAATCGAGAATGTCATAAGTTCGCACACCGGCGGGAGCGCGGCCCGGCGTACCGGATTGGGCCGCGGCGGCAGGCACAGCAGCGAGCGGCGCGGCAGTCAACAACCTCCTGCGGGTCGGAAAATCGGCCATAATCGCCAAGTATAGCGGTAACGTGGCGCAATGGAAAGACCGCCGCCTCAATTTGGCGATGGCTTTTCCGAGCGGTCAATCACTACCACTTCCGTCGGCGCCTTTCTTGCCACAAGTTTCAGCCCGGTCTGTTCCTCGATGATGCGGAGCAACGCGGTCGTATCCCCGTCCCGGGCTACGGCCGGAGCGCCTTTCAGCACGATGTCGTACGCCCCTCCGAGCCGCGTCCGGTCAATAACAGGAACTTCGATGCCGCGCAACTGGCTGAGCATCTGCCCGAACTCCGCGAGAGTTACTCCGGCAAAAACGAATGCTCCGCCGTCGACTCTCGGCAGCGACTCGGAAGCATGCGCCGGCACGTCCTCGAGCCGGTCCGGCAGTCTTGGCCCGCCCTTCGCCACTTCCAACTCGTACACCGGCAGCCTACGCGTCTCGCGATGCACAGCGAGTTGGAACCGCCGCTTCAGCAGATCCAGCAGCATTGCGCGTAACTGCGACACCGTCGCAGGAGCGCCCGTGCCGGCGAGAATGTCGTAGGTATCCGGCCGCGCATGCGCTCCATCGATCTGAAATTGCGGCAAATCGTAAGCCCACTGGACGCAATCGGTGACGGACACGTTGAATAGCGACACGCTTACCGGCGTGTGCTGAATTCGCGACCGGTTTCCGCCCTCGCGTCCCACGGGGACGGAAGCGGGTTTGATGGACTCGACCGCAAACGACACGGAAGGGCGTTCCGCCTGAGGCGGGAACGCGAAGAGAGGCGCAACCGCAACGAAAGCGAAAACGCGGAACATAGAGCCAGTCTACCCCGTAACAAAATCCTGCCCGGAACGTCCTAAGCTAAAGCTTATGCTCTGGAAGGACGTTCAGTATGCGGCGCGTACCCTGCGGAAAGCGCCCGTCTTCACTCTCACCGCGGGCATCACCATCGCCCTCGGAATTGGCGCGGGAACGGCGATTTTCAGCGTTACCAACGCAGTGCTGCTCCGTCCCCTGCCCTACAAGGACCCTTCCCAGCTCGTGATCGCCTGCGGCGACATGTTGAAGCGCAGCGTGAAGGACTTTCCGCATTCCAACGTCGATTACCTGGATCTCAAGCGACAGGCCCGTACGGCCTTTCAGGACTTCGCCGCCGTGCAGACCTTCCGCGGCACCCTGCCTCGCGCCGACGGCCAGGCTGAAAAAACTATCGGCGCCGTGGTCAGTCCGAATTTTTTCCGCGTGATGGGTGAACCGATCGCCGCCGGCCGCGACTTCACCGAGGAGGACGGCATCGCGCCCCCTCCGCCCGATGCGAACGCTCCGGCAGCAGCGGCGATAGCCAATCCGCCCGGGCTCCCCAATTACATCATGCTCAGCAACGAATACTGGCATCGCCGGTTCGGCGGCGACCCCGGTATTTTCGGCCGGCCGCTTCCCGGGGGCGCCCTCGTGGGAGCCAACGCTCTCATTCCGGTGGGAGCCACCGCTCCGCAGTTTGCGCTGCTTTTCCCCGCCGATGCCTCCATCGAACCGAATCCAGACTATTACATCTGCGGGCGCATTCCGTACGATGTCGCCAACCGCAACAACGTGCAATGGCGCGTCATCGGGCGCATGAAGCCCGGCGTTTCTCTGGAGCGCGCGCAGTCCGAAGCCGACGCCGTCTCCGCGGAGATCAATAAAGGAAACACCATCAAGCAGACAGCCGGTTTTCATATCCGGCTGGATCCCATGCACGCCCATCTGGTCGCCGGCGTCCGGCCAGCGATCCTCGCCCTGATGGGCGCTGCCGTATTCCTGATGCTCATCGCCTGCGCCAACGTTGCGAACCTGCTGCTGGTGCGCGCTTCGCTGCGCGCCCGCGAACTGGCCGTGCGCACCGCGCTGGGCGCGACGTGGTGGGGACTCGCACGCCAGATTCTGGCCGAAGCACTGCTGCTCGCCCTCGCCGGCGGAGCGGCCGGTGCAGGACTCGCCTGGTTCGGCATCCATGAACTGCGCAATATCGCGCCCGGCGACCTGCCGCGTCTCAACGACATCGCCATCGACCCCGCCGTCCTCGCGTTTACATTGCTGGCCGCCTTGGGCTCGGCCGTGCTTTTCGGAATGGCGCCGGTATACAGCGCAGCCGGCGCGGGACTAATCGGCAAGCTGCGCTCATCCGGCCGCAATTCCGGACTCAGCGGCGGCGGCGCGCTCCGCAACTTTGTCGCTGTGGCGCAAGTAGCGCTGGCTTTCGTGCTGCTCATCGGCTCCGGCCTCATGTTCCGCAGTTTCCTCGAACTGCAGCGCGTCAACACCGGCTTCGACCCGCACAACGTGCTCACCTTTGAGCTGCAAAACGGCGGACCCGGCAGGAACGTGGATCAGCGCGCCGCCGCGCAACAGAATATTCACGCCAAGCTCGCCGCAATTCCCGGCGTGCAAAGTGCAGCCGCGAGCTTTCCGCTGCCTCTGAACGGCGGCTTCAGCCCAATCCGCTGGGGCAAGGAAGACGCCCTCACCGACCGCACCAAATTCCAGGCCGCCGACCTGCAGTTCGTGCTCCCGGGCTACTTCGAAACCATGAAGGTGCCCGTGCTTGCCGGCCGCACGTTCACCGACGCCGATAACATGCCGAAGCGCTACATCATGGTGATCGACGATCAACTCGCGGCCAAGGCGTTCCCTGGTCAGAACGCCGTCGGCAAACGCCTGCTGGTCCGCGTCAACACACCCGAGGCGCAGTGGACGGAGATCATCGGCGTGGTGGCGCATCAGCGCGAAAGCTCGCTCGCCGAGGCAGGGCGCGAACAGGTCTACGTCACCGATGGCTTCATCGGCAACTTCGCCAACCAGTGGGTAGTGCGCACGAACGGCTCGCCGGAAGGTTACGCCTCGCAAGTGCGCGCCGCCATCAACGCCGCCGGACCACAATTGCTCATCGACAACATCAAGCCCATGGACGCGCTGGTGCACGCGGCTCAGGGGAGCACTCGCTTCTCCCTGCTGCTGATCGGCGTATTTGCCTGCATCGCGGCGATCCTCGCGGCGGTCGGACTGTATGGCGTGTTGGCCACGCTCGTTCGCCAGCGGACCGCGGAGATCGGAGTCCGCATGGCTCTCGGCGCCGCGCCGAATAGCATCTTCGGACTGGTGGTCGGACAAGGACTCCGTTTGAGCGTGGTGGGCGTCGCGGTCGGATTGGCGGCCGCGTTCGCACTCACTCGCCTGATTGTCAGTATGCTCGTGGGTGTGAAGCCCGCCGACCCTCTTACCTACATCGCGATGGCGCTTTTCTTCTTCGCCATCGCCGCGGTCGCGTCCTGGCTACCGGCACGCAGGGCGTCGAAGCTCGATCCGCTCGTGGCGTTGCACGAGGAGTAGAGGCTGCCCGTCACTTTTTGTCCATCCAACTCGCCCAATACTCCTGCCACTCCACCTGCTCGCCCGCGGGCAGTACGTGGATCGGGTTCAATCCGTCCAGCATGACCGCATACTCGTCGGTCTGCGTCTTATTATGCTGATTCGCCAGCGCCTTCGGATGCGGACCGTGATGAATGCCGCGCGGATGCAGCGTCGCATATCCCGGCTTGATATTGTCCTTACTGAAAAAATCGCCGTCGTGGTAGAAGAGGAACTCGTCGTAATCCGTGTTGCGGTGAAAGAATGGAACGCGCAACGCTTCGGCGTCTTGCTCCAGCGGACGCGGCAGGAAACTGCACACCACGGCGCCCTCCGTCAGAAATGTGGTGTGCGCGCTGGGAGGCAGATGCGCGCGATGGCTCATGATCGGCCGTATGTCGCGCATGTTGATCTTCCACACCGTCAGATCGCCCTTCCAACCGACCACGTCAAGAGGATTGAACGGATACACCACCTTACTCAGTTCGTCCTCCACCTTGATGCGCACTTCCCATTCGCGATTGTCGTCTAAGTTGGGCTTCGGCTCGGGAGTGGTAATCACTCCGGGATCGTACAGCGCATGATGCCCGATGAGCCCTTTATCCGGCTGATCGAATTCTGTGCGCGATTGAATAATCAGGAAGAAGTTATCCTGAGTTTCCGGAATGACGCGATATGTCACCGCCCGCGGCAGCACGATGTAATCGCCCGGCTCGAAGGTCAGCGGACCGAAATCCGTTTCGATGATCCCTTTCCCGCGATGCACGAAATACAACTCATCGCCATCGGCATTGCGGAAGTAAAACGGCATCGGCTGCGACCGGCGGGAAACATACAGCGTCACATCGTCATTGCCCAGAAAGGCCACCGGCACGCCCTCGGCGTCGCGGCAATCACTCGGCGCCAGCTTGTTCAGGTCGAAAAGATGAGGCCGCAGCTTGCCTTCGAAGCGAATCCAGCCGGTCGGCGGATGCGCGTGGTACAAATGCGCACTCTTGCCGTAAAAACCTTTGCGCCCGTGCTCTTCTTCGAAGGTCCCCTCGGGGATGCCGACGTGCGCCTGAGGGGCAAATTTGCCCTTTTTCAACGGATACATCGCAGCCTCCAACCACTAGCATAAGCCGAAGAGGCACCACCTCAGCGTGATATATTCAAGAATCCAAGCGTCATCATGAGGATGCCCCACTCTGGGGCGGAGAGGCGAATGAGCGTACTCGTAGATCGCAATACCAAGCTGATCGTTCAGGGATTCACAGGCAAAGAGGGCACTTTTCACGCGCAACAAGCCATCGCGTACGGCACCAACGTGGTTGGCGGCGTGACCCCCGGAAAGGGAGGCTCCAAGCACCTCGACCTTCCGGTTTTCGACACCGTCGAGGAAGCCGTGAAAGCCACGGGCGCCAATGCGACCGTGATCTTCGTCCCTCCGCCCTTCGCCGCCGATGCGATTATGGAAGCGGCCGACGCCGGCATCCCGCTCGCCGTCTGCATCACGGAAGGCATTCCCGCGCTGGACATGGTTCGTGCATGGGAGTTTCTCCAAGGGAAACAGACGCGGCTCATCGGGCCGAACTGCCCCGGCATCATCTCGCCCGGCAAATGCAAAATCGGCATCATGCCTGGACACATTCATAAGGAAGGCCACGTTGGCGTAGTCTCCCGCTCCGGCACCCTGACGTACGAAGCAGTCGGACAGCTTTCGAAACTCGGCATCGGCCAGAGCACCTGCATCGGAATCGGCGGCGACCCGATCATCGGAACGAACTTCGTCGACGCGCTGTCGCTCTTCAATGCCGACCCCGATACGCACGCCATCGTCATGATCGGCGAAATCGGCGGCAATGCCGAAGAGACCGCCGCCGCGTTCGCGAAGGCCAACGTGAAGAAACCGATCGTCGGTTTTATCGCCGGGCAGACCGCGCCTCCGGGCCGCCGTATGGGCCACGCCGGAGCAATCATCGCCGGCGGATCGGGCAAGGCCGAGGACAAAATCAAGGCGATGGAAGAAGCCGGCATTACGGTATGCTCGTCACCGGCGCAAATCGGCGAGAAGATTAAAAGCCGCCTGTCGTAGCGGCCGCGGAGCCGCCCCGTGAACGGGTGCCCAGTTCTGCGCTAAGCTGATAGTAATCCGGAGGGAACTCATGGCTTACAAGCTCAACGTGAACGGGCAATCTGCAAGTGTAGATGCGCCGTCGGATATGCCGCTGCTCTGGGTGCTGCGCGACGTCCTCAAACTCCACGGCACCAAGTACGGCTGCGGCATCGGCCAGTGCGGGGCCTGCACCGTGCTCCTGAACGGCAAAGCTGTCCGTTCATGCCTCACCCCGATCTCCGCGGTCGGCGCTCAATCCGTCACCACCATCGAAGGGCTATCGCCCGATGGAAACCATCCGCTCCAACAGGCATGGGAGGAAGTCGACGTGCCCCAGTGCGGATATTGCCAGGCGGGGCAGATCATGTCAGCCGCCGCTCTGCTGGCCAAGAATCCCAAACCCGCCGACAGCGATATCGACGCCGCCATGAACGGCAACCTGTGCCGCTGCGGAACGTACCTGCGCATACGGCACGCCGTACATCGCGCGGCGGAACTCGGCGCGGGTCATAAAACATCGGCTCCGGCCAACCAGAAGTGAGGAGGATCGCCATGACGCCAAAACAGAAGCCGCAAATGGAACGCCGTTCTTTCCTCCGCATCGCCGCATTGGCTGGCGGAGGCGTAATGTTCAGCCTCGGCACGCAGCGCCAGGCCGCTGCACAGGGTCGCGGAGCTCCGCCGCCCGCGCCCGATGCGCACAACTACATCAAGGTAGCGGGCGATGGCACCGTCACGATCGTCGCCAAGAATCCCGAGCTCGGGCAGGGCGTGAAGACCATGCTGCCCATGCTGATCGCCGAGGAACTGGACGTTCCCTGGAAGTCCGTCAAAATTGAGCAGGCCGATTTCGACGACGCGCGATTCAGCGGCCAGAGCGCCGGCGGTAGCACCGCCACCCCGAGCAACTGGACGCCAATGCGGCAGGTGGGCGCGGCCGGACGGCAGCTATTCATCACCGCGGCGGCGCAGACCTGGAACGTTCCGGCTTCGGAATGCGCCACTTCCGCCGGACGCGTGGTGCATCAGTCGTCGAATCGCTCGCTCGGTTATGGTGAGCTCGCCTCGAAGGTGGCAGCTTTGCCTGAGCCCGACCTCGCCGGCATCAAGCTGAAGGATCCGTCCGAGTACAAGATCGTCGGTCACACTCAGCCCGGCGTGGATGTAAAAGCCATCGTCACCGGCAAAGCCGCTTTCGCCATCGACACGGAGCTTCCGGGAATGCAATACGCCGTTTTCGAGAAGTGCGGCGTCTTCGGCGGCACGGTGGCCAGCCACAACCTGGACGAAATCAAGAAACTCCCGGGCGTGAAGACTGCCTTCGTAGTGGAACGGCCGGTGATCACGGACGCCGTTCTGCCGGGCGACCCTGGCCTGGAAAACGGCATCGCGATTGTCGCCGAAACCTGGTGGCACGCGCAATCGGCTCGCAACAAGTTGCAGGTCAAATGGAACGAAGGGCCGCATGCCACGCAAAACAGCGCCGCGTTCGCGCAGCGCGCCGACGAGTTGAGCAAGCAGCCGCCGCAGCGCACCATCCGTAACGATGGCGACGCTGAAGGCGCGCTCAAAAGCGCCGCAACCGTGGTTGAAGCCGCATACTCCTATCCCTTCATCGCCCACGCGCCGCTCGAGCCGCAAGGCGCAACCGCACACTGGAAAGACGGCGGCATGGAGATTTGGACCAACAGCCAGATACCCGGCGCCGGACGCCGCATGGTCGCCCAGACGCTCGGCATTCCGGAGAAGGACGTCCACGTGCACCTGGTCCGCGGCGGCGGCGGTTTCGGACGCCGTCTCAACAACGACTACATGGTGGAAGCCGCCTACATTGCCAAACAGGCCGGCGTCCCGGTGAAACTCCTCTGGGCGCGCGAAGACGATATGGCGCACGACTACTATCGTCCCGGCGGATTCCAATATCTGAAAGCGGGCGTCGATCAATCCGGCAAACTCGTCGCCTGGCGCAACCACTTCATCAGCTATGGCGAGGGGGAGCGCTTCGTTGCATCGGGCGCAATGGGTCCCACGGAGTTCCCGCAGCGCTTCGTCCCCAATTACGCGCTTCACAGTTCGGTGCAGCCGCTCGGCATTCGCACGGGTGCATTGCGCGCTCCCAGCAGCAATGCCTTCGCGTTCGTCATTCAATCCTTCATCGATGAACTGGCGCACGCTGCGAAGAAGGACCCCATTCAGTTCCGCATGGAGCTGCTGAAGGCCGGCGATGCGCCGCAGCAGCAAGCGCCGCCGCAGGGCGGACGCGGCGGCTTTGCCCCTCCCGGCATGGATGCACAACGCATGATGGGCGTGCTCCAGTTGGTTGCCGAGAAATCGAACTGGGGCAAGCGCTCGTTGCCGAAGGGCACGGGCATGGGTGTGGCCTTCCATTTCAGCCATCGCGGTTACTTCGCCGAAGTCGCGCAGGTATCCGTCGACGCAGCCAGCAAGATCAAGATCCACAAAGTCTGGGTCGCAGGCGATATCGGCAGCCAGATCATCAATCCGGGCGCTGCCGAGAATCTCGCGCAGGGCGGAATCATCGATGGCCTCAGCGAGCTGATGGGCCAGGAAATCACCCTCGAAAAAGGGCGCGTGGTGCAGACCAATTTCCACCAGCACACCATGGTGCGGCTGGCGCAAGCGCCTCCTGAAATCGAAGTGCATTTCCTGAAGACTACGTTCCCGCCAACGGGTCTCGGCGAACCGGCGCTGCCGCCGATTTTGCCCGCCGTCGGCAACGCCGTCTTTGCCGCCACCGGCAAACGCGTGCGCGCGCTGCCCTTCTCGAAGTCGGGATTTAGTTGGGCCTAGGACGATTTTCTTTTTGGAACACGGCGCTCCTTCTCGCGCTCTGTGCGGCTACCGCGCAAGCGCAGGATGAGCGCCGTGTTGTCTCACCGAACGGCCAACTCGAATTCCGCCTCTTCGTCTCTCAACCCGGTAGCGATGGACTTCCGCAGCTTGCCTATCAGGTCCGCTATCACGGACGCGTGGCCATCGAGACGTCTTTCCTCGGGCTGAATATTCACGAACAGGAGCCGATGCTCGGCGAAAACGACGGCCTGATCGCATCGCACCCCGGCGCGGTCACAGGTCCATACCGGTCGCTGATCGCCGACTACATGCAGAACGGCTCCATAGGGCGCCTGATCAACATAGAGGTCCGAGTGTGGGATGACACGGTGGCGTTCCGTTACATCATTCCGCCATCCACGGCGCTCATGGATATTCTCATCGATGATGAACTCACCGAATTCGCGATTGCAGGAAGCGCGCAACCTACCGGATTGAACCCGCCGGTCGCGTTCGCCTTACCCGGCGATGGCTGGATCGGAATTTCAGAAGTCGCCAAGCCGGGCTTTTCTCCGATGGAGTTGTCGCGCGCGCGGAACGGCGTTCTGGTGGCGCATCTCGCTCGCGAGGCGTCGAATCCGCGCCTTGCTTATCAGGGGAAACCCCCTCTCGTGTGCCCTTGGAGAGTCCTCACCTTCGCTGCCGATCGCGAGCACGCATTGCACCCTTCTCGCGACATGTAAGTGCGCCTCGTACTTACAATTTCCGAGCACTTCTTGCCGTTTGTGATTACTTTTCTTCACTGACTCCGCTTACCCATCCGCATAAGCTGCTGATTCGGCGCGGATGGCAAAACACCTGCATCCAGGTTTCGCCGAGCGCCATTCGACCAACTTAAATCTGGAAGGAAAAACAATGCGACCAATCTTGAATCTCGCCGCGGCTGCCGCCATATTTTGCGGCCTGGCGTTAGCCGAAAGTTGGACGGGACCTCTTGTGGACGCTTCCTGCGCCGACCAGCAGAAAGACGTCAAGGCGTGCCAGCCCACCGCCACCACGAAAATGTACGCCATCCAGGTGGACGGCAAATTCTATAAACTCGACGAAGCCGGCACGGCTAAAGCAACCGAAGCACTCAAGAATCGTGCGGACCGCGCCGCCAATCCGAACGAAGCTCCCGCTCCGATAACGGCCAAAGTGTCCGGAACGAAGGATGGCGACGTCATTCGCGTCGACGCCATCGAAGTGCAGTAAAGCTTGTGGGGCGCCGCTCTGGCGCCCCTTTTTCCTCTTACCGATCGAATTCACCCTGGCATAGACTGATAAGCATGCGCGCTATTCCCGTGATCTTACTCGCGGCGGTTGCGGGTATCGCTCTGAGTAGTCAGGAAGTTCGCCCCGCGTTTGAGGTGATCTCCATCAAGCCGTCCGCCATGCAAGACGGACAGTACGGCGTAGGGTTGGCGACGTTTCCCGGTGGACGCATTCGCGCTAACGAGGTGACGCTCGATTACTTCATCGAAGAAGCCTTCGATATGCAGAGCTACCAGATAGCAGGTGGCCCGCCGTGGCTTCACGACGATCGCTGGGACATGGAAGCCAAGCCGCCTGAAGGCTCGCAAGCCAGTAAGTCGAATCCCAAGCTGTGGAAGCTGCCGCCCAACGCGGATCAGCGCTTGATGATGCAATCGCTGCTCGCCGACCGCTTTCATATGCGCTGGCATCGCGAAACCAGAGAGGGTCCGGTGTACTTCCTGGTGAAGACCGGCAAGCTGAAACTGCGTGATGCCAAAGACAAGGAGCAATATCCCTGGGTCGGCTGGGCGCGCAGTAGTGGACCGGGCCTGTGGGGCCTGAACGCCACGATGCTGCTGTTGACCAAACGCCTCAGCGAAGTAATCCACCGGCCGATCATCGACCGCACCGGACTCGACGGCGCGTTTGATTTCGATTTCAAGCTGGATAAAACCTGGAATGGCTGGGATCCGCAGACGTTCGTGCTTGCCGCAGTCCAGGGAATCGGACTAAAGCTGGAGACAGGCAAAGGTCCGGTGGAAACCATAGTCATCGACAGCATCGAAAAGCCGGCGAAGAATTAGCCCGTGAAAGAATCCGGCTGCTGTTCTCGTCGCACTTACGGTCGCGGTTCCGTTAGCAGAATCAACTACATACGGAGCCGTGACCGTGAGGGAGCGGTAAAAGGTATATCAAAAAGCGAATACTGCGCCACGAGAAAGCCCCAACCCCCAACAATCCTACTAGTTCAACTAGGTACGTTTTCGTCCACACAATGCTAGTCTGATTCCGAACGTATCGTTACACCGGTAAACGGAGGGTCCGGAATGCGAATGACCTATACCTGCGCTCGTGCAGGTCTGACTCTTTGTGTCGCTCTGCTGCTGTCGGGAATGACCGCCGCCCGCGCCGAAGTTCTCTTCTACTCCGGGAATCTCCGGACCAATGCCACCGTAACCGCCTGCGGCCCAGGTTGCACTCTCAACGCCGGCAACACCGATTCGGATTACGCGCAATGGGCGGCCGCCGTTTACTCATTCAACGTTTCAACCACCACCACCATGCAGGCAATTACTTACAGCTATGGCGGCGGAACCAGCCTCACCGGCGCCGTTGTTCCCAGCGGCGGTTTAGAGCCGTACCTTTCCCTGTTCGACTCCTCCGGGAATTTCCTGGCGTCCACGTTCTTCGGCACTACTTGTCCGCCGGGCGCCAATTCAGTGGGAGCAAACTGCTTCGATGTCGCTCTCGATGGCGGCGTACTTACACCCGGCAATTACTCGATCGCAATCTCGGCGTGGGAGAACATGTCGTGCGCGGAGAACGGCTGTGGCCTGAGCAATCCAACCCTGGCGGACGGGTTCACGGGCCTTGGGAATCTCGGATTCGAAGAAAACCTGAACTACGCCTTTGACGTGATCCTGCCGCAGGAAACTCCGGAGCCCGCTTCAGCCCTCCTTGCGGCTGTCGCGCTACTCTCTCTCACGCGGCGGGTCAACCGCAAACCTACCCGCTAACCCAAACCAAACGAACAATACGGAGGAGAACCTTGAAGAACAAACTACTGACGCTCGCCGGCGCACTAGCCCTCGCTGCTGTGCTCGGACATTTCTACGCCAAACCGCTGATGGCCCAGGTTCGCGCCGCCCTCGTGCAGGACGTCGATCAGCCCGCCCGCGCGCCATTTCAGGCGACGGTGAACCTGACGCTGAATAACTTCAATTTCACACCGGTCACAATTCCTCCGGGCAAGCGCCTCGTCATCGACCAGGTGAGTTATAACGGAGCCGCACAAACGGCCGGTTCGTCGATCCAGCCCCTCATTCTGCTGCAATCGTCCGTTGCCGGTAACCCGACCGCGAACTACTATCTCTCGTCCGCGGCCTTGACCAACCAGGGGCAATACTATGCCGTCACGCCGATGACCATCTACTCCGATTCGCTCAATGTCGGCTGGGGATTCTCCGGGTTTACACCGACTTTCTTTAATTTCACCGTCAACATTTCCGGCCACCTCGTCAGCATTCCGTAAGCAAACCTCTCTACGGAGCGGCCGCCCGCGCGCCGCTCCGTCTTACCGCGGTTTTACCATCCCTCCCGCTCAAATCCCCGCATCCATCTGATATCATTACCTCTTTACACCATGACCGAACGTACGTTCTCAATCATCAAACCCGACGCTGTCGCGGACAATCAAGCCGGCCAGATCCTCGCCATGCTGCAGGAAGCCGGGTTCAAAGTTCTCGGCCTGAAAATGACCCGCCTCACCGACGCCCAGGCGCAAGGCTTCTATGCCGTCCACAAAGAACGCCCCTTCTTTTCCGGACTGGTCAAGTTCATGACGGAAGGTCCCATCGTCGTGATGGCTCTCGAGCGCGACGACGCCATTAAGAAACTCCGCGAAGTGATGGGCGCGACCAATCCGGCCAATGCCGCCGAAGGCACCATTCGCAAGAAGTTCGCCGCTAACATCGAGCGCAATTGCATACACGGCTCGGACGCACCGGAGACTGCCGAACAGGAACTCCGTTTTTTCTTCAGCACCAGTGAATTGATCTAAAATCTCACAACAGGAAGGTCCACGTGGCCCTCACAGTCGGTATCGTTTCCGAATCGGCGCCCGGCGAACGCCGCGTAGCGATGGTGCCCGGCACGGTTTCCGTCTTCAATAAGACCGGCGTGCAACTGGTGATCGAGTCCGGCGCGGGTGAGCGCGCGGGCTTTCCTGATCGGGAGTATTCAGACAAAGGCGTGCGCATCGCGTCGCGGGCGGAAGTCTTCGCCGCCGCGGACGTTCTGCTGCAGGTGCGCTCGCCCGGCGCAAATCCCGAAACGGGCGCGGACGACATCGCCTCGATGCGCTCCGGCCAAACTGTCATAGGCTTCGGCGAGCCGCTCACATCCGCCGGCACAGCGCGCGCTCTCGCTGAACGCGGCGTCACTTTCCTTGCGATGGAACTGATGCCCCGCATCACCCGCGCGCAGAGCATGGACGCCCTCTCGTCTATGGCGACCATCGCCGGTTACAAAGCCGTCCTGCTCGGCGCAGATGCCCTGCCCCGCATGTTTCCGATGCTCATGACCGCCGCGGGCACCATCACTCCTGCGCGCGTGCTCGTCATCGGCGCAGGCGTCGCCGGTTTGCAGGCCATCGCGACGGCAAGGCGCCTGGGCGCGGTCGTCAGCGGCTACGACATCCGCGACGTTGTGAAAGAGCAGATCGAAAGTCTCGGCGCGCGATTCGTCGTGCTCGACGTGAAAGCCGACGCGGCCGAGGACAAAGGCGGCTACGCCAAAGCGATGAGCGAAGATTTCTACCGCCGCCAGCGTGACGCCATGGCCGCCGTACTCGCCGAGCAAAACGTCGTCATCACCACCGCCGCCGTTCCCGGCAGGAAAGCGCCCGTGCTCATCACGCGCGACATGGCGGCCCGCATGTCGCCCGGCTCGGTCATTGTCGATATCGCGGCGGAACGCGGCGGCAACTGCGAACTCACGCGGCCCGGCGAAACCGTGGAGGCCGGCGGCGTCCGCATACTCGGCCCCGTGAATCTTCCCTCCACCATTCCCTATCACGCCAGCCAGATGTACGCCAAAAACATCGCCACCTTCCTGAAATACCTCATCACCAAGGAAGGCGCGCTGGCCATCAACCGCGACGACGAAATCGTGCGCGAAACGCTGGTAACTCACGCGGGCGAAGTCGTCCACCCGCGCGTACTCGAAGCTCAGGCGGTGTAAACATGGCCACGAATCTGGGACTCGGACTCTACGTTTTCATGCTGGCGACCTTTGTCGGTCTCGAAGTCATCCGCAAAGTCTCGCCGCTTCTGCACACGCCGCTGATGTCGCTGACCAACGCCATCTCGGCCATCAGCGTGGTCGGCGCAATCATGATCACCGGCGCGCCGCACGCCAGTCTGCTCAGCAAGGTGTTGGGCTTCATCGCCATTACGGCCGCTGTCACCAACATCGTCAGCGGCTTTCTCATCACAGACCGCATGCTCAAGATGTTCAAACGGCGCGAGGCGAAAAAATAATGGCGGCCTATATCGATTACATCTACATCGTCGCCGCCGCGCTGTTCATCCTATCGCTGAAGTGGATGAATTCCCCCGCGACCGCCCGCCGTGGCGTCTTCGCGGGCGAAATCGGAATGCTGCTCGCCGTCTGCGGCACTCTCCTCGCTAACGACATCACCAACTGGACCTGGATCCTCGCCGCCTTTTTCATCGGCTCCGCCATCGGCATTCCGATCGCATACATCATGCCGATGACGGCCGTTCCGCAGCGGACGGCGCTATCGCATGCTTGCGGCGCGCTCGCGGCCGCACTGGTCGGCACCGCCGAATTCTATGCCGCCAATGCCGCGCACGAACCGCTCGCGACTTTCAAAATGGTTGCGCTGGTGCTCGAAACGCTACTCGGCTTTCTCACCTTCACAGGCAGTCTGATGGCGATGGGCAAACTGCAGGAAGTGCTGCCCCAGCGGCCCATCACGTACAAAAACCAGAACGTCATCAACGCGATTCTCTTCGCGATTGCCGCCGGCCTCGGCGTCCGGCTCATCCTGGTTCAAACCGATGTGTGGATCTTCCCGATCTTCGCGGGCCTCGCCTTGGTCTTCGGAGTACTGCTGATCATCCCCATCGGCGGCGCGGACATGCCAACCGTAATCGCGCTTCTCAACTCCTATGCCGGACTCTCCGCCTGCGCCATGGGGTTCGCGCTCGATAGCAAACTGCTGATCATCGCCGGTGCGCTCGACGGCTCTTCGGGCCTCATCCTCTCCATCATTATGTGCAAGGCCATGAACCGGTCGTTCACCAACGTGTTGTTCGGCGCTTTCGGACAGGTGCACGCCGCCAAGGCATCGGGTGAACAGCGAAGTGTGCGCAGCGCTAGCGCCGAAGAATCGGCTTCCATCCTGGAAGCTGCTCAAACCGTCATCATCGTGCCGGGCTACGGCTTGGCAGTCGCGCAGGCGCAGCACAAAATCCGCGAACTCTTCGACAATCTGACCCGTCGCGGAGTGGACGTCAAATTCGCGATCCATCCGGTAGCCGGCCGCATGCCGGGACACATGAACGTGCTGCTCGCCGAAGCCGACATCCCGTACGACAAACTCGTCGAAATGGACGACATCAACTCCGAATTCGGCCAGTGCGACGTCGCCCTGATCATCGGAGCAAATGACGTCACCAACCCCGCGGCCCGCAGCGACAAAACCAGTCCCATCTACGGTATGCCGATCCTGGACGTCGATAAAGCGCACACTGTGATGGTCATCAAGCGCTCCATGAGTCCGGGCTTCGCCGGCATCGATAATGATCTCTATTACATGGACAAAACCCTGATGCTCTTCGGAGATGCAAAGGCGTTCGTCGCCGAAATCCTGAAAGAAATGCCCGCCCTGGCAGCAAAGTAGACGTGCCGGCAGGAATCTCGCAGCGCGGCTGGTACCGGGCCTGGAGGCCGCTACCTACTAACAAAAGACCAACGTTTTCAGGTTTTCCGGCGTCTAATCTCTGACAGTGACTCCCCGTTATCAACTCGCCCTGGCCTCTCTTCTCTTTTTGGCCGCCTGTTCGAAGCCTACCCCGACCACCATTCACGCCGCCGCGCCCCAAACCGCGCCGCAAAATCTCCCGCGCGAGGTCCGGCTCACCGGCACCGTCGGCGCAGTCCACTCTTCCAAAATCCTCGTTCCGCAGCTCTCCGGCAACTACAGCAACATGTCGCTGACCCACCTCATCGAGAACGGAGCCACCGTCAAAGAAGGCGACGTCATTGCGACCTTCGATGCCACCACCGTCGCGGATACCGCCCGTGACGCCAAGGCGAAATTTGACGACCTCGGGCACCAGGTCGATCAGAAGATCGCCCAGATGCGCGCCGATGCCGAAGGCCGCGCCTCTACCCTCAAGCAGGCCGAAGCCGATCTCGCCAAAGCCCGTATCGAGCTCAAAAAAGGTCCGGTGCTCAGCGAAATCGACCGCCTCAAGAACGAAGAAAACGCGCGCATCGCCGCCCTCCACGTGGAAAGCCTCAACAAATCCAATGCTCTCCACGACCGCGCCGATGCCGCCGCCCTACGCATCCTGGAACTGCAGCGCGACCGCCAGAAGGTCAACATGGAACGTGCGCAAACGAACATCGAAAAAATGACTGTGAAGGCCCCGCTGGCCGGCATGGTCGCTCTCGAAAACGTCTTCCGCGCCAACTCCATGGGACACGCGCAGGAAGGCGACCAGCTCTACCGCAATCAGCCCCTGGTCAGTATCTTCGATCCCTCGGAAATGATGGTGCGCTGCGCCGTCGGCGAGCCCGATATCGCCGCGCTGCAGCCCGGAGTGAAGGCTGTCGTCGAGCTCGATGCATACCCCGACCTGCGCCTGCCCGCCCACTTCGAAAACGCCAGTCCCGTCGCCTCTTCGGCGTTCGGCAGCCCGATCAAGACCTTCCGCGCTTCCTTCCGCATCGAGAAGACCGATCCGCACCTGCTTCCCGACCTTTCCGCCGCGGTCGTGCTCACTCCGAAGACGGAATCGAGTGCTTCCGGAGCTACCAAATGAGCGCCGCCGTCTCGACTCCCACTCCCGCGGTTTCGCCCGAGCCCAAGCGGCGACCCTCGAAACTCTGGCGCAAATTGCGCCGCTGGCTGATTGCCCTGGTCATCATCGGCACGCTTGGCGCGGCCGGCGCGGGTATCTACAAGTTCCGGCAGACCCAGACCGCGGAGAATTTCCCCGTTGCTCCCGCGCGCAAAGGCGACTTCCTCGTCATTATTCGATGCCGCGGCGAGTTGAAAGCCACTCGCTCCGTGCAGGTTTACGCGCCGCTCGTGCCGCAGCTTCGCATCGCCTGGCTCGCGCCTTCCGGCCAATCCATCAAAGAGGGCGATCCCCTCATTAAGTTCGATTCCAGCGCCAGCCAGCTTCAATTACAGCAGAACACTGCCGCGCTGAACCAGGCGCAGGCGACTCTGGACCAGGCCGTCGCTCAATCCAAAATCACCGCCGAACAGGACCGCAGCGATCTCGCCGACGCGCAGTACAACGTCGAGAAAGCCAAGCTCGAAGTAGCCAAGCAGAGCCTCCTCGGCCAGATTCAGGCCGACGAAAGCAAGATCGCGCTCGATCTCGCCGGGCAAAAGCTGAAAATGGAGCAGGCCACCGTCAACCTGCACGCCACCAGCGACAGATCCAAAATCGATTCCCTCACACGCCAGCGCGACAAAACCAAAGCCGACGTCGAACTCACTAAATCGCGCATTGCGCAGATGGAAATCGCGGCGCCGATCTCCGGCTTTCTGGTCTTCTCCACCAATTACACCGGCGGGTGGATCGACGCCAAACCATTTAAAGTCGGCGACAACGTCTTCGCCGGAATGTCGCTCGCCGAAATTCCCGACCTCAAGACTCTCCAGATGGAAGCCAAGATCGAAGAGACCGACCGCGGCCGCATCAACGTCGGGCAGGAGGTTCGGGTGCGCGTCGATTCCCTTCCTGAGCTTGCAATCCCGGCCAAAGTCGGGCAGATTTCGCCCCTCGCCGAACAGAGTTACGAATTTCCGCCCACACGCAGCTTCAAAGCCTGGGCTCCGCTGCTCCATCCCGATACCCGCCTTCAGCCGGGCATGAACGGCGGCATGGACATCATTATCAATCGCATTCCCGACGCCATCAGCATCCCCGCCAAGGCGCTCTTCACCAAGGCCGGCAAGCCCGTTGTCTACCTGGCTTCGAACGGCCACTACAAGCCTGCCGAAGTACAGGTGCTGGCGCGCAACCCCGATGAAATCGCCATCGGCGGCATCCCCGCCGGATCTATGGTGGCACTTGTAGACGTCGAAAGACGGGAGGCCAAGAAATGAAAGGCAAGTTGATTGGTCTCGCCATCACCTTCGCCATCCTGGGCGCCATCGCCTGGGGCGCCATGCGTTTCGTGCGTGTGACCGCCGCCCCCGGTGCTTCCGCCGCCGAAGTTCCCACCACGAGCGTCAAGCAGGGCAAGGTAATCATTTCCGTAGCTGCCCGCGGCGAGTTGCAGGGCGGCAACTCTGAGATGCTTTCCGCGCCCATGACGGGCAACGATCAGCTCGCCATCACGTCGCTTCGCGATCCCGGTGAACTGGTGGAGCCCGGCGATGTCGTCGTCCAGTTCGATACCACCACCCAGGAGTACAATCTGCGTGAAGCGGAAGCGGACCTCGCCGAAGCCGACCAGCAGGTGATTCAGGCACAGGCGAACGCCGATGCCAGCGTCGAGGAAACGGCCTACGCCGTCAAGGCGGCCGAGTCCGCGGTCACACTCGCCAAGCTGGACGTCCGGCGAAATCCCCTGCTCCCCAGCATTCAGGCGCGGCAGAACGATATTGCTCTCGAACAGGCCCAGAACCGCTTGAAGCAAGCGCAGCAGGATGTCGCCAACAAGAGCGCCAACGCTCAGGCCGGCACTGCGATCCAGCAGGCCAACCTGAACAAGGCCAAAGTCACGGCGGAGACGGCCAAGCGCAACATTGAGAGCATGACGCTGAAAGCCAAGACCGCGGGGTATGTGAACATCCAGAACAACACGTTCACGAACATCATCTATACCGGCATGCAGCTTCAGCCGTTCCAGCTTGGCGACACCGTGCGCCCGGGCCTCACCGTTGCGCAAATTCCGGACATGAAGCAGTGGGAAGTCAGCGCGCAAATCGGCGAGTTGGACCGCGGCCACTTGAACGCCGGACAGAAGGTGGCGATCTCCGTGGTCGCCCTCCCCGGCAAGACGTTCGATGGCCACGTAAAGAGCATGGGCGGAACCGCGGGATCGCCGTGGGACCGCCACTTCGAAGCACGCATCTCTCTCGATAAGCCCGCGCCCGAACTCCGGCCCGGCGAAACGTCGAACATGCTGATCACCGTTGAGACCTTGGACAACGTTCTGTGGGTGCCCTCGCAGGCTCTGTTCGATACCGACGGCCGCAAGTTCGTCTATGTGAAAACGCCGAAGGGCTTCATGCCGCGCGACGTCACGCTCGTGCGCAGCAGCGAAAGCCAGGCCGTCATCACCGGACTGAAAGACGGCGACGAAGTCGCCATGAGCAATCCCGACCAGCAGAACAAACCGGCCACCCAAAACGGCGGCGCCATGAAGGCCCTCCAGAAATGATCTTCCGTTTCAGCGATATCACTCAGGCGTTGAGCAATTTGCGCGCCCAGAAGACGCGTACGTTGCTCACCGCGCTCGGCATCGTCTTCGGCGTCGGCAGCGTCATCGGGATGCTCGCCATCGGTTCCGGCGCGAAAGAGGAGTCGCTTCGTTTTATCGAACAGCTCGGCGTGCGCAACGTCCTGATCGATGCGCGCCCCACCAGCAGCCGCGAAGAATATCAGCAGCGGCGGCGCTCGTCCCCGGGACTCAACGATCGCGATGTCCGCATTCTCAAAGCCAACATCGATGCGCTCGAAACGCTTTCCGCCCGCCGCACGATCCATCCGGCGCGGGTGCTGCCCAAGCCCTCGAAGGACATTCCGGAGCTCTATGGCGTAGCGCCGTCGTATGCCACCATTCACAGCCTGCGGCTCGCCGAAGGCAAATTCTTCGACGAGAGCGACGACGCCGCGAGCTCCACTGTCTGCGTGCTCGGCGAAGGCGCCAAGGTCAACCTGCTCGGCTACGGTCCCGCGGTCGGCAAATTCGTCAAGGTGAACGATGCCTGGCTGGAAGTGGTGGGCGTGCTCACCGAGCAACTCATGGCCGGCTCCCAAAATAGCGGGGCCACCATGCAGGACCTCAACAACATTATCTACATCCCGCTGAACACCTTCACGTATCGCTTCTATGACCAGAGCAACTCGATGAAAGATGATCTGGACGGCATCGAACTGCGCCTGCGCGCCGACGCCGATTCGGTTGAAGTGGCGAAGGTGGTCACCGCGGTCCTCAACAACACGCACCACAACACGCAGGACTTTACCGTGACGATTCCCGCGGCGCTGCTCGCGCAGCAGCAGCGGACGCAGACCATCTTCACCTATGTGATGGTGGCGATCGCTGCTATTTCGCTACTGGTCGGCGGCATCGGAATCATGAATATCGTCCTGGCGACGGTCATGGAGCGAACCAGAGAAATCGGCGTGCGGCGTTCCATCGGAGCACGGCGGTTCGATATCGTGCGGCAATTCCTCACCGAAAGCGTGCTGATCTCCGTGGGGGGCGGTCTGCTGGGGATTGCGTTCGGCTTCTTCCTCGCCTGGCTGATTGCGCGCACGGCGGAATGGAAGACCATCGTGACCACCTCGAGCGTAGTCATCGCTTTCGGAGTATCGGTCGCGGTCGGGATGGTCTTCGGAATTTATCCGGCTATGAAGGCCAGTCGCATCAACCCGATCGACGCTCTCAGGTACGAGTAAAGAGGTAGTCGCGGAAGCTGACGCGCCGCCGGAACTTTCTTCCCTCCCCCGGTGTCTGATTGCCGTGCCACACGCTCTCGAACTGCGCCATGTCAGCAAGCGTTTCTCGGGAATCGCCGCGGTCGACAATGTAACCTTCACCGCTCGCGCCGGCGAGGTGACCGGCTATCTGGGGCCGAACGGTTCGGGCAAATCCACCACAATGAAGATGATCACCGGCCTCATCGAGGAGACGTCCGGCGAGATCCTCTTCGACGGAGTACCCATCCAACGCGACCTCACGGATTACAAGCAGCGCATGGGCTATGTTCCCGAGGAGCCGCACCTGTACCCGCACCTCAGCGGCCTGGAATACCTGGCCATGGTGGGCCAGTTGCGCGGCCTTCCTACGAAGCCCACGGCGGACCGCATCGACGGACTGCTGCGCCTCTTTTCCCTGCATGGCGACCGGCACCTGGCAATTTCCTCCTACTCCAAGGGCATGCGGCAGAAGATTCTGTTGTCAGCCGCGCTGCTGCACAATCCCGATCTGATCCTGCTGGACGAGCCGTTTTCCGGCCTCGACGTGGGCTCGGCGATGGTGATGCGCAGCCTCGTCCAGGAGCTGGCCGCGCGCGGCAAAGTGGTGCTGTTCAGTTCGCACGAGCTGGAGATCGTGGAGCGCGTCTGCTCGCACGTTGTTATTCTGCATCGCGGCAAAATCGTGGCCGACGATTCCATTGAACGTCTGCGCACGCTAATGGCGTTGCCGACGCTCGAAGACATCTTTTCGCAACTTGCCGTGGAGCAGGACACGGCGGCAATCTCACGGCAGATCGCCGATCTGATCCTGGCATGAACAAGCAGCAGTTCCGCGTCCTCTATCGCGACTTTCTGTTCCGCATCGTCGATTTGGAGATCCTCGCGCCGCAGGGCGACGTGAGCAAACTGCTGGGGCAGTTCGCGGCACTCCTCGTCTTTGTGAGCCTGTGGCTCGCCCTGATCGCCGGCGTCATGTCGGGCGCGCGGACGAACACGCCCGCAGGCATGATTTTGAGCTGGTTGGCCGGGCATTTTCTCATTTCCACCACGATGCTCGCGGTGGGCTTATTCGCAGTGATGAGTTGGGACTCCATGTTCCCGGACCGCCGCGATGTGCTGGTGCTGTTTCCTCTGCCGATCCGGGCGCGCACTCTGCTGACGGCCAAAATTGCGGCGTCCGCGTCGGCTGTGGGAGTCACCGTTCTCGCCCTCAACATTTTTTCAGGCTTGCTGGTCCCGTTCGCCGCCGGAAGATACTTCCTCCGCTGGTTTGCTGCCTACTGGCTCACCATGACGGCGGCCGGCGTGTTCATCCTTTGCGGCGTGCTGACCATTCAGGGGCTGGCCCAACTTCTACCGCGGCAGCGATTCCTGCGCGTCTCCACCATTCTGCAGATGGCGTTCTTCTTCGCGATGCTGACGGTTTACCTGTTGCAGCCGCCGTTCTCCGAGGTCGCGGATCTGCTGAGAAATCGGAACGTCCTCATGTGGGTGCCGTCTTATTGGTTCCTGGGGCTGTTCGAGGAACTGTGCGGAGGCACGCTGCCCATCGCCGGTCTGCTGGCGCGCCGCGCAACCATCGGCCTGGGACTGTCGCTTTGCGGCGCCGCCGCGTCTTACCTGCTGTGCTACTGGCGCACGCTGCGCAAGATCGCCGAGCAACCGGACATCCTGCCAGGCCGCAGCGGTCTGCGCTGGCTGCCGCGCTTCGGCAATTCCTTCCAGACCGCTGTGGGCCAATTCAGCGTGCGCACGCTCTTGCGAAGCCGCCAGCACCGGGTGATCCTCTCCTTCTATTCCGGGATAGGTTTCGGCCTGGCGATGTTTCTCGCCGGCGACCAGGGAATCCTGCGCACGGCCGCCGGCAACGGCGCCTGGTACCGCGTGAACACTCCGCTCCTCATGGGCAGCATCATCATTCTCTGCTTCGTCGTAATGGGCGCGCGCGTGGTGTTCGCCATGCCGCTGGAATTGCGCGCGAACTGGATCTTCCGGGTAGCGGCGCATGCCAATGGGCGCGCGTGTCTCGCGGCGGCGCGGCGCTCTCTGTACGCGCTCTCCGTAATTCCGGTGTGGACCGCGGCGGCGATCGTGTTTTTCCGGCTGTGGCCGCGCGCGTTCGCCACGCAGCACCTGCTACTGCTGGCGGCACTGGGGTGCGGAGCCGCCGAGTTGGCCCTCCATGGCTTCCGCAAGATACCGTTCACCTGTTCCTACCTGCCAGGCAAACTGCGCTTCAACATGGCGCTGGTGTATCTCTTCTTCTTTCTGCTGGCAGTCACGAAAGGAGCCGCGATGGAGATGACCGCCCTGCATACCCCGAGGTTGTATCGCGAGATTCTGGCGGGCCTGACGGTCCTAGCGGTAGCGGCATTCTGGCGAACGGCCGCCGAAGCACGATCCGCTGAATCCAGCCTACGCTTCGACGAAGCGCCCGATCCGGCCATCCACGCGCTCGATCTGCATCGCGATGGAGTCACGCTGCTGGGCTGAGCGTGGGATCGGGCGCGCCGCCCGCTTCGCTGTCTCGATTACTGTCCGACCGCCACGGGCTCGTTCTTCACCGGTTTCGCGGTGACCTTCGGCTCCGGCCGCACGATGTCGATGCTGCCCTTGAAATAAGCGCCATCGTCAATGCTGATGCCGGCCGCCTTGATGTCGCCCACCAGGTTGCCCTGCTCCCGGATCGCGATCTTCTCAGTCACTTCGACATTGCCGCGCACGCTGCCGAACACAATCACTTCGCGCGCTTTGATGTTCGCCTTCACCTTGCCGTTCGGCCCCACCGTGATCAGGCTGGCCGATTCCAGCAGGCCCTCCACCTCGCCGTCCACGAGCAGTTCTTCGCGTGAACGGATCTCGCCTTTGATCGTCATGGAAGCGCCGATCGCCGCTGTTTGCGATCGCGCCGCCGGAACTGCTTGTGGCGCCGCCGCGCGCGATGGCATAGGCTGCTGCTCCTGCATGGGCATCCGTACAGGTTCGTTCTGGGGTCGAGGGCCGTTACCCTCATCGCGTTTATTCCACACGTGGGTTCTCCTTTATGACTGCGGGTTTAAAAAGCTCAAATCGCAGCACTCGAAGTTCCAAAACGCACACACATGTCTTTTAAACGCTTTAGGGGCAAAATGTTTGATGCTTCCGCGGCCGGAAGTAAGTTTTACGCGCGACTTTTACGCCGCGTCCATGAAGCTGCGCAAGTCTGCCTCGGCGATTTCCGGCAGGCATGGAGCCACATTGTTCAACTTACCCGCGCGCATCCAACGCTCCAGTTCGCCCACCAACTCGAAGAGGTGCTCGAAGCTCTCCACCACGAAGAGAATCGGCTGATAGTGGTCGATCTCCGCCACCTGGTTGATCAGCCACTCCAGTTGCACCGGATACCGCTGCACTTCCTCGCTCTCGATGGCATGCTGCAACTCGCCGTACGAGCTCAGCAACCCGCTGCCGTACGCAACCGTGCCGCCCTTCGGCCCCTTCATCAGACCGAACTCCACGGTGAACCAGAAAAAGCGGCTCATCGCGCGCACGATGCTCGTCAGGCGCCGCACTCGCTCGCCATGGTCTTTGATCTCTGCCGTCATCTCCACCGCCGTGTGAGCGCAATCGCCGAAGCGCACCAGCACGTCGGCAAATGCGCGGTCCGTGTGCATCGGAACGTGGCCCGCCACGTCGTGGAAGATGTCCGGCTCGGGGAGATAGTCCATCCGATCCTTATCGCGGATGGTGATCGTGGTGGGGAATTCGCGCCGGCGCAGGCAGTCGAAAAACAGAAATCCGGGAACGTAGCCGCTCACCGGCTTTGCCTGAAAACCCGTCAACGGCTGCAGCCGCCGATTGATTTCGCTCAATCGCGGAATGCGGTCCGCCGGCAGATGCAGCGCCTCCACTCCGCGCAGGAAGAATGGATTGGCGTACTGCTCCCAGCGCGGACGGATACGCGCAAACAGCCGCCTCCATGCTTCATGGTTTTCTTCAGAATACTGGTCGTAAGGCTGTGAAATATAAAGCTCGCCGCGATTGCGAGCCTCTTCCACAAAGGGGGCGTGACCGGTCGTCAATCCGGGTGCTGCCAGGGTCTGGGGCATAGCTTCCCTCCCGTCCTGCCCTAAGCATACCGGAAATCCCGCTACCTGACAACCTCTTTCAGGTGGTGCTTTATTCTGTTATAGATGACAAAGCGAGCAGCTGCCCACAGGTTGGACCCGCACCGGTTCAGGACGCTGCCCTTGCCCGGTCAGCCAAACCGCACCCAGGAGAATCGCCGCGACTGCCAACGCCACCGGCATCGGACGCCGTGCCGGAATCTTGCGCCCGGTCTGCACGCGATGCCACAGCTCGTCCGGCGCCTCGACCCGCCCCAATTCGCGTTCCAGCAAGTTAACCACGAAGTCCCCCCAGCCGCCGTTCCAAGGCCTTGTGGGCGCGGCTCAATCGCGATGCTACGGTGCCTTGCGAACACCCCAGCACCTCCGCCATCTGGTCATAGGAAAGCCCCTCCGTGTAGCGCAGTACGATGGCGATGCGCATCTCGGGCGGCAATTTTTCGACGGCCGCCTTCACACGGTCACTCACTTCGGTACGAAGCAGATCCGCCAGCGCATCGCCGGGAACCCGCAGCGTCGCCATCAGCCCGTTGGCCAGAGGAGCCCAGCGCCGCGACCGCCGCCGCTGATCCAGACACCGGTTGACCACCATGCGGTAGACCCAAGTCTCGAATCCCGACTCGCCCCGAAACTCACCGACGGCCGAGAATAACTTCACGAAGGTGTCCTGAGCGATGTCCATAGCCGCGGCCTCGTTTCCGGCGAAACGCAGCGCCACGGAGTACACCTTGCCCTTGTACATTTCAAAGAGCGTCCGGAAAGCATCGCGATCGCCCTGGCGGCATCGCTCCACCAGCTCACGCTCCGCGGATTGTAAAGCCGTTTGCGGCATCTGTATTCAGTTTGACGCAACTGAAGCCCATTTTCTTGCCAAAGTAGCGACCGGTCTCCTGACCGGTTGCAGGCGAGCGAAGCTCGCCCGGGCGCGCCCAGCGCGCCTGGTACCGGTCGGGAGACCGGTACCTACGATGCACGCAGCCGCGGACCAGGCCGGCCGCACGGGCACAATTCCCCCGTTCCATCCGCCGGAAAGCCGCCCGCCACGTGCAGCCCTTCATGCGCTTCGCATTCGAACGCCACCAAAGCGCCTTCACGGTTCAACTGGATCGCCAGCGCCGGCACTTCGAAAAGATCCCACAACGCAGTTCGATCCTGCTCCTCAATCGCGTTCAGGATCCAAACCGCCCGCCGCGGTCGAACGCCGCGCTGAGCCGCCGCCACCACCTCTTCCAGCGACCCCGTCAAAACCTCGCATTCGCCGCGAGCCGTCGTCGCGGCAGTAGCCCGCCAACCCGGAAAAAATGGATGCCGGACCCCCCGCTCAAAGATGCGCATGTCGCCGAGCTAGTGCGCCCAAGCCGGCAATTCTCTCAAAAACCTGCCCCGGCAGCGCGCCCAAACAGCTCCGCCAGATTTCCGCCGAGAATCGCGCGAGCATCCGCCGCCGACACGCCCAAGTCCGACAACACGCGCACCTGATCGTCAAACACGCCTCTCACCCATCCGCGCGGGAAGAACGACGAATCCGACCCGAACAGCACGCGGCTTGCCCCCGCCACATCCAGCGCCCGGCGAAGCACCGTGCGCAAATCCAGACCTTCATACCGCATCCACGAATTGCTGCTCGAAGAATCCAGATACACGTTCGGGCATAGATCCGCGACCATCAGAGCCTCGCGAAGATAGCCCGCGCCGAAATGCGGAATCACGAACTTCACACCGGGATACCGCATCGCCACGCCGTGCAATTCGATCGGATTCGAAAAGCGCATATCGAAGGGAGATGCCAGCCCGAGCTTCTTGCGCACACCCACGGTGAGCACGCCGCAATGCACGAACACGGCGCATCCGCGCTGTTGAGCCTGCTCCAGCAGAGGTTCCACGCGTGCATCGTGCACACTGTACCGGTGCATCGCCGGAAACAGCGAAATCGCGTTCAGCCCCTCCGCAACGGCTGCGCCCTCCGCCAGCGGATTCACCATGGCATACGCAAGAAATCGCTCCGGATATGCCGCGCGCGCCGCCACCACGCTCGCTTCGTCGCCCGGAACGCTTGCGATCAGCGCGGCCCGCGCCACGCCCTGCGCATCGAGTTCGGCCACCCACTTTGCCGCAAGCTCCGCCGGGTCCTCGCCCGGCAGTTCCCAACCGAGCTTCCCGGCGACCTGCGCCGGCTCGCCCAAAGAGGCAAAAAACCGCCGCGAGAAAAAATGAATGTGGGCGTCGCCTACAGCGACCTCACCCCAGGGGGTTTGCATCGGGTTTATTCCAGTGCGTGATTCCAGCCGCCAGCGCCAATTGCGTTAAGCCGGCGACGTTATTCACGCCGAGCTTCTTCATCATCGTCTTGCGATAACTGCGCACGGTCTGCAGACCAAGGTCCAGCAGCACCGCGATGTCCTTGCTGGTTTTCCCCTCCGCCACAAGCCGCAACACCTGCAACTCGCGCGGCGAAAGCTGCTCCAGCGGACTGCGATCGTGCGTCTCCAGATCGCCGCGCTGGATTCGCGCCAGCAGCCGGTCGGAAACCTGCCCGCTGAGATACGAACCGCCGCGAGCCACCGTCCTCAGCGCATCCAGCAGTTCCGTGCTCGATGCCTTTTTCAGCACGAACGCGCGCGCCCCGCTGCGTATGGCGCTCACTACGCTGTTCTCGTCGTCGTACATCGAAAGAATGACGATCTTCACGCCCGGACAATGCCGCAACAATTCGGTGGTTGCCTCGATGCCGTTCATCCCCGGCAGCCCTATGTCCATGAGAACGATATGCGGCGACGTGCGCTTGCACAACTGCACGGCGTCGGCGCCGTTCTCCGCCTCGCCCACCACGCGAAATTCCGCGCCGCGTTCCAGGATTGTTTTGACGCCGTCGCGTACCAGTTTGTGGTCGTCCACCAATACAATGTCGAACGTCATAGTTTGCTCAGACAGTATCCGTCAGTGCCGCGCGCACTGTAGTCCCCTTCGAGCGGTGGCTGTTAATCTTCAGAGCCAGCCCCGCTTGCGCGGCGTAATGCTCCATGCTGAGTAGCCCTAATCCGCGGCTCCCACCGAGAGGGTCGCCCGGATCGAATCCCTTCCCATTGTCTCTGACTTCCAGGTATGGCCCGTTACGAGTGGACTTTACCGCGATTTCGATTGTAGAGCAACTGGCGTGCTGCACGGCGTTCTCCACGCTCTCCTGCGCAATCTGGTAAAGCGCCGACGCGATTCTCGGATCGATCTTCAGCGATGGATCCACATTCACCCGTAGTGTTCCGTGGAACCGTTCCCGTACCCTCACCGCCAGCCGGTCCAGCGCGGCCCGCAAACCCGCGCGCTCCACCGTCGAAGGGTTCAGCTCATAGCTGTAGTCGCGGACCTGCTCCATCATCGTCTCCAGCACCTTCTGAATTTCGCCGATGCGGTCGCAGATCTCCGTATGCCCTTCCATGTCCATGCGCACCAGGTCGAGTTGCAGGCCAAGCGCCGTCAAATTCTGACCCACGCTATCGTGCAGAAACCGCGAAGCCATCGTGCGCTCGAACTCCATCGCTTTGAGCGCGCCCAGCACGGTGTTCCGCAGTTCCTGCTCCGCGCGCGACCAGATGGTCACCTCGCGCGCGATGACTCCCGCCCACTGCGTTTCGCCGCCGGACCGCACCGGAAATACGGAGATGTTCCAGTGCGTTTCGCCGCGCCGTTCGCGTGCCGTCAGCGAACCGCCTTCCAATGCCCGGGCATAGCGGTCCAGCCAGTTTGCCGCCGCATCCCGGCCCAGAGCCTTAACCAGCGGCCGCCCCTTCAGATCGCTCGCGGTCTTGTTGAACAACGGCACGGGATCGCCGTAGATTTCCTCGAACGATCCATCGGGCGAAGCCAGCCAGGAGCACACAGGGCTCTGTTCCAACAGGAGCTTAGACAGACATCGCCCGGCGCTCATGACAATCGCGATTAGCGCTTGCGGCCGGCCACTTTGCGAATGGCGGCCGCAACATCCTTGGCCACCAGGCCGTACTTCTCCAGCAACTCTTCGGGCTGACCCGATTCCGCGTACGTATCCTGAATTCCGACAAACTCCATCGGAACCGGCGCGGTCTCCGCCACCACCTGCGCCACACGCACGCCGAGCCCGCCATCCACCAGATGCTCTTCCGCCACCACGATCGCGCCCGTTTCCGTCGCCGCTTTGCGGATGGCGTCGCGGTCGATCGGCTTCACCGTGTGCATATCCACCACGCGCACGGAAATACCCTCGGCATCCAGCATGTCCGCCGCGATCATCGCCTGCGCAACCAGCAGCCCGTTGGCGATCACCGTGACATCCTTGCCGTCGGCCAGTTCCACAGCCTTGCCGATTTCAAACTTCTGATCGGCGGTATACAGGATCGGGCACTTCGGCCGGCCCGTCCGCACAAACACCGGACCGTTATGATTCACCGCCTCGCGGAACAGCGCGCGGCACGAAAGCTCATCCGCCGGCGAAATCACCACAAATCCCGGTAGCGAGCATGCCAGCCCCGTCTCTTCCACGCTCATCTGACTCGGTCCGTCTTCGCCGATCGAGATGCCGCTATGCGTTCCCACCACCTTCACGTTGAGCTTCGGATACGCCACGGCCACGCGAAGCTGCTCAAATCCCTTGTTGATGACGAACGCCGAAAAGCTGCTCACCACGGGAATCTTCCCGCCGTAAGCGAGCCCGGCGCCGATCGCCACCATGTCCGCCTCGGCGATGCCGCACGAGATGAAGCGATCGGGAAACTCCTTGGCGAAATATACGGTCATCGTGCTCTTGGAAAGGTCCGCATCGCACACCACAATGTCCTGATTCGCGCGGCCCAACTCCACCAGCTCGCGGCCGAACGCCTCGCGCGTCGCCGCCCCCAGCTTCACTTCGAATTTGGTCTTGGTCGCCATTATTGGAGCTCCTGTAATGCCAGTTGCACTTCCTGCGCCGAGGGCGCGGTGCCGTGGAACTTCGGATTGTTTTCCATGAACGAAACGCCCTTGCCCTTGATCGTGTGGGCGACCACGCAGGTCGGCTTACCCTTGGTCGCCGCGGCTTCGGCGAAAGCGCCCTGAATCGCCGCGAAGTCGTGCCCGTCGATCTCGACGGTGTGCCAGCCGAACGCACGCCACTTATCGGCGACCGGCTCCACTTCCATGATGTCTTTCACAAACCCGTCGAGCTGAATGCGGTTGTAATCCACGATGGCCACCACGTTGTCCAGCTTATGGAATGCGCCCGCCATCGCCGCTTCCCAGATCTGCCCTTCCTGAATTTCGCCATCGCCCAACATCGTGTACGTGCGGCTCGGGCTATGATTCAGACGCGCCGCCAGCCCCATTCCAAGAGCCAGCGAAACACCCTCGCCGAGCGACCCGGTGGACGCCTCCAGGCTATGTATATAGCGGACGTCGGGGTGGCCCTGAAACACCGAGCCGAGTTTCCGCAGCGTATTCAACTGGTCTTTCGGCGTATCCGCATAACCCGCTTCCGCCATCACGGAATACAGCACCGGAGCGGCATGGCCTTTCGACAGAATGAAGCGATCACGATCCTTCCACGCAGGATTCTTCGGATCGACTTTCATGGTATGGAAAAACAGGTCGACAACAAGCTCAACAGCAGAGAGCGACCCGCCCGGATGGCCCGATTTAGCGGCCCCCGTCATCTCGATAATGTCACGCCGTACACGCTTGGCGATTTCTTGAAGTTCCGGTATGGATTTGGGCATGGGAACGCTTCCAGTTTAACACCCCGCGTTGCGCAATCCAGCGAAGCGGAGCCGCGCTTTCGGCTTTCTACTTCAGTTCCGCCCGCGCCCGCTCCGGAAGTTTGTCCGCGCCCGCCAGCATCAGACTGACCTGCCACAACTGAGTGTCGGTATATGACACGCCGAAGCCCGGCATGCCCGTCAGCCGGATGCCGTTCTTCACTTTCCAGAACGTCTCTCCCGGCGGATCGTCGGTCACTCCCTTGCCCTTGAACAGACTCGGCGGCTTGGGAAATTCGCCGCGCCCGATCGCTGAAACTTCCTGCCCCGGCAGCCCGTGGCACACCGCGCAGTTCTCCCGATACAGCTTGGCGCCGGCGATCAGATTGTCTTCGGTGGGCTGGATCGGAACGTCCTTCGGCATCTGCCGCTGGATTTCCGCTTGCAGCGCTTTGTTGGCCAGGTATCGCTCGAACGGCATCGGCGCGGCTTGTGTCGCAACCGGCGCCATTCCCAGCAGGAAGTAGCCGAAGGCCACCGCAGCGGCGACAATCAAACCCAGCACAAACCCGATCAACACTCGCACTTTAAGGCGCTCCGGCAGCCTGTTCGGCGGTTTCGAAAAACGGAAACACCTGGTCCAGCAGGCTGACGTGGAACGTATCAAAGACATGAGCCGTCGCGCCGCTCATTCGCATTGTCGCGCCTTTCGCGGCGATTTTGTGGAAGCTCGCGATGAAGCAGCCGACGCCCGTGCTGTCCAGCACCGTGATCCCGGCAAGATCGAAGATCACCGTCCGCGCCCCTGCCGCAAGCTGCCGCTCAACCGCGGCCACGATCTGCTCGCCCTGCGACCCCATCATCAGCTTGCCCGAGAGCGCGATCACCACGGTCCCCGGCGCAAGCGTTTTTTCCTGTACCTCCACCGGCATGCAGCACCAGTGTACCCCACCGAACAACTCCCGGATCGAAGTTACAGTGAAAGATCGAAGCTACAGTGAAAGTAGATGTTCTTCCTTTTCTTCGGGCCAATCTTCATCCTCGTTCTCGCAAGCCAGCTCTATTGGGCATGGCGAATCCGCACCGTGGCGCGGCGCAGCATCCCATCCAAAACCGCTCGATGGGCGATCGCCATTGCCGCCGCCGTCCTCTACGCCTACATGTGGGACTACAACGTCAACGAGTTCCGTCACCGCGCCACGCCCGTTCATCTCACGCTCGCCGAAGCCCTTCTGGTGGCCCCCTTCGCGTGGTGGATCGCCGGCTCGGTCGTCGGATTTTTGGTGGTCGCAATCCTGACCCTGTTCCGATGGATTTGCCGCGCCTTCGCGTTCGCCGCGAAAAAAGCATCCGGCCGCGCCGATGCTCCCCCTTCGCCCGACCGCCGCCGTTTCATCGACAACGCCATCACGGCGGCAGGCGTTGCCCCCTTTATAGCCGGCGGCTACGGCATACTGTACGGCCGCCTGAATCTCGAAACCACGCACCCTCGCGTGCCCATCCCGCGGCTGCCCAACGCCTTCCACGGTTTCCGCATCGCGCAACTCACCGACATTCACATCGGTCCCTTCATGACCGCCGATCAGATCCGCCGCTACGTGTCCATCGCCAACGAAGCGCGTGCCGACCTGATCGTGCTCACCGGTGATTTCGTCACCTGGGACGCCGCCACTCAGCAAGACGCCGTCGATGCACTCCGCGGTCTTCGCGCCCCTTTCGGCGTATACGGCTGTCTCGGCAATCACGACGCGTGGGCAGGCGTGGAGGACTCCATCACGGCGCTCTTTTCCGGCATCGGCTACCGCATCCTCAGGCAGCAGGCCGTCGAACTGCCGCTCAATGGCGAGCGCCTGAACCTGATCGGCATCGATTTTCACCGTCCCCAGCGAGGCGGCATCTTCGGCGCCGAGTCTCTTGCCGAAGTCGAGCCCCTCTTGTTACCGGACTCCACCAACATCTTACTCAGCCATAACCCGAACAACTTCGATCGTGCCGCGGAGTTGGGTATCGACCTCACTCTTTCCGGACATACTCATGGCGGCCAAGCCGCGCTCGAGTTTATCAGTCCCAACCTCGCGCCAAGCCGCCTGATAACTCCCTATGTCGCTGGACATTTTAGTAAGTCGACCGGCCAGTTATATGTCAATCGCGGAATTGGAACCATCGGCGTGCCGATCCGCTTAGGCGCGCCGCCGGAGATCAGTATCTTCGAGTTAGTCGGCGGGTAAGAGTCACAGTAACCGGAAGTTTACCTCCACTCGCGCTCGAACGGGAACCGGCTTGCCATTCCGCGTCGCCGCCCGGAAGCGCCACTGCTTGACGCTCGCAATGGCGCGTTCGTCGAGGCCCAACCCGAGACCGTGGACCACGGAAATGTCCTGCGCATGGCCCTGCGCATCGATCTCGATGGAGAGCACAACCACGCCCTGCATCCGCGCCCGCCGGGCATCCTCGCTGTACTCCGGTTCCGGCTTCCAGATCACCACGGGAGCAGTCAACCGTCCCGAGCCGCCTCCAGCGGGCCCGAAGTCATCCCCACCCGTGCCGCCATTCTTGCCGGGACCGATTCCCGGTCCATCGTCATCGCCGGCGCCGCCCTGAGTGCCGTTGCCGAAGCCGCCGCGAGCTCCGGGTCCGTGAGAGGGAGGTCCGGCGGCGCCGTTCGGCAGACCGAATTGCGCCAGGTTGATGGTAGGCAGTTGCGCATCCGCCGGGGCGAGGATGGTCGCCTCCATTTGCAATTGCGGATGCTCCACCAGCGGCTTCAGAAGAGGAGGCGTGAACTCACGAGTCGCGAGACGTGGAAGGCGCCCGGCGGACGCAGGAGTATCGTCGCGGGCGCCCCCGCCGCCTCCGCCGCGATGGTGGGGAGCGGCGGCGGCGAAGTCGGGAACATTCAGTGGTTCCAATAGCACACTGTGCGGCCGGAACACAGGTGACTTAGTAACTTGCGTTGTAAGTAGGATCACCGCAATGGCAGCGCAATGCAGCAGAAAGGAAATCAGCGTAGATCGTCTGGGTGAAGGAGTCATCGGGCGTTCTCCTGGAAACTCCGATAGCAAGTAAGTACCCAGCCGCTAAGTCAAACGAACCAAACTAAGTCCCAACTTACCAACTGATGCCATGCAGCCCCAACTGTCGACAACTGAAGACGGTGCGCAAAGCGCGCCGCGCGGCCCTGGATAGTGCGGCAATGAAAAAGTCGTACAGTATTGAGCTTCGAAACCTTCGTTCCGGCATGTGCACAGTCCATAGGGAGCCGTGACCGTGAGGATCTGTGAAAGAATCGAATTGCTTCCGCATCCCCGGCACCTTTTACCGCTCCCTCACGGTCACGGCTCCGTATGTACTTGATTCTGCTAACGGAGCCGTGACCGTGAGGGAGCGGTAAACGGTGCATCGGAAGGCGAATGGAGCGCGACGAGAACAGCAGCCGGATTTTTTCACAACCCCATCTCCCAGCGCGCCGATGCCGGCCTCGCTACCTGCCGGGCACGCGCCACGCCCCTCGGAGCCGTCTGCGAAGACGTGCAAGTCACCTCATCGGGAACCATCCTCCGCGGATGGCGCATCCGCCCCGCCGCCCCAAACGGCGGAGCCGTTCTGCTGCTCCACGGCGTCGCCGATTCCCGCACCGGCATGCTACTTCACGCGTCCTACCTCCTGAACAGCGGTTTTGAAGTGCTGCTCCCGGACGCCCGAGGCCACGGCGCATCCGGAGACGACCTCATCTCCTACGGAGTTCGCGAAGCCACCGACGTCGCTCGCTGGGCCGACCTGCTTGCGCACGACCCTGCCGTGTCACGCACCTACGGAATGGGCGAGTCCATGGGCGCAGCCATCCTCCTGCAATCCCTCCAAACCGAGCACCGCTTCCAATCCATCGTCGCCGAATCGCCCTTCGCCACCTTCCACGAGGTTGCCGCCTATCGCGTCCACCAGATCGCCGGGATCCCCGAACTGCTCGCGTGGCCCATCGTCAAAAGCGGCTTTGTCTACGCCCGCCTTCGCTATGGCTTAGACCTTAACCGTGCATCGCCGCTCGCCGCCATTCGCCATGCCGCCATCCCGATCCTCCTCATTCACGGAACGCGGGACGTTAACATTCCGCTGCGCGAATCCGAAGAACTCCACGCCGCCAATCCCGTTTTCACAACGTTGTGGATCGTCGAAGGAGCCAGCCACGTCGCCGCTCACAACATCGATCCCCAGCTATACGAACGCAAGGTGCTGGCGTGGTTCAACAGCCCGGCGACCCACTCGAAGCTGGGATATTATTAAACCCACGGATGCTCACCCCCGGCACGCAATTCGGACCATACGAAATCGTTTCCCTCCTCGGCGCCGGAGGCATGGGCGAAGTCTACCGCGCTCGCGACGCCCGCCTGCAACGCTTCGTCGCTCTCAAAGTCCTTCCGCCGGAAGTCTCCGGCGATCCCCTCCGCCGCCGCCGTTTCGAGCAGGAAGCCCGCGCGGCCAGCGCTCTGAACCATCCCGGGATCATCAGCGTCTTCGATACCGGCGAGCAGGATGGGGCAGTATACATTGTCAGCGAGCTCGTTGAAGGCGAATCCCTCCGCGACACACTCAAGCGCGGCGGCTTACCGCAGAATCGCGTGGCGGAGCTGGCCTCACAGGTCGCCGGCGCACTCGCCGTGGCCCACGCCGCCGGTATCGTGCACCGCGACCTGAAGCCGGAGAACATCATGGTGACCCGCGACGGCCGCGCCAAGGTGCTGGATTTCGGACTCGCCAAGCAGATTGAACGCACCGCCTCCGCGCCCGACGAAACCGCCATCCTCACCCGCACATCGCCCGGCGCGGTCCTCGGCACCGCCGCCTACATGTCGCCCGAGCAGGTCCGTGGTGAAGCCGTCGATGCCCGCAGCGATATCTTCAGTCTCGGCACTGTCATTCTCGAGTGCCTCCTCGGCCGTGCGCCCTTCGACCATCCCACCGCCGCTGAAACCATGACCGCGATCCTGCGCGAAGATCCGCCCGAGCCGCCCGAAGCCGTTTCGCCCGTGCTGCGGCAGATCGTCGCCCATTGCCTCGAAAAAGATCCCGACCATCGTTTTCACTCCGCGCGCGACCTCGCCTTTGCGCTCCGCACGGCCGGCCAAAGCTCCAAACCGAGCGGCGCCTTGCCGGCCGTAGCAGCGCCTCGCCGGAATGCGCGATGGGCGTGGCCCGCGATTGCCGCGGTGCTGGCGGCCACACTCGCCGTTCTCGCCATCCGCCACTTCCGCGAGCCCGCGCCTATTGACCTGGACCGTTACCACTTCATCCCCTTCGCCACGGACCCCGAAGAGGAGCGCGCCGCCGCCTGGTCGCCCGACGGCAAGAGCATCGCGTACACCAAATCGTTCGATGGCATCCCGCAGCTCATGGTCCGCGCGCTTGACGCCATTGAGCCCACGCAGCTCACGCGCGACACCGCTGCCGCAACAAACCCCTTCTGGTCGCCCGATTCCTCTCTGATTTATTACGTGCGGGAAACCGGCGGCGGCGAACTGTGGGCCATCAGCCCTGCCGGCGGCAAGCCCACGCGCATTCTCACCGGCCTCACCGCCGGCGCAATTTCTCCTGACGGCAAGAGTTTGGCGCTCTGGCGCATCGCCGAAGATCGCGCCATGGGGATGAGCCAGGGCAGCGTCTGGATCTCGTCGCCGCCCGGCGCTGAACCACGCCCTTACAAGCAGGCCCCGTTCGCCGTAATGGGCCGCGCGCCCGCGTACTGCCTCGCCTTCGCGCCCGATGGTCGCTCGCTGCTCCTCATCACCGAAGCGCACAAACCCGAGATGTGGCTGCTTCCCTTCCCCGAAGGCGCACCGCCGCGCCGCATTTTCGCCAACATCGATCTGGGGCCTGTTCCCACCGCCGCATGGCTGCCCGATTCGCGCCACGCCATCCTCGCCTTCGCCCCGCGACTCGGCATCGAGTCCAACCTGTGGCTCGCCGACGTGAAGAATGAGCGGCTCCGCAAACTCACCGCGGGCGCCAGTGCGCAATCTAGTCCATCCGTCTCGCCCGACGGCAGCCGCGTCATCTTCAGCAGCGTCGAGGCCGATTACGACCTCATTGAGCTTCCGGTCGATGGCTCTCCCGTGCGCCGCCTGCTCGGCAGCAGCCGCAACGAACTCTCGCCGTCGTGGTCCAGCGACGGCAGCCAGATCGTCTATTCCACCGATCGCACAGGCAGTCGCGAGATTTGGATCCACAACCTCAAGGCCAACCTCGACCGGCCTGCAGTGACGGCCTCCAACTTCCCGCCCGGTACCGCCGGCTTGGTGGATCCTGTTTTTTCGCCCGACGCCTCGCGCATCGCCTTCGTCCGATACTCCGCCACCGACCCCGCCACCGTGTGGGTCGCCTCCAGCGTAGGGGGCGCGCCCGTTCGCCTCACCGCGGACCATTTCCAGTCGCCTACGTGGTCGCCCGACGGCGCCGGCGTCGCGGGGCTTATGCATAAGGACCATCCGTGGATGCCCGCGGTAGTGGGCCTCGGCGCGGACATGACGCCGCACATGGTGCCTGACGGACCGGTCTGCCTCACGCCGCCCGATTGGTCGCCCACCGGCGAATGGATCGCCTGCGAAGCCCAGGATGGCGTCGCGCTCTTCACTCCCGAAGGCAAGACCAGGGCGCTGCCGAAACTCGGCGCAACGGTCATCGCCTTCTCCCGCGACGGCAAGATCATCTATGGAGTCTGCCGGGACCGCGGCCACGAGTTGCTCAAGAGCATGGATGTGGCAAGCGGCGCGGTCAGGCAGATCGCCGATTACGGAACGCAGCTCACCATCAGCGGCGGCGCGCGCTATCAAACCCGTCTCAGCATGTCGCCCGACGGAAAGAGCCTCGCCACCTCAGCGGTAGCCTCGAAATCGGACCTTTGGATTGTGGACGGTCTCCCGCTGCCGAAAAGGAACTGATATGAACACGCAAACCATTACTGCTTTGGCGCGCGTTTTCGGAGCGAAGGAGAACTTCCCGTCGGCTACCACGCGGAGGTGACCGTCGGCGATACGGGAGGGAGAGCCGCGCCCTTTCGGGTTTGTCAAAATCTCGCATCCCCGGCACCTTTTACCGCTCCCTTACGGTCACGGCTCCGTATGTAGTTGATCCTACTAAACGGAGCCGCGACCGTGAGGGTTTGTGAAAAAATATCGAATTGCTTTTTCTCCGCGTTCAAACGCACTCGCATCCCCGGCACCGTTTACCGCTCCCTCACGGTCACGGCTCCGTATGTAGTTGATTCCGCTAACGGAGCCGCGACCGTAAGGAAGCGGTAAAAGGTGTATCGAAAGGCGAATGGATCGCGACGAGAACAGCAGCCGGATTTTTTCACAGCCCCGTGAGGGAGCGGTAAAAGGTGCATCGAAAGGCGAATGGAACGCGACGAGAACGGCATGCAAGTTGACGGCGGCATTCGTCATGCCACCCTGCGTCTCGGCAGCTCCCACCTGGAACTGATGGAGGCGCCGCCCGATTATCCTGTCGGCGCCGGAACGTTCTACATGTACGTTCCCGATTGCGACGCCGCCTTCGCCGGCGCTCTGTCCGCCGGCGCGCAGAAGCATTCCGACCCCGCCGACCAATCGTATGGCGACCGGCACGCCAGCGTCACGGACTTATCCGGAAACGTCTGGTATCTGGCGAGTAAGTTAGCGGGCCAGAGCAGCCACGCCGGGTAACTGAATTCCCGCCAGGAATTCGAGCGACGCGCCGCCGCCGGTCGAGACGTGCGTGATCTTGCTCGAAACGCCGGCAGCCTTGATCGCTTTTTCGGAATCGCCGCCGCCCACCACACTCGTCGCCCCCGAATTCGCAACGGCGGTAGCCAGAGCCACCGTGCCTCTGTCGAACGGCGGTTTTTCGAAGATCCCCATCGGTCCATTCCAGATGATGGTCTTCGCGCCGGCAATCGCTTTCGAGTACGCCTCAATCGTCTTGGGACCTATGTCCACCGCGATCTTGCCCTCCGGAATCGTAGCAACCACTTCGTTCGCAGCGCCCGCCGCGATCTCCGATACCACCACGTGATCCACCGGCAGCATCAACTTATCGCCGAGCGTCGCCAGCAGCGTCTTCGCAAGCTCGATTTTGTCTTCTTCGACGAGGCTCCTGCCGGTCGGCTCATTCTTCGCGCGCAGAAACGTGTAAGCCATGGCGCCGCCGATCAGCAATTTATCGACAACCTTTCCGAGGTTCTGAATCACTTCGATTTTGTCGGACACCTTGGCGCCGCCGAGAATCGCCACGCACGGCCGTTCCGGATGCGTGGTCGCCATGCCTAGATATTTCAACTCGGCTTCCATCAGCAGGCCTGCCGCTGCCACCGGCACAAACTTCACCATGCCTTCCGTGGAAGCGTGCGCGCGATGTGCCGAACCGAATGCATCGTTGACATAGATGTCGCACAAGGAGGCAAGCTGTTTGGCGAACGCTTCGTCGTTCTTCTCTTCTTCAGGATGGAACCGCAGGTTTTCGAGCAGCAGCACTTCACCGGGCGCGGGCTTCATCGCCGCCACTTGCGCGCCCACCGAATCCGGAGCCATCTTCACCGGACGCCCGAGCAGTTCCTGCAACCGCGCCGCCACCGGCGCAAGACTCATCTCCGCATTGGGCTTGCCTTTCGGACGCCCCAGGTGCGACGCGAGAATCACGGCCGCGCCATGTTCCAGAGCATATTGAATGGTGGGAAGCGACGCCTTGATGCGCTTGTCGCTGGTGATTTCCATTTCGCCCCGCTCATTCTTTTGCAGCGGAACATTGAAATCCACACGAATGAAAACACGTTTCCCGTTCAGGTCAAGATCGCGAATCGAAGGATAGGACATAGAGCTGTAAAACCTGAGGTTAGCACGCGGCGTCTACCCGCTCAGCAGCACCTCATCGGGGTGGACAGCGCTTGTAAAATCGGGCGGCGTTAAGAATAGCGCGGTACCACGAATAGTACTTTCGACCGCAACTGCCTATATTTCCGCTGCCCCGGTACACTCCTTATAATCGTGAAGCAACTAAACAGCAATCTCCGCCACATCCCGACCGGCTGTTCCCGCAATACCGGCCTGTCGCGCCGGAATCGCGAGTTGCAGGCCCAGGTCGCCGCACTCATTGAGGACAACAAGCAGTTGCGAGCGGCGCTTCAGATTTTCAGCGAAGTCGCCAGACAGTCGCCTGCTGTGTTGCCGTTGGATCGCGTCGCATAACGGAGACCTTTATGACCCTGGCTCTCGCACCTTTCACTTCGGTTGTAGTCGGCGTCATGGCCGCCACCACCCTCCCGCGCTTAACTGCGGTGCGGTATCCCGGTGTCGAATCCTTCTGCCGTTGGATGTCCCTCGCTGCGATGGCCGCGGGCACCGCCCTAAGCACCTGCGGAACCTCGGCAGCCATCGGCTGCGCCTCCGGAATCGTCACGCAAGCAGCAGCCTGGATGGTGGTCCGCTGCTGGCTCCCCCGCGAAAGCGCCATCCCCCTCGACGAAACCAAACTCCTGCAAGCCCTAGCCGGCCTAACCGCAACGCTAAGGTAACGACCGGTCTCCCGACCGGTCGCACATAATCGGTTAACGACCGGTCTCCCGACCGGTCGCACATAATCTAAAACGTAAGCCGCAAACCCAACTGCACATTCCGCATCGCATCCGCCGTCCGAATCGTCCCAAAAGCAGCCGCGCTGAACGTCCCGTTCGGCGCACTCAGATTCACGAAATTAAACGCATTCGTCGCCTCGCCGCGAGCCTGCAACACGATCCGTTCCGTGAACCGGAAATTCCGGAAAATGCCCAGATCCACCACCTTCGACCCCGGAGCAGTCATCAGATTCCGTTGCGCGTTGCCGTCCGTACCGGCCGCCGGTTTCGCGAATGCCGCGGTGTTGAACCAGGCATTCATCACCTGATTGCGCGGGCGATTGGGATCCAGGAACGGGTCGCCGACCGGGTTCGCGCGGTCGTTGTTATTCCCGTCCACGTTGATGTCGCTGCCCGCCGTCACCGTAAACGGCCGCCCGCTCTGCAGCGTCACGATGCCCGAAAGCTGCCAGTCATTAATAATGCTGCGCAGGAACTTGTTAGTCTTCCCGAAATAGTTCATGTCCCAGATCACAGACCCGGCCGCCACATTCGCGCGATCGTTATCGCTCCTTCCCCGATCCAACCGGAAATTCCGATAATCCTCGGCGCCGCCATTCACCGTATTGTTGTCGAGCTGCACATCTTCCAGATCCTTCGCGTGCGTGAAGAACGCCTTCACCAGGAAGTGCGCGGCCATCCGCTTCTCCACCGTGATCTGCAGCGAGTTATACGACGTGTTCATGATCGATTGAACGCTGAAGATCTGCGAAAGCGTGCCGGGCTCGATCGGCCGCCGGTTGTTGACGTTCGTGCTCGAAGCCGTGCTGTTGTAGAACGGATAATTCAGGTCCACCGCGAACGGCAGCCGGTGCCCGAAGCTTCCGACGTACGCCGCCGTCACGCTGAAGCTCTTCCCCACCTGCCGCTGCACGGAAAAGTTGTACTGCTCCGTGTACGGCCACTTGAAATCCAGCGACATGCCATAAATCGACGCCGGCAAAATAAACTGCGGGTTGTTCGGATTGTAAGTAAACGGGAACGGTGAAACGCCGCCCGGCAGGTTGCCATACGGATTGGTCAGCGACTGTACATTGTTAAACTGCTGCCGCACCGCGAACGGATTGTAATTCGAAGTGGAATTCCATTCGTTCCCCGAAACGCTGCCCCAGAACAAACCGGCGCCCGCGCGCAGACTGGTTTTTCCATCGCCAAACGGGTCCCACGCGAAGCCCAGGCGCGGCGAGAAGTGGTCCTTCGGAGTGGCCACGATTCCGCGCCCGACACCTGGATCGCCCGGCACCAGAAGTCCCGTGGGAACCTGTGAGCCCTTCAAAACCTGCGACTGCACTCCGAGTTTGAACGTAGACTCGCGATTGAATGGATCGGTGGGCGCCTGCTGCAATTCATACCGAAGCCCGAGATTCAGAGTGAAGCGCGAGTTCACGCGGAAATCGTCCTGCGCGAAGAGCGCGCCGGTCCAGAAATTATCCATCGCCGTGATGGGCGCGTCCTGGTTCATCGTCACCGGAAGACCGGCGAGGAAATCCGCCAGCGCGTTCCCCGTCTTGATGCCCGTGAAGCTGAAGGTGCCGTAGTCGTTCAACAGCGTCTGCTGGATGTCCTTATCCAGCGAAAGCTCACCGCCGAATTTTACCGTGTGCCGGCCGTGGTTCCAGCTTACCTGGTCGCGTGTGGAATAAAAGTTCGTGCCTGCCACCGGACCCGAGATTGCCTGCCCGAGCGTGAAGTATCCAGTCACGGCGATCTGCGGTAGCTGCTTCGGACCCTGAATATTGAACGTGGACCCGAAATCCCCCAGCGAAGTCTGCGGTGTGTTCAACCGGCCGCCGAAGTTCCGGCTGTAAGTCACCCAGAACTGATTTACCGTGTTCGCACTGATGCTATAGGTATCACTCAAATTGACATTCTGCTGCCGCCAAGTGAAGTTTTCCACGGACCATGGGAGGTTACCGCCGGGCAGTATCTGGTTGTGTCCGCTGGTCTCGTAATAACTCGCGCTCAAGCGATTGCTATCGGTGAAGGAGTGATCCACCTTCGCGAGAACTTCATCGGTGTTATAAGGAAACGGCAGCGAGCCTTGCCAGAAACTCCCCGCCACGTTGGACGCCGGTACGCTCTTGAGAATATTCATCGCCGTCGGGTCCAGCCTGTTCTCCGGAATGATGTTGTTCGGAAACAGAGCGTTGTTATTCAGCGGATCCTTCGGCTTCACGGCGGACTGCGAGAAGTTGCCGGCCCGTTCCAGCGCGGTGGGCACCAGTGCGCCATTGAGGAACGTGCTTTGCACCTGCCGCAAGCCGGAGTAAGTGCCGAAGAAGAACGTCTTATTGCGGCGAATAGGTCCGCCGAACGTGCCACCGAACTGATTCCGATGCAGCGGCGCCATGGAGATGGCGCCGTACGGGAACGCATTCAGCTTCGTATTGCGCAGAAACTCAAACAGCGAGCCGTGAAACTGGTTGCTGCCGGACCGGGTGATGATGTTGATCACGCCGCCCGCGAAACGCCCGTATTCCGCGCTATAGCTATTCGTCACCACGCGAAACTCTTCCACCGCGTCCGGATTCGGCGCGATGTTTCCCGTATTGCGAAGGCCCGTCATGTTCGTGCCGCCATCCAGGAAGTAATTCACCGATCCCGCGCCGCCATCCACACCGCCGTTAATCATGGTCCGCTGCTCCGGAAATCCCAGCACGATGCTGTTCCCGCTGGCTGTCACACCCGGAGTAAGTGTCAGTAGGTTATAAACATTCCGATTGACAATCGGCAGTGTCGTAATCTCGGCATGCTCCACCGTGCGGCCGATCTGCGCGTTTTCCGTGTTGACGAGCGCCGCCGTAGCCGTAACATCCACTTCTTCCGTCATGGTGCCGACGTCCAGCGCCGTATCCGCTCGCTGCGCCACGTTCACCTGCAGAACAATGCCCTTCTGCACGAACTTCTTAAATCCCTGCGCCTCCACGTCGAGCGAGTAAGTGCCTATCGGCAGGAAGTCCAACCGGTATTCCCCCTCCGCATTGGTCTCTCCGGAGCGCGATTGATTCGTCCCGGTATTGGTCGCCAGCACCTTTGCGCCGGGAACAACGGCGCCGGACTTATCGGTCACGGTACCGTACAGCGTTGTTGTCGTCTGGGCCGCGAGAAACGAGGCCGTGAGTAAGAGCAGTGCGAGCGTTCGATTCATGCCGACTCCTAACGCTGCGTAGCGGGATGCGATTCCAGCCACAAGAGCGTTTCCAGTAAGTAATAGTCGCCGTAGTCCAGCATTCCGTCCTGCGGACGCGTGCCACAGCCGTGGCGCAACACACCGGCGGGCGTCGAATCGCTCGACGACACCGGCGCAAGATACCGATCGATCAGGGAATGGACAATCTGCTCGCCCGCGCGCCGGTACTCAGGCTTCCCGGTGAGCTCAGAGAGACGAAGCAGTCCGCCTGCCAGAATAGCGGCCGCCGACGAATCGCGATTGCGGTAGAAGATACCTTCGTCGTCAAAGTCATACCACGGCACGAAGTCCGCGGGAAGGCGGTCCAGCGCATATTTCGCGGTCCGCTCGGCTGTGGCCAGAAGCGCCGCGTCCTTAGTCGCCCGATAGGCTTCCGTGAACCCGTAAACTGCCCATGCCTGCCCGCGCGACCACGCCGAATCCGCGGACATGCCTTGGTGCGTGTGGCGGAACACCACCTCACCAGGAGCCGCGTGGTTCGGAAACTCCTGCGTCTTCGTGCTGGAGGTGAAGACCTGGCGATTGTCCCCGGGATTGTAGTGCACCGACTGGGGCACAGACCCATCCGGCCGCACCAGCCACTCCGCCGAACGCAGTGCATGACTTCGGCCTAAGTCCAGCCATTCGCGATTGCCCGTTTCCTCCGCCGCCCACCACCAGATTTGTAAGTTCATCATCGTGTCGATGATCGTGTCGTCGCCGTTGGGTCCCCAGGAACTTACTAAGTGAGTGAGCGGGTTATATAGTTCTTTCAACCGCTCGGCCGCGCGCAAAGCTTCCGCTTTATTCCCGGCCGGCAGCATCGAGTAATAGTTCAGGAATCCCGTATCGTGATTCTGCTTGGGCTGCGCTCCGGCAAGCCGCGACGTCCACAATTCCGCCCACTGCTTGTATTGCGGCTTCCCCGTGTACGCCGCCAGTTTCCAGAGTTCCCCGGCCCAGAAGCCGCCGGTCCAAAAGTACCCGTTTTGCGGCGTCCACTCTCCGGTAACATCGTTGCCGTCCGTAAAGAACCCCGGACCGTTGAACTTATCGTATCCGCCGGGCCGGCCCTTTTCGACCAGCGGCTGAAACGCCTTCGCCGTCCGATCTGCCGCCTCCGCCATCAGTCCGATCGCTTCCGCCCAGGTGCGGTGATGCGCCGGATTCAACGTATCGGGAGGCGCAGATTGCGGCTCCGCGCTCTTGCTGACGATCTCCACCTGCGGAGGCTCGGCGATCCGCTCCGCAACTCCGTTCAAATAGGCCACGAATCGCTCGCGCGTGGGACGCACGCCCGGAGGCGCTACCGAACTCTGCCCTTTGCCGGCGAGCAGATCCGTCTCCTCCTGGTCCCACATCGCTGTTCCGTAGATCGTCACGACGCCGTTGTGCGGCCTGATGTGCAGCAGCCGGTTATCAGCATCCGCATCCGTGGCCCCGGCTTGATTCACACCAGCCATCACGGCGACCCCGAGATCCTCGTCGGGGACGTCCACCGCCTGCGCCTTCGTGCCCGCGAGCACAACCTGCTTACCCCAGGTGGCCACCGCACGCACACCGCGCACAGCCGAATCGAGATCCTCCACCTGCTTCTTCGGAACGCCGGTTACTAAGTCGAGACCATCCGGATTACTTACCTGAATCCGATGCTCGAAGCCATGCTCCCCGGCCCATTGCGTGATACGACTTACTAAGTCAACCGTTCGCGTGCCCGCTTTCCACCCTTTGTACTTGAGCTCGACAATAGACCGTACCGGCCCCGCCGCAACAACCCGCCACGACCGCTCCGCAACCTCGGCAACCGGAGTGGTCTTGCCATCCACCACCGCGCCTATCCCCGCCACTCCCAACGCCTTCCCTATGCCGTAAATGTCGCGGCCCAGCGCGCTTTCCATGTGGTACACATACTCCGGCTGCGCAAACGTCTCCAGATACAGCCCCGGCCGCCGCTTGCCGAATAAGTCGATGGCATTCCGTTTATCGAAATAGATTCGCCACGCGGTCTGCTCGCTCTCCCACCCCGGACCTTCATAGTGCGTCGCGAACAGCGCGTTCGTGCGCTTCGGATAATGTCCGCGGATCCGTTGCATCAGCGGCTGCGGACCGAACGCGATGGTCACGATGCGCGTCTGATGCGGCGCTAAATCCACCTGAAACGCAAGCTCGTCATATTTACCGTCGCCATCCAGGTCGTCCGGCTGACTCGGTAGTTCCGTAGTCTGCAACGTCGCGGCGTCTTCCTCCACCGTCCGCGCATTGCTGGTGGTAACGATCGCGTCCCCAGCCTTGAAGGCCGGAGCGATCCGCTTCAGCGCCTCGACGCTCACCACAATGTTCTGCGCCGGACGCGGCGTAGCGCCGGGGTTCGTCACCGCCAGGTGTATAACGTTCACGCGCTGTGCTGCGCCCGCGGAAGCCAGCACGGCCGCGAGCGTGATGCATCGTGCGAACATCTAACGCCTCGAAGCCTCCAGCCCGCTACCCGCCGCCGCGTACTCCGGCTGCACATTCACCACGCCGAACTGCCGGTCTTCCACCTCCCGGTGCGCTGCCATCATCCAAAGAAATCCCATGCTTGTGCCGGGCGCGGCGACGTTCGGATGATACCCTTCCGGCATGATGACGCAGTCGCCCTCGCGCACCACCACCGCGAGCTCCGGTTCCTGCGGATTCGTATAAACAAGCTGTATGCCCCAGTGCGGAGCCGGCATGTCTATATATAGATAGGCCTCTTCCAACATCGCGCCGTGCTCGTGCGGCGGCCATGATGCCCAGTTGCCGGGCTCGGTAAATGTGACTCCCGCCAGAATGCGGCCGGCATTCACGTTCTTACCGATCAGAATATTCAGGTCGCGCCGGCTGCTGGCCTCGCCGGTCACAAAATGCAGCGACGGATTCTCGCGGACCTCGCTGTATCGCGCGAACTGCACGCCATACTTGCCCTCCACCGGCGCGGACACTTCCGCGAAATCGCAGCCGCCCGCGCCCGGCGCGACTCGCACCTGCGTATCGCGCGGCACATAAATCGCATCGTATGGCTCCATCGCGTACTCCCGCCCGCCCGCGGTCACTTCCGCGCCGCCCTTCAGACAGATCAGCCCCGTCTCGAGCGCTTCCGTGTTCAATTCGATGGCCGGGTCGCCCGCATCCAGAATGATACGGCCGTAGTGCAACTGGCGCACGGCGGCATCCCCGGGTGAGAGCGACCGCGTCCGGCCCTTCGCCCGATGCGTCGCCCGCCGAACGCACCCGGCTTCTGTAACACTGCTCAACGTAGGCTCCGATCCACGATACGAAACGCTCCGTATCGCATTCCGCCACTCAGAATAAGGTCATTTCGGACTCGTGTCAATGAAATTGTCACGCGAATTGAAGTGCGCTGTACTACAATGTGAAACACTATGGCAACCAGTGTCACGGCCGAACCGGGCGGCGTCCGCGTTCTGCACAAGACTCTCGATATCCTGGAGACCATCAAATCGCGCGAAGCCGGCCTGAAACTCGCCGAGCTGGCGCGCACGGTGGACCTGCCGAAAGCTACCGTCTACCGCATCCTCACCACGCTCGAAGGCCGCGGCTACCTCGACCGCGCAGCCGACGGCAGCTATCGCATGGCGAGGAAAATGTTCGAGCTCCAGCGCAGCGAATCGCTCGAGCAGATTCTCTCGCGAGCCGCCCGCCCCGTGATGGAGCGCCTCGTCGAAACCACCAGGGAAACCGTCAACCTCGGCATCCTCGATGGCGGTGAAGTGGTGGTCATCAACACCGTGGAGAGCCCGCTGGCCGTGCGTATGTCTTCCAAAATCGGCAACCGCCGCCACCTGCACTCTACCGCGCTCGGCAAGATGTTCCTCTCCGGACTGCCGGAAAAAGAATTCCTCCGCCTCGTCCGCATGAGAGGCATTCCGAAACTCACCGCCACCACCATCACCACGCTCGAAGCCCTCCGCAGCGAGATCGATCGCGTGCGCCGCCAGGGCTGGGCAATGGACAATCAGGAAAACGAGATCGAAGGCCGCTGCATCGGAGCTCCCATCCTGGATGCAGGCGGACGAGTCGTAGCCGCCCTCAGCATCTCCGGCCCTGTCTTTCGAATGGACATAGCCAGAGCGAAAAAGCTGGTCCCCGTCCTCGTCGCTGCCTGCGAAGAAGTCTCTGGCGTAGTGAAAAGTTCGTAAAGGGGGTCCCTACTTACCCCCGCCCGCCGAAGTCCCACTCCCCGTCACCGGACGCTGATAATTCGGATACGCCGGACGATGCGGTTCCGGCGCCGGATGCGCCTTCATCTGCTCCATCGCCACCGCAACCGCGCGTTCAAGCTGCGGATCGTGCCCGTCATGCACCGCCTTCGGATCCATCTCTACTTCTATATCCGGCTTGACGCCCTTATTCTCCACGTCCCACTGGCCGTCCGGATTGAAGAAGCCGAAATTCGGCGACGTCACCGTGCCGCCATCCATCAGCGGCGGATATTGCGCGATGCCCACCAGCCCGCCCCAAGTCCGCTTTCCGATGAGTGTGCCCGTATTCGTATGGTGGAACATCCACGGCATCGCATCGCCGCCCGACCCCGCCATTTCATTAATGATCATCACCTTCGGCCCGAGCACGGACGCCGCCGGCGACCGATAGATCGCGCCGTACCGCGGACTCCACCAGCCCAGCAGATTCCGATTCAGCACTTCGATCACATAATCGGCCACCTGCCCGCCGCTATTGAAGCGCTCGTCGATCACCACGCCCTGCTTATCCACTTGCGCGAAGTAGTAGCGAGTAAAGCTCGTCAGTCCGCCCTGCCCTGTATCCGGCATGTAGACGTACGCCAGCTTGCCGCCGCTCAGCTCATCCACTTTGCGCCGGTTCGCTTCCACCCACGCGGCGTGCCGCAGCGGTTGTTCGTTCGCTACCGGCAGAACCGTGATCTCGCGGGCGTTCGCGCCATCGGCGCTGGTCGCGATCTTCACCAGCGTGTGCTTCGCGGCCGTGTTCTCCAGCAGCCGCGAGATATCCTCGCCGCCCTTGAGATCCTGCCCGTTGATCTCTAGAATGTAATCGCCCTCGTTCACATTCAGCCCCGGAGCCGATAGCGGACCCTGCAGCTGCGGATTCCAATTCTCGCCGTTGTAAATCTTCTTGATGCGATAGCGCCCGCCCGCGATCTCATAATCCGCGCCGAGCAGTCCGCCGGGAATCGTCTTCGCGGTTGGAATATTTCCGCCGCCCCCGCGCAGATGCCCCACCGTCATCTCGCTCAGCATGTCGTGCAATATGTAATTCAAATCGTTGCGCGAAGAAAGCGAATCCAGGTACTTCTCGTATTCCTTTTCGGAATCGGCCACGTTGACGCCGTGCAGATTCGGATCGTAAAAGAAGCTCCGCTCGATCCGCCACACTTCGTGATACATCTGCTTCCATTCCGCGATTGGGTCGACATTCACTTCCACGTCCGCCAGCCGCAACGCGCCTTCGCCCGGCTTCACCGGAGCATTCGCCGATACGATCACATACTGCGGACCCGCCGCCGCACCGCCGGGAGCCGCTCCTCGACCGCCGCGGCCTCCGCCTGCCCCGCCCAGGCGCAGCAGCATCTTATCGCCGTTCGCCGAAAGATCGAACCCTGCGACACCTGTCGCCAGCGATTCGCTCTTGCGCGTCTTCAGGTCATAGCGCGTCAACGTCGCGCCGCCTCCGCCCGCGCCCCGCCCCGCCGCGCCGGCTTCCACCAGATAAATGATGCCCGCTCGTCCCGCCGCCAGCACGCTGTACGACCGCGCCGGAAGCGGCAGCGCTAAAATGCGATTCTGCAGCTTATCGAAATCGATCCGCACCGGCTTCGGAGGCGTGTTTGCCGCCGCTGCGCCCGCGCCACCGCGTCCCCCGCGTCCGGCGCCCGCTTCCGGAGCCGCCGTATCCGCGCCCTTCTCCTCATCGCTTTCCGGAGCGAGCGGCGAAGGAATGTTGTTCGGCAGCACCGCCAGGTATACGCTGCTGTTCACCTCATGCTCATCGCTCGTCATGTCGAGCCCGCTCGACGTAGGTCCGTAATTCGTGCTCGCCGTGAAGTATAGATACTGCCCGTCTCTATCGAACGCCGGATGCCGCGCGTCGCTCATCCCGTCCGTCACCTGCGTGCTCTTTCCCGTCTCCAGTGAGTACACGAAAACGGCGTGCAGCCGGTTCGGCAGACTGCGCACGAACGTGATCCACTTCGAATCGGCGGACCACGAAAAATCGCGCTCCAGCTCGTAGAAGTAGTCGGTGTCCACCTTCGTCACCTTGCCCGCCGCGATATCCACATCCCAGATGTTGAGCTGGTTATCGTTCACCGCCAGGTGCTTGCTGTCCGGGCTCCACTTCGGGTTGTAATAATAGGCGCTCTTACCGGCCAGCGGGATCTTGCGCGCCGCTTTTTCGCCGTCCTGCGGCTTGATGTGCAGCGCATACTCGCCCGCTTCATCCGAAAAATACGCGATCGATTTTCCATCCGGCGACCACACCGGGCTCCGCTCCATCACGCCGGGAGTGTTCGTCAGATTGCGTATGTCGCCTTTCTCCGCCGGAGCGGTCAAAATCTCGCCATGCGCTTCGAACACCGCGCGGACGCCCGTGGGCGAGATCTTCGCGTCGCGCATTTCTCGCGCCACGTTCTGAAAATGCGGACGCACTTCGCTCAGGTCCGCCGTGATCTCCACTGAGACCGTATGCTCCTTGCCGCTCGCGATATCGAAAATGTGGATCTGCCCGAACTGCTCGTAAACAATGCCGCCCGGTCCCGCGCTCGCCGACACGATGTCCTTGCCGGTGTTGTGAATCAACTCGTCCACCTTCTTCGAAGACGGGTCGTAGCGGAACAACGTCATCGGGCCGTTGCGGTCGCTGAGGAAGTACACCTTGTCGCCGATCCACATCGGGTAAATGTCGTTCGAATCCGTGCGCGGCACCTTCGTCGTGTTGAGGTCCGCGAAATTCACCACCCACAGGTAACTCGCCTCGCCGCCGCGATAGCGCTTCCACGCCACAAAGTTCGTGAACCCCGGCGCGAACTGTCCGCCATCCAGAGGCGCATACACCATGTGCTTGCCGTCCGGCGAATACGCTCCGCTGCAAGCCATCGGCAGCGGCAGCACGTCCGCAATCCCGCCTTCCTCGCCTACCGTAAACAACTGCGTATACCGCGACTGACTCTGGCGATTGCTGCGGAACAGAATGCGCTTGCCGTCCGGCGTCCAACCCACCACGCGATCGGCATCCGGGTGATACGTGATTCGCTTCGGAATACCGCCATTCACGGGCACCGTGAAGACATCCGTATTCCCGTCATACTCGCCGGAAAACGCGATCGTGTTTCCATCGGGCGAGAACGCCGGGTCGCTTTCGAAGCCCTGCCCGGCCGTGAGACGCTGCGCCGTCCCGCCTGTGCGCGGCACGCTCCACAAATCGCCCGCATAACTGAACACGATCGACGTCTTGTTCATCGCGGGCCGCTGCAAAAGGTGCAGAGTTCCCGGAGCCGCAAACGCGCTGATTCCCAAACCGAATCCGAATACCACCGCTAATGTCTTCATACCGTTCCTTACCTATCGCGAGTTTCGAAAAACCCGGCCGCCCTTCATCACGAAAACCACCCGCCGAACCGCCGTGATATCCGTCAGCGGATTCCCGTCCACCGCCACCAGGTCGGCGTCCAACCCCGTAGCCACGGCGCCAATCTTATCACCCAGCCCGAGCGATTGCGCGGACACACTCGTCGCGCTTAGGATCGCATCCATCGGCTTCTCGTGCCCGTCCTTCACGCGATACACGAACTCTTCGGCGTTGCGGCCATGCGCACCCGCAACCGCGTCCGTGCCGAAAGTGATCTTGACGCCCTTCCTGCGAGCTCGCTGCAGCACGTCCGCCGTCGGCGCGAGCCCCTTCTCCAGGGTCTGCAGCGCCTCCGCCGTGAACGTGAAGCTGTCGCGCTTATCCAGGTAGTTATGCAGCACTAATAAGTTCGGGTCGAAGTAAGTGCCGTGCTGCACCATCAAATCCAGTGTTTCATCCTTGAGGAATGTGCCGTGCTCAATCGACGTGCAACCCGCCAGCACCGCCGCGCGTGCGCCCGAATCGCCGATCGCATGCACCACGCTGCGAAGACCCACCGCTTTCGCTTCGCCGCATACCGCCTGAATCTGCTCGTCGGTCATCGTCTGTCCGCCGCCCGCGCCAAGGCCGCTCGTCGCAAACAGCTTGATCAGGTCCGCGCCGTCCTGCTTCGTCTTCCGCACCAGTTCCTTCAGCGCCGCCGGATCTCCGGATGTCGCCTGAATCTGCCGCAAACTGGTCAGCACCCGGACGCCGGGAATCAACCCCTGCGCGATGCGGTCGCGCACGATTCCGTCCACCATCGCGCCCACGCTTTGCACCGTCGTAAAGCCGCCCTGCAAAGTCAGCCACGCGTCCCCCGCTGCATACAGCGCGTTGTCCGCCGGGTCGCGCGATGTCGCCACGCTTTTGTTGTGCTCATCCATGTGCCAGTTCAGATGGATGTGCGTGTCGATCCATCCGGGCATCACCGTCAGCCCGCGCAGATCGTAAGTCGGCTTCTCGCTGCCCTGCCCTATGCTCGCGATCTTGCCGTTCTCGATCACGATCTGCCGCCCCGTAAGCGTGCCGCCCTTACCATCCAGAATGGTGCTGGTCTGTAGAACGATGCGCTCGCTGCCCTGCCCGAAGGCGGCCGCCGCGAACAAGGTCAACGCGCAAAGCCGTCTCATGCCACCTTCTTTCCGGCCGCCTTCGCAGCCGCGTACCGCTGCTTCTCCGTCCCGCGCCGAATTCTCCAGATCGTCGCCGCCACCACCAGAACGAAGCAGCCCTCCACCAGCACCTTCTCTCCATCCAGAAAATCCGGAGTCTGATTCTTCAAGTTTTGGTCGATCAGCGTCCCATGCACGAACATCACCAGCGCCGCCGCATACGCCGTGTAATGCAGCTTCTTCCACGGCCTGTATCGCAACTTAGGACGTAAGTAACTCGTCACCACCACAAACACAAACAGATAGAAAGTAAGTGCGCCTAAGTTGTTATACAGTGTCTGTCCCGGCGAATGAATCGGAAACAAAACGTCCGCCACGCCGAAACGTGGATTCTGCTTCCCGAACAGCAGAATCACCGGATGCAGCACCGCCACCCCGAGCGCCAGGTAAGCGTTCCAGTTGTGAATCCGCCATAGCGGAACCGGCAGTTTTTTCCGCGGCCAGTCGCGCGCCGGATTGTAGTTCGTGGAAACCAGCAAGCCCAGCAGAATGTTGACCGTGAACAGCACCATCGCCACCAGGCCTACCGTGCTGGAGATATCGACCGCCGAAATATCGTCCATAACTCCCTACGGCAGCGGAGTGCTCTTCACTTGCTTACGCAGCTTCGCGATCGCCGCTTCCACGTCCTCCAGTTTGGACGGGATATTCGCGCTCAACACCTGCGCCTCGCCATTGGTGATGAGCACGTCATCCTCAATGCGCACGCCGATTCCCTTGTACTTTTCGAACGCCGGCTTCACCGCCGCGATGAACTTTTCGTTCTCGGGAGTCTTCGGCAGATTCTCCAGCGCATCCGGCCTGATGTAAATCCCCGGCTCCATCGTGATCGCCATCCCCGGCTGAAATTCACGCCCCCCGGGATCGTGCACATTCAGTCCGATCCCGTGACTGATCCCGTGATTGAACCACACGCGAATCTGCTGCATGTTACCCGGCTCGGTAATCAGCCCTAGCTTGTACAAACCCTCGCCGAACACCTTGTTCGCCGCGCCCGTGATGTCCGCGCCCGTCTTCCCCGGCCGCGCGGCGTCGATTCCCGCCTTCTGCGCTTCCCACACCAGCCGGTAAATATCTGCCTGCAGCTTGGAATACTTTCCGCTCACCGGAATGGTGCGCGTCACGTCGACGCTGTAGCCTTCGTACTCGGCCGCGTCATCCATCAGCAGCAAATCGCCTGCGTGCATCGTATCCTTATTAGTCTCGTAATGCAGAGTGGTCGCATTGACTCCCGACGCCACGATGCACGGATAGCCCCAGTGCGCGTTGCGCCGCAGGAACGTGAACTCGAACTGCGCCTGAATCTCGTACTCCGGCGTCCCCGGCACGCCCAGCGCATAGGCCCGCTGGAAACCCTCCGCTGTAATATCCACCGCGTGCTTCAGAATGTCGATCTCGCGTTCGCTCTTCACACGCCGCGCGGCGCTGAACGTCTGCACCGCGTTCACCACCTTCACCGCTCCGCCGATCTTTTCACCCAGCGCGGCCTCGCGCGTGTACTCCGGTCCGCGACCCTGCAACAGCAGCAACTGCCCCACGGGCTTCGGAAACGCCGTCGCCAGTTCCACCGGAATCGCCGGAGGAACCGCAACACCTCCGCGCCCCCCGCGACCGCCGCCCGCCCCGCGACCGCCGCGCTCAGGCTCCGCGAACGTCGCCTTCGCCGCCGGCATCACCGAGGCCAGAAACTCATTCAGCCGCCGCGCATCCCAAATCGTCTGGATCCCGGAAATCTTGCGACCCTCCTCCGGAGTCAGTATGTGACCGGTCCAGTTTTCCTGCGCCGGATTCGACGGCGGCATGAATAGAATCTCGTGGATCCCTTCGCCGCTCGGAATCATCACCAGCGCGCTGCCCGGCTGATTGATGCCCGTCAGGTAAAAGAAGTCGTTCTCCTGCCGGAACGGCCAATCGACGTCTCCCGCATAATTCCGAGGCTCGGCCGCATACAGCAACAGCATGCCGTCCGCCGGAATCTGCGCCGCCACCGCCTTGCGATGCGCCGTGAGGTCCGCCACCCGGTCCCGCTCGATGGATGCCGCGGGCGCCGGCGTCACTTTCCAAATTCCGTTATCCGCCGCGGCCAGCACACACGCCACGCACACGATTCCGGCAGCAAATCGTCTCATGAAAACCCTCCCTGCAATGATTTCCTCATTATACGCGGGCCGCCGTGTACAATACCCCGTTATGGAACACTACACGTGGGACGACATGGAAAAAGAGGTTCTCAGCGAAACCATCGCGCGCAAAATCATCACCGGTGAAAAGGCCATGGTCGCCCAGGTTTTCCTCGCCAAAGGCGCCATCGTGCCGGAGCATTTTCATGAATCCGAACAGATCACCTACATTCTGGAAGGCGCCCTCGAATTTGTGCTCGAAGGCGAGACCATCGTCGTCGGCAAGGGCCAGGTGCTGCGCATTCCGTCCTATGTCCCGCACAAAGCCGTCGCGCTCGAAGACACGCTTGACCTCGATATCTTCGCGCCCATTCGCCACGATTGGCTCAAGAAAGACGACGCCTACCTCCGCGGAGGAAAGTAAATGGATCTCGGCCTCAAAGACCGTGTCGCCATCGTCGCCGCCGCCAGCGAAGGCATGGGCAAAGCCATAGCCCAGGGCTTCGCGCGCGAAGGAGCGAAAGTCGCCATCTGCGCGCGAAATGCCGCCACATTAGAGAAGACCGCCGCCGAAATCGGCCCGGACGTCTTTTCAAAAGCGCTCGACGTCACTGACTTCCAGGCTGTCCGCGATTTCGTGCGCCAAACCCACCAGCATTTCGGACGCATCGACATTTGCCTCGCCAACGCCGGCGGTCCGCCCTCCAAACCCTTCGCCGATACCACCATCGACGATTGGAACCGTGCGGCGCAGCTCAACCTCATGAGCACCGTTCACTTCGCTAAGGAAACTCTTCCCTTGATGCAGCAGCGGAAGTGGGGCCGCTTCCTCGCACTTACTTCCATGACCGTCAAACAGCCGGTCGAAGGGTTAGTGCTTTCTAACTCCATCCGTAGCGCAGTAAGTGGACTGGTCAAGACCCTCAGCAATGAGTACGGTCCGGATAACATCACCGTGAATTCCGTATGCCCCGGTTACATCGCCACTGCCCGGTTACTCGACCTGAGTTCCACCCTCGCCGCGCGCCACAACACCACGCGCGAAGCAATCGAACGGCAATGGGCCTCGCAGTCCGCGCTGCGCCGCATCGGAACTCCCGAAGAGTTCGCCGATGCCGTGCTCTTTCTCGCCTCCGAACGCGCCGCTTACATCACCGGAGTCAACCTGCTCATCGACGGAGGAACCGTCAAAGGAGTTTACTAACTCCCGTATGCCGTTCCGTGCCGCCCAGACCGCTCAGTCCGAACATCTGCACCAATCGCTTTCTCTGAGGGATCTCGTCCTCGCGCAGGTGCTCTGCGTCGTCGGCTCCGCGTGGGTGGGAGTCGCCGCCAAACTCGGCCGCTCGCACCTGGTCTTCTGGCTCACGGCGATGGCGCTGTTTTACCTGCCGCTCGCCGCGGTGGTGATCTATCTCAACGCGCTCATGCCCCTCGAAGGCGGACTCTATCAATGGGCGAAGGCGGCATACGGTCAACGCCTCGGCTTTCTCACCGCCTGGAACCTGTGGGTATACGCAGTGATTGTCATGGGCGCGATCACTTACATGATCCCCACCGAAGTGGCTTATTTCATCGGGCCGAAAGGCGCGTGGATCCAGTCCAATCGCGCCGCCGCCCTGGCCATCACGCTCGCCGCGATTTCCGGCATCACGGTGGTGGCCATCCGCGGCCTCGAAATGGGAAAGTGGCTGCACAACGCAGGCTCGGCCATGATTCTGCTGGCCTACATCATCCTCCTCTCTCTCCCGCTCTGGGCCATGTTCCACGGTTCCCTCCCCCACTTCGAACCGCTGCCCCTGCAGCTTCCCAAGTTCAACATGTTCAGCCTCGCCATCTTCGGCCAGATGACCATCGGGGCGCTCAGCGGCTTCGAGTACGTCGCCATTCTTGCGGGCGAAACGCGCGGCGCCGGCCGCGCCATCGGCCGCAGCGTCATGATTTCCGCGCCCATCATCGCCGTGATGTTCATACTCGGCACCAGCACCGTGCTCGCCTTCACCGCCGGGAAACCCATTGACCTCATCGGACCCATTCCGCAAACCATGCGCGCGGCCCTCAGTTCCACCACCGTCGGCCTGTGGATCGCCCCCTTCGGCATCTTCCTCCTGATCGGCCGCGCCGTCGCCAGTTCCAGCCTGATCTTCACCGGACTCACGCGCCTGCCGATGACCGCAGGCTGGGATAACCTCCTGCCTAAGTGGTTTGCGAAACTGCATCCCGTACGCCGCACCCCGGTAAACTCGATTCTGTTTGTAGCTGGATTGGTCGCGGTGATTGTGGTCCTGAGTACGCAGGGAGTCGGCGCGCAGGAAGCTAATCAGTTACTCGGCACGGCGTCGGTTGCGCTCTACGGCATCGCCTACATCGCGCTCTTCGCGATTCCCCTGTTCGGCCTGAAAACGCTGCGCGCCCAGCTCCCCGCGTGGCTGAAAGTGGTTTCGGCCGCCGGGTTGTTTGCCAGCGCAATCTCCCTCGTGATTACCGTGTATCCCATCGTGGATGTCGTCAGCCGGACTGCTTTCGCGGCAAAGATATTAGGAGTCATGTTCATCGCCAACGCCGCTGGCCTGCTCATCTACCGCTCAGCCCGCAAGTAGTCCGAATACCAACAGAGGCCAGCCAGTTGCTTCGTTTACCGCGGAGGTACGAAGGTGAGTAGACAAACACTCGCGCGTTCACTGGCAGGCGGCCTGTTATTCGGCGGCCTCTTGTTGGCGCAGGCTCCGGACAACACGAAAGTGAACAAACCGGACCGTCATCAGGGCGCGCCTACAGCCGACCAGGGCAAGAACAACAAGTCGGATCGCGAACTTATGGCGGAAATCCGCAAGTCTGTCGTCGGCGACAAATCCCTTTCCAGTTACGCGCATAACTGCAAGATCATTGCGCAGCATGGAAAGATCACCCTCAAGGGCCCCGTTCGCAGCGATGAAGAGCGCAGCACCATCGAGCAGAAAGCCCGCGAAGTCGCAGGCGAAGGCAACGTCGACAACCAACTGACGGTCAAGGCAGCCCGCACGAAATAAGGAGAGGAATATGGCAGGAAAAAACACAGCAGCATTTGGTATCTACAACTCCCGCGAACAGGCCGAGCGCGGAGTGGACGCGTTACTCGCAGCCGATTTCCGCAGCGAGGACATTTCCGTCCTCATGCAGGACAACGTCGGCACCAAAGATTTTGCGCACGAGAAACACACCAAGGCGCCCGAAGGCACAACCACCGGCGTAGTTGCCGGAGGCGCGGTCGGCGGAACATTGGGACTGCTCGCCGGCATCGGAGCGCTCGCGATTCCCGGACTCGGACCGTTCATCGCAGCCGGACCGATTATGGCCACACTAGCCGGAGTCGGCACGGGCGGCGTGGTCGGCGGCATCATCGGCGCCCTCGTCGGCATGGGAATTCCGGAATACGAAGCCAAGCGCTATGAAGGCATGGTGAAGGAAGGCGGAATCCTCGTCTCGGTCCACTGCGACAATTCCGAATGGGTAGGCCGCGCGAAGGACGTTCTGGAAAACTCCGGAGCTCACGACGTCTCCTCCACCGGAGAATCGGACGCCGATTACAACGAAACCGACAAACCCAAAGTCCGCCACGGCGGAGGCGGCGGAGCCTACTAAGGCAAGTTATTGAAGGACGCAGAACCACCCCGGTCGCCACAAGTGGCCGGGGTGGTTTCGCTAAGTAGGGCGGCTTACAGTTCGCGTCCCATAGCTGCCGCGTTGTCCACCGAAGGACCAACGCACGTTCCGGCACGAGCGTTACAAACTGCTCAGTACTTTCAGTACAGTAGCGTCGCGTACGATTTAGGGATAAAACGTCGAGGACTCGGCCGAGTTTGAGAGGGCTTAAGGATATACTTCTTTCGAGAAAGGATCCCAAATGAAAGCCCTGGCTAGAACCCTGAGTGCCACAAATATTGCCTTCGCCGAACGCCTGCGAATTCATCCGCCTTGGATTCTCGTTCTGGCTCTGGCTGCGATTGGCCCACTGGCCGCGGTAGCATCGGCCGGCCTAATGATCACTACCACAGCCGGCCCCACGGTCTCGCTGGGCACCGGTCAGCCTCTGACCGATACGATAACGGTCGCCGGAGGCCTCACCGAACAGAACGGAATCCCAGGCTTTGGCGGGCAACTAGAAATCCTTCTGGCCGGGTCTCAGGTCGGGGTAGTTTCCGATACTTTCACGCCTATACTCAACAACGGCACCTTCAACACCAGCTTCTTGCCCACGGTCGCGGGGCAGTACGAGTGGGTGGTGAGCTATTCAGGTGATGCGGTAAATCCAACCGTCCGCGCTGATCCGGAGATGGAGACGGTCTGCCCTGGGTTTTGCATCACTACCACACCCGGCCCCACGGTCTCGCTTGGCAGCGGTCAGCCCCTGACCGATACTATTACGGTCGCCGGAGGCCTCACCGAAAAGAACGGAATCCCTGGCTTCGGCGGGCAGCTTGAGATCCTTCTGGCTGGGTCTCAGGTCGGGGTAGTTTCCAATACTTTCACGCCTATAATCAACAACGGCACCTTCAGCACTAGCTTTTTGCCCACCGTCGCGGGGCAGTATGAGTGGGTTGTGAGCTACTCGGGTGATGCGGTAAATCCAATCTTCGACGCTGGTGTGGAGATGGAGAACGTCACAGGCGCAGCGACAGTCCCGGAGCCATCGACATGGCAGCTAGCGTCCGTCGGGGCCATTCTGGCAGGACTCATCGCCCTCGCGCGGAAGCGCCAAGTGATCGCCTAGTCCCCCAAGTGCAGGATGATCTTGTTGCACGTGCCACACACGACCCTCAGTCAACCGTGCGCAAGCCTAGGTATCTGGCGAAGGGCTCGAAATCCCGGTCGGCGTGCAGCAGTTCATACCCGTCTTCGATGCACTTGGTTGCAATGACCGTGTCGATTGTCTTTCGGACGGTAACGCCAAGCCTGCGCAGCGCGCGACAGTTCTTCGCGGCTTGAATAGCGATTTCCCGGCCGCCTAACTCGACCACCATCAACGACGTCAACACCTTTCGGGCGCTATGGAAGTCTCGCTGATCATCGAAACCCTGGAGGACTTCCGTCAGAATCAAGTCGCCAATCGCCAGTGGTTGCTGCCCAAGCAACCTATCGAGCTTCTCGGTCTGCGCCGACACGGTTCCCTTAAAATAATCGATCCACACGCTGGAATCGACCAGGATCAACTGTCGCTCCGCATCGCATCGAGGTCGCCGTGCCAGTCGAGCTTACCGCGAAAGCGCCGGATCGCCGCCTGCTTTTTCAGGCGGAGCAGCGTCCGCAGACCTTCCTCTACAGCCTCGCGCTTTGTCTTGAATCCGGTTGCCCGCAGAACGTCCCGCATGAGCCTGTCATCGATTACTATGTTCGTGCGCATCGATGTGTATACCTACGCTCCATTGTACACATTCACCGCGCGGGTGGACGTTGGTGCCGGATCTGTCCACTTACTCTGGCGGCCGGCGGGTGGTGCCTGACGGCACCGTACGAGACGAATTCCGGTTAGCGCAGCGAGGCAGGTGAGTTCTCCGTCGGCTGGCCCCCGGGGCAGTTTGCGCTGAGACTCAATGCCGCAGACCGAATCCGCATTCATTCAGATGGGCAACACGCGGACGCGGTAGCGAAAGGAGTCTACCGTAACAAGAGCGCCAGCTTCGAGGTTTGGTTTGGTGGCCTGGATTGCCCGCAGCACGATGTCGCCAACCGCCGACGGTAGGACGTCTTGAGTGCGGACTTGAATCACGCTCGGCCTGACTGTCCGTAACGCGGCCAGCAGCATACCGAAATCCAGATCGTGCGTGAAAACGATCCAACCGTTTGCCGCGGCGAAATCAAAGATCTCGGAATCCGGCGCCCATGGTTGACCGACTGTTGACCAATGGACCGCTTTGAACCCCTTTTAGGCCAGGAACGAGACCCATAGCGGGCTCAAGTTCATGTCCACAAGGAATTTCATGCGGCCGGCAGTGGCACTTCGATTTCTTCGACGCGCCACGCTGCGTATGCCAGCGCCTGGCGGATGTCCTCGTCTTCAAGATACGGATAGGCGGTCAAAATCTCGCTGAATCCATGCCCCGAGGCCACCAACCCCACGATTGTCCCCACGGTTACACGCATGCCGCGTATGCACGGCTTGCCTTTCATAACAGCGACGTTCCGCGTGATTCGATCCAATGCTGGCATCCACCTATCCCCGTCCATCCCCCTCCACCCTCCCCACCCCGAACATCGCCCAATACTTCTCCGGCAACCTCGCCCGCTGCATCTCCCGATTCACGTACACGTGCCGCGTGCTCCCCGTCGCCAGCACCCTCTCCCCCACCCGCATCTCATAACCGAAAATCACAATCCGGCTATTCGCGTCCTCGATCCACGTCCGCACCGCGACCTCATCGTCAAACCGCGCCGGCCACCGATACCGGCAGTTCGCCTCCGCCACCGCCAGATAAATGCCGTCCTCCCGCTCCATGTCGCGGTAATTGAATCCCATCGTTTTGCAAAGTTCCACGCGGCCCACCTCCATCCACACCAGATAATTGGCGTAATACACCACCCCCATCTGGTCCGTTTCGGCGTACCGCACCCGCAACCGCGCTTCGTTTTGAATTTGCGTCATGAATGAAGATCGATTGTAACCCGTTGCAACGCGGGGACCTCCGAAGCCGTCTGATATCCTGAAAGTCGCCCGCTCCTCATGCGCACCCGCATCCTCTTTTTTGGCATCCTCAAGGAAATCGCCGGCCGCCCCGCGGATACTCTGGACGTCCCTGAAGGCTCCGATCTTCGCACCGTCTTCGCCCATTACGCGGATCGTTTCCCGCGCCTCCGCGACATGTCCGGCAGCATCGTCATCGCGCGTAATCACGAGTTTGCGCCCCTCTCCACCGCGGTCGCCGATGGCGACGAAATCGCGTTCCTGCCGCCTGTTTCGGGCGGCTCCAACTGCATCGCCGAAATCGTGGAGACCGGCCGCTATTTCGCCCTCACCCGCCACGCCATCGATGTCAAAGGTGCCATCGCGCGCATCCTCACCGGCGCCGAAGGAGCCGTCGTCACCTTCGAAGGCACGGTCCGCAACAATACCGCCGGACGCCCCACCCGCTTCCTCGACTACGAAGCTTATGAGCCCATGGCCCTTAAAACCATGGCCCAGCTTGGCCGCGACATCGCCGCCGACCACCCCATCACCGGAATCGCCATCGTGCACCGCCTCGGCCGCATGCTCATCGGCGAAACCAGCGTCGCCGTCATCGTCGCTTCCCCCCATCGCCGCCTCGCGTTCGAAACCGCCCTCGAAGGCATCGACCGCCTCAAGAAAACCGTGCCCATCTGGAAGAAAGAGTATTTCGCCGATGGCGAAGTGTGGGTGGAAGGCGAATGGGGGGCAGATGTCTCGCACGCCGGCTAGCTTACTCGCCCTCTCCGCCGCCGTGCTGCTGGCGCAGGAGACGCCCGTCTTCCACGAAAACGTCAACCTGGTGCACATCCTTGCAACCGTTCGCGATCGTTCCGGCCAGCTTGTCGGCGCGTTGAACAAGGAAGACTTTGACGTCTTCGACAACGGCGTCCCTCAACGCATCTCCGTTTTCGACCGGCAGACCGAACAGCCCCTTTCCGTCGCCCTCCTGATCGATGTAAGCGGCTCCACCCACATCGATCTCAAATACGAGACCGCCTCGGCGTCGAAGTTCCTGCGCGCGCTGCTGCTCAACGGAAATCCCAAGGACCAGGCAGCGCTCTATACGTTCGATGACACGGTGCAACTGGAACGCAACTTCACGCACAGCTTCCAATCGCTCGATTCCGCGCTCAAGAAGATTCAAGGTTCGGCCGGCACTTCGCTGTACGACGCCATTTACCTTGCCGCGCGCGATCTCGAAGGCCGCGACGGGCGCAAGGTGCTGGTCGTCGTCTCCGATGGCGGCAACACCACCAGCAAATATCAGATGAAGGACGCCCTGCGCGCCGCGCAACTCTCGGACGCCGTCATCTATCCCGTGGTCGTCATCCCCATCTCCAACGATGCGGGCCGCAACATCGGCGGCGAGAACGCGCTCACGTTCATGGCGCAAGGCACGGGCGGCCGCACGTTCCTTCCTTCTCTCGGCGCGCAGCTCGATAAGGCATTTTCGGATATCATCCTGGAACTCCGCACCGAATACGTGCTCGGCTTCTACCCGCAAAACGTGCCGCTCACCAAAGAGCGCTTCCACAGCTTGCAGGTGAAGACTCACCGCCCGGAATTGCAGGTCTCCGCGCGCAACGGCTATTATGGTGATGCCGAGGGCGATCAATCCACGCCGGAAGCCCGTGTCTCGGTCAAGCCCGGCGAAGCCACTCGCAAAAAGAAGTAGGAGACATTACTACGCCACAACAAGGAAAGTCCGCGCGCGCCCCTGAGCAGACCTTTGAGGAAGCCAAATACCTCAAGCAACTCATCGAATCCGGCACGCTCGTCCGCGTCAAAATGGCCGAGGGTGAGGAAGTGGTCGGCACCATCGAGTATTACGACCAGTCCTTCATCCGCTTAACCCGCGACGGCCAACCCAACCTGTTCATCTTCAAGCACGACATCGTTTATATCCAGGAAGAGGCGTAAGCGCGCCGATGCAATTTCTGGAGACCGCCGTGGACATCGCCCGCGAAGCCGGGTCGCTGACCGCCGGGTTTTTCGAGCGCCGCGTCGCCTACGAAACCAAGGGCGAATTCGATCTCGTCACCGAGGCGGACCGCGCCAGCGAAAAGCTCATCGTCGAACGTCTGCGCACCTATTTCCCGACTCACTCCATCGTCGCCGAAGAAGGCGGCGGCATCGAAACCGCCGGCGAGTATCGCTGGTTTGTGGACCCGCTCGATGGCACCACCAATTTCGCGCACGGCTTTCCCGCCTACAACGTGACTCTCGGGCTGGAGCGCGCGGGAGAAATGATCGCCGGCGTCGTCTATGATCCCATCCGTCAGGAACTCTTCACCGCCGAGCGCGGCGCCGGAGCTTTCCTGAATAACCGCCGCATCCGCGTTTCAAAGGTCGCGGCGCTGGCCGGCAGTCTTTCCTCCACCGGCTTTCCCAGCCGCAAGCGCCACCACAACATCAACATTCATTTCTATTACCAGCTCGCCATGGCCTCCCACGGCGTCCGCCGTACCGGCTCCGCGGCCATCGACCTCGCCTACGTAGCCTGCGGCCGCCTCGACTTCTTCTGGGAATTCGGACTCAAGCCCTGGGACGTAGCCGCCGGCACCCTGCTCGTCTCCGAAGCCGGAGGCCGCGTCACGGACATGAACGGCCACCCGCACAGCGTCACAAAATCCGATCACGTCCTCGCCGATAACACAAGCCTCCACGAAGAAGTGCTCCAGGAATTCCAAGCCATCTTCGGCGGAACCTTGAAAGCCGCCCTGCCGGAAATCCGCTAGTCGAATTGCTTCCGTATTCCCGCCATCTTTGAAAAACTATCGAATTGCTTTTATGCCGCATTCAAACGCACGATCTGTAACTGCTTCCTGCTAACGGAGCCGCGACCGTAAGGAAGCGGTAAAAGGTGCATCGAAAGGCGAATGGAGTGCGACGAGAACAGCAGCCGGATTTCTTCACAATCCCGTGAGGGAAAAGGTGCATCGAAAGGTGCATGAAGTGCCCTGAGTAAGCGAAAATCCGCGTTGCCAAGTGCCGGCAGGAATCCTTCCTGTCGGGTCGCGCGGAGCGCGACTCTGGTCCGATAGCACAACCCGCGGATGCGCGGGATACAATCAGACGGGACACAGTAGGATGAAATGCCTCAAACTGGGTCTGATCTCGATCGTCTTGACCATGGGCTGGGCCGCGCCGGATGAGCCCCAAAGCCTCTTGCCGGCGCCCACGGGCCCATACAGTGTCGGCCGCGCTTCCCTACAATGGAGCGATGAATCCCGCCTGGATGCTGCATCTCCGGACGGCCATCGCCAGTTGGTAGTCTGGCTTTGGTATCCCGGTGCGAAGACTCAACAGCAAGTAGCCGCTTGGCAACCCGGCAAATGGGCCCAACTTTACTGGACCCGCTTGCTCCGCTCCCATCCGGAATCCGCCGCCGTCGGGACCCGCTATCCCCTTCAGTCGATCTTGAGCCATTCTTACGCCAACCTTCCTACACTCCCCGGCAGGCAGCAGTTCCCGCTACTCCTGTTCACCCCAGGCGGCGGCGAACTCCCGTTGAATTACGCCAGTCTCATCGAAGATCTTGCGAGTCATGGCTACATCATCGCTGGCATTGTGCCTCCGCACTCCGGAAGCTGCGTGTACTCGGATGGACGGACCGTCGATCAGCCATTACGACCGCCTTTCGAAGAGACGGTCGCTATCGCTGACCTGGCCTTTACAATCGACGAATTGAAGGGATTGCCTGCCACTAGCCCCTGGAGAAACAGGGTTGACTTTACGAGGATCGGAGCCTTCGGTCATTCGCTCGGTGGCGGAGTTAGTCTTGACATCGCCAAGACTGACTCGCGCGTTCGCGCTGCCGTCGCCATTGACGCCGGTGACCCGACCGGGTTGGCTAAACCGGCCCTCTACTTACATGCCGGCGACCCGGCGACGTTGGCGCCGGATGCCGCTGGTGAAATCCGTCAGGCAATACAGGCCTTCCTGCAAACCGCGCGCCCCGGGTACGACCTCTGGATCAAGGGTGCACGGCATTCCTTCTCCACGGACCATTTCATGCTGCCTTACCGGCCCAGGACCGTCGACGCTGCTGGCACCATCGACCCCAGCCGTGCAATTACTATCACGCGAGAGCTGATACGCAGCTTCTTCGACCAACACCTAAAAGGTATGAAGACTGCGGTCGCCTTAGGCCCGTCCGCCAGCTTTCCCGAGGTCGTCCTTTTAGGAAATACCAAGTAGCCAGCACCGCTTCCACCGATCGACCGACTGGCACAGCAAAGGCCGGCAATCGCGTGAAGTACACCACGTGCCCACACGAATCTTTCCTGTCGGGTCGCGCGGAGCGCGACTGCCACGTGCCGAGTCGCGGTAGAAACAGCGATTACTCGCTGCCCCCCTGCCGCGAGCTGATACGCAGGAACTTCCAAGTAGCCGGCGCACCGCTTCCAACGATTAACCGCTGGCACGGCAAAGGCCGGCAATCGCGTGAAGTACACCACGTGCCCACACGAATCTTTCCTGTCGGGTCGCGCGGAGCGCGACTGCCACGTGCCGAGTCGCGGTAGAAACAGCGATTACTCGCTGCCCCCCTCC
>DATNFO010000035.1:0-3598 GCA_035606355.1 Candidatus Limnocylindrales bacterium | reverse complement strand
GGTAGTAATGTTATCCAGTTCGTCCAGGCCGGCATCGAACGGGCGGTATTCGTCGTGGAATGAATCTGTGTATTTGTCCAGGTAGAGACTCGGCAGATCCCACCACGGGTGCTGGGTAAGAAAGTTGATTTCGCGCTGATTGAGCCCGAACCCGGAGAGCACTTTCGGATTTGCGAGTTCAGCTTCGGAATACAGCCGGTCTCCGATACGCCGCATCATGTGGTCGCGGCGATGATCCTGGATATGGGGGAGATTGAATTCGCGGACGTAACCCCAGTAGAGGTCATAACCGGGTTTGGTGAATTGCTCCGCCCCGGCGTCTACGTACAAGCCGTCGGGCAAATTATCGCGGACGGTCATAACGTGGCCGCCCACCCGCCCCGAAGCTTCGAGTACGGTGACATCGTGGCCCCGGCGGTTCAGCTCGTAGGCGCAGCAGAGGCCCGCAATGCCGCCGCCCGCAACCACTACACTCTTCTTATGCGCTGCTTGCGCCTGCTGGGACGCCAGCGCCAGGCCGGCGCCCGCGCCCATCTGTAATACGTCTCGACGAGTCATGATTTTCAAATCTTCCGATTCTAGCCAGTCTATAACCGAGTAATGGAAACGGTTTCGGCGATCATACCAACCTGGAACCGAGCCGCCCTGATTGAATCCCTGCTCACGAATCTGGCGGAGCAAACGCGGCCGCCCGATGAGGTGATTGTCGTCGATAACGGCAGCAGGGATGAAACGCTGGCCGTGGCAAGAAAGCTGGGCGCGGAGGTTATCGCGTTTCCCGAGAATCGCGGATTCGCGGTCGCGGTGAATGCAGGCATTCAGCGGTCATCCAGTGACTGGGTGCTGATCCTCAACAACGATGTTCGTCTGGAGCCGGACTGGATTGAGCGGCTGCTGGGGAGCGCGCAGCAGGAGAAGGCCGCGTTTGCAGTAGGTAAGCTGTTGCAGGAAGATGACCATGCGATTTTGGATGGAAGCTGGGATCTGGTCTCCCGGGCCGCGTACGCGTGGCGCTGCGGTTGGGGCCGGCGGGATGAGGGCATCTGGTCGAGTAGACGGAAAATCCGGCTGGCGCCGATGACCGCTGTCCTCTATCATCGCCGGGTTTTCGATGCGCTTGGAATGCTGGAGACCCGGTTCGAATCGTATTACGAGGACGTGGATTTCGGGGTGCGATGCACTCTGGCCGGATTTGAAGGCATTTACGAGCCGGAGGCGGTTGCGTTACATTCGGGCAAGGCGACGCTAGGGAAGAACGGCGCGCGTGTGATGTATCTGAGCGCGCGAAACCAGGTTTTGCTGCTGGCGAAACATTATCCGGCCCGAACGCTGCTGCGGTTCGCGTGGCCGATTTTCGTTGGCCAGATGCTTTCGCTTGCGACCACGGCGAAGCACGGCCACTTGCTAGCCGGTATGCGCGGAAAGGCGGAGGCGTTGCTCAGATGGCGTGCTTTTCGAAGCGACCTGCAAGCCGCAAGCCGGATCGAGGCGGCGATATCGGAAAGTGAGAGCGAGATCCGCGCTTTGCAGAAGAAGATTGGGTTCGATATTTACTGGCGTCTATATTTCAGCCTGGTGCCGCCCGCCTGAGCCGCCGCATGTCTGACGCCGGCCGGGTAGCCATTACGATTGTCACCTTCAATAGCAGCGCCTTTATCCGGCAATGCCTGCGATACGTTTTCGAGCAGGACTGCACTGGCATCGAAGTGATTATCGTGGACAATGCCTCAAGCGACGGCACGATTGAGATTCTGCGCGAATATGAGCGGCAGGCGCGCGTGGTTTACAATCGCGAAAACACCGGCTTTGCGGCGGGACAGAATCAAGCGATCGCACTGACAAATGCGGAATGGATTCTGACGTTAAATCCGGATGTCCGGCTCACGTCCAATTTCCTTCGGATGCTGGTTACGGCGGGCGAGGCAGAATCGGGTGTGGGTAGCGTCTGCGGAAAGCTGCTGGCGATGGCTCCCGATTTTGAAGTACCCGAACGAGCGGTTTTTGACTCAACCGGAATCTATATGACCCGCAATCTGCGGCACCTGGACCGCGGCAGCCGTATTCCCGACGAAGGCCAGCGCGACAAGGCTGAATACGTGTTTGGCGGGACGGGCGCGGCATGCCTGTATCGTCGCCGCATGGTTGAGGACATCAGCATTGGCGGCGAATTTTTCGATGAGGATTTCTTTGCGTATCGCGAAGACGCCGATGTCGCGTGGCGGGCGCAGTTGATGGGCTGGAAGTGCCTGTATACTCCGCTCGCAGTCGCCTATCATGTGCGGAGTGTTCTGCCGCACAATCGCAGCGCCGTGCCCGCCGTCCTGAACATGCACTCGGTGAAGAACCGGTGGCTGCTGAGGATTAAGAATATGACGGGCGGCGTGTACCGGCGTTACTGGCTGCCCATTACGGTGCGAGACGTAGTCGTGATCGGCGGATGTGTCGTGCGCGAATGGCGTTCCCTGCCGGCGTTTTGGCTGGTTTTGCGGAAACTGCCCTCTACCCTGGCGAAGCGACGCGAAATTATGCAGCGCCGGCGCGTATCAGATGATCAAATGGCCCGTTGGTTCTGCAACTGATGCGCATCGCGCTGCTCGGCACTCGCGGAATTCCCGCAAGCTATGGGGGCTTTGAAACCTTTGCCGATGAAATCTCCATCCGGCTGGCCGAGCGCGGACATGACGTGACGGTCTACTGCCGCGAGCGCTATTCACAGCCGGCATATCGCGGCGTGCGGCTGCGCTATTTGCCCACCATCCGGCACAAGTATCTGGACACGGTGGCTCACACCGCGATCTCGACTGTCGATCTGCTGTTTCACCGCTTCGATGCGGTGCTTTATTGCAATGCGGCAAATGCCGTTTTTACGCTCTGGCCGCGTCTGATGGGAATGCCAACGGCGCTCAACGTAGACGGCCTGGAGCGGCACCGCAAAAAGTGGAACCAGCTTGCGAAGGCCTGGTACCGGATCTCGGAGTGGATGGCGACCTGGTGCTGCTCCGCCGTAGTGACGGATGCGGAAGCAATTCGGAAGTATTATCTGAATCGATACGGCAAGCAATCCAGTTTTATTCCCTACGGCGCGGAGGTCGGCAAAGTGCCCGAGACCGACCAGGTGCGTGCGCTGGGACTGGAGCCGCGTAGATATGTTCTGTACGTCAGCCGCATGGAACCGGAGAATAACGCTCTGGTGGTCCGGCAGGCTTTCGAGCAGGTGCGGACAGATTACAAGCTTGCGCTGGTCGGCGACGCGCCTTACGCCGCCGAGTACATACGCCAGGTAAAGGACACGCGCGATGCGAGGGTGGTGATACCGGGCGCGATTTATGGGACCGGATACCGGCAATTGCAATCGCATTGCGCGGTTTACGTCCAGGCGACGGAAGTGGGCGGAACGCATCCGGCGCTGATCGAAGCCATGGGGCGCGGCTCGCTGGTGCTCTATCTGAATACTCCGGAGAGCGCGGAAGTCGCGGGGGATACCGCGGTTCCGTTTGAGAATGATTTGAGAGAAAAGCTGCAGTGGGCCGTCGATTTATCCGAGGCGGAGCGGGTGGCGTGGGGCGCACGCGCTATGCAAAGAATAGAGAAGCTCTAC
>DATNFO010000034.1:0-101440 GCA_035606355.1 Candidatus Limnocylindrales bacterium | reverse complement strand
AAAATGTTCTGCTCAAATTGTGGAAAGCCGGTCACTCCCGGCGCACGCTTTTGCATCGAATGCGGCGCTGTGGTTGGCAAGGAGCGGGCTACGACGAATGTGCCCGGTAACGTATCGGGAATACTGCAAACGTTGGCCGGTGGAAAGAAACCGGATCTCATTTGGTGGGCCGGAATCGGGAGCTTTGCGTGGGCGGCGATCATGGTGCTGCTGGTGCTCCTTCAGTTGCTACTTGCCAAGATGAAGGGCGATAGCGACATCGCTGCTTTGGGCTACTGGAATCTCATGGTTGTGGCGGCCTATATGACCATCGGCTTCGGCATCTTCCAACGGAAGAAGTGGGCGTGGGATTGGGGCATAGGCTCGAACATTCTGAACCTGCTCGTCGGGATTTACGAACTCACGCAGGAGGGAGTAGTCGTGCAGGTGCTCTTGCTCCCCGTTGAACTCTTCGTCTTGTACGCCTTGTACTCCACAAAATCATCCGTGGTTTCCAGTGGAAGACTGCAAGCGGGCGTTGCGACGAGTGCTTCCACCGGGCAATCGAATTCAGAGAATCCTCCGGTTGCCGTGCCCGTTTCCCCGTCTCAAAGCCCTACTCTTTAATCCGCTGAAGAAAATTTTGGAGAATCAACATGGAATCGTTCTGCATGAATTGTGGCAAGCCCTTGGCTCCGGGCGCAAAGTTCTGTCCTGGCTGTGGAACCGGAATTTCTCAGGTAGTTTCGAGCAGTGCGCCAGCGTCGCCTGTCGCATCTGATGGCGGCGGATCGCCAGCGAAGGCCGTGTCCGCAATGAAAGCGATCATGATTACGGCGGGAATTTTCGTGGCCGTCTGCGTCGTTGGATACGTCATCGGGGCGACTGCGACAAGTTGGCTGATGATCGGCGTCGTCGTTGCGAGTGCGATTTGGGCGGCGGTGGATTCGTCACGAAAGCGATTGGGAGCAGCGTTCCCGCTGATCGTTTTCATCGGCATGTGCTTATTGTGGTTCGTGACGTTTCCTTGGTACTTGGTGACACGGAGCAATCCTCCTGCCCAAGCAAGGAAACAGCGTCGTGCGGTTGCGCTGGTGATTTGCGCCGGGTTCGTAGTGGTGATCGGTGGAGCGTTGTGGTTCATGAATGCTGGTGGCGACGTGCATGGAATTTGGGCAAGAGCGGATTCTCAGTTGGCGGCAGCAGACACGACCGTGCCATCAAAGCCGCAAACTTCTACGGCGGCAGTGGTTCCAACGTCTGCCGGTAATCCAGCCCCGGCCAGTGCTGATGTTGTCGTCTTCAATTCCATCGAAGATCTGCTCAACGGATACGAAGAAAAGGCACGGGGAAAAAGTGTGAGTGTCACGGGGAAGATCAACGGCTTTACCCTCACGGATACCAACGTGGAGTTGGAATCCCCATCGAATGAAAAGGTCATCTGCAACTTTGCTTCAGGGGAGCGTGAGAAGTTTGGAAATCTGGACCCGGAACGAGACCAACATTTCACGGCCACATTGGGAGACAGGGTTGATTTGGGCGAGACCCCAAGCGGAAGAAGATCGTACAAAATCGACCTCGTGGGGTGTCGGTTGCAGTAGTCGTACCGGCGTGCGAATAGCGGCGCTATACGCCGCCCTTCGTCGCCGGAATGCTGCGGGTCCAGCCGGGTGGGACGGATCGAATCGTGAGCTTGCTGTGCGTACTGGCGGGTGCCCACGTCAATACGAATCCCTCTTCCTCAATTCGGCGAGAGGGCGAGAAACGCCGGTTCGTTGCTATGTTCTGATATGCTCGTTCCATGCACCGGAAAACAGCGACGAAGCTGAAAACCGATACGAAGAGGAAGCCAGCGAGTAGCAGCCGGTACATTGCCACGCTACGGCTGTCTCAGGCACACGGAAAACGGCTTGCAGAAATGTTGCTGGACAAGAATGGACAAGGCGGCGTTTACGCTCTAATCACCAGCGAAGGCACTGGCGACGACGACCGAACCACAACGATTACGGTACTTCCGGCGTCGAAAGTGGAAGACTGTGGGCTTGACCCAAAGACCGGCACCGACGTTGGGGAAATCAAGGGTTTGTAGGCTTTTCTGTGATTGTGGTGGCATTCCCGAAAGCCGGTCTTGCAGAGCATTCTATCAGAAACCGTCTACCGTTCCGTCTACCACGCAGTGTAAACCGCTGAAAACAGGGAATCCAGAACTGATTACGAATCAGCCGCTCTACCAACTGAGCTAGGGTGGCCCTGAGCTTCAATTCTAACAACTCCGCCCGCCTTTCGCAAAACCCCGCCCTGCTCCGCCTTGATACAATCGGACCGAAAAGGAGCTTCCTACCGGCATGTCTCAAAGTACGAGCAGAAGGTTTTTTCTAGGAGCCGCATCCGCACTCGCCGCCACCCGCGTCTGGGGTGCGAACGACAAAATCAACGTGGGTATCGTGGGCCTCGGCGGCCGCGGAACCAATCACCTCAATTTCTATTCGAAGATGCCCGATGTCCGCGTCGCCGCTCTCTGCGACGTCGACCAGGCCGCTCGCGAAAAAGCCCAGGCCACCCTGCTCAAGAACACCGGCGACAAAGCCAAGGAGTACGAGGACATGCGGCAGGCATTCGCCGATGCCAATGTCGAAGCCGTCTCCATCGCCACTCCGAATCACTGGCATGCGCTCGCGGCCATTTGGGCCATGCGCGCCGGCAAGGACGTCTACGGCGAAAAGCCCGCCTGCTACAACATCTATGAAGGCCAGAAAATGCTCCAGGTCGCGCGCGAAACCAAACGCATGCTGCAGATCGGCAGCCAGCATCGCAGCGACCCCTTCAAGATGAAAGCCATGGAGGCCATGCATCAGGGCCTCATCGGCGATATCTACCTCGCCAAGGGCCTCTGCTACAAGCGCCGCGCCTCCATCGGGCATGCCGACAACGAACCCACGCCGCCCGGCGTCAACTGGGACCTTTTCCTGGGCCCCGCGCCCATGCGCCCCTTCAACAGACTCCGCTTCAAATACAACTGGCACTGGTTCTGGGATACCGGCAACGGCGACATCGGCAATCAGGGCGTTCACCAGATCGGCATCTGCCGCTGGGGTCTACAGGATCCCGAGTGGCCCAAGACCGCGTTTGCCCAGGGCGGAAAATACGCCTACAAAGACGACCAGGAGACGCCCAACACCCTTCTCTCCAGTTACGATTACGGCGGGCGCGAGATCGTTTTTGAAGTTCGCGGCCTGCTGACCGGCGGCGAAGGCATCCCCGTGGCACGCCGTCCCGGTCCGCCAGCCGCCGGCGCAGTGGCGCCGCCGCAATCTCCGGCGCCCACCAGCACCGCTCCCAAAAATGCACCGCCGCTGAACATTATGATCGGCAATTTGTTCTACGGCACCGAAGGCTGGGCCGCCATGACCGAGAGCGGCTTTCAGGCCTTCAAAGGCGAGAGCAACGAACTCGTCATGGAAGGGCACGCCGATCGCGGTCAGGACGCAACCGTCCTCCACATGAAAAACTTCCTGGACGCGTGCCGCGCCCGCGATTACAAGATGCTGCACGACGAGATCGCCGGCGCCTGGCTGAGCGCCTCACTGTGCCACCTCGCCAACATCAGCTACCGCGTGGGGCGCAAGCTTACTCTCGCCCCGGGACCCAAGTTCGTTGGCGATCCCGAGGCGGATAAGCTGATCACGCGCAATTACCGCAAGCCGTACGTCGTCGCGTAAAGCGGCCTGCTACTTCGGCTGCGCGGCAGTTCTCAGGTACGGCTTGATGGTCTTGAAGCCCGGGAATTTCGTCTTGGCGTCTTCATCGGACACGGAGCCCGCGATGACGATATCGTCACCGGGCTTCCAGTTCACCGGCGTTGAAACCGGCTGCTTCGCCGTGAGCTGAATCGAATCCAACGCGCGCACAATCTCGTCGAAGTTGCGCCCCGTGCTCATCGGGTAGCTCAACATCAACTTGATTCGCTTGTCGGGCCCGACGATGAACACGGTGCGGACGGTGGCGTTGTTCGCCGGGGTGCGGCCTTCGCTGGTCGTGCCCGCATCGGCCGGAAGCATGTCGTACAGCTTCGCGATCTTCAACTCCGGGTCGCCGATCATCGGGTAATTCACCTTCGCGCCCTGCGTCTCTTCGATGTCCGCGGCCCATTTTCCGTGGCTGGCCACAGGGTCTACGCTCAGTCCGATGATCTTGGTGTTTCGTTTCTCAAAATCCGGCTGGAGCTTCGCCATGTAGCCGAGCTCCGTCGTGCACACCGGCGTGAAATCCTTCGGATGCGAGAAAAGAATGGCCCAGCCGTCGCCGATCCATTCATGGAAATTGATGGTCCCCTGCGTGGTTTCGGCAGTGAAATCCGGCGCAATATCGTTAATTCGAAGCGACATATGTCTCCTATTTAATCAGATGCAACGAGCGGCGGCTAAGTCGCGGCAGCTTCGGCCGGCCGTCCCGCGACCGGCAGCGAACAGGCCTGCCAGGCGTCTATCCCGCCGATCATATTGATCACTTCGGAAAAGCCCTCACGCTTCAGCAGACTCGTCGCAATGGAACTCCGGTAACCGGACTTGCAATGCACCGCGACCGGCCGCGCACCATCCAGATCGCCCAGCATGCTCGTCAGTTTGCCAAGCGGCTTATGCAGCGCGCCTCCAATGTGCCCGGACTCCCATTCGCCGGGCTGCCGCACGTCCACCACCTGCAGATGATCCAGCTCGCGATACACGTCCTGCGCACTCACCTGCGGCACCTCAGCGAACGGCAGCTTTTCCCGCGACCACGCCGTCACCCCATCCTCCAGGTACCCCGCGACATTCTCCATGCCGACGCGCGCCAGCCGCGTGCGCGCTTCCAGCACGGCGTCGCGATCTTCGGCCACCAGCACAATCCGCGGCTCCAGGCCGATAATCCGCGCCGCCCATGAAGCGAACTGCCCCGAAAGCGCCACATGGATCGCGCCGGGTACGTGCCCACCGCCGAACTGCGCCGCCGGACGCGTATCCAGCACGAGCGCGCCCTCGTCCTGCAACTGCAGAACCTCCCGCGGAGAGAGCGCCTCCGGAATTGCGAGGTCGCCCAGCGGTGCGGGTCCCGAACGGTTGAGCTCCGCGTCCGCCGCGAAGTATCCGGGGCGTTCGGGAAGCTCGCTGGTCAGCAGCCGGACGAACTCTTCTTTCGATCGCGCCCGCAGAGCATAGTTCTCCGCGCGCTGCCGTCCGATGGTGGAGCTGCGCTCGGCGCTCAACTGCTTCCCGCAGAGCGACCCTGCGCCGTGCGCGGGATACACCAGGACCGAATCGGGCAGCTTGAGCAGCTTGCTGTGCAGGCTGTCATACAGCATCGCCGCGAGCTGCTGAGGAGTGTGCCCCGGCGCGAGATCGGGCCGTCCGACATCGCCGATGAACAGCGTGTCGCCGGTCAGTACGGCGTACGGTTCTGACGCATTCGCAGCGGTGTCGTACACCACCATCGAGATGCTCTCCGGCGTATGTCCCGGAGTTTCCAAAAAACGCAGCAGGCAATCGCCGAAACGCAGCTCGTCGCCATCGCGCACCGGCACGTGCGGGAACCGCGCGCCTGCTTCCGCTCCCAGATAGATCTGCGCGCCCGTCATCGCAGCGAGCTCCCGATGACCGGAGATGAAGTCGGCATGCAAATGGGTTTCGATGACGTACGCGATCCGCAAACCGTTTTTCGCGGCATCTTCGATATAGATTGCGACGTCGCGCTGCGGGTCCACAACAGCGGCTATCCCTTGCGACCCGAGCAGGTAAGACGCGTGCGACAGGCAACCCAGGTAAAACTGCTGTAGGTACATAGCCGTTCAAGTGTACGCCAATGGTATGCTCAATTCCATCTTTATGAGAATCCTGCCGGCGGCCCTGGTTCTCGCAGTCCTGTGCGCCGGTTGCGCGCACAAACGGACCGACCTGTATACGTACGTCCCCGAGGGCACGAACATGCTCGCCGGCGCTAATCTCGATCGCGTCCGCGAATCCTCTCTGACCGCCGCGTTCCCTGCCTTTCAGTCGCTGGTGGAGCGATTCAAAGAGGGACATTACCTGGTAACCGCATTTCGCGGGACGGAAGTTCTGGAGATCGAGCGTGGACCGTTTGCCGCCCCGCCCGCCGGCATGAAGATCGTGGAAGCCGGTGTCGCGTTGCAAGGCCCCGCATCCCTCGTGCAAGCGGCCGAAACGCAGCACGCTTCAGGCATGCCAGGCAGCCAGCCTCTGGTCGCGCACGCATCCAGCGCCGATGTCTGGTTTGCGATTCAGCGCGGCACGCAATTGCCGCTCGCGGGAAACCTCGTCAACCTGAACCGTTTCTTTCAGAAAGCCGAGTACACCACGCTCGAGCTCAAGCTGGACATACCGGTCGAGGCCACACTCACCATGTACACCGCCACGTCCGGCGACGCGGTTCCGCTGGAGCAGGAACTACGCGCCGCGATCACAATGGCTTCCGCAGGCGAAGAGGAGTACGGGCTTTGGAAGTCCGCCCGCATCCGCCGCGACGAAAACGACCGGCACGTCCGCATCGAACTCTTGATTTCTTTGCCCGACCTTCAACGGCTCTACTCTTTTTCAATCCAGGGCAAGTAAGCCGCGCCGTATAAGCCGGCTTCGTTTCCCAGCGCGGCCTGCGCAATGCGTGTCTGCGTGGCGCGGAACGTGTAGGAACGCTGCTTCACGGTCGCCATCATTGCGGGCTCGAAAAATTCCCACGCCGGCAGCATGCCGCCGCTCAGCAGGTACAGCGGAAAATTGAAGGTGTTGATGAGAGTCGCGAGCGCGATTCCCAGGCACTCGCCCACCGTCCGCCATACGCTGCGCGCGCGCTCCGCCATATCATCGGTGCCGCGCGCGATCTCGTAAACGCGGCGCGACGTCAGGTCGCCGGCATTGAGCTCGCCGCCCAGATGCATCATGTTCGCCATTGCCACCACCGCCGTCGCCGACGCGTGCTTCTCCAGGCAGCCCATATTGCCGCATCCGCACGGATTGCCGTTGGGCACCACCGTGACGTGGCCGAGTTCTCCACCCATGCCCACGAAGCCGCGGATCACGCGGCCGCCGGAAATGATGCCGCCGCCGATGCCCGTGCCCAGCGTCAGCATCACCAGGTCGTCTGTATCGCGGCCCGCGCCCATCCATTTTTCGCCGAGCGCCGCCGCATTCGCATCGTTCTCCAAAATGAAGCGTGTGCCGAGCAGCCGCTGCAGTTCGTCGCGGATCGGGAAGTTTTCCAGGTACGGCAGATTGTTGGAGCTGGTGATGAAGCCTTCGTTCATCCGAATAAAACCGGGCACTCCCACCCCTATGCCGGCCAGTCCAAGCCCGCCGTGCTTCTCGCGCAGCTTATTGATCGCCGTCACCATATCGGCAAGCACGGCCTCGCGGCCTTCACTGAACTTAGTGCTGCCGGCGATGCTGTCCAGCATCTTGCCGGTGAAGTCGATCGCCGCGGCACGCAGGTTAGTGCCGCCTAAGTCGAGGCCAATAGCGTAATCGGGCATAGACGAACCGAATCATAACATGGCGCTGTGCTGGCACTTACCCTGCACTGCTGCTAGGGTGATGGCTTGCGCAAATCCTGCATATCGAAACTTTAATCTTTCACAATGGCTCGGCTTGTGCTACAAGATGAAACAAAAGCGCCCCGAATTGACGTCTTATCAAGTGGGGCAGGTGAGAGAATGAGGGACCTCAATTACATCGAAATTCCCGGGAGTAAAACCCATGAGCTCCCGCCGCTGCTGATTCATCGCCCCGAGCACGCCGAAGATCGCGAACAGGAATTCGCGGCGGTGATGTCGGAAGCCGAAGACATGCTGGCCGACACCGACGCCGATTCCGAAGTCTTGGAACAGCGCAAATTCGATCTTGCGTTGAAGCTGACGGAGCAGTATAAAGGGCTGCTCGCGCACTGGCTCTGGGGCGATTCCGTACTCGAATGGATCCGTCAGTGCGAGATCACCTTCGAATGCGAAGACACCCTCCGCAAGCTGCTACACCCGGACGTTTGGCCGCACGCCGGCCGCGCCAGCTTCGTCACGCTCCTGCGCGATAAGCACGTGCGCACCGACGGAGTTGCACTGGAACAAGCCGTGGGACTGCGGCTCACGTTCCGTCAGCCGCCGCCAATCGCGTGCTTCTCCAATCAGTTCCTGTTCTACCTGAACTCAACGGTAGCGGACAGCGCCTATCGAACCTGGAGCCACCTGGTGCCCCAAACGCCAGGTCTGTTTCCACCCGAGCGGTTCCATTTCGAAGTGCTGAACATGTCGTAAGGTAGCGGCATGGCAATTCACCACAGAGAGCGCAGAGACGGCACAGAGAAAACCGGGATTACCGCTGAACGCTTAGTTTTTCTCTGTGACCTCTCAGCGTCCTCTGTGTCTCAGTGGTGAATTGCCCTGCCCCAAACCCAAACCGAACGGCGCCCCAAACCATCCGCGGCCCCTACCGAACCGGCAAGAGCTATCGTTCGTAATCCGGGGTCTCCTTGTGAACCGATAGCATCTTGTGTAGGCCGAAGGGTAGCGTCAATATTAACCCATGTCTCCGATTGCAGGGTTGTCTCTTTTCCTCGTGATCGTCGCTGCGCTCACGGTGTTGCTGTCCTGGGAGTTTCGCCGGTTACGCAGACCGCCCGGCATTTCACCGGAAAAGTTGCACACCCAGTTGAATGGACCGAATATCGCTTACGTGCCGCCTCCCGAGCGGCGCACACGAAGTATGGATCGGCGTTGGACGTAGCACGCTTCTACCGGCGCTTGGGCCACGTCTTGATCACATCATCCGTGATGTCCGTAGCGTTTTGGGCGTACAGCCTCGGCGCGTCGCTGCTGCTGATGTCGAACACCATCGCGTATCCGTGAGCGGTTGCGTATGCCGTGATTTGCGCGATAATCCGTGGACCTAGCGCCGACAGCACCTTCTTTTGCGCGGCATCGAGCTCCGCATCCGCCTGGTCAGTCTCCTTATTGACCGCGACCACTTTGGCGTCGATCTCCCCTTGCAACCTCTGCTTCGCTTCGTCCGTGAGGCTCTGGTGCTCGATCTGCGATTGCAGTTTCGCGATGGCTTCCTGCTCGTCCTCGATTTTGGCTTTCCGCGGCGAGAACCGGTCGTCGAGCTCTTTCTCCGCCTGCTGACCTTCGGGCGTGTTGACCATCACCTCTTCAATGTTGACCAGAGCGATCTTCGGAGGTGGCGCTGTCTGCGCAAACCCCAACGCCGCCCCGAGCATGACAAGGAAATACAACTTCATACCCGGAGCGTATCAGATGCCGCGGTGTGCGTAGACCGCTCAGTGTTGCTCGTTGAGCGCCTGGTCCAGCCGCCGGAGTCCTTCGGCGAACATTTCCGAGTCCACCCCCATGCCGACGCGGAAATGATCGGGCGAGCCGAAAAATCTACCCGGCACGGCCGAGGTTTCGTACTGCGCCCGCAGCCGCTCCAGAAATGCCTCGATATTCCCGCTGCGCAGCCGCAAAAATGCCGTGGTTCCGAACGGCGTCCGAACCGCCGAAACAGCTTTCTGCCGGTCCAGAAACGCCGCGAGCTTGGCGCGGTCCGCTTCCACAACCCGGCGCGCCCGCTCGCGAACGGCATCGAGCTGCCGGAACACCGCGACGCTCAGCAACTCGCCCGGATGCACCGGTGTCGCCGCAAACACATTGTTCAACTGCCACATTCGCCGTGCCAGTTCCGGCGCCGCCAGGATCCAACCGCACCGCAGCCCGCTCACGCCGTAGACCTTCGTCAGGCTGTTGGTGACGATCACCTCCGGTCCCAGATGGAAGGATGTGCGCGGCGTATTCTCGTAAATCGCGTCGAGATAAACCTCATCCACCAGCAGGTACGCACCGGCGCTGCGCGCCAGATCCGCAAGCTCGCGCAGCGATTCCTCCTGCGCCTGCACGCTGGTCGGATTGTGCAGATTGGTCACGACGATGAGGCGCGTGTTGGGAGTGACGGCGCGCCGCACCTCCGCCGGATCGATCGCCCAACCCGTTTCTTCTCTCCGGAAGAACGGCTTCACCGTGGCGCCGATGTATGTAGCGGCGTCGGTAAGCAGTCCATAGACGGGCGATTCGACAACCACTTCGTCGCCCGGCTCCAGCACCGTCGCCATCGCGAGATAGTTCGCGAAGGACGTCCCTTCCGCCGTCACCACGCAATCCGGGTCCACGCCCGCGCGCCCGGCGATCGCCTGTTTCAGCGGACCGTACCCGTAAGAGTTCGTGCCGTTGATTTCCAGCTCGGCCGGGTCCCACTGCAATTCGCGAAGCGGAAAACTGCCGACTCCGCTTGTGGCCAGATTGAAGCGCGCACGGCTGCGCGTCTTGGCCCAATCCATATACTCGGAATGTTTTTGTCTCATCGGGTAACGGAGCGTTGGCGGCGGCTCCAATACAAATATACGGGAATGCCGGTCAGCAGGATACCCATGCCCACGGCGGTATTTCCGGGATCGTGCCACACGGTGCTGATGACCACCGCGGCGCACGCGGCCACGAACAGAGCCGTGGTGTACGGATGCCCCGGAGTGCGGTATATTTTCGGCCCGCCGGTGAGGCGGCGCCGCAGGATGAACAGTGCGGCGGCAGTCATCGCAAAATTGATGAAGTCAACCGACACTTCATAGTTGAGGATCTGCTCATAGCGCCCCAACAGCGCCGTCAGCGTGGCCACCACCCCCTGCACCACGATTGCGACCACAGGCGCGCCGGTTCGCTGCGAGAGCCTTCCGACGCTGCGAAAGAACAGCCCGTCGCACGCCATCGCGTAGTACACGCGAGGCGCCGTGAGGATGCCCTGGCTGAGAAACCCGAGCGTCGAAACCGCGATCCCCATGGCGATCCACTGCGCGCCGCGCTCGCCGAGGGCCGCCCGCATCACCGCCGAAGCAGGCGTGCGCGTCGCCGCTAGGCCTTGCGGACCGAGCACCTTCACGCAAACAAAATTCACCGAAAGGTACAACACAATCACGCCGAGTACGCCCAGCACCAGGCCGCGCGAAAGGTCGCGCCGCGGGTCTCGCATCTCGCCCGCCACAAAGCTGGCCGTCTGCCAACCGCCGTACGCGAATGCCACCGGCGTCATGGCGGCGGCGATGGACCCGAACAACCCCGCCGAAAGCGGCTCTCCGATCAGCGGCGTCATGTGAATCCGGCTCCCGCCCAGACACAGGCCGACCACAACCATAGCCGCGATGGCAGCCGCCTTTGTCAGCATGAGTGCGCTCTGCACATTGCTGCCCGCGCGCGCGCCGAAGCAGTTGATCGCCGTGAGCGAGAGTAGCGCCGTCGCGGCGATGGCCGCATCGCTGCTGCCAAAGCCAGTGATCTCGCGATAGTAGTGCGCGAACGCTACCGCCACCGCGGCCATGCCGCCCGTCTGCGTCACCAGCAGCAGCACCCATCCGTACACAAACGCCACCGCCGGATGATACGCCTCCCGCAAATACAAATATTGGCCGCCCGCGCCCGGCAGCCTCGTCGCGAGTTCGGCCCAGATGAACGCGCCGAGCATCGCCAGCACACCGCCCGCCACCCACACGCCGAGAATCAGAAACGCCGTGTGAACGTGCAGCGCTACCACGTACGGATTGATGAAGATACCGGAACCGACAATTCCGCCCATCACGAGCATGGTGGCGTCAAAAACGCCAAGCGCGCGCTTGGGGCGATTCGGCATCCCTATAGCTTAGCCGCCGATGGAGTACATCGGGCGCGGCGGAGCAACGAACTTTGCGGTATTGATTTCGTGGCCTTCCCACTTGGCGGCCACATTCCGGCGAATCAGCGCGGCAATGTCTTCGTCCGAAGCGCCGGAGCGCATCGGCGATTTCACGTCGTCTTCCTGAATGGCGAAGAGGCAGTAGCGCAGTTTGCCGTCCGCGGTGATCCGTAGGCGGTTGCAGTTCAGGCAAAACGGCCGCGTGACAGAGGCGATGAATCCCACGCAGCCGCCGCCGTCTGCATACTTGTATTCCGTCGCCGGCGCGCGCGGATCCGGGTCCGGCACCGGCGCCAGCGGTGAAATCTCGCGCGACAGCGTCTCGATGATCTCCGATGCGCTCAGCACCTTTGTGCGATCCCACAGGTTCTGCGCGTCCAGCGGCATGAATTCGATGTATCGCACTTCAAAGCCGCGTTCCCGCGCAAAACGCGCCAGCGGCACGATGTCCGGTTCCACCAGATTCTTCACGGCAACCGCATTCAGCTTGATGCGCGTAAAGCCGGCGCGCTGCGCCGCGTCCAGGCCTTCCAGCACGCGCGGCAGATCGTCACGGCGCGTGATTTTGTGGAAACGCTCGCGGTTAAGGGTATCGACGTGCACGTTCAGCCGGCGCAGTCCGGCGTCGAAGAGCGGTTGCGCGAATTGCGAAAGCAAAACGCCATTCGTGGTCAGCGCCAGGTCGCGAACTCCCGGAATTGCCGAAAGCCGGGAAATCAGCACCGGCAAATCGCGCCGCAGCAGCGGCTCGCCGCCCGTGATCCGCAGCTTATTGATCCCCAGGGACACCGCGATTCGCGCGAAGCGTTCGATTTCCTCGAAATCCAGAATTTCGCGCCGCGGCACGAAGTGCACATCCTGGTCTTCCGGCATGCAGTAAAAGCAGCGGATATTGCAGCGGTCGGTGACGCTGATGCGCAGGTTGTCGTGTATGCGGCCGTACCCGTCGATGAGTGGAGCGCCGTTCATTTGACTGCGAGCATGCGCTCGAGCGGCAGCAGCGCGCGCTGCATGAGGTCCGCCGAAAGTTCCACGCGCGGCTGCAGGTTGGCCAGGCAATCGCGCAGCTTTTCGAGAGTGTTCATCTTCATGTACGGGCACTCGCTGCAGTTGCAGTTTTCATTCGCCACGAAATAAAATTGCTTGCCCGGCAGCTTGTTCAGCGAATACTGTATGCCGCTTTCCGTCATCACGATGAACTCATGAGCGTCGCTGCGCGCGCACCACTCGATGAGCGCGGAAGTCGACCCCACAAAATCCGCCATTGCCAGCACGGATTCCGGGCACTCGGGGTGCGCCACCACTTTCGCGCTGGGATGCTCCAGCTTCGCCTCCATCACGCGCCGCGCCGGGAAGGTGGCATGCACGATGCAGGCGCCCTGCCAGATTTTCATGTTCTTGCGGCCGGTCTGCCGCTGCACGTAATTGCCAAGGTTCACGTCAGGCAGAAACAGAATCGGCTTCTCGGCGGGAATCGAATTCACCACGTTGACGGCATTCCGCGAAGTGCACAGAATGTCGCTCTCGGCCTTCACTTCAATCGACGTGTTGATGTAGCTGATGATGACGTAGTCCGGATGCTCCTCGCGGAACTTGCGAATCGGCTCGACGGGACAACCCTCCACCAGGCTGCACGTCGCATCGCGATCCGGCACCACTACGATCCGGCCCGGGTTGAGCACCTTTGCCGTCTCCGCCATAAACCAGACGCCGCAGAACGCGATGACGTCGCCGTCGAAGTCGCGCGCCTTGCGGGCAAGCTCCAGGCTGTCGCCGACCACATCGGCAAGCTCCTGAATTTCCGGCTCCTGGTAATGGTGCGCTAGCAGAATCGCCTTGCGCTGTTGTTTGAGGTCGAGAATTTCCTCGGCCAAGCTGATTGCTACTGGCATGGGGGAGATTACTTACTTCCAGTTTATCAGAGGGCCGGACGTGTCCCGCATACGGTAGATGCGCGCCCGGCGTTCATAATAGAAAGCGTGCGGGTAGTGCTCATTTCCACATACGAGTTGGGACGGCAGCCGTTCGGACTGGCGTCCCCGGCCGCCTGGCTGCGCGCGCAGAATCACGAAGTCACGGTAGTGGACTTGTCGTGCACACGACTTCCCACCGACGCGATTGCCGCGGCCGAGGGCATCGCCTTCTTCCTCCCTATGCACACCGCGACGCGCTTGTTTCTGGCCGCCGTCGAACGTGTCCGGGACATCAACACGCACGCGAAGCTGTGTGCGTATGGTCTATACGCGCCGTTGAACGAGCGGGTGCTCCGGCACGCGGGAGTCGAAACCATCATCGGCGGCGAATTCGAAAACGGTCTGGTCGAATGGGCTCGGGGAGGCCGCGCCCGCGCCGGCGTGAGTCTCGAACGCCTGCACTTCATCACGCCCGATCGCACCGGCCTGCCGCCGCTCGGCGCGTACGCCAAGCTGGTGGCCAACGGCGGCACGCGCACCGTCGGCTACACCGAAGCGAGCCGCGGCTGCAAGCACCTATGCCGGCATTGTCCGGTGGTGCCCGTCTATAACGGCACGTTCCGCGTGGTACAGCGCGACGTGGTGATAGCGGACATCCGCCAGCAGGTCGCCGCCGGCGCCGGGCACATCACCTTCGGCGATCCCGATTTCTTCAATGGCCCCGGACACGCTGTCGCGATCGTCGAAGCGCTCCATCGCGAGTGGCCGCGCCTCAGTTACGACGTCACCATCAAGGTGGAGCATCTCCTCAAGCACCGCGACCTCATCCCGGTCTTGCGCGAAACCGGCTGTGCCTTCGTGATCAGCGCCGTGGAATCGCTCGATGACGCCGTACTCGAAAAACTCGCCAAGGGCCACACGCGCGCGGATTTTGAAGAAGCGCTGCGCCTGATGCGCGCGGCCGAACTGCCGATGTCCCCGACCTTCATCCCGTTCACGCCGTGGACCACTCGCGATAGTTATCGCGAGTTTCTGCGGGCACTCGCCGGGCTGGATCTCGTCGATCAAATCGCCCCAATCCAACTGGCGATCCGGCTGCTGATTCCCGAAGGCTCGCGCATGCTGGAACTAAAAGAAATCCGGGCGATCATCCAGCCCTTTGACATGCGCGCGCTGACTTACCCCTGGCGCCACGAAGATCCATGGCTGGATACGCTCGCGCATCGGGTACAAGAGACGATCAAGCGCGAAGAGCGCCACCACGTCGGACGAGAATCGATCTTCCGAAAAGTGTGGGACCTGGCGGAAACAGGCGACTGGGTGGATCGGCCGATGCAGGCGCGAGCCACAATCCCCTATTTGACAGAGCCCTGGTACTGTTGAGCGGAGCCCACCGAAGAGCAGTTAGCTCTGATATAAACCAAGTAGGTACCGGTCTCCAGACCGGTACCAGGCGCGCGAGCGCGCCTACGGCCTACGGCCGGCTGGATGCAGTAGACGTGGCAACCCTGTTGCGGCGCGCAAGCGCGCCTCCGGCCAGTTGGATGCAGCAGACGTGGCAACAGGAATCTTTCCTGTTGCGGCGCGCGAGCGCGCCTCCGGCCAGCTCCGCTGGCCTGCAACCGGTCTGGAGACCGGTCGCTACGTGCACAGGATGCCGCGCCTTACCGCCTCCGCCCCCAACCGATATCCGGACCCCCACCTCCGCAGAAGAGGCCCGTCCCATGTTAACCTGACTATTTATGCGCATGACCGATGTTTACCTGGGATTGGGCCAGGAAACGTTTGAACGGCTGATCCGCGGGATTTCCATCGGCAAACTGAAAACCTTCCAGATTTACGAAGGGTTCAAGATCCGCACCCACCTCTCCAAGGTGAACACAGAGGCCCTCCGTAAGTCCGTTCCGAAGTTTTGGAGCCGCATCTCCGAAGGCGACGAAGATTTCGCGAAAGATATCGCTCAGTCCATCCTGGTCTCCCACATGGACATGATCGGCGCTGTGCTGGATTTTCTCGGCGTTCCCCATGAAAACGGGTTCTTCGCCAAGGATATAGACCCCAAGCCGTTCTTTACCGAAGGTTGGGAAGAGCGCGTCTACGAGAAATTTAAGAACGTCTTTCCGGATGCGATTCTCGTTTTTTACATCAATCACTTACGCTGGGAGTTGTTGGGCGCGGACGGTGTCTACCGGCCGGCTGCCTCCAGCGCCGCGTAAGTTCGGCTCGTCGCGTGCAGTAGTAACGTTCGAACCATGACAGTTTCAGGACGCAAGCCGGTTGTGGGCTCCTCCGCTACACCCGTCCTTCAAGAAGCGAGCTTTCGCGTTCGGAATGAATTGTCGTTTAGTTTCAAAGCACTTCGGGGTGTTCAACGGTGACCCCGGTGTGCGGTATGACGGCGTTAGGGAACAACCTGCTGCGCGATATCACCCATCCCAGTCCGCTGGGTTGTGGGTCTGTGTGGCCCAAGGACACGAGGTACTGACATGAACCACTGCGATTTCCATTATTCCCATTTGCTTCCCAAGAAACCGGGAATCCTCCCGCTCGAGGAAACGATGACGAAGCAATGCCGGCGGTGCGGCGCTGAATTCATCACCCGGTCGCGCATTCGCAAGCGCTGCGATGCCTGTCAGTCCGTTGTCTCCGCGGAAAAGCAGAAGAAAGCTAATGAGCGCCTGAAGGCCCGCCGCGCCGCGCGCCGCATGTGCCTCTTAAAAGCCAGCTAACGTTCCAGCGTGACGATTGCCTGAGCTTCGGCGGACCGGCCTTCCCCCACCGGTCCCACCTTCTCGGCTGTCTTGAATTTGACGGAAACCCGGTCCACGTCCAGCGCCAGCGCGCCCGCCAACCGCTCGCGCAGCGCCATCCGAAAATCCTTGAGCTTTGGACGCTCCAGAATCACCGTGGAATCCACGTTTACGATCCGGTAGCCCTTCGCTTCGGCCAGTTCCTTGGCATGAATGAGGAATACCAGGCTGTCACAGCCCTTCCAGCGCGGGTCCGAATCGGGAAAGTGCATCCCAATGTCACCCAGCGCCGCCGCGCCCAAAATGGCGTCGGTGATGGCATGCGCGAGCACATCGGCGTCGGAATGTCCCTCCAGCCCGAACTCGCAGGGAACTGTCACCCCGCCCAGCATCAAAGGCCGGCCCGCCACGATGCGATGCACATCCCAACCCAGCCCCGTTCGGATCTCCGGCACTAGCGCGCTTCCTTCGCCAGATCTTCCTTCAGGAATACGTGCGCCAGGTCCATATCGCCGGGTTTCGTGATCTTGATATTGCGGTCGCTGCCGAGCACCACGCTGACTTCCGCCTCCAGCCGCTCGACCAGGCTGGCTTCGTCGGTCCCGATGAAGCCGTCGTCGCGCGCTGTCTGAAATGCGCGTGCCAGCAGATCGTGCCGGAACACCTGCGGGGTCTGCGCGAGCACCAGCTTTTCGCGCGGCAGTGTGGCGCGGATCTTTACCTTGCCCGTACCGCGGCTCACCTGCTTGACCGTATCCACCACCGGAACCGCCAAAATCGCCGCGCCCGATTCCGCAGCTTCGTCAAACACCTTGTGGATGGTTTCGATGTCGATGAACGGCCGCACGGCATCATGCACCGCAACCAGATCCACTCCGCCGCCGAGCGCGGCTAGGGCGTTCTGCACGGATTCCTGCCGGCTGTTCCCGCCTTCGACGACGCGCACGCGCCCGCGCGCGAACTCCGCGCCGAGCATTTCCTCCACCCACGGAATATCCTCCGCGCGCACCGCGACCAGAATTTCGCTCACGCGGTCGCTCGCGGCGAACTTCCGCACCGTGTGCAGCAGAATCGGCGAGCCTTCCAGCAGCATGAACTGCTTGCGGCTGGTGCCCGTCTTCTCCGCGGGCGCGCGGCCCATGCGGGTGCCCAGCCCGGCGGCGGGCAAAATGACGGCGACTTTCATGTGCTCTACGATTCTATCGTGGTTTTCTCGCCGGCCGCGTTGAGAATGGGCTGCGGATCGCTCTTACGCACCGGCCGCTCGTGCTTTTCCGCGCCCGCCGCCGCATGCATCCGCTCGTCGTACTTGCCGAAAATCATCTTCCCCGCGGTGGTCTGCAGCACGCTGGTCACCGATACGTCGATGGTTTTCGAAATCATCTTCTTGGCGTTGTCCACCACCACCATGGTGCCGTCATCGAGGTATGCGACGCCCTGGTTGTACTCCTTGCCCTCTTTGAGAATGAACACGCGCATGGTTTCGCCGGGCAGCACAATGGGCTTCAGCGAATTGGCGAGCTCGTTGATGTTCAGCACCTCCACGCCGTGCAGTTGCGCCACTTTGTTGAGGTTGAAATCGTTCGTGACCACCTTGCAATCGTAAATCTTCGCAAGCTCGATGAGCTTCATGTCCACTTCGCGGACCGCCGGAAAATCCTCTTCCACGATCTGCACGTTCAGGTGCGCCATCTTCTGCACGCGCTGCAGAATGTCCAGCCCGCGCCGTCCGCGATTGCGCTTCATGGAGTCGGCCGAATCGGCGACAAGCTGCAGTTCGCGCAACACGAATTGCGGAATCACCAGCACGCCGTCGAGAAATCCGGTCTCGGCGATATCTGCGATGCGCCCGTCAATGATGACGCTCGTGTCCAGAATCTTAAACGACTTTTTCGATGACTTCTCGCCGCCGAAGATGCCGCCGAGCGCCGCCAGGTTCAGCATGTCGCCCTTTTTCGCGCCGACAATCAAGCCGATGTAAGTCATCCACAGCAACAGCCCCACTTGCACATACGCCGGCGCCGACGCCCTGCTCAAAACCAGCGACATGAGAAACGCGCCCACAATTCCTAACACCGAACCGATCGCTGCGCCGATCAGGCGCGTCAGGCTGACCCGTTCCAGCCGGATTTCAAATAAAATGATGCACGTTGCAATTACCAGACCCGCGCCCGCCGAAAGGAAGGGCGAACCTTCCATGGGATGCAGGGCGTACCCGGCCACAGCGAGAATCAGGAGGAAGATAGCGCGAACAATAACCAGATCGAGCATGAAGTAGCTCCCTTAGGATTACGAAAAGAAGACAATACCGCGCCAAGAGTATATCACCTCCTCATTGGACGGAATTTTCGCGCCGACCGCAAGCGTATAGCCGGCCGCAGTATCCGGCTAACTGTGTTAAAAAATCGCCAGCGCCCTCACGCGTGTCTGTGGGAGACTCGAAACGCGTCATGGCGCAGAGTAACTGGCGGTTTGCAATTCGGGCGCTCCGGTCGCGCAATTACCGTCTGTTTTTCGGCGGGCAAAGCATCTCGCTGGTCGGCACGTGGATGACTCGGATAGCCACCTCGTGGCTCGTGTACCGCCTGACCAAGTCTCCGTTTCTACTCGGGTTGACGAGTTTCGCGGGCCAGGCGCCCACCTTCTTCCTGGGTCCGTTCGCCGGAGTTTGGGTGGATCGCTGGGACCGCCACCGGACCCTGATCGTCACACAGATCCTCTCCATGCTCCAGTCGTTCGGCCTTGCCGTGCTGGCGCTCCTGCACGTCATTACCATCTGGGAAGTAATTCTGCTGATGTTATTTCAGGGACTCATCAACTCCTTCGACATGCCCGCACGCCAGGCATTCGTCGTCCAGATGGTCGACGACCGCAATGACCTCAGCAATGCCATCGCGCTGAATTCATCGATGGTCAACGCAGCGCGGCTCGTAGGTCCGGCAATCGCCGGGGTGTTGATCGCGGCAGTCGGCGAAGGATATTGTTTCCTGCTGGACGGCATCAGCTACATCGCAGTCATCGTTTCTCTGTTTTCGATGCATGTGCAGCCGCGCGCCGCCGGCCAGGCGCACAGGCGGGTGCTGGTGGATTTTCGCGAGGGCTGGACGTACGTCACCCGCAGCGTTCCCATCCGCTCGATTCTGTTGCTGCTCTCCGTCATCAGCATCGTCGGTATGCCGTACACCGTGCTGATGCCGGTCTTTGCTTCGAAAGTCCTCGGCGGCGGGGCGCATACCTTGGGATTCCTCATGTCCGCGGTCGGGGTCGGCGCCCTGGCGAGCGCCCTGTCGCTGGCGGCGCGCAAAACCGTGCTCGGGCTGGGACGGATGATCGCCATCTCCGCCGCGCTCTTCGGCGCAACCCTGATCGCGTTCTCGTTTTCACGCGTGCTGTGGCTTTCGCTGGTGCTGCTCCTGTTCACCGGCTTCGGCTTCCTGCAGCAAATGGCCGCCAGCAATACGATTCTGCAGACGATCGTGGCAGAGGAGAAGCGCGGGCGCGTGATGTCCTTCTATGCGATGTCGTTTCAAGGGGTAGCGCCTTTCGGCAGTCTGATTGCCGGAGCCTTCGCCGCCCGCATCGGAGCGCCGCATACACTCGCTTTCGGAGGCGCCACCTGCATCGTCGCCGGGCTCTGGTTCGCGCGCGAACTGCCGGCCATCCGCCACGATGTTCGCCCCATCTATCGCGAGCTTGGCATTCTGCCGGAACTCGCCGGAGGGATACACACGGCTTCGCAGTTGCAAACGCCGCCAAAGACGTAAGCCAGACGTCATTCCGGTCACGGAACTGCCGCGCGAGTGTCGGCGGGCGTACTCAGGCGCCGCAACGCACCGGGCGATCGGCGAATCCAATCCCGCATGAAAGGTCTATTTCTGGCCGGCCGGATCGTATTCGGCGGATTCTTCATTTATAGCGGCATCCATCACTTCCTGGAGTGGAGGAACATGTCCCAATATGCCGGCGCGAAGAATGTGCCGCAGCCCGAAGCGGCGGTGATTGCATCGGGCGCACTCATCACGCTCGGAGGCTCGCTCATCGCTCTCGGCGTGAAACCGCAACTGGGCGCCGCCGCAGTCATTGCCTTTCTCGCTTCCGTCTCGCCCGTCATGCACAACTTCTGGGCGGAGGACGATCCCAACCAGAAAATGCAGGACATGATTCACTTCAGCAAGAACATGGCGCTTTTGGGTAGTGCTCTCGCGCTGCTCGGCGTCGAAGAACCGTGGCCGTTGAGCGTCCCGGTGAATCGTCCCAGCCGGCTCGAACGTGTGGTGGATATCGCGCGGCGAAAAATCGCGGCGTAGCGGGCGATCCGCTTACTGCGTCCGAGCGGAGTGCCGCGCCGAGAAGCGCCGCCTGCCCAGTTCCCCAAACCGCGCTTTCGCCCGCGATTTGATGAGCCGGAACTGCGTCTCGGTTAATTTCAACTCGCGGCAGATCTGGCCCGCCGTCTGTTCTTTCAGGTAAAAACGGATGAGCACTTCCCGGTCCCGCTGCGTGATGCTGTTCAGCACGCGCATGGCGACTTCGTTCTTCTCCCGCTCGATGGCGCCATGCTCAGGGTCCGGCTTGCGGTCGGAGATCCGTAGCGTGAATTCGGCGTCCGCGCAGTGGCGGCGCGCTTCCACGGCCTCTTCGATGTGCGAGGCCACTTGCCGCCGCACCACCGTGCGCACGAAGCCCATGAGTCTTTCAGGCTCCCGCAAACCGCCTTTGCGGATCGCCTGCGTAGTGCAGATGAATGCTTCGTGAAGGCGGTCATCCAGATCTTGCGGACCGAGGCGCCGGCACATGTAATAGCGCACGCCCTTGCGGAAAACACTATACAAGTCTTCCATCCCCGAGGGGTCCCCACTCTTGATTCGATTGACAATGTGCGACCAGGACGGGTCAAAAGGCGGCTCCGGCGAGACTCCGGAATGCTGCGCCGTACAAGGCGTGACGTTCATGAGCGATTCCCCTACGGAAGGTGGATTCGGCGGGCGTGGAGAAGACAAATATCCAGTTCCGCGATGTCTGTGTGAGCTATGTCTTCAGTGATATCCCCTGGGGAGTATCACCGAGGGGAATCATAGCAGCTTTCAGCAAGAATTAATAGTTTGAGGTATGAATTTCTTTTAGTACTATTTCTTAATACGATTTTTGAATTAGCCTGCCGTGCCCGATTTGTCCGTGGAGGTTCTCATCCGGCGACGGGCGGTCGCCGCCGCCGAACCAGACTTCTACACGGCCGTTTTCTTCGAGCACGGAGGGGTCGCAGAGCACTTCGCTGTCCCACGCTGAGCGCGGGCGAAACGCCTGACGCAGAGGGGTCCAATGCACGCCATCCGTGGAATCTGCCAACTCCAAATACCGGGTTTCATCGCGATTGCGCACCGTCACGAGCATCCAATAATGGCCGCTGGAACTCCACACGGCCGGTTCTCCCAAATTGGCTTCGTTCCCGAAATCGAGCACCGGGCCGGATCGCAATTTCTTCCAATAAATTCCATCCGTGGACCGCGCAATTCCAATTCGTTGGTGCGGAGGCCTGGCCCGATCTAGACCTGTATAATACATGTATAGATTGCCCCCGAATCGAATGACATAGGGATCGGCGACGCCTCGTTCGTCCCAGGACATGTAAGGACCGCCCTCGACAACGGGCGCCGGCTGTTTTCGCCACGTTCGTCCATCGCTCGAAACCGCCAGTCCGAGGCGCGGCTCCTGTCTCGGTCCCGCCTGATACCAATACCAATACCGCGACTCTTCAAACAGCGCCGATCCATTTGCGGCAATGTAGGAGCCCTCCCAAGTGGATGGCTGAGGAGAGAGCACGATGCCCTGCGGCTGCCAGCGTGAACCATCGGAAGACGTGGCGAGCGCCGTGTGCCAGGTGCGTCCGTCGAACACGGAGTAGAGATTTACCAGCCCGCCCGCGGCGCGGACCACCGATGGGTTCAGGACGTCCGTGAAATTGCCGTTCGCAATCACCGGAGAGGGGTCCTCGGCGAAGATGTAGACAGGTCTAGGTCCGCCCGGGAGTTGCGGAAGGGTGAAATCGGCATATCGCCCGCAGCCCGCGAGGAAAACGCAGGCCAGGGACAGCCACTTCATTGCAGCGGTACCCGGACCTTGAGGCCGGCGCCGCGACCGGGTCGCGATTCGAGTTGCAGATCGGCATTGATGGAGCGCGCGCGCCGCTTGAGGCTCGCCGGACCCAGGCGCAACAATTCGAGCTCTTCGAGGTTATAGGTTCCGGCGAAACTGAAGCCGTTGCCGTTATCGTCAATGGCGATTTCGAGCGCGCGGTCGTGCTTCTCGACGGCCACGGCCACGCGCGTCGCGTGCGCATGCTTCTGCACGTTGTGCAGTGCCTCGCGAATCATCTGCAAAACTTCGAGCGTGGTTTCCTGCGGCAGACCGACCGGCAGCGTGGTGCCGATGAACGTCACCGGAATGCCGCTTTCCTTCTGGAATGTCTCGGCCGTACGGCGCGCTGTAGAGATGAGGTTGGCGCCATCGACGTCCACCGGTCGCATGGCATGCAGGAACGTGCGAAGATCGCTGATCTGCGATTGCGCGAGGGCTTGCAATTCCTGCAAATCGCGCATACCCGCGTCGTGGTCGCGTTCGAAGATCTTGCGCAGAATCGCCAGGCGCATCTGCATACTGATGAAGCTCTGCAGCGGCCCATCGTGGAAGTCCGCGGCGATGCGCTGCCGCTCCTGTTCGCTTGCCATTTCGGCGGCGCCCCGCGCCTCTTGCAATTCCTGTTCGACGGAAGCTTCTCTGGATCGCGACCGGCGAGTGGCCACGGCGAACCCCGACGCGAGTGCGCCGGCTACCAGGACCGTGCGCTCCAGCCGCTCCAGCACGGGGTTCGGAAGAACCGCGCAGAAGACTACGGCGATCACCGTGATGAGGACCGTCTCCACCGCTCCGTGCAGAACCAATGCCGCCGTCAGGAGGAAGAGGAAATACAACGACGACACCCAGAGCATCTGGTCCGTGCCGTAGCCCGAGATAATCAGCCAATAAACGGTGTCGCCGAACAGCCCTAGCATGCCGACCAGACCAGTCTGCACGCGCGGGCGGAAGGCCACCGCGGCCGAATAAACGAGATATACCGCCAGTAGAATGTAAAAGGCGACGCCCGCGTCGGCCATATACATTTTGGTGACTACCAGGGCGGCGACGGCCAACGGAACCCTTGCCCAGGCCAGATACGCAGCCGGGCTGAATTTCGGCGGAGACACCACCTTATTTCCGGTAGAGGTATAGCGTATGACTGCGGCCTTCGCCGTCATCGGCGATTTGCTCCACTTTCTCGGGAGTCCAGGACCGGAACTCAAAGTCGTGAGCGACAACCCGCGCACCCTTCTTCAGTTGCTTATCGAGCATCGGCTGTACCTTGTTATTGATGGAGTCCGGGAGTAGATAAACCGTGACCAGATCAGCCGAGCTGTAATTCTGCGCCAGTAAGTCGCCGTTTATGATGTGCGCAGTGCGTTCGAGCCCGAGTTTCTTGATTTTTTCGATGCTTTGGCGGCAGAGGTCCTTATCGAGTTCCACGCCGACGGCTTCGGCATGAAATTTCTGGGCCGCCATGATGACGATGCGTCCGTCGCCGGAGCCCAGGTCGAAAACTTTCTCCCCCGCCTTGAGACCTCCGAGCTGCAGCATCTTCTCGACAATCGTTTGCGGCGTCGGGTAGTACGGCGCGAGCTTGGATTCACCTTCCTGCGCCAACAGCGGAACGGCCGCGAAGGCAGCCATTAACAGGAGCTGCTTGAAACGTCGCATGGTGCTCGAATTCTGTTTCACTGTACCACCTCGCCACTTCCAGGTGCGTCTCCACCAAGGGTAGTAGCCGGACGATATCTACGGTTTTCCACGAGGCTGTGGAAAAACCTGTGGAAAACACTCCGGACGCGTGCTTACTCACCAATTCAGTCATGGAGTTGTCACGTACTGCACATTTTTTCAGCAAAACTGCATGACAACGCACAAGTAACTGACAGGTGGCTACTTGCCAGCATTCGTCACGCGATTATTACAGCTACAGCCAGACTTTTTGCAGCGGTTCGCCTTCCTGGCACCAACCGCATTCCTGGCTGTTAACCGCGTAATGCGCATCCAGCTTGGCAAGATAGTAGAGCGGCAGATTGCCAAAGCTCTGAGTTTTCGGATTTGGCTGGTAAACGATAACCGCCAACCCCATTACCTGCGCCCCGTAAGACTCCAGCAATTGCTTGCATTCCGCGAGTTTTGACCCGGTGCGAAGAATATCGTCTACCAGGACCACCGGTTCGCCCTTCTGCGGCACCAGAAACTGGCGGAAGTGCAGCGCTTCCGCGTCGTGCTCCCGCTCTGTCCAGTAGACCTGTTTCGCGCGGAGGGCGTCGGCAACGCCGAAAGCCACCGGCAGTCCGCCGGTCATTGGAACTACGATCGAAAGTTCATGAGCGATGGCGCGGATTTCCGGATGCGCGCGCAGCTTGCGGCTCAGCCCAACGGAGAGCATACGCAGGTGCTGCGAATAGCGCAACGCCAGCGGGACCTGCAGATACTCATTGGAATGCAGTCCGCTGGGGTATTCGAAATGGCCCGTTCGCAACGCCCCGGTGTCGCGCAACACGGCAACGACTTCGTCTTGAGTTGGTACAAGGTGCATGAGTTCGGTTTTCCTCTCAGTTGGCTCCGTGGCCCGTGAGGACGCGTGGAATGGTTCGCAGGATGATCTTCCAATCGAGCGCCAGCGACCAGTTATCAATGTAATGCATGTCCATCTTCATCCAGGTGTCGAAATCCAGGTTGTCGCGGCCGGAAACGGCCCAAAGGCATGTCAGGCCGGGGCGCATACGCAGCCGGCGGCGCTGCCACCGCTGGTAGCCATCGACTTCGCTGGGCACGGCCGGACGGGGGCCGACCAGCGACATATCGCCCCGCAGCACGTTCCACAACTGGGGCCATTCGTCGATCGAGAATTTCCGCAAATAGCGGCCGATGCGCGTGAGCCTGGGGTCGCGTGGAATCTTGAAGACCACGCCGTCTCTGGTGTTGAGATGCGCCAGCGACGGCTTGAGCTCTTCGGCATTCTGACACATGGAACGAAATTTGTAGAAGAGGAAGCGGCGCCCGTTGAGTCCGCAGCGGACCTGGCGGAAAATAGCCGGACCGGGGGACGTGATCCGGATCAGAATGACGATCGCCAGCATGAACGGGGATAGCACCAGCAGACCTGCAACGGCGAGGAGGATATCGATTCCGCGCTTGAGCAGGAGCCGGATTTCGTCGTAAGGCGCGGCGGAAAAGGTGAGTAGCGGAGTGGCGCCGAGACGGTCCAGCGACACCGTGCTGTTGACGTGCGGGAAAAAATCGACGGCCACGCGGGTGCGCACGCCCTCTTCATCGCAGAGCAGGAATACCTCTTCCAGTTGAGCCAGGCTGTCGCTGCCGACGGCGAAGACAATTTCGTCGATGGCTTGGCGGCTCAGGATGGCGGGCAGCTCGGAGATCGGGTGGACTGGGTAAATCCCCGCAATATGGATCTCGGCAGGCACCGCGGCGGCGGAGCGTTCCGCGAGAAAGCCGAGGAGCCGGATGCCGTAATCGGAGGACTGCTCCAGCGCCCGGGCCATACGCCGCGCGCGCTCTCCCGTGCCGACGACCATGACATAGTGCGGCGCCGCGAATTCGCGCCGGATGGCGCCCACCACGCGCCCGGCGGTGAGCCGGAACAGCACCAGCAGCACCCACGCGAGCGCGGCAAATAGTCCGACGAAGAAGCGGCTCAGGTCCAGGCGGAGGGCATATTCGAAGACCACCAGGGCGAGCGCGCCGTAAAAGCACTGGCGGGCAGCGTCGCGGAGAATGATGCCGGGGTGCGGAGAATCGAGCTTTTCGTAGACTTCGAGCCATAGCCCGATGGCGACCCAGGCGACGAGTGAGAAACCCAGAACGAGGGCTTTGCGTTCGACGCTGAGGTAAAAATCGTGCTCGAGGTTAAGGATGACGCGAGTTCGGTAAGCCGTCTCGAATGCCAGGGTAGCCAGGAGCAAGTCCGATACTCCGAACAAAACACGGGCTTTACGCTGGCGGCCGAACATCCGGAATCAGGATAGCACGCTGCTAGGTCCTAGAGTATGAAACAGAAGAACGGTTGACCACTTGCAGTATACAGCGTGTGCCTCTACAAGGAGAGTCTGGTTATGGAACACACTTTAACGGGCCGGCACGGCATGTTCGGACGGCACGCGGCGACAACAGATGTAACTTCGGCCGCGCCGTCGTATCAGGCCTACCAAATCCTACATGTCGCTTTCACTTTGGCTCCGCTACTGGCGGGCCTCGACAAATTCTTCCAGCTACTCGTGAATTGGGACATGTATCTTGCACCCGCCGTCGTCAAAATGCTGCCGGTAACAGCGCACCAATTCATGCTCGCGGTGGGTGTAGTCGAGATCATTGCGGGATTGCTGGTGGCCATCAGGCCGAAAATCGGCGCCTACGTCGTTGCTCTCTGGCTGCTGGGAATCATCTGTAATCTTCTGCTGGCCGCAAACTACTACGACATCGCTCTGCGCGACTTCGGGCTGATGCTCGGTGCGCTCGCACTCGGAAGGTTGTCCGCCGAATACAACAGCTAACGGCGTTTCAAAAATCCGTTAAGCGTCGCGGCCGAGCGCGACCACGAAATAGCGAGCACGGCCTGGTCCGGGATTGCGGGTGCCGTGCTCGTCCCCCGACGCAAAGAAGATGACGGACCCGGGACTGAGGCGGGTGGTCTCGCCGCCGATGGTCGCATCGAGCTGGCCTTCGATGAGCATCACCATTTCCTCATGAACGTGCTTGTGCGGCGGGTGCGGCGACGCTCCGGCGGCAAGGTCGGTCATGTGCACCTCCAGAGCCATGCCTTCGTGAGTCTGTCCGTTGAGGATGGCACGAGACTGGTTCTGGCCGTTGGTCTTGACCGGGAGGTCTTCGAACCTGTAAACCCGGGTCGGCAGTTTGGCGGCCGGCTGGGCCGAGGCGCGGGCTGCCAGAAGGGGCAATAGCAAGGTGAGATCGCGACGGGAGCAGGTCATGCTTCAGTGTACTGCCGCATTTTTTCGGCGCGCACACTAAAGGTTTCCCGTACATCTGCCGATCTCTGAAGTATGAAGCACCTCTTCCTGGCTGCGGCGCTGTTCGCGGCGGCTCCGGTATTTGCGCAGACGCCGGCGGCGCTGCCGGCCTCCCTGAGCTTCTCCTATCAGGTGGGGAGCACCACCTATCCGGCGGCCGCGAAAGTAACGGTCTCTTTGCCGGCGACGGCGAGCGCGAGCACCACCTTGACAGTCACCGCAACCTCGACGCCCGCGGGGTGGCTCGCCGTGACGCCGGATACCGGACACGCGCCATTGTCGTTGACTGTGGTGGCGAACCCCACGGGATTGACACCGAACAACTATGCCGGTTCGATTGCGATTTCGACGGGGACGAACACCATTACCGTTCCCGTGTCACTCCTGATATCGAATCCGCCTTCGCAGCTTGTGGTGTCGGCAGATCCTGTGACGAGCAATTATTCGGCGGCTGCCGCGGGGTCGGGTTCCCCGGTGCTGACATTCACGTACACCACGGGAGCAGGCGCGGTGTCGCCGGTGAATAGTGTGATGGACGTGGCATCCAGCGGGAATATCATTCCGTTCAGCGTGAGTGCGGCCAACGCCTCGAGTGGGAGTACGGGCGGGGGCGGCAATACCCCGGTGTGGCTGCGGGTTTCTCAATCCGGCCAACTGCCTAATACCCAGACGAGCGGCGTGGCGCTGTCGGGCTCGTTCACACCCATTTACATCGGCCTGGATCTCCTGACGGTCGCCAACCTGAACCCCGGAAGCTACGGCGGAGTTGTGACGTTTGCGGCCACAAACGCGGTCAACGGGTCGTTTACGGTGTTGGTGAATCTGGTGGTTTCCGCCGGCGCGCCGCAATTGGACGCGACACTGCCAATCTTCCCGGCAAGCGTGATCGCCGGGCCGGCCGTGAATCCGGTAATCACGATCTACGGCAAGAACTTCTTCAGCACGTCCGTGGTGACCCTGCAGCAGGGCGCAAATCCGCCGATCACCCTTACATCCACGCTGCTGAGCGCGAAGGTGCTTCAGGCGACCGTCAACGCTGCGTTTCTATCTTCGCCGGGCGTCTGGACGCTCGCCGTGACGAACCCGGCGCCGCCGAACAATCCCGGGCAGTTGCCGGCAAGCACCACCTTCACTGTGCTGCCGGCCAATGCACCGGCGATCACGTCCATCGTGAACGCCGCGAGTTATCTGGCGACGGCGACGCAGACGGGAACGAGTCCCGACCCGGTGGTCTCCGGAATGACGTCGGTAGCGCCGCGAGAGATTATTTCGATTTTCGGGCAGAACCTGGGGCCGTCAAACGCGCTCACTGCGACGCCGACCGGTTCGCCGGCCACCTACCCCACAAAGCTGGGCTCGATTCAGGTATCTTTTCAGATCGGCGCGGGCGTTCCCGTGATTGCCCCGATCATTATGGTGTCGACGAACCAGATCAATGCGGTTGTGCCGTTTGACGTCGCCTCGGTATGGGGAACGGCGAACCCATCGGTGACGGCGACCGTGATCAATGGCGCCACGCGCACCGCGGCCTATCCGCTGACCGTAGTGCCGGCCAATCCCGGCGCGTTCGCGTTCGGCGGTTTAGGTCAGGGACAGGGAGCGATTCTGAACTATGATTCAAGCACCGCCGCGTATACCATCAACGGGTCGAAGAATGCGGCTCCGCGCGGCTCCACGATTGTGATCTACGCGACCGGCATGGGCGAGCTGTTTACGCCCGTTGCGGACGGAACGGTGGCAAGCGCAGCCGGCCTGCTGGCGGATCAGACGGTCCGCGTGGACATCAACGGTCAACCGGCCGTGGTGAGCTATGCGGGAGCGGCCCCGGGGGCGGTGGCCGGGCTGGTTCAGATCAATGCGATTGTTCCGCCGACCGTGCCGACGGGCGCTGCGATTCCGATTACAGTATCGATTGGGGACGCGGCAAGCTCCCGCCGAAGCCAGACGGGGGTGACCCTGGCCGTCAAATAGTTTCGCGCGTCACTGCTTGGCGGCGATTTTTCGTTCCAGGGCCCGCATGAGGCGGGACTGCACGTCTTCGGGGATCGGATACGGCTCCATCCCTTTATAGATCTGGATGGTTTTGCGGGTGGTATCGGCGATCACCCAGCAATTCGGACACTCGGTGATGTGGCGTTCGAGCTTTGCCCGAATTTCCGCATCGAGCGATTCGTCGAGGAAGTCGCTCAACTCGTTGAGAAATTCTTTACAGGTAAGCAAAGGCGTCGTCCCCCTTGCGTTTAAAGTACCGGCCGAGCTTTTCGCGCAGTTGCAGCCTCGCCCGCAAGAGCCTGCTCTTAACGGCCGGAATGGAAAGATTCAACGCTTCCGCCGTTTCTTCCGTGGAGAGCTCATCGATATCGCGCAGCACAAAGACAGAACGATACGGCGGCTCCAGGCTCTCAACCGCATCGCCGAGAATCCGGCCCAGCTCCTCGCGCGAAAACCGCTGCTCCGGATCCTCGCCCCAAGCTGCGATCTCGCGAACAATGGTGTCCTCTCCGGTATCGATGTTTTCGTCCATGGAGACGGACTTATCGGTCTTGCGGCGGCGCAATTTCATCAGCGCCTGATTCACCGCGATGCGCACGATCCAGGTATAGAACTTGGAGTTGCCCTGGAACTGATCGAGGTGTTCGTACGCCTTCATGAACGTCTCTTGCAAAACGTCCTCGGCATCCTCTCGGTTATTGGTAACATGCTGCGCGAGGCGGAAAATCCGCCCTTCGTAGCGGCGCACGAGTTCTCCGAAGGCCTGCGTATCGCCTTCGCGAGATTGCGCAACCAGAGTCGCTTCATCAATTCCGGCTTGAGTAGTGGGTACTGCCATGAGGCTCGTATCCACATGATAGCGCACGCGCGCCCGGCAGCCCGTAAACGCTTCGCGGCGGCAAGGTGCGTGTTACGCTGAAATTTCCCTATGAGCACCATTGAAATCAGCCTGCCGGACGGCAGTAAACAGCCGGTTCCAGCGGGGACCACGCCTCTGGATGTCGCCAAAAACATCAGTCCGCGTCTGGCGGACGCGGCGATCGTCGCCAAGGTCAACGGCGAGCTGTACGATTTGACCCGCCCGCTCGAGGAAAATGCGACGGTGCAGATCCTGACGTCTAAGGATGCCGAGGCGCTCTACGTCTACCGGCACTCTACGGCGCACCTGCTCGCGGCGGCGGTGCTGGAGTTGTATCCCGAAACGAAGCTCGGCATCGGTCCGCCCATCGAAAACGGGTTTTACTACGATTTCGATCGCGCCACGCCGTTCACGCCGGAAGATCTCGAAAAAATCGAGAAGAAGATGCGCGAGATTCAGGCTCGCAATCTTCCCTACGAGCGCGTGATGACCCGCAAGGATGAAGGCCTCCAGAAGTATTCCGACGCGTGGATGAAGTGCGAACTGATTACCGAACGCGCCGGGGAAATCTTCTCGGAGTACACGCTCGGCCCGCATTTCATCGACTTCTGCCGCGGTCCGCACGTGCCGAACACGTCTAAGCTGAAGGCATTTAAACTGCTTTCGATCGCCGGCGCGTACTGGAAGGGCGACGAGCACAACAAACAGTTGCAGCGCATTTACGGAACGGCATTCTTCAGCGACAAGGACCTGCAGGAATACCTCAACCGCCTGGAAGAGGCCAAGCGCCGCGACCATCGCCGGCTCGGCAAGGAGCTCGAACTGTTCACGGTCAACGAGACCGTGGGCGCGGGGCTGCCGCTTTGGCTGCCCAAAGGCGCGACGATTCGCCGGATTCTGGAAGACTACATTCTGCAGAAAGAGCGCGCGGCCGGGTACCAGCACGTTTACACGCCGGACCTGGCGAAGGTGGATCTCTACAAGCGGTCCGGCCATTGGGAACACTATCACGAGGATATGTTCCCGCCCATGGACCTGGAGACCGAGCAGATGGTGCTGCGGCCGATGAACTGCCCGCACCACATCCTGGTCTACGAATCGAAACAACGCAGCTACCGCGACCTGCCGGTGAAGATCGCCGAACTCGGCACCATGTATCGCTATGAGCGTTCGGGCGCCTTGAGCGGGCTGAGCCGCGTGCGCTGCATGACGCTGAACGACGCGCACATCTTCTGTACGCCGGAGCAGATCAAAGAAGAGTTCACCAAGGTGATGCAGCTGGTGGAAGAGGCGTACAAAGATCTCGGCATTACGAAGTACACCTACCGCCTTTCGCTGCACGACGAGGTGAAGAAGGACAAGTACGTCAACAATCCCGCCATGTGGGAGCTGGGCGAACGCGTGCTTCGCGAAGCCATGCAATCGCTCGGGCTGCCGTTTACCGAAGCGCCGGGTGAAGCGGCGTTTTACGGGCCGAAGCTGGATATCCAGCTTGCCGACGTGATGGGCCACGAAGAGACCTACTCGACGATTCAGGTGGACTTCCATCTGCCCAGCCAGTTCGGGCTGAAGTATGTCGCCGCCGACGGCAAGGAGCACCGGCCGGTGATGATCCATCGCGCCATCCTCAGCACGATGGAGCGCATGATCTCTTACCTGATCGAGCTCTACGCCGGGGCGTTCCCGCTGTGGCTGGCGCCGGTTCAGGCGACCGTTCTTCCGATCACGGACCGCCAAACCGAGTATGCGCGCCAGGTGCAGAAGCAGCTCGAAGCCGCCGGCATCCGCACCACGGTCGACGAGCGTAGCGAAAAGGTGAACCTCAAAATTCGCGAGGCGCAGTTGCAGAAGATTCCGTTCATGCTGGTGCTGGGCGACCGCGAGCAGCAGAACGGGCAGGTAGCGGTTCGCAACCGCAAGCATGGCGACCAGGGCGCGAAGAGCGTGGAAGCGTTCATCGCCGAGACGCGCGCGCTGATCGATAGCAAAGCGGTTACCGAGTAGCGTTCGCGCAGGCTGGCCGGCAATGATCGCTATCGACACCGGCGAAGATCTGGGAGCGATGGACGCGGCGCTGGAAACGCTGCCGAACAGTCCCGCGGTGTTTCTGCTTTGGCCGGCGGAAGGGCAGCCGTATCTCTCCAAAACGGGACTGTTGCGCCGGCGCCTCCTGCGGTTGTTGCGCGAGCGAGAGCGGCCGTCGCGGCTGCTGAACCTGCGCCACACGGTACGGCGGATCGAGTACCGGCTCACCGGCTCGGCGCTGGAGTCGGGCATCGTGCTCTACGAACTGGCGCGCGAACATTTTCCCGAGACGTATCTGCGGTTGTTGAAGCTGCGCATGCCTCCGTACGTGAAGATCGTGCTCAGCAATGAATTTCCACGAACGCAGGTGACGGCGCAACTCTCCGGCGGGACGGGCAAGTACTTCGGACCATTCCGGTCGCGCGTAGCAGCCGAGCGATTTGACGCGGCGTGCCTGGATCTGTTCCAAATGCGCCGCTGCCAGGAGGATCTGATACCGTCGCCGGAGCATCCCGGCTGCATGTACGGCGAGATGGGCATGTGCCTGCGGCCGTGCCAGCAAGTGGTGGGTCCGGCTGAGTATGCGGGCGAGGTCGCGCGAGTGGTGGAATTTTTCGAGACCGGCGGCCATTCGCTTTTGACCGCGAGCGAGCATTCGCGCGACCGTCTGAGCGAAGAGATGCGCTTCGAGGAGGCCGCACGGCAGCACAAGCGGTGCGAGAAGATCCAGGAGGCATTGCGCTTGCGCGACGAGTTGGCAGCCGATGTGGATCGCTTGAACGGCATCGCGGTCACGCGGTCGGCGGCGGCCAATGCGGTGGAGTTGTGGTTCGTGCGGGAGGGAAACTGGCTGCGGCCGGGGCAGTTGAGCTTTGAGATTCAGGAGGGCAAACCGGTGTCGCTGGATTCCAAACTGCGGGAAACGCTGGCCAACGCGGCGCCGCGCAAGCTTTCACGCCGCGAGCGGCAGGAGTATCTGGCGATTCTGTCGCGGTGGTTTTATTCGAGCTGGCGGGATGGGGAGTGGCTGGCGTTTGAGGACTACGGGTCGCCGCCGTACAGGAAACTGGTGAATGCGATCTCGAGAGTTGTGGGCGGCCACCTTCGGCAGGCGTGACGTCCCGTCACGCGTTGGATGGCGTAACATAAGAGACTACTGTCGGAGGAGCGGCCATGAAAGAGTGGGGGTTTGCCCAGACACATCCGTCGCAGGAGCTGGCCTTGCTGCACTATTTCTCGGTGAAGAAGCAGCAGGCGGGCGGCGAAGTGGAATTCCGGATCACGGTGAAGGAATACGTCACGCCGAAGGAGCCGACCATGCACTTCTTCGCGCAGGCGGACAAGGAAATCAACCAGAAGACCGCGCCGTTCAAGCCCGTGGGCTGGGGGAAGACGATGCTGGATGCGCTCGCCGAGTGCATCCGCGCAATCAATCGCTTTCCGTATGAGGGAGAGGACGCGCACTCGGCCGGCGCTTGAGAACGACGCTTCTGACGTCCGGCCAGAACTCACGCAGGAAGTTGGTCAGAGCGAACGTTCCCAGGCCCGCCGTGCCCCACTTGGCGATTGACCCGGCCGTGCGATATTCGCGCGGACTCCAGAGCGTCGCGACCGCCCAACTGCCGTAGGCGTTTGCCGGGACGGAATACGCGACCGTGCGCTGCCCGTCGGGTGTCCGCGCCGTGAACGTATCGGCCACCACGTGCGCGGTGCGCTCGAAGAAATTCCCGCGGCCCAGGCGCCGGTATCGCGTATCTTCTTTGTGGACCGTCTGCACGACGTCTTCGATGACGCAGCCCACCACGAACTGACCGTATAACGATCCCACGCGCTTTTCAAACCCGAGCCGCTTGCCGCCCCACTCCTCAGGCCAGTTGTGAACCTGTTGGAGGATGGCGCCGGGCAGAGTAGAAGTGACGGCCTGCACGGTGAACAGGCGCTTGAAGAATGGCCGATGGAACGGAGCGTCGCCGGCAACGCACACTTCGGCGCACCCGAACCAAAGCACAAACAGCAGCGACAAACGGTATGGCAACGGAATATAGAGCTTACTAGGGGCCGGGAGCCGGCCCCTGGGGAAGGAAATTATTTATGCGTTGGCCGCGCCCGAGAAACTGCGGACGGCTTCGTTTTCGTCGGAGTAGGACACGAAAACGGTATACAGCTTGGTGACCTGCAGCAGGTCTTTCACCTTGCCTTCGGTGTGGACCAGCTTAATGGTGCCGCCCTGATTAGAAACCGTGGCGTAGGAGCCGACCAGTTCGCCGAGACCGGCGCTATCGATATACGTGACGCCCTTCAGGTTCAACAGAATGTTCTTGTTGCCCGCGGCAACGGAATCTTTGATCGTGTTGCGGACCAGTCCACAACCTTCTCCAAGCGTGATACGGCCACTCAGATCGATAATGGTCACGTTCCCAGCCTGGCGCACATTCGCGGTAGCACTCATGAATACCTCCAGGTGTCCATTATGCACGAAATCGGGACGGAATTGGCCGGGGGGTGCCTTCGCTCACTCTGCCAGCAGTTGCAGAACCACGCTGCGGCGGTGCTGCGCCGCGCGGTGTTCGAACAGGTAAATCCCTTGCCAGGTACCGAGGACCATGCGGCCGCGCTCGATCGGAATGGAGAGTTGGGTCAGGGTCAGAGCAGCGCGGATGTGCGCCGGCATATCGTCGGACCCTTCCGCCGTGTGTCGATACAGGCGGTTGTCTTCGGGCACGAGCCGCGAGAAGAAGGTATTGAGATCGTGGATGACGTCAGGGTCGGCATTCTCCTGAATGGTCAGCGAAGCCGACGTGTGCTGGACGAAGACGGTGAGCAGGCCACGGGCGGGGTTGAGCGGCTGCAGCCACGATTCGATTTGTCGGGTGATTTCGTAAAGGCCTTTGCCGCGAGTGGATACCGACAGGCGATCAGTTGTGAAGGTCATGGCTTGATCTCGACGAATCTGCCGGCGCGGTAATCGAAGACGTGGTCATAGGCCGCGATCTGCTGCGGGGAGGGAGGCTGCTTCATTTGCCGCGCGCGATCGACCACAATCGTATCGTCGTGGTAGCTGAGGCGCACGAGAAAGAGGAGGTCGAAGATGTCCGGCGCAATGGGATCGTTCACGAAGTAGAGGCGCGAGCGCGGCGGCAGCGAGGGATTCAATGCGTGAAGCTGGTCCACGAGAGAGTGATACCCGGCGCCCTCTTCCGTTGCCGCGTAGGCCACTTTCTGCCATTCCTGCCGCTTGTTGTACGGGTACAGGATGAGCAGCACGGCGGCGAATATGACTGCGCCGCGATACCGGAATGCGGGCGCGATGCGCCTTCCGATCTCCGCAATGAGCGCTGCCATGAAGAGAGTCCAACCGAACCACGGGAGATAATACTGAGCGGCGCCGCGCGGAAGAATAAACGCGATCGGCAGCGGAGTGATCATCAGAAACAACCAGGCGAATTGCAATGGGCGGCTGCGCAGGAGCAGCGCGATTCCGAGCATGGCGAGCCAGATGGCAAGCGTACCCCAAACGGGAAAACCCTGGTCGAGGCGATTCAGCATGTCGGCCATGAACGAGCAACTCGTCACCAGGAATTGATGAATGGTGAATGACGGTTGGTAGGCGGTGTTGTGCAGCAGGGAATCACTGCCGAGTGACCGGCCGGCGATAAAGACAGCAGCGGTGATTGCGGTGACGGCGACGCCGGCAGCCTGCCACTTGCGGCCGTGATACAACACCTCATAAATGAGGAGGAACGCGGGAAGCGTGACCGCAATCTCTTTCGAGTTAAGTGCGCAGACGAAAAGCAGCCACACGGTCGCGAGCTTGGTTGCTTTGAGAGCGCGGCCGCTCTGGCGAACGCGCATGTACAGCAGAAACGCGGCGAAGAAGAAGCAGTAACAGAGGACGTCGTAGATATAGCCGGTATCGAAATAGATATCGGCGAGCCGAACGTTGTAGCAGCCGATCAACGCCGCGAGCGCGCCCACTTCGCGCGACCCGGCGAGCCGGCGCGCGACGGCATACGTCAGCCAGATGTTGATGAACAGGATGGCCAGCAAGGCTGCGTGGAATGGGCGGGGATTGAAGCCGGCAAAGGAGTAAATGACGCGATACCAGGCTTCGGCGAGCGGACGAATAAAACGGCTGGAGGCGAAGAACAGCAGGTTCGCGCGCACGAGCTCGCCGGCGGGGGCGTCCCATGCGCGGAACAGGTTCATGGAATCGTCCGGAGTGAAATAGAGACGCAGGGTCGGCCGGACCAGACGCCAGAAGTAAGCTGCGATGACGAGCGTCGCCGCGATGGCGAGAGCGCGATCGGCCGCGTTGCGCCGCGTCATTCCACGGTGACGCTCTTTGCCAGGTTGCGAGGCTGATCCACATCGCAGCCGCGGCGGACGGCAATGTGGTAAGCGAGCAATTGCAGCGGCACAATCTCCAGAACCGGCGTGACCAGGTCGCTGGCCGCGGGAATATCGATGACGTAATCGGCCAGCTTGCGCACGTGCTCATCGCCTTCCGTGGCGAGCGCCACCACGATGCCCTCGCGCGCTTTTACTTCCTGAATATTGGAGAGTGTTTTTTCGTAAAGCAACCGGCTCTCCTGGTTCGAGGGATCGTGGGTCGCCAGCACGACCACCGGAAGCTTTTCGTCAATGAGCGCGTTAGGCCCATGTTTCATTTCGCCGGCGGGGTAGCCTTCGGCGTGAATGTAGGAAATCTCCTTCAGTTTGAGCGCGCCTTCGAGGGCGATGGGGAAGTGAATGCCGCGTCCCAGAAAAAGGAAGTCGGTGGCGCGGTGCAGATCCCGCGCGAGCGATTCGTACACGGCGTCGTGCGAGAGGACGGTTTCCAGCTTGCCGGGGACGCGCAGCAATTCCTGAACGAGGCATCGCGAGGTGCTCTCGTCCAGATAGCCGTTCCGCTGGCCCAGGTACATGGCCAGGATGAACAGCGCCGTAAGCTGACACGTGAAAGCCTTGGTGGAGGCGACGCCGATCTCCGGTCCGGCATGAGTGATGATGGTGCCGGCAGCTTCGCGCGTGATCATGGAGCCGACCACATTGCAAATGGCGAGCGTTTTGGCCCCCTTCTGCTTGGCCTCGCGCTGCGCCGCCAGTGTATCGGCGGTTTCGCCCGATTGCGAAATGACTACCGTCAGGGTTTCGTCACTGACGATGGGGTCGCGGTAACGGAACTCGCTACCGTAATCCACTTCCACGGGGATTCGGGCCAGCTTCTCGATCAGGAACTTGCCGGCGAGCGCGCTGTGCCAACTGGTGCCGCAAGCGATGATTTTCACCTGCTTGAAGCGGGCAAACTCGGCTTCGGCGATATCCATCTCTTCTAGAAAAATGCGGCCCGTTTCCTGCCCCACGCGGCCGAGCGTGGTATCGCGAACGGCGCGCGGCTGCTCAAAGATCTCCTTGAGCATGAAATGCTTGTAGCCGCCTTTTTCGGCCATGATGGGGTCCCAGAGAACGCGCGTGAGCTGGCGATTGACCACGCGGCCATCGAAGTCGCTCAGGCGGACGCCTTCGGGAGTGAGGACGGCCATATCTCCGTCGGCAAGGAAGAACATATCGCGCGTGTGGCTGAGGATCGCGGGAACGTCCGATGCGACGAAGTACTCGTTATCGCCAATACCGATCACAACCGGCGGACCGTTGCGTGCCGCGACGATCTTGTTGGGGTCGGACTTTGAAATTACGGCGAGCGCGAAGACGCCGTTGAGATCTTTCACCGACTTGCGCACCGCCTGCTCCAGGTTGCCTTCGAAATACTTCTCCACCAGATGGGCGATGATCTCGGTATCGGTTTCCGTCTTGAACAGATGCCCTTCGCCCTCGAGCTTGTGTTTCAGCGTGAGATAGTTTTCGACGATGCCGTTGTGCACCACCACGATATTGCCCTGGCAATCACGATGAGGGTGCGCGTTTTCCTCGGTCGGCCGGCCATGGGTGGCCCATCGGGTGTGGCCGATTCCAAAAGTCCCATCCACCGGGTTCGTCCCGATGGCGTCTTCCAGGTTGTGCAGCTTCCCCTTGGCGCGGCGAACGGCTAGCTGTTCGTCTTCGCAATAGACTGCGAGGCCGGCTGAATCGTAACCCCTGTACTCGAGGCGCTTGAGCCCTTCCAGAATGATCGGAACGGCCTTACGCGTGCCTATATAACCCACGATTCCACACATGCATTCCATTATATGGGCAGCCGAATGAACTTACCCTGGCGCGTCGCTTGTGCGTGCGTACTGACAGTAACGTACGCCTGTGCGGCGGACGTGGTGTTTTCCCGTCGCGTGTACCAGGAGCGCGGGCGGAGTTATTTCGAGATCTGGTCATGGACCCCGGCGAACGGTTCTCTGCGGCAGTTGACGCACTCGGCGCGCGACCATTTCGAGCCCTCGTGCAAAACAGGCGGGCGGATCCGGTTCGTGTCGCCGGAAGCGTGGCAGGACACGGCCAAAACGTGGGAGTTCGACCACGGGGTGGAACGTGTGGTGTCCGCGCGAGCACCGGGTGAGACGGCGCGCGCGATGGACTGCGCGGCGGTTGGGACGCTGCGTGCGTGCGGGTCGGGAAATTCGGTGACACTTACCGAGGGCGGCCGCAGGATCACGACCGTGAAGGTGGGGGAGCACGATACGGGAATGCCGGCGCTCGAATGGTCGCCGGACGGCAGATGGCTGCTCGTGCAGAAGACCGGGTGGGAGACGAACAGCACGTCGCCACGGTCGGATTACTTCGTTGTGGATGCCGGCGGGAAGGAGGCGATCGCGGCGGGCAGCGGAAACAGCGCGGGCTGGGTGCCGGGCCGGGATGCGATCTTCTACTCGACGCCCAGGGATACCGCGCGGTTGCCGTGGTCGCCGAAGCACGAGGAGTGGGTGGCTCAGTTGGTGGTGTTCGATCTTGCCACGCGCAAGACGACGGCGGTGACGCGCGGACTCGCGGATAATATCGATGCTTCGGTGTGCCGGTAGGCGCTACTCGATCTCGACCCGGTATTCTTCGATCACCGGGTTCGCCAGCACGTCATGCGCGATGGTTTCGATTTCCTTTTGCGCCTGCTCTCGCGAGATGCCGTCGGCGAGCGTGATGTCGAAGAATTTGCCCTGACGCACGGCAGCGATCGAGGCGTGCCCGAGGCTGTGCAGCGCCGAGCAGACCGTTTGCCCCTGCGGATCCAGGACGGTGGATTTGAAGGTGACGAAGACGCGTGCTTTCATTCGGAACCCCGATTATCGCACGCGGCGAATGGCCCGGTACGTGCTCTCGGAAGGTGAGGATGAAGACCAAACCTCTGCATCGCGCCCTGGGAGTTTTCGATTCCGGCGTCGGCGGCCTTACCGTGTTGAAAGCGCTGCGCCGCCGCATGCCGCACCGGGATTTCGTCTATCTCGGTGACACGGCGCGAGTTCCGTACGGCCGTAAGCCGCCGGAAATGGTGCGGGCATTCGCGGAGGGCATCGCCGAACTGCTCTGTGGCATGGGCGTCGATGGCGTGGTGGTCGCGTGCAACACGGCTTCGGCGGTGGCGCTGCCGAATCTGCAGGAGCGCTGCGAGGTGCCGGTGTGGGGAGTCATCGACCCCGGTGTGGAAGCGGCGACACGCGCGACCCGGACGGGCCGAGTCGGCGTGATCGGAACCGCAGGCACAATCGCGAGCGGCGCGTATCAGCGGCGGCTCGAAATGCGCGGCATGAACGTCTGGGCGCAGGCGTGCCCTATGTTGGTGCACTGCGTGGAGGAAGGGCTGGCCGAATCCGAAGAGGCTGAATTGCTGGTGCGCCATTATCTGAGCGGGCGTCCGGAGATCGACGCCCTCATTCTGGGGTGCACGCATTATCCGCTGCTGCGTAACGTGATTCAGCGCATCGCCGGGGATGGCGTCCGGTTGGTGGATAGCGCGGAGGCGATTTCCGAAACCGTGAGCGCCGCATTCGAACCGCCGCCGCGCTGCTTCGCGCTTGGCCGCGTGATTCACCTGGTGACGGGCGACCCCGCGGCGTTTGCTCATACGGCCGCGCAGGTGGGCGGCGTGGACGGAGAGATCGTGCCGCTGACGGTGAGCGGCACGGGCATTTCCGCGCCCGCCGCCGCTCTCCAATTTGCCTGCCGTTAATTCAATAAACGGCCCTGACGCAAGTACGCCGGCGTATCGAGGTCATCCAGATCGAGGACGGGGTCGGACTCCGCGAGCATCGGTTCCGGCTCCGGCTCGGGCTCGATAAAAGGTTCGGGCTCGGGTTCGGGCTCGGGAAGTTGCGGCTGCACGCGCACCACCGGAACCACCGTCGCTGAAGTGCGCCGCTCGGGGATGACCACGTGGTCGGGCGTGAAGCCGGTCGCGATTACCGTGATCTTCACGGCGTCGGCGAGCGATTCGTTGAGGGTGACTCCGAAATTGATCTGCACGTCGTCGCACTCGGCGGCTTCGCGAATGATGGAGCAGGCCTCGTTGACTTCGTGCAGGGAAAGCCGGCTGGATCCGGTGATGTTGATGAGAATGCCGCGCGATCCGGCGATACGCGAGTCTTCGAGCAGCGGGCAACTGATGGCCTGGCGGGCCGCTTCGACGGCAGCCTTCTCGCCGTGACCGGTGGCGGTGCCGAGCATCGCGTAGCCCATGCCGACCATGGTGGCCTTGACGTCGGAGAAATCGCGATTGATGAGGCCGGGAGTTACGATGATGTCGCTGATGCCTTGGACGGCCTGACGCAGCAGATCGTCGGCGACCTTGAAGGCTTCGAAGAAACTGGTGCCGCGCGGCACGAGCGCGAGCAGCCGGTCATTCGGAATGGTGATGACGGTATCGACGGTGTTGGCGAGGCGCGTGAGGCCTTCCTCGGCCATGCGCATGCGCTTGGGACCTTCAAAGCCGAACGGCTTGGTGACCACCGCGACGGTCAGCGCGCCGAGCTCTTTGGAGAGATTCGCGACCACGGGCGCCGCCCCGGTTCCCGTTCCGCCGCCGAGGCCCGCGGTGACGAAGACCATATCGGCATCCTGCAGCATCTCGACGATGCGGTCCGTGTTCTCAAGCGCGGCTTGGCGCCCGATTTCCGCGTTGGACCCGGCGCCGAGTCCCCGCGTGATCTTCTCGCCCAATTGCAGCTTGTTCGGAACGTTGCAAGCGGCCAGCGCCTGCATGTCCGTATTCATGGCGTAAAACTGCACGCCTTCCAAACCCTCCTGCACCATGCGCGCCACCGCATTGCAACCGCCGCCGCCTACGCCGATTACTTTGATGCGCGTGCCCAGGTGCGCTTCGTCTTCAATTTCGTACTTCAGATCGTCCATGTCAGAATCGATCAGCGCCATCGCTTTCCTCCTCGCTCCCGTACCCTTACTTCAGAATTTTTCCCAGCCAGCCGGCGCTCTCACGTTGTTCCTGCACGTGCAGCTTGAGGTTGGCCGAATACATGGCCAGGCCCGCCGCCGTGGTCCACTCCGGATCCCTCATGTACTCGGGCAACTGGTGGATGTTGTCGCAGAGGCCGAAGCGCGCGCGGCATTGCAGGACACGCTCGGCGACGTCGCAAAGATCCGGCAGGCTGGCCGCGGCGCCGGTCAGGAATACGCCGCCCATCAAGGCGCGATCCATGCCGACGCGCTGCAGTTCGGCGCGCACAAACTGAAACAGCTCATCGCTGCGAGCTTCCAGGATCTGATTGACGAAGCGGCGCTGCGCATGTTTCTGGTTGCGATCTTCCGGCGTCGGCAACTCCACGAGCACGTTCTCCGGGCACACACTGGACAGCGCGGACCCGTATTCCAGCTTCACGATTTCCGCGTCTTCGTAGCTGATGCAAAGGCCCTGGGCGAGATCGCGCGTGAAGTGGTCGCCCGAAACTTTGACCGTGGACGCGAGCACCATCGCGTCGCCGTAGTATACGACCAGCTCGGTGGAATGCGCGCCGATATCGATGACGGCGATGCCTTCGCGCCGAGCTTCCGGCTGCACGGCCGCGTAGCACGACGCCAGGCCTTCGAACACGGTTTCTTCCACGGCAAGATGCGCCTGGTTCACTGCGCCGATCAGGGAATTGTGCTCCTGCACGGAGCCGGTGACCAGGTGAACGTTGATCTCCAGCCGCGATGCCAGCATCTTGCGCGGATCGCGATGGCCGGGGTGATCGTCCACCACAAAATCCTGCGGGAAGACCTGAAGCACCATGCGATCTTCCTGCAACTGCACGCGAGCCGCGCGATCGCCGACGCGATTCACGTCGCGCTGGTCGATCTCGCGAACGTGGCCAAGTTCGACAACGCCGCGGGCGTTTGCGCCGCGCACCGTCTGCCCGCCGATGCCGGCGGTTACCGATTCGATGCTGACGCCGGAAGTCGCTTCCGCTTCGCGCAATGCGGCGAGCATGCAATCCGCGACCACTTGCTGATCGCCAATGCGGCCTTTTTGCCACCCTTGCGATTCCACCGCCGAGCACCCGATCAGGCGCACGCGCCCCTGCTCTACCACGCACACCATCATGCGCGTCTTGCGGCTGCCCGCGTCGAGTCCTGCTGCGTAGATCGGTTTTACTGCCATGGGCCCCTTAATCCTTTGCCGTGATGCGATCGTCCAGGCGAAGATCGAAGACCTTCACGTCGGGCGACTGTTTCTTGATCTCCTGATAGTGCGCCAGGAAATGCTGGTAGCGGCGGCCGAAATTGGTATCGCCGAGAATGAGCTCGATGGCGCGATTGTCCACCTTCGCAATGACGCGCAAGTTGTCGAGATCGGCCGTCATGACCTCTGAGATATCGCGCGACTGGTAACCCATGTCGTCGAGCAGGTGGAGCATCGCGCGGACGTGCTCCTCGCGCACCGATTGCGGATCTTCCTCGCGAACGCCGTGGAGCACCGGGAAGTTGAACTGCGCCTGCGCCGGCGGATCGAGCAGCACGCCTTCGGAATCCACCAGCAGGTACGGCATGCCGAAATCCACCAGCGCGACAGGCTTGCGCTCTCGCACCGACACAACCAGGCGGTCCGGCCAGATGCGCGAGACGGACGCGTCCTGAATCCAATCGATGGCCAGCAACCTGCGGCGCCGCTCGTCCAGAGGAACGGAGAAGATGCTGTGGCCGTAATCGCCGGAAAAAACGTGCAGCACACGGGAACGCGAAGCGTAGTTCAGGCCGCCGATGGTCAACGCTCCGTTGCGGTATCGCGAGAGCGTGAACTGCGGGTTGGTCTGCACGTAGTGACGCACCTTCAGTGCTGCCATGCCGGTGGAGACGCACACCAAGCCGAGGCCGAAAAGGCCCAGCCACAAACGCCACCGTATGGGAGACCGCGATGCCGATTTCTTGGAGTCGCGCGCCATCAGCTTGCTCGCAGCCTTTCCAGGATTTTGTCGCCGGCTTGCGTGATGCTGCCGGCTCCCAGAGTCAATAGCAGGTCGCCACTTTCGGCCGCGCCCACTAGCTCATCGATTCCGCGGTCCATCGTGCCCACGTACTGCACTCCGCGATGCCCGAACTGGCGCATTCGCGCGGCAAGCGCTTCGGCGGTGACGCCCTCGATTGGCTTTTCCGAGGCCGCGTAGATGTCCATGAGAAACAGCGTATCGGCCTGATTGAACGCGCGCGCGAATTCGTCCATCAGGTGGAACGTTCGGGTGTAGCGATGCGGCTGGAAGAGCACGTGGATGCGCCGGAACCCGCAGTTGTGCGCGCTTTCGAGCGTCGCCTGGATTTCCGTGGGATGGTGGCCGTAATCGTCCACGACGGTGATGCCGCGCTCGATGCCTTTCACCTGGAAACGCCGGTCCACACCACTGAAAGTCGCGAGAGCGTCGCGGATGGTATCGGCCTGAACGCCGAGCTCCATGGCGACGGCGACGGCGGCCATGGTGTTCAGCACGTTGTGCCGCCCGGGGATGCGCAGATGAAAGCGGCCCAGGTCCGTGGTGCGATAGCGCAGCCGGAACTCGCTGGCAAAATGGCCGCAGGCGATCTCCGTGGCTTCGATGTCCGCTTGCGCGGTGGTGCCATAGGTGATGGTGCGCCGCGTGATCTGCGGCAGCAGCCCCTGTACGTTCGGATCGTCAAGGCAGACGATGGCGGCCCCGTAAAACGGCACTTTGTTCAAGAATTCGAGGAATGCCGCGCGGGTCGCGTCGAGCGTCGGGTAATGGTCCACATGCTCGCGGTCGATATTGGTGACCACGGCGAGAATCGGCGCCAGCTTGAGGAAGGAGCCGTCGCTCTCGTCGGACTCGACAAGAAACAGGTCGGTATGGCCGATGCGCGCGTTCGTTCCACCCATGGTATTGACCCGGCCGCCCACCACGACGGTGGGGTCGAGGCCCGCGTGGCTGAGGATGGTCGCGGTCATGCTCGTGGTGGTGGTTTTGCCGTGGCTTCCGGCCACCGCGATCCCGAACTTCAGGCGCATCAACTCGGCGAGCAGCTCGCCGCGCGGGATCACCGGGATCTGCAGCCGCCGCGCTTCCTGTACTTCGGGGTTGCTCTCGTCGACCGCGGAGCTCACGACCAAAGCGCGCGCGCCATTGACGTTCGCCGCGTTATGGCCCTCGTAAATTTTGGCGCCCATGCCGGCCAGCCGTTCGGTAATCGGAGAGAGCTTCAGGTCGGATCCACTGATCTGGTATCCGAGGTTGAGCAGCACTTCGGCGATGCCGCTCATGCCGATTCCTCCAATCCCCGTAAAATGCAGATGTTGCTGGCGAAAAAACATTTCTTTTTGCTATTGTTTCGGCTCGCGGCCCCGGTGTCAATTAAAAAAGTCAGCCGCGCGCCACCTCCTGTAAGATCTCCGCTGCCCGGCGCGCCGCTCCCGGGCGGGCGAACTGCCGGGCCGCTGAGCCCATCTGCTCCAAAGCTCCCGGCGTATCGGACAATTCCCTGACGATGGCGGCCATCCGCTCGCCGGTGAATTCGGCGTCGCGCACCATGCGGGCCGCGCCGCCGCGCTGCATGGCTTCGGCGTTGCGCGTTTGATGATCGTCGGCCGCGAACGGGAAGGGCACCAGCACCGAAGGCTTTCCGGCCGCCGCCAGCTCCGAGACTGCGCCAGCGCCCGCGCGACAGATGACCAGGTCGGCAGCGGCGAAGGCGGCCGGCATGTCCGTAATAAAAGGAACGACTTCGCCGTCCAGCCCCGACTGGGCGAAGGCGTCCCGCAGTTCTTCGAATCCCGTGCGGCCGGCCTGATGCACGATTCGGACGGGCAGGCCCGACGCTCGCAGCAGCGGCCAGCTTCCGCGCGCCGCCTGATTCAACGTCCGGGAACCCTGGCTGCCGCCCGTGATCAGTACGTTCAGCATGTCGCCGCGGCGCTTCTCGGGAAGCTTGAAGAATTCGTCGCGGACCGGCAGCCCGGTGATTTCCGTGCGTCCGGCGGGAAAGTACTTTGCGGTCTCCGGAAAGGAGATGAGGGCGCGCGACACCCACCGGCCGATGACACGATTCGTGAACCCGGGCGCCGCGTTCGGCTCCATAATGACCACCGGCCGCCGGCGAACGAGGCCCGCCATCACCGGTGGACCGGCGGCGTACCCGCCCATGCTGAAGACGGCCGCGGCTCCCGCCGCCATTCCGAGACAGCCGGCCGTGGTCAGCGGAAGACGCATCAGCGTGCTGAGCTTCTGCAACAGACCCACGCGATTCAGTCCGCCGATCTCGATGAGCTGCAACTGGAAACCTTCGGCGGGCACGAGTTTCGCTTCCATGCCGCGCGACGTGCCCACAAAAAACACGTCGTGCCCGGCCGCGCGCAGCTCACGCGCCACTGCCAGGCCCGGGATCACATGGCCGCCTGTGCCTCCGCCCGCCATCAGAAACCGCACACACTACCCCGCATGCTCGCTCACATTCATCAGGATTCCGAGCAGCGCGAGCGTGCTCAACAGCGAACTGCCGCCGTAGCTGACCATCGGCAGGGGAATGCCTTTCGTCGGCACCATCCCGAGCACCACGCTCATGTTGACGAAGCCTTGCACCACCACCACGATGGTTGCTCCCAGCGCCAGATAGCGGCCGAAATCGTCATTCATTCGCCAGGTGGCGCGCAGCCCGCGCCAGAAGATGATCGTGAAGCCGGCCAGCAGCCCGACCGTGCCAATCAATCCCAGCTCCTCGCCGACCACTGCGTAGATGAAGTCCGTATGAGCTTCCGGAAGGTACAGCAGCTTCTGGTGTCCATTCATCAGGCCGACCCCCGCGGGTCCGCCGGCGCCCACGGCGATTTTCGATTGTTCGAGCTGATAGTTCGTATCGCGCGTGCGCAGCGTCTGCTCGGTGCGCGCCTTGATTTTTCCCTGCGGATCGAACTTGGAAATGATCTTGAAGTCGGGATCGAAGAACTTGATCACGCGGCCAAGCCGGTACGGCTCGGCGAAGATGGATACGATGAGCCCCAGCAGCGCCACGCCTGCCACGATGAAGCAATAGCGGAACTGAAGGCCGGCGACGAAGAAGACCACCATCGCGGTGAGCGCCAGGACGGCGGCGGTGCCCAAATCCGGCACAACCACTGCGAAGATGACCAACCCGACGGCGAGCGCCGCGGGGATCAGCGTGTATCGCGCGTTGTTAATGGCGCGCGCGCGCCAGGTTACGAAGAACGCGACGAAGATCACCAGCGCGGGCTTGGCGAGTTCGGAAGGTTGCAAGCCCCCGGGGCCGATGCGCAGCCAGCGATGGTGCTGCGCGTCGATGATATACACCGCGACCAGCAGCATCAGGGCCACTCCGATCGCGCCGAAAGCCACGGCGGGGCTGCGGAACTTCTGATAGTCGGTTCTCTTCAGGATCATCATGCCCGCCACGGCAACCACGGCCCAACCGAGCTGCCGCGTCACGAAGTGCCAGCTCGATCCGAACCGCGGGTCCATCTTCGCCATCACACTCGACGCGCTGTACAGCATGAGCACGCCGAATGACATCATCACCAGCACGGTCGCAAAGAGAATCCAGTCCGTCTTTAGCCGTTGCGCCATATCATCCCTTCCCACCAAGTCCGTTCACAATCTGTTTGAAAACTTCTCCGCGATGTTCGAAGCTGCGGAACTGATCGAAGCTCGCGCAAGCCGGCGCCAGCAGCACCGTATCGCCCGCGTGCCCATGCTCTGTCGAATACGCGATCGCCCCATCGAGGGTCTTCGTGTCCACCAGCGGGACTGCGCCTGCGAGCTGCGCTCCGATTTTCGAGGCCGCCGCGCCGATCAACAATGCCGCGTGCGCTTTGGCATGCAGCGGATCGCGCAGGGCGCCGTAATCGAGGCCCTTGTCCTTGCCTCCGAGAATCACCCACAGGCCGCCTTCGAAAGCGTCGAGCGCCTTGAGTGTGGCATCCACGCTGGTGGCCTTCGAATCGTTGTAGAAATCGATGCCGTCCACCCGCCGCACGAACTCCAGGCGATGCTCCACCGCATGGAACGTGCGCACGGCAGCCGCGATCCGTTCGGGGGAGACGCCGGCGCGCGCGGCTGCGATGGCCGCCGCCAGTACGTTCTCGACATTATGCCGCCCGCGGATCGGAAGCTCACTCGCGGCCATCAGCGCGTGACCGTCGAGGATCAGATCCTCTCCGCGGAGCGTCGCACCCGGCGTCACGTTCTTCCGGCTGCTGAACCATTGCACCGATGCTTTCGTATGCCCGGCAAAGTCTGCGGTGACAGGATCGTCCGCATTCAGAACGGCGAAATCGCCGGGCTGCTGTGTTTCGAACAGCCGCCGCTTGGCCGCCGCGTAGTTCTCGAAGGTGTGGTGCCGGTCCAGGTGATTCTGCGTGACATTCAGGCCGAGCGCGATGTGCGCCCGGAAATCCGAAATGGTCTCCAGTTGAAAGCTGGAAAGCTCGAGCACGTTCCAGCCGTCGTCGCGCGACGTCTCGACCATCGCGGTAACGGGCGTGCCGATGTTCCCTCCCACCTGCACCGGCACGCCCGCTTCGCGCAGAACGTGTCCGATGAGGCTGGTGGTCGTGGTCTTGCCGTTCGATCCCGTGATCCCGATGGTGCGGCCCTTCAGGTACGGCGCCGCGAGCTCCACTTCTCCGATGACGCGCACACCGCGCGCACGCGCCGCCGCGAGCGGCGCCAGATCGTTGGGAACATCGGGGGACGTGACGATGAGGTCCGCGCCTTCGAAGACCGAATCGTTCTGTCGCTCGAACGCAATTCCCAATCGCGACAGCGTCGCGGCCGCATCGCCGAGCTGATCGAGCGGTTTGAGGTCGGTGGCACGCACTTCATCCCCGCGCCGCGCCAGGAACCCGGCAGTCGCGATGCCCGATTTTTTCATTCCTACAACCAGAGCCTTCATCTCAGCTTCAGTGTCGTGAGCGCGAAGAGCGCCAGCACCAGCCCGGCGATCCAAAACCGCGCGATGATCTTGCTTTCCGTCCAGCCCAGCGCCTCGAAATGATGATGCAGCGGCGCCATTTTGAAGATGCGTTTGCCGTTGCGGAGTTTATAACTTCCCACCTGCAGAATCACCGATACCGCTTCCAGAATGAACACGCCCCCGATGAACAGCAGCAGGATCTCCTGCTTGATCAGCACCGCCACTACCGCCATGGCGCCGCCGAGGCCGAGCGAGCCCACGTCGCCCATGAAGATTTCCGCCGGATGCGCGTTGTACCAGAGGAAGCCTAAGCTCGCGCCGGTCATCGACCCGCAAAACACCGTCAGCTCGGCCGTGTGCGGATTGCGCGCGAGCTGCAGGTACTGAGCGAGCTGCGCGTGGCCGCCCGCATACGTGAGCATGGTGAGAGCGCCCGCCGCGATCACCATCAATCCGATCGCGAGGCCGTCGAGACCATCCGTCAGATTCACGGCGTTCGATGCGAACACCACCACGAGCGCAACGAAAATGCAGAACGGCAGCACGCCGAGCACATAAGTCCACGGATTCGTGAGGAGCGCAGGGATCAGCAGCGATGGTTTGAACTGCTTGATAAAGGGAATGTTCATGGCCGTCGAGAACTCGGCATGCGCCCTCATGATCAGCAGAATGGTTGCAAACGCGAAGCCCATCGCGAATTGATAAAACAGCTTGCGGCGTCCGCTGAGGCCCAGGTTGCGCCGCTTCGTCACCTTGGCGTAGTCATCCAGGAAGCCGATATAGCCGAAGCCCAGCAGCGCGCCGGTAGCGATCCAGACGTAGGGATAACGCAGGTCCGCCCATAACAGCGTCGGGATCACGATCGAGATGATGATCAGCACGCCGCCCATAGTCGGCGTCCCGGCCTTCTTCTGATGGCTCTGCGGTCCCTCTTCGCGGATGTACTGGCCGATTTGAAACTGGCGCAATTTGTTGATCAGCCACGGACCCAGCGCGATGCACAGAAACAGCGCCGTCAAGCTGGCAAACGCGGTGCGAAACGTTATGTATTGGAAGACGCGAAAGCCGCTGATATGCTTTTGCAGCTTTTCGTAGAGGAGAAAGTAGAGCATCGGCTTACCGCCCGGCCTCCATGAATTTCTCCAGCGCCTTCTCTACCCGCACGCCGCGCGAGCCTTTAAAGAGAACCGCGTCGCCCGAATGCGCCTCGCTCCGCAGAAACGCGCCCGCATCGGCGGGATCTTCGAAGTACTCCGCGCGTACGCCGGCGCGGCGCGCCGCATCCACCATTTCGCGCGCATGTCCCCGCACGCCCACCAGCAGGTTCACTCCGCGCTCAGCGGCATAAACGCCCACCTGCCGGTGCAATTCGTCCGCGGTCTGCCCCAGTTCCAGCATCTCCCCGAGCACGGCAATGCGCCTCTGCGCGCCTGTCTCGCGCAGCACGTCGATCATGCTCTTCGCCGCTTCCGGATTGGAGTTGTAGCAATCGTTCCAGATCACCACGCCGTTGTGCTCGATGCGTTCTCCGCGCATCTTGCCCGCGCCGAAAGTTGCCACCGCGTCGCGCAAACCTTCCGGCGCGATGCCGAACTCGCGCGCCACCGCGATGGCGGCCAGCAGATTCATCACCGAGTGGCGGCCCGCCATGCGCGTCTCGAACTGCACGCCGAGGGCGAGGAAACTCGTGCCCTGCGCGCTCTCCTCCAATGCTTCGGCGCGCACGTCCGCTGTTTCCGAAAAACCGAACGTCACACTGCGCCCGGGATGCGCACGCGCAAACTCGCGCACGCGAACATCGTCCGCATTGAGGATGGCGACGCCATCGCGCGGCAGGCTCTCGATCAATTCGCGCTTCGCCGCGGCAACGCCCTCGATGGAATCGAAAAACTCCACGTGCGCGTAACCCACCATGGTGACCACGCCGAGCTGCGGAGAGGCAATGGCGGCGAGGTCGCGAATTTCGCCCGCGTGGTTCATGCCCATCTCCAGAACGGCGGCGCGGCAGGCGTCCGGCAGCCGTAGAATCGAAAGCGGCACGCCCACGTGATTGTTGAAGTTGCCGGCCGTCTTGCCGGTGGCCACACCCACGCTCAACAAATGTGCGATCGCATCTTTCGTGGTGGTCTTCCCCGCGCTGCCCGTCACTCCGACTACCGTTCCGCCCCACTGCCGCCGCGCCCACCGGCCTGCATCCTGTAGCGCCTTCAGAGTGTCCTCAACCACCAGTTCGCGCGCGTCACCCGAGGAGCGCTCCACTACTGCCGCGGATGCGCCCCCGGCGAATGCGCCATCGACGAAGGCGTGACCGTCGAAGTTTTCGCCGCGCAGCGCGAAGTACACATCGCCCGCCGATTGTGTCCGTGTGTCCACGCTCCAGCCGGACACGTTTACCGGAGCCGCTTGCCCGCGCGCTCCCATCGCCCTCGCAACTTCTTGAAGATTCAGGGTCATGGTGTTTCAGGATTTGCGATACCCATAGCCCCTAAGCACTTCTCTCGCCACAGCGCGATCGTCGAAAGCGATGGTGCGGTCCTTCAGAACCTGGTACGTTTCATGGCCCTTGCCCGCCAGAATGACGATGTCGCCTTCGCGGGCTTCCTTGAGAGCGCGCCCTATGGCGATGGCGCGGTCCGGCTCCACGATGTGCTGCACATCCACGCGGCGTATTCCCACCAGCGCATCGTTCATGATGGCCAGCGGCTCTTCACTGCGCGGATTATCGCTGGTCAGCACCACCAGATCGCTCGCCTCCGCCGCCGCCTTGCCCATCAACGGCCTCTTGGCGCGGTCGCGATCTCCGCCGCATCCGAACAGCGTAATCACGCGCTTCGGATTGAGCCCGCGCGCCACCGCGATCACGTTGCGCAGCGCGTCGTCGGTGTGGGCGTAGTCAACCACCACCGTAAAGGGCTGACCTTCGTCGACCCGTTCGAAACGGCCCGGCACAGCGTGCAGGCTGGCAATCCCCCGGCCGATGGTTTCGCCGTCGAGCCCGTACGAAAGCCCCGCTCCGCACGCAGCCAGAATATTAAAGACGTTGATCTTGCCAATGAGCGGCGAAGTCACTTCGAATCGCTGCTTGCCGTATTGCACTTCGAACTTCAGCCCCTGAACGCCCGACGAAATGTGCTTCGCTTTCAGATTCGCGTCGGCGCCCAGGCCGTACCAGAAGACTTCCGTTTTGGGATGCACTTTCAGGCGGCGCGCGTATTCGTCGTCGCGGTTCAACACGGCGCAGGGCGGAGCCGGAGCGCCCGCGCCGGTAAAGAGCAGCTCCTTGGCCGCGAAATACTCCTCCATCGTGCCGTGAAAATCCAAATGGTCGCGCGTGAGATTGGTAAAGACGGCGGTATGAAAGTGTAGACCGTACACGCGGCCGAGCGCGAGAGCGTGCGAGGAGACTTCCATGGTGGCCGCCGTTCCGCCTTCCTGCACGAGTTCGGCGAACAGCCGCAGCAGATCCAGCGATTCCGGCGTGGTATTCACAGCCGGCAGCACGCGGCCCGCAAGGTGATATTCGATGGTGCCGATCAGCCCGGTGGTGTGCCCGGCCGCGCGCATCACCGCATCGATGAGGAATCCCGTGGTCGTCTTACCGTTGGTGCCGGTGATCCCCGTCAGCTTCAGCCGCTCATCGGGCGCGCCATAGAACCGCCGCGCGGCGAGCGCCAGCGCTCGACGCCCGTGCTCAACCTGCAGCCATGGCGATAGAAAGCCCTCGGGCGCGGGCGATTCACTGACCACCGCCACGGCGCCGCGCGCGACTGCACCCTCGGCGAATTTGCGGCCGTCGACTTTGCTGCCGGGAAACGCGAAGAACACAAACCCGGCATTCACTCGCCGCGAATCGTAATCCAGCCCCGCGATCTCGCGCCCGGCGAGATCGGGCGCAAGCGTTCCCTTCAGCCCAGCGCCCGAGAGTAGCTCGCGTAATGTCATCGCACGAACTGTACGCGAATGCGCTCCCCCTCTCGCAGTGCGGAGCCAGGGGCCGGATATTGCATGCGCGCGAGCCCGCTTCCCAAAGGAACGATTGCGATGCCCTTGGATGCCGCCACAGCGAGCGCATCCCGCATCGTCATGCCGGCGAAATTCGGAACTGTCGGGCCGTTCGCCGGAGCCTTCGCCGTCGCCGCGGCAGTTTGCGCGTCGTCATCGTCGCCGTCCTGCAGGATGTTTGGGAGATCGCTGCCGAGATCGGCAATCGCAAGATCGTCGCCGTCCACATCCTTCTTGGCCGCGACCTGAGTCTTCGGAGGATCCGGAGGAAGATCCTGCGGCACGTCGAGCACTCGCAACGCTTCGCTGGCCACCGCGCGGAACACCGGCGCCGCCGCGCGCCCGCCGTATCCCGCGCTGCCATGCGTGCCGTTCAACGTCACAACCACCACGATAGCCGGATTCGTAAGGGGCGCAAAACCCATAAACGATCCGTTGTAATTATGCGTATAGTGCTTGGTTGCGAAATCGAAGATCTGCGCCGACCCGGTCTTGCCTCCCACCGAGTAGCCGACGAGTTTCGCTTCGGGGTAGCCGGTGCCGCCCGGCATCACCACGCCTTCCATCATGCGCCGCATGGTGATGGCGTTGTCCGGTCTCAGCACGCGCACCGGCGTGGCCTGTGGTTGTAGCTGGCCGCCGTTCTTCAGCACGAGCCGCGGCCGCACGAGCATTCCGCCGTTAGCCACCACGCTCGCCGCCTGCGCCAGTTGCAGCGTAGTGACGCTGACTTCCTGACCCATCGAAATGGATGCCAGCGACGTCTTGCCCCACTGCGGCAGCGTTCGCAGCCGCCCGCGCGATTCGCCCGGCAGCGGCACGCCCGTGCGCTGGCCGAAGCCGAAACGGCGTACGTACTCGTACATGTTGTCCTGGCCCACGGTCATTCCGACCTTAATGGCGCCGACGTTGCTCGATTTCGCCAGCACGGTAGCCATCGGAATCGCGCCATAACCTCCGTGCGCTTCATGAATGGTTCGTTTGAACAGCGTGATGGACCCGCTGCCGCAATCGATGATCGTCTCCGGCCTCAGCCGCGTGGTTTCGAGCGCGGCGCTCAGCGTAATTACCTTGAAGACGCTGCCGGGCTCGAACGGCACGCTGGTAGCGTGGTTCTGCCTCGCGATGACGTCTTTCATGTCGCGCGGCGGCACGTTCGGGTCGAAGGTCGGGTAACTCGCCAGCGCCAGAATGTCCCCCGTATTGGGGTTCATCACCACGACGCTGCCGCTGGCCGCGCTATGCGATTGCACGGCCGCGGCAATTTCCTTTTCGGCGACATACTGCAGCCGTTCATCGATCGTCAACGTGATCGCGGCCCCTGGTTTGGCATCCGTGGAGCCCTGCGAATCGATGCCCCTTCGTTTCACGTCTGTGAGCAGCCGCATTTGACCGGGCACGCCGCGCAAATCCGCATCCAGAGCCTTCTCGACGCCGGCGTTGCCTTTCCCGGAAAAATCGACGCCGCCCAGAATGTGAGCGGCCAGCATTCCCTTGGGGTAGTGGCGCTGGTTCTCCGTTTGGATTTCGATCCAATCGACCGGCAGGGTGCGCAGACTCTGCCCTTCATCGAAGGTGATCTTCTTCTTGACCACCATGTAGCCGCGGTGCTCGTCGTAATCGTGCTTGAGTTGGCCGTACAGGGCCACGCGGTCCATATGGAGAAAGCTGGCGAGCAGGTCGGCGGCAAAGGCGAGGTCCGGAATCTTGAGCGGATCGACGATCACGGTTTCCGTCGGCACACTCATGGCCAGCGGCTCGCCGTTGCGATCGAAGATGGAACCGCGCTGGGCCGGGATCTCATGCACCAGTTCCTGGTTTTTCCGCGCAATCCGCGCATACGCGGAGTGGTGCAGAACCTGCAGCGAAATGAGTTTGTAGAGGATGCCACCGCACCAGACCATCAAGGCCAGCACGATGAATGTCAGACGACGCTCCACCATAACAGTTTCGAGGCGGCCGAGTGCCGTGCGCCACCTGGCGTTCTTCCCCGCCGCTCTCGGGCCGCACCGCAACGGAGCCGCGCGCGTAAGCAAGCGGGAGCAAGTGCCGTCAGGTGCGCAGCGTCTACTTCAGTTCCGCCACCGCTCCATCAGGCTTGTTCGAATCCAGATGCACAACCTGGTCCGGCAGGGGCGTGGCCAGGTGATGCTTGTTGGCCAACTGCTCCAGGCGGGCCGGACCCAGCAGTTCCGCCTCCTGAAGCTCCAGCATGCGCCGCTCATCCAGCAGTTGGTGCTGTTCCACTTTCAAAGCCTGCAATCTGTAACCGTAGAGGGTGTTGGTGACGCGGGGCGCAGCGATGGTGGTGATGAGAGCGACGGCGGCACAAGCCGCGCCGATCGCACTCCAGCACGCTCCGCGCGCTTTCGGATCGGCCTCTCGTACCAGACGCGAATTATCGATCTTCTTGCAGTAGAAATACACGTCTTCCTGCGGCAATGGCCGCAGCAGGCTGTGGTCGCGCTCCATGCGCACGGCCACCGGCCGGGCATGAGCCTCCGTGCTCCCGCCAGTCCTAACCGGCGCTTCTGTCCGTTTAAAAAATGCTGGCAGCGTCGCCATGGTCCTTCTCTTCCTCTCACCCGCACCCATGCGGTCAACTGATCTCAATGGCTCGCAGCTTCGCGCTTCGCGAAGCCGCATTCTCCGCGACTTCTTCGTCCGTCGGCTGCAGCGGATGCTTCGTCAGAATCATCGCCCGCCCTTCCCTGCCCAACTCCCGGAACCGCTCTTTCACCTTGCGGTCGTCCAGCGACATAAAACTGATCGTCACCATGCGCCCGCCGCTCTTCAACAACCCGGGCCCTATCTTGAGCAGCGCGTCCAATTCCTGCTGCTCTTCATTCACCGCCATCCGGAGCGCTTGAAATGTGCGCGTGGCCGGATGCAAACGACCCGTCCTGGGCACGGCCCGCTGCACTACATCGGCCAGATGTAGTGTGCTCCGTATGGGCCGTGCTCGGACGATTGCTCTGGCTACCTTCCGCGCCCTCCTTTCTTCGCCTAGCTGAAAGATCAGGTCGGCGATTGCCTTTTCGGCGGTATGATTGACCAGCTCGGCCGCCGTCATGCCTTTGGATCGATCCATGCGCATGTCCAACGGCCCATCGGCCAACAACGAAAATCCTCTGTCGGGCGTGGTGAGCTGATACCGGCTGACTCCGAGATCCGCCAGCAGCCCGTCCACCTTCTCGAATCCTTCGCGCGCCGCCGACTGCCCCAGTTCGCTGAAGCTGCTATGCCGGTAGCGTATGCGCGCGGCCCACTCGGTTGTGTTGCGGCGCGCCATTTCCAAACTTTGCTCGTCGCGGTCGCAGGCGATCACCACCCCCGTGGTCAGCCGTTGCGCAATCAGCGACGTGTGGCCACCCAAGCCCGCTGTGGCGTCCACATAAATCCCATCGGGACGAATCGCCAGTAATTCGAGCGACTCCTTCGCCATTACGGAGTAGTGCATAGGTCATCAGGGCAGCCCCGCGCGCTCCAACTTGTCGAGATCGTCTGTTGTGACCTGCACCGCGTTCTGGCGCATTTCCTGATAAATCTTTTCGCTGAGCACTTCCAGGCGTCCGCGATAGGAGAAGATCTTTACCGGCTGGCCTTCGATGCCCAGCTCCCGCCGCAATTCCGGCGAAAACAGCACGCGGCCCTGATTGTCCATCTCGCATTCGGCGCCGAGATCGGCTGCATTGAATGCTACCCGCCGCGCCAGCTGCGGATCTTCCCGATACGTCTCAAAAAACTTTTCGGCTTCGCGCCACTTATACAAGGTGTATATTTGCGCTATGCGCCGGTCCAAACTGGTGACGAAGAGGGTCTTTTCCCGATGTGCGGCGAAAAACTGCGCGAACGTAGCGGGGAGCTTCAGCCTGCCTTTATCGTCCAGGCGGCCGGGGTACATGCCCCGGGGAGGCTCAACCATCGGAAATTGCGCTTCGTCTCCCACCTTTTGCCCACATTAAGGCCCAAATTCGGCCACAACCAATAGTGGCATGAGCACCTGAATGTTTGCAAGAGATTTTTGCAGGAAATCGCTGATTTGCGTGGAGTTACACGCCTACAATCAGATCTACTCTAATTGAGGAACACACTACGTATAGATTTTTCAGGAAAGAAAAGGCGAAGAAAAAGGGGACTGACTCGATGGTCGGTCCCCCGAGGAGAAGTACTTCTGAGCAGAATGTGAGGTACTACGCGATCGGAATCGAGCTCCCGGCGCTGTAGTACACCGTGCCCGAACCCTGCGGCGCGACACCCACTGAAAACACTACGTTATTGCTGACCGGAGCATCCGTCGGAATCTGGAAGGATACCACGTAGACGCCCACGAGGTCTTCGCTCAGGCGAGCATAGTCGAGCGGAACGCCGGCATTGTTCACGCCCACGATCACGTTGTAGTTCACGTTGGACGTCTGGCCCGGGATTGGCAGCGAGTTCGTGTTCACCGAAGGCGTGGTCGGCCCGAGGCCCGTGACATATGCGATGATGTGCTCACCGCGGCGCGCCGGGTTGGACAGGCTGACAAACGTACCGTCCGGCCGGACAAGCACCGCGCGGGTCACGCCGTCCGACATCACGGTCTGGAAGATGCCGGGGCTCGCCGGCAGAATGTTCACCGTCGAGGTGGCCGAGCCTGCGCCGACCGCTACCGTGATGGGGTTGGAAGCAGGCTGAATGGAGCAGGGAACCTGGAACGTAAGCTGCTGCTGCCCGTTCTGGTTCGCGACGCTCAGAATCGGAGCCGCCGTTCCGCTGATCGTTAGCGTATCGGTACCGAGCAGGGCCGGAAGGGGTCCGACGATCGGCGCTGGACTGACGCCCTGAATCGAAGGAGCGATTCCCGAAGCGATAATCGTCGCCAGGCTGCAGGGCGAAAGCGAATTCCGCTGCTGATCGGCGGCATTCACGAACGTGCCTGAAGTGAGGTTCGGTCCCGGAGGGCTGATGGTCAGGTTGAAGGTCTGGGAAAATCCGTTGGCAGTGGCAACCACGGTGATGTTACCGACCGTATTGCCGGCCGTCACATTCACGGAAGCCTGCCCGTTGGAACCGGTGGTCACCGAGCTCTGGGAGAGCGTAGCCGTTCCGCTGGTAACCGTGAAGCTCACCGGAACATTCGCCAACGGTCCATTGCTGCCGTTGACCTGAACCACGATCGGGCTCGTGAAGTTCGAATTCGCAAGCACGCTCTGGTTGTTGCCGCTCACGATGCTTACGCCCGTAACCGACACCAGCGGCACGGCGGTGAGGGTGAAATTCTGAGCTGCGATACTGCTGTTGGCGATGCGCGCGGTAACAGTCACCACACCGGCCGCGCCACTCGCCAGAGTGACGGTGGTCCGCGCCTGGCCGTTGACGTCGGTGGTGCTGGTCGCATTGCTCAGCGCCGCGGAACCGGATGGCGATACCGTCCAGTTGACCGTTTGGCCGGCGAGGGGACCGCTCGAACCGCTCACGGTCACGACGAGAGGCTGTCCGATGATCTGACCGGCGTTGGCGCTCTGGTTGTTGCCGGAAGTAAGAGTCAACGTGGTCGGAACTCCGGGTTGTACCGTCAGCTTGATGGCCAGCGGCGGAGCGGGATATTGGAACAGGCCGGTGGGCACCGTAGGATCGGTGGGAGCGACGCCGCCGATCACAAAATAGAAGCTTCCGCTGCCTGAGCCGCTGAAGATGGGAGTGCAGGTTGCCACCCCGGTGCTATCGGTCAGAACGGAACCCGGGTCGGCTCCGGTACCGGTTGCGCACGAAACACTGGGAGACGTCTGATTGCTGACGAGGCGAACGGAAACTCCCGGCAACACAGCGGTGGCGGAAAACACTTTGATCTGGAAGTTCGAGCCCTGCTGGCCGTTCAACGTATAGCCGGACGCTCCGCTTTTGCCGATAATGGTCTCGCCTGGGAGCGGAAGGTTGATGTTCTGCGTCACAATGCTGCCTACACTCGAATCGAGGAAGGCTTGTGTTTCGGTGAATGTCGCGCTCGGATTGCTGCCGCCGCTTGCAGTGGCAGTTACCTGATACTGCACGGGAGCCTGGCCAAAGCCGGTATTAAATAACGAACTGCCCGCCAATAGGTTCGTAAAGGCGATGCCGGTCGCGTCCGTTGTAGACGTGCTGCTCGACAGCCCTGCACTTGAAAACGCAGTGTTGAGAGTCCAGTTGACCGTCACATTGGGCAGCGGATTACCAGCCGCGTCCGTGACTAATACCTGGAGCGCGGAAAAGGGCGGAGTGAAAACATGCTGGCAAAAACAGATCGCCTGTCCGTTGCCGGAAACGATGGTCAGATTAGCGGGCGTCTGCGCCTCCGCGGCCCGCACTCCGGCTAAGCACGCCACAGCCGATAAGATCGTAATGAGTTTTAGGTTATTCAAAAGATTACCTCCTTACTTCGAGAGAACACACTGATGGGTAGCAATAGGACGCGGCGAGAATTGTAGTGTAGCACTTCTCATCCGGAAAGCGAGGCAAAAAAAAGAGGGGAGCCGAAGCTCCCCTCCAGTTGAACTACTTTTGTTTTGATTTAGTGAGCCAGCGATTCAGCCGCGGGACCACGTCCGCCGTTCACAACAAGCGCCAGGTAGCTGGACAGGATGTTGCGGACACCGACGTCCGTAATAGCAGCATAACCGTGAGCAAACTGGAAGTTGCAGAGAGCGAACATGTAACCGGTGAAGCCGGCGCCAGCCATATTGGTGGCGGAAGACTGACCGGTAAACGTCGTACCAGCTGCAATCGTACCAGTGTTCGAAGAAGCCGGGTTCGGCGTACCGCTCGGGTTACCAAACCAGCTCAAAGTGCAGGAGCCGCTCTGGGCCGCGGTGCCGCTTACGTCGACCGTGGTATTGGAGATCGCCAATCCCGTTTCAAAACCAGTGACGGTCGTGATGTACGGGAAGAGCAGCAGCGTCTGGCAGAGGTTGATCGTCGCGATGGTGCGCGGCGTCGACGTATCTGCGAAACGCGGGATCGGCAGGCTGGACGAAGCCGAACCAGCCGAGGATGCCGTGAAGGCGCCCTGCGACGGTGTCGGCGCGAAGCTCATGTTGACGCTAATCGGGCCGGTCGCCGGGTTGTTGGTCGCCGTAGCAGCGCTGAAGACCATCTGCACGACGAAGTTGAACTGCTGCAGGGTGTTGGTGTTGCTGTTGACAACTTCCCAAACCGCGGTCGCAGTGCCATTCACCGGAGTCACGGTCGCCAGGCTAACCGTTCCACTCGAGGTGCTGCTGTTGATGACCGGGAAAGCATTGCCGTTTTCGGGCGAAGTTTCGCTGGCCACCAGGACAGCAAAGCTGGTCGCCGTGTTCGGCTGGGTACCGCCCGCGGTGCCGTTCGACGGAACGTTCGTCGTGCTGACCAGGAGGGTCACGCCGGCCGGAACGTTCGTGAAGACAGCCTTGAAGCGGGTGCCGAAGTCAGCCAGACCGGCGACGGCGCCATTGCTGCCCGTCAGGGTCGGGTAGATGAACATCGACTCGGAGTTGCTGAAGATCGCGCCCGGGGTATTCTGCGCGGCAACACCGGTGAACGGACCGTTCAACAGCGTGCCCGGGGTGCCGGACGTCGCGGTGCGCTGTTTGAACGCAGTCGCGAAGTTTGCGGTGTACTGCAGAAGGCTGGTGAAGGATCCACCGCCACCCAGCGAGGTCGTGCTGACGCACTGCTGGAAGCTCGTGCCGCTACCACCCAGGTTCCCCGTGTTGCCCGCATTGCGGAGGGCAGTCGTGAGACCCGAGGTCGCGTAGCCAACGATCACCTGCGAGTTGGTCAGAGGCAAGCTCGTCGAACCGCTGACGGAGACGAAGGCCTGGACCGGCGCCGGAGCATTACCCGAAGCATTCAGACCAGCCGCGTTCACACGGATGTTGGTGATGCGGAAAACGCGCGCGCCCGAGGTTCCCGGCGCCAAAACCGGCACGCCGAGGAAGGTCACCTGGTTTCCGGTAACCAAACCCTGATATACGTTGTGAGCGTTGTTTGCCAGGACGTTCCCGTTGTTTACAACCTGAGAACCTTCCGCAATGCAACCGCTGGCCGGATTCGGGCACAGGTTCTGCGCCTGCTGAGAACCGAAAGTACCGAGGTTCGGTGCGCCCGGTTCGTCGATCATGAGCAGGGCTTCCGAAGCGTTCGATGCGCCAGTAACGGGGAGCAGACGGCTCGTCACGTTGGTTCCGAAGAACACTGTGAAGTTTGCCGTCGGGATACCAAGGGCTTGCGTGCCACCGGCGAATTGCGTGGTCGGGCCGCCCGTGCAAGTGATAACGATGTCGCCGACGCCTTCCGTAAACCCTTCAGAACGGATGGTCGGCGGTACCGCTGCGTTTGCTGTGCAAACCAGCGGTGGGTTTTGCGCGCTGGCGGCGCCCACGAACAGGGCGACGATAGCTAACGCAAGAACTATTCTGCGAAAATCTGCCATTTCCTTCTCCTTGTAATTTTCCAAAAAAATTGAATCGGTCGAAGTTCTCTTCCTACCTGAGCCTCAAGCTAACTTTCTACAACCGTTCAGTTCTACCTTGGGAACTTCTCCGTGTCGGGCGGAGAGTCGATCCGGCAACCACCAAGCCGGCTACCGGCCTTTTTGACTGAAGCTTACTGCAACCGCTTGCGCATGTTATTGTTTTGTATTCTCTTCTGCGCAAACAGGGTACAAACACAAGATTGCTGCTCGCGAGACGCGGTAAAGACATTGATAACTGATTGACCGGCCTCTGTCAAGCGAAATTCTTTCGTTGCAACGCGAAACACTGTCGCGCGCCGTCTACACTCCTGATTTTGCAATACTGGCCCGATTTAATCACGCGCACCCCCTCAGAGTCAAGAGTTTCACACCGATTCCTCTCATTTTTCTGTTACTGAATCGAAATCGGAACCGCATTGCTTGTACTCACCCCCTGTTTGAGGGTAAGGGGGATACCTACGCCCGGAGCTATGCCCGTGGGAATCTGCACGTTCACCTGATACAGCCCCGGATACCCCGGCGCTGACCCGGCAAACGCCGCCGCCACATCCAATGAGCCGATCGTCACAGTCACCGGCGTCGCCGCCACCGACAGACCGCCCCGCGCAGTTACCGCGCCCAAGCCGGTGGCGTAGATCGTTAAGTATTGACCGCGCGATACCGGATTCGCAGCCGCGTTCAGATTGCCGTCCTGATTCACCACCGCCCCGGAGCTCCCCACCAGGAAGATTGCCGGAGCTACCGGCGTCACCACAATTGTTTGCTGCGCCGTTCCCAGGCCGGATTGCACGCGCACCGTATGTGTGCCGGGTTCGACGCTCTGAGGCACCAGCGCATTTACCTGGAAGCTCGACGCCACGAACACTTGGCCGGCCGCTCCATCGACATCCACCGCCGTCGGGATTTCGCCTCCCGCCAAACCTTGCCCGAAAATGGAAATAATCCCGCCCGGAGCGATGGCTGTGGTGAACGAAGCCGCGTTGACGATGCCCCCGGCTGCCACTGTCGCAGTGGCGCGTGAAACCACGAGCGAAGATACGGGACGTGTCGCCGAATACGCGGCCGGCGCGCTGCCCGATAAATCGGTCGAGCCGCCGCCCGGCCCTAAATCCGTCACAAAAGCGCTATATCGCTGCTGTCCGCCGAGATCGATCTCGTACGCCGCCAGCGCACCATCGCAAACCTCCAATTGCGAGACCAGCGGACCGGCGGCCGGCGCGTTCCCGGCAGCGTCGATGCTGTCCGGCAATTGCACGGGAACGCCGCACACTTCTGCCGTCGAGCGCACCGCGACACTCACCGACCCGGCACTTTGCGATACCGCTCCGGCCAGGAATCGCGTGGCGGCCGGAGACCGCAGCGCAAACCGAATCGCCCCCGCCAGGCTGCCTTGCCACGTTGCGCCGCCGGCTGTGAAGCCGCTCAGATAATCGTTCAGATTTTTGCGCGCGAAGTACGGATTCGGATCTTGAATGATCAACGAGCCGTCGGCTGCGATCCCCGTCGCGACCACGAAATTCCCACCGGCGGGCGCTCCGTTGCGAGAGAGCGCCACCGCTACCAGCACCGGTTCGGCTTGCGCCACGAGATCCGCAATGTTCGAAGCCGTGGCAGCGACTCCCACCGGATCCAGTCCGCCGGTGAATTGAGCCGCGCGCCACAGATTGACCACCTGCTCGCCGGAAGCTCCGTTCGCCAGAAATCCGTCGCATGTCGAGTTGCCCGTGCTATCGGTCGCGCAGAACCCGGTGAGGAATTGATTGAGCGCATCGGGAGTCACGGCTCCGTTGGGCGCGCCCACCTCGCCGCGATTTTGCCGGTACAGTAGAATCGACGCCGCGGCCGTGAGCAGCGCGCCTTTCTGCGCCACCGTTGCGTATCCATTCCCCAAAATCGCCCCGCCGCTCTGTTGCAACGCGGGGAAATTCGATAATCCCGCAGCCTGAGCGACCATCGAGAATGTCACCGGCGCAGCAGCGAACCCGGGCGAACTCGCGGTCACCAGCGCCGTGCCCGCGGCGAGCGGCATGCGCACCTGTGTCGAAGCCGTCCCATTGGCGTCGGTAACAGCGTTCCCCACCGAAAGCTGCACGCCGGGCAGACCCTGGAAGACAACCGGCGCGCCCGATACCGGATTGCCCGAGGTATCGCGCAGCGCGACGGAAAGCGGCACCGGCAGCAATGCTCCCGGAGCGCCGGTTTGCAGATCGCCGTTCATCTTCGACAGTTGCGCGCGATTGTTGCCGAATCCCTTGATCGTCAGTGTGCCCGCGGCCGCCGCGCCGCCCGCCGCGCTTGCCTGTATATTCAGAGTCGCGCTCTGCGCGCTGAGTGGCACCGCCATATCCCAGCTATACGCGCCATTCGATGGGCTCACGATAAAGTTCGGCTGCCCGGTGATCGACACAGTGATCGCCGTGTTGTTCGCAAATCCGCTGACGGCGATGCGCGCCTGCCCGCCCGCGGTGACGGTCGCAGGCGCTACCACCACAGCGGGCTTCCTCGCCGCTAGTTGAGCGGTAGCCGACGCTGCGCCGGTCGCGTAGGAAATCGTGCCTCCCTCAAAATTCTGCTGATGCAGCGACGCAGTGTCCACCTGGTCGCCCGTAGGCATTCCGAAGTCGCCCGATGCTCCGCCCCCGGCATTGTACACGGCCAGAATGAGTCCGCCGACGAAATACGTCTGACCCGCGCGCGGACCTACCGTAGCGCTGAAGATCGATCCGCCGCCGAAGGCCTGCCACGAACCCGAGTTGCCGCCGAACGTGGCCAGCGGTTGCGCATCGCCTGTGGGCGGCCCGGCGGAGCCTGCGTCATATCCCAAGGCTGCCCATTTGGTCAGAATCGGACCGGTCACCAGGCGTACCGGGCTGCCGCCGAGCGCGCCTCCCGTGAATCGCTGCGTGCCTCCGGTGGTGGCATCGGCGGCCGGGAATCCCAGCGCTCCCGCAGGTCCGCCCATGGATTGATACGCCGCCAGCAGCGCGCCCGCGACCACGTAGGCCGCGCCGCCCTGACCGGCCGTCGCAAGCAGCAGAGCCGGAGCCGATGTGCTCGCCGGAATCGCCTGCATGAAGCCGCTGCCCACCTGCACGGCAGGTTGCGGCAGTGGCAATTGCACGGAGATGTGGTTCCTGGAAAGCGCGGTCTGGAACGCCTGCTGCACAGCCGCCGGTGCGCCGTCGCCGACCTGGCAACAGGGCGAAAACACAGTGAATCCGATCTTCGCGCTCGTGACGCCGCCGCTCGATGCCGTCACATTCGCCGACCCTGCCCCCACCGCCGTCACCAATGCCGTCTGACCCTGCGCGCCCGGCTGAACCGAAACCACGAAGCCATTGCTGCTGGTCCACGATAGCGGCGTTTGCAGCGCGGCGCCGTTCGAATCGACGGCCGACGCCGTGAGGGTCACACTATCGCCCACATTCAACTTTGTCGCGGTGGTCGAACTCCCGCCCGCGACCGTCACCGTCGCGACAGGCGCCTGAATCGTGGGCGCGGACCCGGAGGTGTACTGAACGGCTCCATGCTCGAAGAGCTGCACATGCAGCCCCGATTGGTACACCAGCGTCTCGCTCACCGGAAGGCCCAGGGAACTCGCTGGTCCTCCCTGGGAGGCGTACAAATCGTAAATGGGTTCCAGCACCGAAAAGATCTTGCCTTTATTCACGCCGGACGTCACCGAGTAGATCGCGCCGTACGTGAACGTCTGCGCGCTCGCCGTGGTCGCGGTAGATGCGGTAATCGTCGCAGGTGCCGATGTCGGAATTCCCGCGCCGGTCAGCGCGCCTTGCGCCACCCACTCGGTATACATGACTCCGGAAACGGAGTAATTTGCGCCGCCCGGCAACGCTGTCGCGTATACGAACAGCGCATAGCTCTTATCGAAGAACTGGTACGTGCACGTGTTGCCGCTCGCCAGCGCCGGACACTGCTGCGTATCGCTCATCGGGTATCCGGCGGTGGTCGCTCCGATCGATGTGTAAAACGCGTAGATGCCGGGATAGATTTGCACCACGGGAACGAAGTCGGGCTGCGTGCTCGAGCTGCTGCTCGCGGTGGCCAGCGCGTACTTTACGCCGGACGTTTTGGCATCGTCCTGAAACTCCTGCACATAGCCGGACGTTCCCAGCGTCTTCACCTGTCCGATGGGCGGCAGCGAGACGAGATTGCTGAAGTTGTTTCGATAAAACGCGGCGAAGAACTGCGGCACCAGAGCGGCCGGCGCGCCGCTGCCGACATCCAGGCTGGTGCCCGGACTCATCGTGATCGTGGTGGTTGCGCTCCCGCCGCCGGGATACTGAGAAGTCGCCGTGATCGTGACGGTTTGCTGCGATGCAATGGTTGCGGGCGCCGTGAATGTGTTGGTGTTCGTGCCGCCGGAAATCGCGCCTGTGGGAGGGAGCGTGCCGGCAGTCGCCGGACTCGCGCTCCAGATCACCGCCAGGTTCGCGTTGCTGATGGGAGCGTTGGTTTGCGTGCTGACCACCGTCACCAACGCGGTAAGATTCGTCGATTGATTGGCCGTGAGCGTAGGGTTGGCAGCGCTCAAACTGATGCACACCGTGACAGCGCTGGCGCCGCTGCCGATATTGGTACAGCCTGCCTGCAGGGTGGCCGGAGTTACCAGGGCAAGCAGCCCAGCCGAAAAAAGGGAATAACCGAAAAGAAGGCGCACGGGTAACTCGTTATCTTAATACGCTGCTGAACCCGCCGTGCGCCCGCAAGTTGCGCCCGCCGCTTTACCCGGCCATGGCATCCGCCGAGTGGGGCTGATACACGCAGCGAGGGTCGCTCGCCAGGTAATCGCCCGTGAACGCGAACGCTCGCGAGCGCGACCCGCCGCAGACCTTCTGAAATTCGCAGATGCCGCACTTTCCTTCCCTCTGCGTGGTGTCGCGCAGCGTCTTGAACAGGCTGGAATTTCGATAGACGTCCGTCAGGCTGTCCTGCAGCACGTTGCCGCCGGAAACCGGCAGGAAGCCGCTCGGGTAAATCTCGCCGCGGTGCGAAACGAACACGAAGCCCTTGCCGTCGCTCACGCCTGCCGTGTGCCAGGCCACGCCTTTCGCGCTTTCATTCTGGGTGAGGCCATGCTCGGCCTTAATCCGCTGGGCCACATACCGGCGATAGTGCATCGCCTCCGTGGTCTTAATGCCGAACGGAGCCGTCTTGGAAAGTTCGTACATGAACCCGAATACCTGCTCGTATTCGGCCGCTTCCAGATCGTCATTCTCCAGCGCCCGCCCGGTGACGATGAGAAAGAAGAGGCTCCACATCCTGGTGCGGACCTCCTTCGCGATTTCAGCCATCTCCGCCAGCCGGGCCATATTACGCTTGGTCACTGTGGTCTGAAGCTGCGTGTCGAGTCCGATGTCGCGAGCATGCAACAGCGCCGCCATCGCCGTGTCGAAGGTGCCCGGGATGCCGCGGAAATCGTCGTGCGATGCCGCGTCCGGGCCGTCGAGGCTGATCGCCATGCGCGCCACGCCGGCTTCCTTGAAAGCGTCGATGGCTTGGGGCGTCAGCAGCGGAGTCGCGCTCGGCGTCACATTCGTCCGCAGGCCGATCTTCACGGAATAGCGGATCAGGTCGAACAGATCCGGCCGTTTGAGCGGATCGCCGCCCGTAAATACCATCAAAGGCTCGCCGAAAGAACGGATCTCGTCAAGCAGGCGGTAGCCCTGCTCCGTCGTCAATTCGCGCGGATGCCGCTCGCTCTGCGCCGACGCGCGGCAATGCACACACGCCAAGTCGCAGGCCTGAGTCGCTTCCCAGATCACCAGCATCGGGGCTTGGTCGAAGTTCATAATCGGTTCTCCAATCCGGAGTAACGGACCATGCACTCCGATCACCAAGCCGCTTCGCATTGAAACTAAAGGTCCGGCGCGCCAACGTAACCAGCTAATCGGACCTTTTTGGTGCTATTTGACGGCGCCGGCTGGGTGAAATGCCCCAGCGCCGCGCTACTTCACATCGCCTGCCGGCTTCGCAAACCGCGAATCGTCCACCGGCGGATTGATCTTTACGTCGTTGATTTGGATGGTGAACCGCCCGTTCGGCCGCGCCAGGGTCCAGCGCAGCGGGATCTTGACCCCGGAGAGCTCCTTGTAGTCGGCATAATCGATCTGCGTCGGCATGCGACCCATCGGCGTATCGGCGAGGCGCACACTCCGCACCAGCAGTCCGCTGTTCTTATCGAAGTAGAGTTGCAGCGCCGGCTTTCCCTGGCCCTGTGCGGTCAGCACGTCGCACTCTACGCCGTTGATCGTAGCCGGCCGCCCGCGACGCAACTGCGGATACATCTCTTTAATCTGCAGCGGCAGATTGAACTCGGCGTCGATCGCGGCCGCGGCCGATTCCGATGCGGTCATCTCGCGTGCCGGCCTTCCGGTGTTGCCGAGCCATCCGCTCGTGCCGTCGAAAGCGGTGTAGCTTTGGCCATTACTGATGGAAAGCCGCTTGTTGGGAGCCTTGGTGATGACCTCGATCGCGCTATCCATGCCGGCGGCCGTGATCTTCCCCTTCATGTCCCGGCTCGTGATCTTGCGCATGGCATCGGCGCCGCCGACCGCCGCGATGTACTTCTCCAGAATCTGGTCCGCCGTCACCTGCGGAGCGCCGCCCTGACCTCCGCGGCCGCCCGCCGGCGGAGCCGCCATCGCCGAGCGCGGCGGCGCGTCAGTCTCCATCACCGTGGGAACCGATACGGGCCGCTCTGACCCGCGATGACACGTCATGCACGTCACTTGCATGCGGCCATTGAAATGGCTCTTGTTGATCGCGAACGTCATCGCGATCATCTGCCGCGCGGTTTTCTTTGCGCCCTTCTCGTCCGACGACATGTCGTTCTGAACATGGCAGCCGTTGCAATCTACACCCAGCGCGGCCGAGATGAATTGCATCGAAGGCAGTAACTGGTCGGCAGGAATGTCCTTCAGCTCCGTAACATTCTTATAGGTCTGCCCCGCCGTCTTCACATCGCCGGCCTGCGCCATCGCCACAGCCGCGAAAATCGCCAACAAACTCGCTAGCTTCACAAAGCCCTCCAGATCTTCCGAATTGTACACCGCTGCCCGCTACAATAAACGTTCCACGAAATGCCCGGTCTCTTTATCACCTTCGAAGGCATGGACGGCTCCGGCAAGACTACGCAGATGCACCGTCTCGCCGCCCGGCTGCGCGCGCTCGGCCGCAGCGTTCTTGAAACCTACGAACCGGGCGGTCCGCCCATCGCCATGCAGATCCGGCGCATTCTGCTGGACGCAGCCCATCAGGAGCTCAGCCCTACGACGGAGGTGCTGCTCTACTTCGCCTCGCGCGCGCAAAACGTGGATGAGTGGATCTTGCCCGCGCTCCACCGCGGCGAGATCGTGCTCGCCGACCGGTTCACCGATTCGTCACTCGTCTATCAGGGCTGCGGCCGCAATCTCGGCGTCCAAACCATCCAGGCCTTGGACCGCATCGCGTGCCGCGGCCTCAAACCGGATCTCACGATTCTGGTTGACGTGGATGCCGAAGCTTCGCTCGCCCGCGCCCGTGCCCGCAACATCGCCCAACCCCACCCCGAAACCCGCATGGACGATCAATCGCTCGAGTTCCACAAGCGCGTCTACCATGCCTACCACGCGCTCGCAGAGAGGGAGCCGGAGCGCGTCAAAGTCGTCGACGGCAGCGCCGGCATCGACACGATCGAGCGCGACATTTGGAAGATTGTGAGCGCCCATGTTTGAAAACTTCTGGGGCAATTCCGCCGTCACCGCCGCGCTCGACCAGATGCTCGCGCAGGATCGCCTTTCGCAAACGCTGCTCTTCTCCGGACCCGAGGGCGTCGGCAAGGCCACGCTGGCGCGGCGTTTGGGTGCGCGCATTCTCGGCCACCCCGAGCTGATCGAGCGTGACGATTTGTCTCTGCCCGACAACCTGGAGACGCTCGCCGACCGCGAGAAACTCGCATCCGAAAAGCGCAATGACGACCCGCTCCAGTTCGCGACCCATCCGGACTTCGTGACATTCCCGCCCGATGGTCCGCTGCGCCAGATCTCCATTCAGCAGGCGCGGCTGTTGAAGGATCGCGCCCAGTTCATGCCGCACAAAGGCAGCCGGCGCGTTTTCCTGATCGACCGTGTGGATCGCGCCAACGATCAGGCCGCCAACTCGCTGCTCAAAACGCTCGAAGAACCGCCGCCGCATCTGGTGCTCATCATGACGGCGACCAACGGATACGATCTGCTGCCGACCATCCGCTCGCGCGCCGTGCCGTTCTACTTCGCGCCGCTCTCTCGCGAAGAAATGGAGCGCTTCGTCAAAGCGCGCGGACTCGACCATCCCGAACGCCGCATCGCGCTGGCGGCAGGAAGCCCCGGAACCGCGGTCTCGCTGGATCTGGAGGCTTATGACAAGCGCCGCAACGCCATGCTGATTCTGCTGCGCGTGGCCGCGGGAATAGATCCTTTCGCCAAATGGGTGCCCGTCTCGGAGACCATCGCCCGCAGCAAGAGCGAAAAGCTCGATCTGTACCTGAAGGTGCTCTATGAGCTCTTACGCGACCTGTTGCTGCTCCACGAAGGAAAAACGGAAATTCGCAATCCGGATATCCGCCGCGATCTGGAAGCCGTGGCCGGCCGTGTTCCCTTCGCGTGGCTGCGCAAGGCCGTCACAAAAGTGGACGAAATCGCGTATCTGGTCCGCCGCAACATTCAGAAGACCATCGCGCTCGACGCTCTGATAGTAGAACTCCAATAGGTGCCGACAGGAATCTTTCCTGTCGGGTCGCGCAACGCGCGACTGCGTGCACCCGCGCCAAAGCTTCTGTCCGCTCGTGAATCCTAGACCGAATCGAGCTCAGCCGACGTGCCGACAGGAATCTTTCCTGTCGGGTCGCGCGAAGCGCGACTGCCGCACCTCCGCCAAAGATTCCGTCCCCTCGAATCCTAAACCGAATCGAGCTCGGCCCACGTGCCGACAGGAATCCTTCCTGTCGCGGGTCGCGCAACGCGCGACTGCGTGCACCCGCGCCAAGGATTCCGTCAAACCTAAACCGACACCCCGTTCGCCGCCATCGGCAGCGACCGGATCCGCCGGCCCGTGGCATCGAAAATCGCGTTGCCGATAGCCGGCGCAATCGCCATAATCGGCGTCTCGCCCGCGCCCGCGGACGGGATGTCTTTCCGGTCCACCAGCACCGTCTGAATCACCGGTATATCCGCAAACCGCGGCACCCGATACTTCGACAACCGGTTCGTCTGCAGCTTTGCATCGGCGAACTGGATTGCCTCGAAAAGTGCGCCGCCAATGCCCATCGCGATCGCGCCCTCCACCTGATTGCTGAGGTGCTCGGGGTTGACGATCGCTCCGCATTCGAACGCTTGCGCTACCCGAACCACCTTGACCGCCCCGTTCGTTACGGCGACCTCCGCGCATGCGGCGACATAGCCGCCCTTCTCGAGCCCGCACGCTAGCCCGAACCCGTGTCCGGCCGTCTTCTTTTTGGCTTGCCAGCCGAACTTATCGACGGCCGCCTGCAGCACCTGCCGCAAACGATCGTTTTTTAAATTCTTCAGACGGAACTCCAACGGGTCCAGTTTCGCCGAGTGCGCCAGCTCATCCATATAGCACTCGCGCACGAAGTGATTCGCCGTTCCAGCTAAGCCGCGATACGAGCCCTGCCGCAGCGGGCTATCGGCATTGTGTACCTGCTCCGTCTTCTGCGCCGCCTCATACGGCGTCTGCAGACCCGAAGGTCCCGAATTATAGTTGTGAAACTCCCAGCTTGCGAGAGTGCCGTCCGGATTCACCGCGCCATGCACTTCGATGAGCCCGCCGGGACGGAAATACGCCCACGTCATCTCATCTTCACGGCTCCAGTTGCGCTTCACCGGCTTACCGGCGGCGCGCGCCAACCGGGCGGCTTCGAGAGCGGCGTCACCATTGTGCTTGCCGCCGTATCCCGATCCGGTATCGGGCATGAGCACGTGCACCTGCTCCTCGCTCAGTCCGAGATCCTCCGCCAGCTCGCTGCGAACGCCGAACGGCCGCTGCGTTCCGGTCCACACGGTCAGCTTGCCGCTCGCGTCGAACTCGGCAACGGCCGCGCGCGGTTCCAGCGGCACGTGCGCGATGTAGGCGACTTGATATGGCACAAGGTTCGGATTCGTTGCCGCTCCGCCCCGCGCCGTCTCCTTATAATGCTGATACACGGTCTTGCTATCCGGCGTTCCCGTCACCGGACTCCACTGCGCCTTCAGCGCGGCGAGCGCTTTCTCGGCCGTGAGCGGATCCCGCGCCACCACGCCCACGAGTTCCTGGCCTGCCAGTCCACGATTCGCCTTAAACGTGTCGCGCACCACTTTCACGCCCGGCATGGCTTCGGCCGCGGATGAATCCAGCGACACCAGCTTCGCTCCATACTCCGGCGGATACAGCACCTTGCCGTACAGCATTCCGGGCCGCTTCACGTCATACGCGTACTTGTGCGCGCCGGTGACCATAGCAGCTCCATCCACCTTCGCCACGCTCGTCCCGGCCACCTTCCACTCCGTCGCCGGCGTGAGCGACGGCGAAGACGGAATTGTCCCGCTCAGTTGCTGCCCTTTCGTCAGTTCCGCAAAGGTCGCACTCCGGCTGCCGGCGACCACCTTCCCGTCGACGATGTGAATTCCGCCGCGCTCCACGCTCCACTTTTGCGATGCAAGGTCGATCAGCATTTCCCGCGCCGCGGCAGCCGCACGGCGGATCTGCGGCCACATCTGCGGCGTCGTCATGCTGCCGAAAGTGCCCATGTCGAAGGGTGTGACCGCGGTGTCGCCCATCACCATCCGGATGTTCGCGGGCGCCAGATGCAACTCTTCGGCCGCTGCCTGCGTAAGCGACGTTCGCGAATTCTGTCCCACTTCCACTTTGCCGGTGTACACCGTCACCAGGCCGTCTTCATCCACGTGAAGCCACGCGCTCACCTGCTGGGGCATGCGCTGCGTCATGCCGCGCCGGCCGCCGCCCCCCGACTCCTGAGCGTCGGCATCGCTCGCAATCCAAATCACTATGCCGCCGCCGATGACAGCGAAGAAATCGCGCCGCGTGATCATGCTTTGGCTCCTTTCCCGGCCGCCGTGTGAATCGCCTTGACGATCCGGGGGTATGTGCCGCAGCGGCAGATGTGGCCATTCATGCCGCTCACAATTTCCGCGTCGGTAGGATGGGGCGAGCGCTTGAGCAGCCCGACCGCGCCCAAAATCATGCCCGGCGTGCACCAGCCGCACTGCAGCGCATCGGCCTCCAGGAACGCCTCCTGCACGGGGTGCAGCTTGCCTTCGGGCGCCAGCCCTTCGATGGTAACGATCTTCTTCTCCGCGACCGCGCCGACTTTCGTGAGGCAGCTCTTCGTAGGCTGTCCTTCGACCAGTACGGTGCAGGCGGCGCACTGGCCTTCGCCGCAGCCGTACTTCGTGCCGGTCAGATCGAGGTCGTCACGCAGCACGCTCAGCAGCGTCCGCTCCGGGTCCGCGTCAATAGGACGCCGCTTCCCGTTGACATCGAGATGGGTAATGCGAGCCATTCATTTATTGTCTCGCAACGGCGTCTGGCCGGAGCGTCCCGTTCCGCATGCTCGCGGCGATCTCCGCAAAACTACGGCTCATCTCTGCCAGCGAGCGGCTCATCCGCACAACCGCCACGAGGAATACCACTGCGCCCGCGAGCATGGCGCCGTAGATGACCAGGAGGAACAGGAAGCCGATGGATTGCATGCGCTAAATAGTAGCTCATAGACCCTGCGGCTGTTGTGCGGCTTCGCAGCGGCTTTCATGGCGCACCTGCATACACAGGAATACTGCGCAACGGGCGTTTTTGCACTTTTGTTACAACCCGCCTTTCCGGTATCCTCAGGTCAGGTGACGGACTCGAACGCACTCGAAGCTCTTTTCCCCGGACCGCGCCGGGTGGTTCTGAGCGCAATTTTCAGCGAGCCCGATAGATGGTGGACCGTGCCGGAGCTCGCCGGACGCGCCGGAGTACAGCCCGCCAGCTTGCGCCAGCACATCGTCATGCTGCGCGAAGGCGGCATGATCCGTGAAAAACAGGACGAGGACGGCCCCAACGCCTATCGGGCCGACCCGGAATGTCCGATATTTGACGAACTGAGATCCATCGTCGCCAAACTGGCGCCGAAATCCCGCAGCAGCCAAACCATTCTCGTAGTGGAAGATCAGCCGGCCACCGCTCAGATCACGCGGATTCTTCTGGAAAGCTGGGGCTACCGCGTCCTGGAAGCGCGCGGCGGTGTCGAGGCGCTCGGCATTTACGATCAGTGCGACGGCGCTATCGACCTGCTGCTCACCGACGTCATCATGCCCGGTATGAACGGTCCGCAACTCGCCGAGGAACTGCTCAACCGCAATCCGGAGTTGCGCATCGTCTACATGTCCGGGTACCCCAGCGATGAGTTGAAGGATCGCGCCAACGCTTTTCTTCCGAAGCCCTTCAATCCCGCCAGCCTTTCCAAGATGATCCGCAAGGAACTCGACCGTCCGGCGGTTCGCCGGATTAATCACTCCTAACATTAACCCTCCTTCAGGCGGCGCAACGGTTGGCTACTGGCGTGCGTTTGCATATTTAGGAGGCATCAATGAAACGCAATTTTTGGGCAGCGGCCGTTCTCGCAGCGGGGACGCTGCTCACCGGCTGCGCGGGTGGATATGCGGTTGGCTATGGCCCTCCACCGCCGCGCTACGGAGCGATCGGTTATGCTCCGGGTCCCGGATATGTGTGGACCGACGGATATTGGAATTACTCGGGGCGAAATTGGGCGTGGGTAGACGGCCGGTGGGCGCGCCCGCCGCGCGGTCACGCGACCTGGGTTCGGCCGGAGTGGCGTCACGAAGGCCGGCAGTGGCGGTTCCATCGCGGCTACTGGCGGTAACCTTCTACGGGCCGAGAAAATCCGAAACCTGTTTGATCACCCAATCCGGATGCGCGGTGTCGTGCTCCAGCACCGCGATCCGGATTTGCAGGTTGGGACGCACCGTTTTTCCATTCAACAAACACGCATAGGGGCCGCCGATCTGTTCGCCGACGGCTTTGGCCCCGGTCATTGCGTCGACTTTTGACGAACGGAGCAGCGCGGCGAACCCTTCGTGACACCACCGCGCCACAAACGCGTTCGGCGGCAGCGCGTTTCTCAGCCGCTTGCTAAGGGCGCCACAGAGTTCCGCCGCGACCTCGCCGTTAAACGTGGTTTCCGCTTGACGCAGACCCGAGGCGCGGATCAGCAGCAGGGAAAACGGCCCGCCGGCCAGACCCCGTATTCGATCTTCCATCTGCATGCGATTGGCGAGCTTAGTGGCGTCGTCGATAGATGCGGCCGCTTCCAGCGAGTCGATCCGTTTGTGCAGCACGCGAATTTCTGTGAGGAATTGCGCCACTGTGAACTGGTGCTGCTTGCGCATTTGCTCCAGGCTGCTCTCCATGCACGACGCCGCGGAGGAAAGCGCGCTCGCCACAGGGGCCGCGTCGGGCGAGGCCGCGACACTCCGAATGGTCCGCAGCGCGCTTCGCATTTGCTGGTCGTGATCGCTGTCCGTTTGCGAAATGCTCTCCATGATTTCCTGGAGAGAAGCTGCCGTCTTGGCCAGTTCGTCGCGCAATTCGCCGAGGTACTGCGCGGCCTTGTCGCGATAGTCTCGCAACAGCCCGCGGAGCGTGGCACGCGTATCGGCCAAAGCGCCCGGCCGCTGTGACTTTACATCGGCCGCGAGCGCGGAGAGGTACTGGCGATGAGGCCCCGTAATGCGGTCTTCGAGCTCAACCGCGTAATGCGCGCAGTTCTGAAGGGCGAAGAGATAGCTCTCCAGAGCCTCGTTGCGTTCCCGAGTGCATCTTTCGAGCTCCGTCATGGAGTTTTGAATCGAGATCATAAGCTTCCCGATTCATCCATCGGCAGAGTTACCCGTTTGCATTAGGGCAACTACTGATTTTTTTCTCAGGCCCGGTGCAAACGCTGTGCCACGTTGACGCGCGCGGCTCGCCAGGCCGGCGCCAAAGCAGCGAGCAGCGCGATCGCCAGCACTACGGCGGCTGCCGCGGCCAACACCGCCGGGTTGCCGGTTCCCGTGCCGAAGACCATTGCCCGTAAGCTCCGTGCGCCCGCCACACACCCGGCGCCCCCGATAAGAAGTCCGATCGCGGCAAGCCGCAACGCCTTCATCCCCGTCCATCGCAAAATGGTAGCGGGCCGCGCGCCGAGCGCCAGCCGCACGGCGATCTCCGGCTCCCGGCTGCTCACCCAGTAACTGAGCAAACCGTATATGCCGATGCCCGCCAGTACCATGGCCAGAAACGCGAAGACACTGAGCAGGAGAGTGCTGAAGCGGCGGCGCGCCAGGCCTTCGCCGAAAGCTTCCTCGATGGTCTGCAAGTGTTGCAACGGCAAATTGCGATCCAGCGCGAGCACGCGCTGCCTCACTGCCGGAACAACCCTCGATGGCTCGCCCGCCGTGCGAAGCAGAATCGTCATGCCGCCGCTGCGCTCCTGCGAAAAGGGCTGATAGACTTCCGCCATGGGCTCGGCGTCCAACCCGAACTGCCGTATGTCGGCCACCACGCCCACAATCTCGAGCATGTCTCCCTCGCGATAAGGTCCCCCCACCTTGATCCGCCGCCCCACCGCCGGCTCATGCGGCCACCACCGGCGCGCGAAGCTCTCGTTGACCACCGCGACCTTCGGACCCGATGCCACGTCCGTGTCATTGAACTCGCGACCCTCGCGCAGAGTCGCGTGCAGCGTGCCGAAATAGCCTGCGTCGGCCGTATTGAAAAGAGCGACCGGCACTTCGTTCGGCGGCGGCGCGGCGTGGTCCGGCAGCGAGTAAAACCAGTCGCCGCAATCGCCGGCTCCCGGCGGACAGGAGACGGCAGTGGCAGCGCGAACGCCGGGGATGGCGCGCATCCCGGTGAGCAGCCGGCTATAGAACGCCGCGATCTGTTGCGGGCTGTTGTACACGCGCCCGGGAAGTTGCAGAGAGAAGCTGAGCAGCCGCCGGGCGTCGAAACCGGGATTGGAGTTCTGCGCGGCGATCAGGCTTCGCAGCAGCAAGCCCGATCCGAAAGCGAGCATAAACGTCAGAGCCACCTCGGCGACCACGAGCGTATTCCGCGCCGCCTGCCGCCGTTTGCCAAGTCCCGCAACGCGCGCCCCTTCCTTCAAAGCGGCGAGCAAATCGATACGGCCGGCGAGAACTACAGGCGCCATGCCGGCGATGAGTCCGGCGCCCGCCGTCAGGCAGCAAGCGAACAACAGCACCTGGGGATCGATCCCAATTTCCGCCAGCCGCGGCAGCCCGGCCGGGGCCATTGCGATGAGCAGCCGCACAGTCCACACCGCCAGCGCGATTCCGGCGAGCCCTCCCGCCGCCGCGATGGTAAAGGTCTCGGCGAGCAACTGCCTGACGAGCCGCCGGCGTCCCGCGCCGATTGCCTGCCGGACCGCCAGTTCGCCCGTCCGCGCCGAGCTGCGAGCCAGCAGCAGGCTCGCGATGTTCGCGCAGGCGATCAGCAGAATCAGGGTCGCCGCGCCGAAAAGGACCAGCAGCGTGCCGCGGATATCGCCCGTCGCGTACTGCGCCAGGAACTCGCCCCAACTGCGATGGCCGTTCTCAGGACCGGGATCGGCGGCGGCAAGGCGTTGCAGAATTCCGTCCAGGTCGGCCGTCGCAGCGCTCAATGTGACGCCGGGTCTCAGACGCCCGAGCGCGCGGATGGACCCATGCTGCGCACGGTTCGCCGAGGGGTTCATGGCTCGCCCGAGTGCCAGATAATAGTCCGTTTTCCAGGGTCCGGCGGTCGGCGCCGCGACACCGGCGACTTCGAATGCGCTGCCGTTCAGAGCCACGGCGGTGCCGGCCACCTGCGGATCTCCGCCGAACTGCCGCTGCCAGAATCCGTAGTCGAGGACAACCAGGGGAGCGGCGCCCGGTTTGTCGTCGGAATCGCCGAACAGGCGGCCCATCAGCGGATGCATGCCGGTGAGTCCGAAGTATGGCGCGGTCACGAGCATGCCGTTCGTCACCACAGGCTCGCCGCGGCCCGTGAGGGAGCCCGTGAGGGTGCGCTGCGTGAACATGAAGCCGGCGAGCGATTCGAACGAGTGGTTCTGCGCCTGCCATTGCAGGAAGTTGCCCCACGAAACGCTGATGCCCTCCGCGCGTCCGGCGGATTCCCCGAGGCGCACGAGGCGCTCCGCCGCCGGGTAGGGCAGCGGCTTGAGAAGCACGCTTCGCACCACGCTGAAAACGGCGGTATTGATGCCGACGCCGAGCGCGAAGGTCAGGATGACGACCAGGGAAAAGCCGGGAGTCCGGAGCAGCCCGCGAATCCCATAGCGTACGTCTTTTAGGAAGTCGTTCAGGACGTGCATACTGACGCCTTGGACGCTGCCCGGGGGCGTTTGTTAGGGTGTAGCACGCCGCCGCGCGTTTTCGATTGCACCATCGCATCGCAATACCGTTTGGCAAGAATACTTGACTCATCAGGCTAGAGTTAAGCCCTTTTCCGCCCGCATTCAATTGGCGTTAAACTTATTGCGCCTCCCATGATGGACACGCTAACGATCCAGAGGATCCGCAATTTTCTTGATCTCACGTTTCAAAAACATATCGACTTGTCAGATCGGCTTAAGGATTCAGAACCGGAGCGCGACCGGCAGTTTTTGACGCGATCCCTCGCTGCGTTCTGCTTGTGTTCATTAACCGATTGCGAACCGGCCGCGGCAGCGGCAGCCATCACGGATGGATTTAATGACGAGGGGCTGGATGCAATTTACTTTGACGCCCCGGACAAGACGCTCTACTTGGTGCAGGCGAAATGGTCGAGCAGTGGGTCCAAGACGATTGATCCGGACGAGGTCAGCAGGTTCCTCTCCGGAGTTCGTCGCCTAATCCAGTACCCGGCAGCAGACTTCTCCGTATTCAATGAAAAGATCCGAAAGCGTGAGTCTGAGATTCGCGCCCTGTTGCTCCGCTCGGATGTTCGTGTAGCCTTGGTTCTGGCCGTGACAAGCCCCCACCCGCTCCCAAAGCCCGCCCAAGACCGGATGGACGAGTTCATAGCGAAGCAGAACAACGCGGACGACGAAGTCTTCGTGCTGAATCGGTTCGACTTAAAGAAGATTTACGGGCGGCTAACGGGCTCATTTGACGCAAAGATCAACCTCCAGTTGGAACTCCGCGAGTGGGGCTCGCTTCCAAAGCCCAAGGCATTTTACGGCCAAGCTCTCGTTTCACAGATAGCTGCGCTGTCCACGTGGGGCAAGCCATTGTTTGCGAAGAACATCCGCTACTTTCGAGGGGCTACGGACGTAAACCAAGGGATCGAGAAGACGCTTGCAGAGCGTCCAGAGCTATTCTGGTACCTGAACAACGGCATTACGATACTCTGCAAGTCTGTCGAAAAGACCCTTGGGGGTTTAGACTCGCACGATTTTGGCGTTTTCAACTGCACGGGCGCAAGCGTTGTCAATGGCGCGCAGACCTGCGGGGTGATATGGGAGCTCGCAAAACGCGGGCACCTCAGCGTGAGCGATCAGCAGGCAAAAGTGCACGTTCGGCTAGTATCTCTTGAGAACAGCCCCGAGGATTTCGAAACGGACCTCACTCGTGCCACGAATACCCAGAACAGGATCCAGCACAGGGACTATGCGGCACTCGATCCACAGCAACAGCGCCTTGCTCGGGAGATGAGCATGGACGGGCGAGTTTACGCTTACAAGTCCGGGGATCTGGATCCAGAAGGACGGGATGGCTGCAATATCGAAGAAGCCACCGTGGCCCTGGCGTGCGCTAATCCGGATATCTCACTAGCCGTACGGGCCAAAAGGGAAATCGGCCAATTATGGCAGGATATCTACAGCACACCGTACACGACGCTCTTCAATGCGGACTTGTCGTCTCGTTCCATGTGGCGAGCGGTTCTCATTATGCGCGAGGTTGACAGGGCATTGCGTGCGGGAGACAAGACGTCTGTTCCGCGTGGCGACATGGTGGCCGTGCACGGCAGCCGCTTTATCCTTCATCGAGTGTTCCTGGATCCAGTTATCAAGCAATACAAGAATCCGCAGCGAAGCGAGGACGAACTACTGCTACAGGCGAGACTTGCCGCCGAAAAGGTCTTGGCGGACGTTTCGGCGGTCGTTGAAAAGTTATTTCCAGAATCGTATCTGGCGAATGTTTTCAAGAATTTCGAGAAGAATCGAGAAGTAGATTGTGAGCTCTCGAAGCCACCCGAACGGCCACCTGTTGCCCCTCAAATCGAGATGTTCGTGCTCGATCCAGAGAATGATACGACTGGACCAGAATAAAGTCCGCTGAGTACGTGGCCTTCACTAGGCTTGTGGATCGCGTTCTCTCCGTATCGCACCAAGAGATGAAGCGCCGCGATGCCGAGTACCGGAAATAGGCCGCGCAAGCGCGCGCCGAAACGGCAGGGCAAGGCAGGTTAAGCCCGCGGCTTCGGGCCGTGTGGAAGACGCGCACTAGAAAGGGCCTTCCTCGGGTTTTTCCTCGTCCGTGCCGAGAACTGCGCCTAGGGATGGCGAGTCTTGCGTTCTAAGAGCTGCATGTGGGGCACGTCACCTCACCTTTCGACCAGCGTGATGATTCAGGTATATTATTGCCAAAAGCTTTGCCGTTTTATGCCAAGCACTTGGAACGCTGTCCGGCCAAATCCCGCACGCGCCCGTGCCACAATAAAACCGGAGACGCCAAAACCGGAGACGCCCGGATAAAGCTCTCCCGGCGCCTTCGCTGGGCCGGAAAGCGAAAAACCGAAACATCTTTCGGTTTTCCCTCCGGCCTCTGAGTAAATCCAATGACTTAGAAATGAAAACCGAAAGAACTTTCGGTTTTCGAGAATTCGCGGAAGTGCCACCGGCGGCTACCATGGGATGTGAGCGAACTCCTGCAGGCCGGAATGGAGGCACATCGATCTGGGGATTTCCGGCGTGCCGTCGAGTGCTACCGCGAGGTGCTCGCGGCGGAACCCGCCAACGCCGATGCGCTCTATCTGCTCTCCGTGGCGGCGCATCAAACGGGCAACTTCGCGGTGGCCGCCGAGATTGCCGGCCGCGGACCGGCCACATCGCAGTTCGACAACATTCGCGGCTTGGCCTTGGCCGCCGTCGGCGACGATGCCGCTGCGGAGGACTGTTACCGCCGGGCCATCGCGCGCGATAACGATCCGCAGGCGTTCAACAATCTGGGAATTCTGCTGCGCAAGCAGGGCCGTATCGCGCAGGCCATCGCCGCCTATCGCGGTGCAGTCGAGCGGAATCCGCAATTTGCCGACGCGTGGTACAACCTCGGGAACGCTTACCGGTCGGCAGCCGGAACCCAGGAAGCCGCCGCCAGTTTTCGCAGGGCCATCGAGGCTGATCCTCAACATGCGAACGCGCTGGCTGCCTTGGGCTCGATGCTGCGCGACATCCCGCTTTTGCAAAGCGCCCTTCAGCTCGTGCCTGCCGACGCGGAACTTCACTGCGAACTCGGAGATGTTTTGCAGGAGGCCGGCCGTTGGGACGATGCGGCCACAAGCTACCGGCGCGCGCTCGCCATCGATCCAAAACTGGCCCGTGCCTGGTATTCGATGTCGTGCGTGGCGAATGCGGGATGGGAGTACGGAGCGGCGGTAGAGTGCCTGCGGCGCGCAGTCGCGGCTGCCCCGGAATGGGCTGAGGCGTGGCATAACCTCGGGCAGAGTCTCTTTGAGCTCGGCGCCGCCGGCGAAGCCGCGGAACGTTTCCGGACGGCGGCACGGCTCACGCCGCTCGAACTGCCTCGCGCGTCCCTCGCTTTGACCATTCCCGGGTGCCCGGACGCCTCAAACCGGGACGTGCTCGACGCGCGGCGCGAGTGGGCCGATGCCTTTCTTCCGCCGCGCCGCCACACGCATCGAACCACCCATCGCGGTAAATTACGCGTCGGCTTTCTTTCCTCGTTCTTCCACAACGATTCCTACATGAAGCCCGTGTGGGCCCTGCTGAACGCCCACGACCGCACTCGCCTCCACGTGCACCTGCTCTCCGATTCCCCCGAGAGCGACATCGGCGCGGCACGCCGGCCGCATCCCGAAGACAGCTTCCACTACATCGGCGCAATGAGCAATGAAGAGGCGGCCGATTCCATAGAGCGCGCGGGCATCGACCTCCTGATCGATCTGAATTCCTACAGTGCGCCCCGAAGGCTGCCGCTCATCGCGATGCACCCCGCGCCGGTGGTCGCTGCCTGGTTCAATCTGTACGCCACCTCGGGAATCGCGGCTTACGATTACATCGCCGGCGACCGGCACGTGATACCGCCCGGCGAGGAGCAGTTCTATTGCGAACGCGTCGTGCGTTTGCCGGGGCCCTACCTGGCGTTCACAGTCGATTACGCGGTGCCCGCCGTCGCGGAGCCTCCCTGCCTGACGCAGGGCGCGATCACGTTCGGTTCGCTGGCCGCGCAGTACAAGATCACGCCGCAGGTCATCGAGGCATGGAGCGCGATCCTTCGCGAAGTGCCCGGCAGCAGCCTGATCGTGCGCAATCGAACGCTCGGCAAAGCGAGTAACTGCGCCTTCGTGCGCGAACAGTTTCAGCGTCACGGCATCGCAGCGGACCGGCTGCGCCTGTCGGGTCCGCTGCCGCACTTCGAATTTCTCCAGACGTACGGCGAGATCGATATCGCACTCGACACTTTCCCGTATAACGGCGGCACCACAACTACCGAGGCCATCTGGCAGGGAGTGCCTGTCCTGACCTTCGCGGGCGATCGCTGGGCATCGCGGACGAGTGCTTCCATTCTGCGCGAAGGCGGTTTGGGCGAATTCGTGGCCGCCGATCGCGAGGGCTTCGTTCGCGAGGCCGTGCGTTTCGCGCGCGACCCCGAAACCCCGCAGCGGCTGGCCTCGCTGCGGCGGAGCATGCGCGAGCGGCTGCGGAACGCTCCGGTCTGCGATGCGGCGGGGCTGGCGCGGGCGATGGAAGAGTTCTATCGCTCGGCGGCCGAAACTTGCACGCCTGTAGCGGAAGATTCATAATGGGCTCCTGTCGCAATGGGAGGGTTTTGATGTCTCGTATCGTGCGGTGTTCTCTGATTCAGGCGTCCAACGCGGCTCCGCCGGACGCTTCTCTAGCCGCTACCAAGCGGGCGATGATCGATAAGCACGTCGATCTCATCGGCAAGGCTGCGGCGGCGGGCGCGCAGATCGTTTGCCTGCAGGAAATCTTTTACGGTCCGTATTTCTGCGCGGAGCAGACCACCAAGTGGTATGACTTCACCGAGCCGGTGCCTGACGGTCCCACCATCAAGCTCATGCAGGAATTGGCGGCCCGCCATCGCATGGCGATGATCATTCCCGTGTATGAGGTGGAGCAGCAGGGCGTCTACTACAACACCGCCGCCGTGATTCACAACGATGGCACGTATCTCGGCAAGTACCGCAAAACGCATATCCCGCACGTCGCGCCCGGCTTTTGGGAGAAGTATTATTTCCGGCCGGGCAACCTGGGTTACCCGGTTTTCGACTTGGGTTTCGCCAAGATCGGCGTCTACATCTGCTATGACCGCCACTTCCCCGAAGGAGCGCGCGCGCTGGGCTTGAACGGCGCAGAGATCGTCTTCAATCCCTCGGCGACCGTCGCCGGCCTCAGCGAGTATTTGTGGAAGCTGGAACAGCCGGCGCACGCCGTCGCCAACGGATATTTCGTGGGCGCAATCAATCGGGTGGGCACCGAAGCGCCCTGGAACATCGGAGAGTTTTACGGGCAGAGCTACTTCTGCGACCCCAGAGGGCGAATCATCGCGCAAGCCTCCCGAGACAAAGACGAAGTCCTGACCGCAGACCTGGATCTCTCAATGATCACTGAAGTCCGAAACACCTGGCAGTTCTTCCGCGATCGCCGTCCAGATTTATACGAAGGGCTGGTAAAGGCTTAAGCATGGCGTTCACCCCAATGCCTCGGCGAACCTCTGCGTTCTCTGCGTCTCTGCGGTGAAATGCGATGCCTCGCCTTACGGAGACCATCCATGACTAAAGACGAAATTATCCTAGCCAATAAGCAGTTCCTCTTTCCCGCAGTTTTTCATTACTATAAGCAGCCGCTCGTGGTTTCTCATGCGAAAAACCAGTATGTCTGGGATGCCGATGGAAACCAGTACCTCGATTTTTTCGGCGGCATCGTTACGGTGAGCGTCGGCCACTGCAACGACAAAGTGAACGCCAAGCTTCACAAGCAACTCGATACCTTGCAGCACGTCTCCACCCTGTTTGCCAATGAGCCGCAGGCCGCGCTCGCTCAGAAGATCGCCACTCTCACCCCGAACGGCGAGCTAACCAAGAGCTTCTTCACCAACAGCGGCACGGAAGCCAATGAAACGGCCATTCTCACAGCGCGCTGCTACACGGGAAACACGGAAATTGTCGCGCTTCGCCATTCCTATCACGGCCGTTCCGCGAGCGCCATGGGACTCACCGGCCAAGGCGCGTGGAAGCTCGGCCCTCCGCAGGCAGGCATTGTTCATGCCCACAACGCCTACTGCTATCGATGCCCGTTCGACCTCAAGTACCCCGATTGCGGCGTGAAGTGCGCCGAGGATGTCGAAGACCTGATCCGCTCCACCACCAGCGGCAAGGTGGCCGGTTTCATCGGCGAGCCGGTACAAGGCGTCGGCGGCTTCATCACTCCACCCAAGGAATATTTTCCGATCATCGAAAAAATCGTCCGCAATCACGGCGGCATCTTCATTTCCGATGAAGTGCAGACCGCGTGGGGACGCACCGGCGGGAAATGGTTCGGCATCGAGCACTTTGGCGTCACGCCGGACATCATCACCAGCGCCAAAGGCCTCGGCAACGGCAGCCCGATCGGTCTCACTGTCGCGAAGCCCGCGGTCGCCGATTCTCTCGGCGGACTCACCATATCCACCTTCGGCGGCAACCCCGTCACTGCGACAGCGGCGAAAGCCGTGATCGACCTCATCGAAGAAGAGAACCTGCTCGCCAATTGCACCACCACCGGCGCTTACCTGCGCGCGGGTCTCGAAGACCTGCAGAAAAAGCACACCATCATTGGCGACGTTCGCGGTATGGGTCTGATGCAGGCGATTGAGCTGGTGCAGGATCGCAAAACCAAAGCGCCCGCGGCCCCCGAAACAGCGCAACTGCTGGAAGCGGCGCGAGAGAATCGCCTGCTGATCGGCAAGGGCGGAATGTACGGCAACGTCATTCGCATCTCGCCGCCCATGAACATCGCGCGCAGCGATGTGGATCAGTTCCTGTCCCTCATGGACAAGTGCCTCACCTCGTGCACAGCGAAGGCGGCGGGAGGCGTCAAATGAGCGCGCACGCCTTGCCGCTTCAGCGCAACCTGGAGCGCTTTCCGGAACTGCATCCGGCGTTCGATAACCAATCGGCGCTCGCCGAAGCCCATCGCTGCCTGTTCTGTTTCGACGCGCCCTGCACGGCGGCGTGCCCGACGCACATCGACGTGCCGCGCTTCATCAAGAAGATCGCCGCCGATAACCTGCGCGGCTCCGCGCTCACCATCCTGGACTCCAATATTCTGGGGCTGAGTTGTTCCCGCGTGTGCCCGGTGGACGTGTTGTGCGAAGGCGCGTGCGTGATGCATCGCTACAACAAAAAGCCCATCGAGATCGGCCGCCTGCAGCGTCATGCGATGGACTGGTTTTACGATGGCGGCCGCCGCCTCACTGCCGGAGAGTGGACCGGCGCAGGCAAGGCTCCGCGCGTCGCCTGCATCGGCGGTGGACCCGCATCGCTCTCCTGCGCCGCCGAGCTCCGCCGTCACGGCGCGAGCGTCACCATCCTGGACAACCGTCCGCTGCCCGGCGGGCTGAACACCTACGGAGTTGCCGAGTACAAGCTGCGTCCCAGCGACAGTCTCCGCGAAGTGGAGCTCGTGCGCGCGCTCGGCGTGGAGTTCAAGCAGGCTGAGGTGGGCGCGGGCATCTCACTCGACGAACTGGAGCGGAAGTTCGATTTCATCTTCATCGGCGTCGGCTTGGGGGCGATGGAAAAGCTCGGTATCGCAGGTGAAGATGCGCCCGGTGTCATCGATGCGCTGCGCTTTATCGAGCGCTACAAAACGGAACCCGAGTTCACGGTGGGCCGCTGCGTGGTCGTGATCGGCGGAGGCAATACCGCGATTGATGCCGCCAATGCCGCGCAGCGCATGGGCGCTGAGGAAGTGCATCTCTTCTATCGCCGCGGCGAGCGCGAAATGCCGGCCTTCCCCTTTGAATTCGAGCACTCCAAAGTCGAGGGCGTCCGCTTTCACTGGCTTGCGCAGCCGCAGGAGATTGTGGTTCGCGACGGCCGTGCCGCCGGCGTAAAGTTCGCGCTCACGGAACTGGGTCCGCCGGACGAGAGCGGCCGCCGCCGTCCGCAGCCGATTCCAGGCTCCGCATACGAGTTTCCGTGCGATATGGTGATTCCCGCGCTCGGACAAACCCGTCTTACCGAAATGCTGCACGAATCGCGCGGCATCGCACTCAACGGCGGCTGTATCGCGGTGGACCGGCCCACCGGACGCACCGGCAATCCGCGCTATTTCGCGGGCGGCGATTGCGTCAACGGCGGACGCGAAGTGGTGGACGCCGTGGCCGATGGCAAGCGCGCGGCGCTCGCCATGGTCGCGCAGGCAACTCAAGGCGCGGAGGTGGCCCATGGCTGACCTCACCACGAACTTCGCGGGCATACGCTGCCCGAATCCCTTCTGGCTGGCCTCCGGACCGCCGGCGAACTGCGGCGACCAGGTGATGCGCGCATTCGACGCCGGCTGGGGCGGCGCAGTCTGGAAGACCATCGGCGAGCCCATCGTCAACGTCTCCTCGCGCTATTCGTCTGTCGATTGGAACGGACAGCGCATGATGGGCTTCAACAATATCGAGCTCATCAGCGATCGGCCGGTTGAAACCAACCTGCGCGAAATCGCCGAAGTGAAGAAGCGCTATCCGAAGCACGCGGTGATCGCGTCGCTCATGGTGGATTCCACGCGCGAGGCGTGGCATTCCATTGTGAAGCGCGCCGAAGACGCGGGCGCGGACGGCCTGGAGCTGAACTTCGGCTGCCCGCACGGTATGAGCGAGCGGGGCATGGGCAGCGCCGTCGGCCAGGTTCCCGACTACGCGTGCATGATCACCGAATGGGTGAAGGAAGCGGCGCGCACTCCCGTCATTGTGAAGCTCACGCCGAACATTACCGACATTCGCCCGGCGGCGCGCGCGGCGAAACGTGGGGGCGCGGACGCCGTCAGCGCGATCAACACCATCAACTCGATCACCGGAATCGATCTGAATACGTTCACGCCGCGGCCCAACGTCGGCGGCCTCTCTTCGCACGGCGGCTATTGCGGACCGGCTGTCAAGCCGATTGCGCTGCACCTGGTGCAGCAGATCGCATCCGATCCGCAGGTCGGCATTCCGATTTCCGGCATCGGCGGCGTCGGCGGATGGCGCGAGGCCGCGGAGTTCATCCTCCTCGGTTGCGGCACCGTGCAAGTCTGCACCGCGGCCATGCACTACGGCTTTCGCATTGTGGAAGACATGATCGACGGACTTTCGAATTGGATGGACGAGAAGGGCTTCCGCACGCTCGACGATTTCCGCGGACTCTCCGTGCCGAAAGTCACCGAGTGGAAGCATCTCGACCTGAACTATAAGATTGTGGCCCGCATCAATCGCGACCTTTGCATTGGCTGCGATCTCTGCTACGTCGCCTGCTGGGATGGCGCGCATCAGTGCATCCACATCGAAGGCCACCCCAAGCCGGAAGCCGTGGAAGCCGCTTCGCGCGCGCGCCTGGCCACCACGCCCATCGCCAAACTGGACGCCGTGCAGGCAAGCAGCGGCGAGACTCCGCCCGCGCGCATCCCGCGCGTTGACGAAGAGGAATGCGTCGGCTGCAATTTGTGCTGGCTGGTCTGCCCCGTGGAGCACTGCATCACCATGGAGAAGATCGAGACCGGCCGTCCGGCCGAAACCTGGGAACAACGCACGGCCCGCGCCGCCCAAGGAGGCGCCGCATGAGCACTCTCATTCAGCACGGAACCGTGGTGACCGCCGCCTCGACAACCGCGGCCGACGTTCTGATCGAAAACGGCGTCATCAAGGAAGTTCGCGCCGGTATACCCGCTGACGGCCACAACGTCATCGATGCCAAAGGGATGTACGTCATTCCCGGCGGCATCGACGCGCATACGCACCTGGATATGCCGTTCGGCGGCACCACCAGCGCCGACGATTTCGAGACCGGAACGCGCGCCGCCGCCTTCGGAGGCACCACCAGCATTGTGGATTTTGCGATTCAGGCGCGCGGCACGCGCATGCGCGACGCTCTCGACACGTGGTGGAAAAAGGCCGAGAACAAAGCGTGCGTCGACTACGGCCTGCACATGATCGTCACGGATCTGGGCTCTTCCGGCCTGGAAGACATGGACGAAATGGTGGACGAAGGCGTCGCCAGTTTCAAGCTGTTCATGGCGTACCCCAACGTGCTGATGGTGGACGATGCCACCATTTTCAAAGCGCTGAGCCGCACCGCGAAGAATGGCGCGCTCATCTGCATGCACGCCGAAAACGGCAGCGTCATCGACGTGATTGTGGCCAAGGCTCTGGCCGAAGGGAAAACCGCACCCATCTATCACGCGCTGACGCGGCCCACCCGCGCCGAGGCGGAAGCCGTGCACCGCGCGATCGCCATGGCGGAGATCGCCGGCGCGCCGGTCTACATCGTGCACCTTTCGAGCGAAGACGCGCTCAACGAAGTTCGGGAAGCGCGCGACCGCGGCGTTCCCGCCTTCGCCGAAACGTGCCCGCAGTATCTGCTGCTCTCCATTGAAGAATTGGAGCGCCCCAATTTCGAGGGCGCCAAGTACGTCTTCACGCCGCCGCTGCGCACGAAAGAAAATCTGCCGAAGCTCTGGGACGGCCTCAAGCACGATCATCTGCAAGTAGTCTCGACGGACCATTGCCCGTTCTGTTTTGAAGACCAAAAGGTGCTCGGCAAAGACGACTTCACCAAGATTCCCAACGGCGGCCCGGGCATCGAAAACCGGCTGCAACTGATCTGGCATCACGGCGTCAACACCGGCAAGGTAAGCCTCAACCGCTTCGTGGAAATCACGTCCACCGCGCCCGCGCGCATCTTCGGCATGTATCCGCGCAAGGGCGAGATCGCGCCCGGCAGCGATGCCGATATCGTCATTTGGGACCCGAATGCCCTGCACACCATCAGCGCCAAAACACATCACATGCGCGTCGATTATTCCATGTTCGAAGGCTTTCAAGTGAAGGGGAATGCGCGCACCGTGCTGTCGCACGGCGAAGTGATTGTGGACCGCGGCGAGTTCCTCGGGAAGGCCGGCCGGGGGCAATACCTGCGGCGCACAGCGAGAGGTGGCGCGTGGAAGTAGTGCGCGATCCGGGCCTATACAACGAGGACCTGGCGCCGATTCCGAAATCGCACCGCACCTGGGGCACTTACAATTACGCGTCCCTGTGGGTGGCGATGAGCGTCTGCATCCCGACTTACATGCTGGCCAGCGGCCTGATCGCGGGCGGCATGAGCTGGTGGCAGGCCATCATGACCATCCTGCTGGGCAACCTGATCGTGCTGATTCCGATGCTGCTCAACGCGCACGCGGGCGCGAAGTACGGAATCCCGTTCCCGGTGCTGGTGCGGGCTTCTTTCGGAGTGCGCGGCGCGAATCTGCCCGCCGTGTTGCGCGCGCTGGTGGCGTGCGGATGGTTCGGCATACAGACGTGGATCGGCGGCCAGGCCATCTACTCCATGCTGAAAATCGTGTGGCCCGCCGCGGCGGCCGTTCCGGGCGGCGCTTGGATCTGCTTCTTCGCGTTCTGGGCGCTGAACATCGCGGTGATCTGGCGCGGCATTGACACGATCAAGTTCCTCGAAGGCATCGGCGCGCCGTTCATGCTGGGGATCGGACTGCTGTTGCTCTGGTGGATCACGGGCAAGGCCGGCGGCATGGGCCCCGTGCTCAGCGCTCCCAGCAAATTCCACACGACGGCCGAGTTCATGCGCTTCTTCATCCCCTCGCTCACCGGCATGGTGGGCTTCTGGGCTACGGTCGCGCTCAACATTCCCGATTTCACCCGCTACGCCAAATCGCAGAAGGCGCAAGTGGTTGGGCAAGCTCTCGGGCTGCCCACGGCCATGACGCTGTACTCGTTCATCGGCGTCGCCGTCACGTCCGCATCCGCCGTTCTCTTCGGCCAGGCGATCTGGGACCCCGTCGCCCTGCTCGGCAAGTTCAACCAGCCGGTGGTCGCCTTCATTGCCCTCATCGCACTGCTGGTGGCCACGCTGAACACGAACGTCGCCGCCAACGTCGTGTCGCCATCGAACGACTTTTCGAACCTGAACCCGCGGCTCATCAGTTTCCGCACCGGCGGACTGATCACCGGAGTGGTCGGCGTGCTGATGATGCCGTGGAAGCTGCTCACGGACTTCAGCTCGTACATTTTCGGCTGGCTGGTCGGTTACTCGGGTCTGCTCGGTCCCATCGCCGGCGTGATGATCGCCGATTACTTTCTGGTTCGCCGCGCCCACCTGAAAATCGACGACCTCTACCGCCGCGGCGGAGTTTATGAATACGATAATGGCGTGAACCTGCGAGCCGTAGTAGCGCTCGCTGTGGGAATCGCCGTGGCGCTGCTGGGCCTGTTCGTGCCCGCTCTGCGCCTGCTGTACGATTACGCTTGGTTTGTCGGCTTCGGAGTTTCCGCGGCCGTGTATGTCACACTCATGCAGCGCGCGCAGGCGCCTGCTTTGGAACTGGAGAGGGAATCATGATTGCTGCCGAATCCGCAGTTGGAACTGTTTCGTTTTATATCAATGGCGCGTGGGAAAAGCCGCAAGGCCGCACCACGCAACCTGTAATGAATCCGGCCACCGGGAGCACCATCGCCGAGGTGCCGTTCGCCACGGAGGCCGATATCGATCGCGCGGTACGCACCGCGCACGATGCGTTCCTCAAATGGCGCAACGTCCCGGTAGTGGATCGCGTGCAGGTGCTCTATCGTTACAAGACGCAGCTCGAGAAGCACACTGACGAGCTCGCCGCCATACTGACGCGCGAGAACGGCAAGACGAAGGATGACGCCTCGGCGGAAGTGCGCCGCATGGTCCAGATGGTGGAAGTCGCGTGCGGCATGCCGACGCTCATGATGGGCGATTCGCTCAACGACGTAGCCGCGGGCATCGACTGCAAAACCATCCGCCAGCCCATAGGGGTCTGCGCGGGCATCACGCCGTTCAACTTCCCCGCGATGGTGCCGATGTGGATGTGGCCGTTCGCGATCGCCTGCGGCAACACCTTTGTGCTGAAGCCTTCCGAAAAGGTGCCGCTCACGCCGACGCGCGCCATCGAGTTGCTGCACGACGCGGGACTGCCGCCCGGAGTGCTCAACCTGGTCCACGGCGGCAAGGAAGCGGTCAATGCGCTGCTGCACCATCCGCAGGTGAAGGCGGTATCGTTCGTCGGCTCGACGCCGATCGCGAAATATGTCTACGCAACCGCCGCCGCGGAAGGCAAGCGCGTGCAGGCGCTCGGCGGCGCGAAGAACCACCTCGTCGTCATGCCCGACGCCAATATGCAGAAGACCGTCGAGGCCATCATCGGCTCCGCATTTGGAGCGGCGGGCGAGCGCTGCCTCGCCGGCAGTGTGCTGGTTCCGGTCGGCGATGCCGCAGGTCCGCTGCTGGATCTGCTGGTGAAGCGCACGAAAGGTCTCACGGTCGGCGATGGATCGAAGAACGGAGTCGAGATGGGTCCGCTGGTGACGGGCGATCATTGCGAGAAGGTCGGAAGCTACATCGATAAGGGTCTCGCCGAAGGCGCCACGGCGCTGGTCAACGGCCGCGAGCACAAGGGCGGCGACGGTTACTTCCTGGGACCGACGATCTTCGACAACGTGACACCGGAAATGACGATCGCGCGCGAGGAGATCTTCGGACCGGTGCTCAGCGTCATGCGCGTGAAGACGCTGGACGAGGCCATCGACCTGGTCAACAGTTGCCCGTTCGGCAACGCGACCGCGATCTTCACGAACAACGGAAAGTCCGCGCGCGAATACTCGTCGCGAATTGAAGTAGGGATGGTCGGCGTGAACGTCGGGGTGGCGGCGCCGATGGCGTTCTTTCCGTTCGCGGGCTGGAAGGCGTCGTTCTTCGGCGACCTGCATGCGCACGGCAAAGACGCGATCGGTTTCTACACCGAGCAAAAGGTGATCATGAGCCGCTGGTTTTAAAGCACTTGGTTAATGGCGTACCATAACACCCCAGTACTCGAAGATTTGGGGATTGGGGTACGCTCCGGTACAATTGTTTTGCGGTCCTGCACTCGTTCAAGTTCAGGTTCAATTGCTCAGCGCTCCGCCCTCCGTGGGACCGCAAACTCTCCCCAACCGCGTGCGGTAAACTCGAAAATACGGGCCCGTAGCTCAGCCGGATAGAGCATCAGCCTTCTAAGCTGAGGGTCGCGCGTTCGAGTCGCGCCGGGCCTACCAATTCAAAATAAAGTGTTTGATTTCAGAGGCGCTTTTCCACTGCGTAAGGGAAAACTGAGGGAATCCGATGGCCTGTGGGGGTGTCTGTGGCTCTCCGTTACTACAAAATCATCTACAGCGGGCTTGGGACTATCTCGATGCGCACGTGTGGCTTCAGTGGAATCATGAGGGTTCTTAACTGCTGCTTTTGTAGCATCGTTCCGTAAAAGAAGTAAGAAGCTTTTGCCGCGTACGGGGTCCTGAATGCCCGAACATTATACGTCGCGACCTGATCCGCTCTCTGCCTCGCCCGCGCTGCAATAAACGCATGTCTGAGCGTAAAGGGCAGCTGAGCGTACTTTGTCAAAGCCGGACGATCAACCCGCCGCTAACGACGAGACGGTGAAGTTCGTCAAGTGCGAATGCGGACGGCAGATTTTCGCCGGGCGGACGGGACCTTCTTGCAGGAGTGTCCGCGAAGCTACATCGTCGAATTGCATCTGTCATGTAGAATGACCGGTTTGAACAATCCGCAAAACTTGCTGCCCTTGCGCTCCCAGCAGCGTGTCGTCATTGTGGCTGAGGATGACGTTACGATTCAGAACATTGCCCGGATCGTACTCGAAAGAGACGGTTTTTTCGTCCTCACCGCTAGCGACGGCCAGGAGGCGCTTACCATTTCGGATCAGTTTCCCGGCAGGATAGACGCTCTACTCACTGACGTAAATATGCCGCGGCTGGACGGATTGCAATTGACTCAACGAATTCTTGTTAGCCGCCCGAATATCAAAGTACTGATTATGTCAGGGCAGATCGAGGACCCCCTGCTCTCGGGTGTCTCCTTCCTCCGCAAGCCGTTTGGCCCGCCCGTGCTTCGGGACCGGGTGCGCGAACTCTTCTCCGCCCCTTCGCCGGCGCCAGAGCCACTATGAAGACTGTGCTGTTACTTGAGGACGATGAAATAATCGCGCGCGCTCTATCAGCGTGTTCTCGGTCGGCAGTGGAGCATCCTGGTGGGCGAATCCCGAATCAAGCGCTCCAACTCTGTGAGCAGGACTCAATAGACCTTTTCGTCGCCGACCACCTCCTTCCCGGGGCCCTGTCCAGAATCGAGACTCTACACTGCGTCAATGCGGTCCGCCCGGGGCTCCGGCTCCTGCTGGTGTCTGGTACACCTCCTGAAGGACTCACCGATGGCACCTTCAAGTGCTTCGAGGATCTCGTCGCTACATGCGTTTTCGATTACCTGGAGAAGCCCTTTACTCCTATCGTGCTCAACGAGCGTGTGGCGGCGCTAGTGGATGGCCAGCACAACCAGGAAAGCATCCAGCGGCGGCTCGCCGACGCTCAGGCATACAGGCAGAGGCAAACAGAGGGCGAGCACGCTTAGGAGGACCTAGGCCGCAGAAGCAGGCGATTTTTCAAGAGTGCCCCGCCTCCAGTTCTTCGATGACAGCACGGGAGTCAGCCACTGGAACGGCTAGGACTTGTTCCGCGTCTGTCGGCAAGGTTACAATGCTTTCGTTACTCATTGAGGGTTACGCGCGGCGGTGTTCATAACAACCCGCCGCGGTTGCTTGACTTGCATAGAAACACAAACACTTCACTGACACGAAGGCGTTCTGCCAGCGGAGTGCGGCCCGAACGCGTATCCTGATCCGCTAGAAGCTCAGCAACGCAACGACGCGCCACACCGTTTCAAGCAGCAATTCCGGTATATCGGTTTTCCCCAGAGTAGCTACAGCGCCGAATAACTCAGCCGCTCGAAGCATCGATCCACTCAGAAACCCTGAAATGACAAGTACCGGCATGTGGGCTCACGCTGGCGCAATGCCTTCAGCACCTCGAAACCATCCGGTTCTGGCATACTTAAGTCCAAAATGAGCAGGTCAGGACGGCTCGTTGCGACGGCCTGCAAGGCAACGCCGCCGCAAGTCGCGGTTCTTACTTCGTACCCGCCACGCTCCAAAATACGCGCAATCAACTTCAGAATTTGGGGTTTGTCACCAATAACGAGGATTCGCTTCAAAGACATAGAGGATAGTCCGACGATGATCGTATTCGGAAGGTTTCGTAGCGCTCACGCAAAAAAGACGCCACACGGATCACGGCCGCTTCCGTGACCTTGCCAGGGCCTCTTCACCGGCGGCTAGATCCCGCTCGGCGTTGTGGGCTGCTTTCATGTGGGCAAGCAGTTCTTCCCGCAGGGAAACGCACGTTGCGGACACCTCTCGCAATCTGCGATTGATCGTTTCCTCTGTCTCGGCCGACGGCACCACGGCTGCGAGTTGCCGCTTGGCTTCCCAGTTCAGTAGTTGATTCGTGGCTTCCGAATGCTTGTTCTGGAGACGCGCACATATTTGACATTCCATTATTGACTTCATACTGCTCAGACTCACGCTTAAGGTAGGCGCACAGCCGTGCTCTTGGATGTGTTTTAGGAGCGATTGCTTCGCTTCGTGCCGTCGATTCGCCGCGCCCATGATCCGGGAATCAAGTTCCGCAAATCTACTGGAATCCGACGCGATTGCCGCAAGCATCTGGTCGTTGAGAGAGCGAGTAAATTCTACGGTAGCAGATAGAAAGTCATCTTGAAGTCGAAGCCGTTCCGGGCAAATCGCTGCGGCCACAACCTATTCTGGTGTCAAGGTGAGAGTTTTGGCAACTGTATTATTGCCGAATGCCAGAGAGGGAACCGAAATTGGTCGCTGATGCCGGTGGCTTTTTTAAGCCCCCGACCTTCGCCCGCTACCATTGATTCGCGTCGGGCAAAGATTGCATCATGGCCCCCGAAAGCGGCCCCGGACGCTTCGGCGCACTCTCTTTGGTTATCTCTCTCGGCGCACCCCAAAGGCAGCGGCTTCGGGCGGTTGACTTCCCAAGGGCCTTCGATAGACTTATGCGTAGCAGCATGCAAAAACCCTGCTCCGAACGCGACGGACTCGTCCTGGCTCTCGCCCTTGCTGCGGACCGAAGTCAACGGGACCCCCACTCGGGCCTTGGAGATCCCGCCGAGAAGTCGCAATCCGCTCCGGAGATTCGCGAATTCCTTCTGGAACATCGCAAGGTTCATGGTTGCTAGGCGCGCCAAAAGGAATGGAACGGGCTGAACAACGTAGAAGCAACACCATGCCTGAAAGCCTTGATGAATCGCAGGATTTCAAATGCCGCCGGGCTGAAAAACGGTTTCCACTCGCCTTGCCGGTCAAATGGCGGCAGGTTTATCGGAGAAGCGTCGTCGCTGAAGGCGTGGGCAGAACATTGAACTTGTCGGCCGGTGGAATGAACTGCATTTTGGATCGTCAACTCCCGCCGGGCGCTGCGGTCGAGGTGTCGATTAGATGGCCAGCCCTTCTCGATGGCTCAGTTGGCCTATCGCTCTCAGTGGAAGGAACCGTGTTGCGGGTCGATGACACAGGGACCGCGATTAGAATAGACCGACACGAGTTCAAGACGTCAGCGTCGGCTGGCTAATCGGAGTGCCGAGTACTTTCTCCATTTCCGTTGCCAATCGGAGCGGCAGCAGTTGTTCGGCCCCATTCTGCAAGCAGCGCTTGGGCGGCGTCGGCAACATTGCTAATGCTGTATATTATGTGTTCGCGCTGGGCACCCACATCCACAGTTGGCCCTGAACGTCAACTCGCTCGAGCTGTGCGGCCTGGGAGTTTAGACCGACAGAAGTATAGGGCAACTTGAAACCCAAATCGCCGCTTCGAGCGCAACTTCGTGCGACTATACCTGAAGGTCTACGCTGCCGCCAAACAAAGCACATTACGATCCGTGCTCACGCTGCAATATCAGAGTGCAGCTCCAGTAGCCTTTGTGGCAATCCTGTCGATTCATGAGGGTGAAGTAGATCGTTAGAATAGCTGCACAACAGAGGGACCGAGTACAATTCGATAGTCTGATTCCAGAGATGTTCTAAGTGAGCCGCGCCTTCAAGGTCGCTCTTACCTCAAAGGAGGTTCACCATTTCGCCGTAAAGTCGTACCCGCCCGCTGGGAGCCTTCGCCTTTGCTGTCACTATAATAGGACCGACGACGGCCTGGAATCCTTGCGAGATCCGGACTCTCGCACGCTAACAGCTTCGCCAAGAGCATATCCGCGTTCAGACGTCAGTCTGCCCTCCCTTTGAAGCTCCTCGACATCGAACGCCTCTTCTCTGAGCCGCTGTTCAATGGCATGCTGTTTTTCCGCAGTCGCGATCAAAACAACGGATTCGTTGCTAGTTAGTCCTGCTGCTGCGAAAATCCCTACGGCCTCAGCGATATGTTCTTCATCGCTGTATGGGTACACGATGTGCGATTTGGGACGCGGATTCGTAAGGATGGAAGTCGCCTTCGGCGTCACGGGAAGTTCGCTCCTCCGAAAGGGGTGTCCCCAGCGTATCACCGAGTGCCGACTCCCGAGGTGGTAAAAAGCCCTTCTCTGCCGTCCAAACTCCGGGCCGCTCCCGGCGACCGCCAGCGGCTACCGCTCGCTTAACGAAGGCGCTCGCGTATCGTTCGTGGTAAAGAAAGGCCCAACGCGATAGGCGGAAGACGTGAATGTCGCTTGATTCCGGCATCGAGAACAAACCGGCCGGGAGCAACAGCGCCTGATTGATCGTCATCCCAACTGCTATGGCCGGGCGGTTTGCCACTGGCGGGCTCTTCCTTGTCCGTCTCTAGAGAGCTTCGCTGTGGGTCGCGCACTTGCCCTTCCGCAAGCTTCAGTCACTCCGAATTCCAGCCGCACTCGTCCATAACCCGGCACACCGCACCGAAAAGTAAATGAGCTTCACGGTGCCTGTTTGCCATTTCCACAGCATCCGCCGCTGCTGCGGAGAACTCAATTCGCATGCAGACCGCCGCCAAACGCTCCGCCCCAACCTCCGCCGCCGCGCCACGGATTGCGTGGGCCTGGGCGCGCAATGCCGCAAAGTCCTGATTCCCAATCGCGTCGTTCATCAGCCGCAAACGGCGCGCAGTATCGCTCTGAAAATCGGCAATCACCTCGGCAACAACGGAGCGGTCGCCGGTCGCGGCGAGGTGCCGCAGAGTGTCCGGTAGCGCCCAGGAGAGCGCCGCGGCTGTAAGAACGTTGGGCGATGCGTAATCCATAATGGCAAAAACTGGACCTATGATAAGTGGCTTTCCGGAAGCCCGTGATGTTGTCCGTAGTTAATTCCGTTTACCCTGTACGCTCAGAACCCGGTACTGCTACCGATTCCCCGCAAGTTCACTGCTCGGCCGATGACGGTGCGTTGGTGCCGCGTCACCACGCCAAAACACCGACCGGCGAGACAACGAAACCGGCGACGTGAACAGGGATAATCCATATTTCAGACTAATCCCGCTTTGTCGCATTGGCTGCTTCGCGACGCATCTCTGCCAGGCGGACGAAGGGGCGCAGTCGCTGGTTGGCGACGGTCCGGGTCTCGGCGGTCCGCAGGTAGGCGGCGAGTCCGCGATTGACCCGGTGTTCGACTCGATCCCGGCGGGCTACCAACGACGCGATGGATAGCATGCTGCTTGTATGTGAGTTGGCGGTGAAGCTCATCTTCATTTGTTACTGAACTGTCATTAAACGGCAGAAGGCAGGGCGATAGCGAGTGCGGCTCGTACCAGGGGAGTACCAAAAGTCGGTACTGGAATCACGAGACGTCTTATTGAACTGTTGTTCGAGGTCGCCCGCGACGCCACATCGGTAGGCGGACTCCCTCCTCGAACGACTTTCGACGTGAATGGGGTAGTAGATAACGATACGGAATTTTCGTTGCTGTCGCTTCACGCCCGATTCGGCTTGGCCCCAAGCGCCGTTATCACGACGGGGCAATCTAATACGTTCTCAGGCTCTATTTGCATTGGCTTAAGGCCGCTGGAATGGCGCGGCCCAGTGGGGGAGGCACTCTCGTGCTTTCGAATCGCAGCGCGCGCGGCCCCGGTTTGTGTTCTGCTGCCTCCACTTGGAACGTACCTTCAGGAATGGGCTTCGCTGTGGTGTTCGACGGCAGCAACCCGCAGCTTGCCTTGGAGGCGGGTGGCCCGTAGGTGCAAACGGTGTATTCACGCCAAAGTCTCGAATATTCGGCACATGACGTATTGATGTATTTCATGATTCGAAAAGTGCATTAACCAGTGTGAGCCTTTGTGGCTTCCCCGCACTACAAGATCATCCCCCGAGGCATATACAGCAAAAGCTCGACCTATCTCGAAGACCGTAGTCACGGTTGAACGAAATTGCGTGGAAGCTTCCCTGCAGCTCTTCTACCATTTGCCTTCGATTTTGGACTCTAAGACCTTACATTCATTGTAGTATTCGCCGTTGGGCTCTGAAGTTTAATGTGTACGCCCTAGTATGTACGACGTAGCAAGAAACCGATGACTCCGGGCCGTTTACCCGGTTCCCATTCCGGGTCGCGTTCTCATATAATCAAACCAGGATGCCGGAGATGATCGCGCAACACAGGCGTTATGTATCTCTGCTCCTCATCGTTTTCTTCCTCGCGTTCACGCAGTGGATCGCACCCCAAGCCGAGGCTAACGAGCACAACGCTAATGAGCATTGCTGCTTGCTCTGCCACGTGGCTCCCATCGCATCGCTTGACGCCACAGCGGCACTCCCTGCCGCGCCGGTGCTTTGCGCCATATGGATTCAGGCTGTTTCACCAGCCGAAGCTCCGGCCGGCGCTCCCGTCGCCACCAAATCATCGCGCGCCCCTCCCGCCCCCGCTATTTCGTAGTTGGTTGGCGGGCCGCTTCCGTTCGCGGAGGCGGTTCATGGCACTTCTCTTGACAGTTTGAGCCTAGCGAGGATTCGTGTGAAGCATTTTCTTGTTTACCTGCTACTTTCTCCCGGCGTAATCGCCACAGCGCCGGCGCAATCCATCAGTGCCGGCACGATTTCCGGAACCGTGACCGATCCCTCTGGAGCTGCCATCGTCGGGGCTTCGATAACAATTCATAACCCGGTCACCAATTTCAGCGAGAGCGTACGCTCTGGTGCTGACGGCACGTTCCATTTCACCAATGTGCCTTTCAATTCGTACCGCTTTGAAGTCAGCTCCCCCGGCTTTAGCACTTTCACGCAATATCTCCAGGTGCGGAGCACCGTTCCGTTCAACGTATCCGTATCACTGCAACTCGCCGGAGCACAGACTACCGTCCAGGTGGAAGCGAGCGGCGCTGCTATCGTGGAAAACGTCCCGGTTCAGCACAATGATGTCGACCAGCGCCAACTTGCCACCCTCCCCATCTCCTCACCTGGTGCCGGACTCAGCGATGCGATAACGCTGAGCGCGCCCGGAGTCGTCGCCGACTCCAACGGTTTCTTTCACCCTCTCGGCGATCACGCGCAAACCAGCTACTACATCGACGGGCAACCAATTAGTGACCAGCAAAGCAAGGCCTTCTCAACGCAAATGCCCGAAAATGCATTCGAGTCGCTTGAACTGGTGACCGGCTCTCCCTCCGCCCAGTACGGCGGGAAAACCAGCCTCGTCGTCGATGCGGTGACACGTTCCGGTCTTGGGAAAAAAGCGTTCGGCGAAATCGAAGCCGGCTACGGCTCGTTTGGCTCCGGCAGCGAAAAGGCCTCTTTTGGCTTCGGAACCGCTCACTTCGGCCAGTTTCTAGTCTTCAACGCTGATCGCTCTGGACGTTTCCTCGATACTCCAGAGTTCTATCCGATACATGACATTGGAAACAATGAGACCTTCTTTGACCGGCTCGATTTCCAATCCGGGGCGCACGATACGTTCCACCTCGACCTCTTCGCCGCGCGCAACTGGTTCCAGATCCCTAACACGTATGACCAAGCCACTCAGGATCAGCGCCAGAAGGTCGAGAGCTTCAACGTCGCGCCTGGCTACCAACACTCGTTTGGTGCCACGACACTTCTCACTGTCAATCCGTGGATCCGCCGCGATTTTGTCAATTACTATCCCAGCCGCGATCCGTTCGCAGACCTGCCCGCCACCATGTCGCAGGATCGCCATCTGCTCAACTATGGCCTCCGAACCGACATCTCGATCGCCAAGGGACGCCACAACCTGAAAGTCGGAGCCGAGATCAAACAGACGCGCCTTTTTGAAGACTTTGCGCTCGGCCTGACCGACTTCACATTTAATCCCGTCTGTCTAGATGCCGCCGGAAACGCGGCTGGCCCACCGACCCGCACCAACGCCGCGAATTGCGCCGCAGCCGGTCTCTCGGCCAACCCCCAATTGGCGCTAGGCCTCGTCCCGTACGACCTCACCCGTGGCGGGACACTATTCCGCTTTCGCGACTCGGGGAAGGTTAACGAGGCCGCCATATACGTGCAGGACAACATCACTATGGGCCGCTGGAATTTCAACGCTGGTCTTCGCGTGGACGACTACGCCGGCCCGGCCCACGCCACCGGAGTCGAGCCGCGCGCTGGCTTTTCCTACCAAGTGAAGTCAACGGGCACAGTCCTCCGCGCCAGTTACGCGCGCACGTTCGAGACGCCATACAACGAGAATCTGCTACTGTCCAGCTACGCCGGACAGGGGGGCTTGGCGGGCAATGTTTTCGCTGCTTACGGCACGTCCAGCCTTCGACCTGGCACGCGCAACCAATACAACGCTGGTCTCCAGCAGGGGCTCGGTAAATATGTCGTCCTGGACGGAGGCTACTTCTGGAAATACACCGACACCGCCTACGATTTCGACGTCCTCTTCAATACGCCCCTCACGTTTCCTATCGCTTGGCGCAAGAGCAAACTCGACGGCGTCAGCGGTCGAATCTCCACCACGAACCTAAAAGGCTTCCAGGGCTACTTGACCCTCGGCCACACGCGTGCCCGCTTCTTCGGACCGGAGACTGGCGGGCTCATCTTCAACTCTCCGGTAGACGCCAGCGTCTTTCGCATTGATCATGACCAGTCTTACGAGCAAACTGCGAACCTCCGATACCAAAAGAAAAAGGATTCCCCTTATATTGACTTCACCTGGCGTTTCGATTCGGGCATGGTCGCCGGCAACGTGCCCGATCTTGCATCCGCTCTCGCGCTTACTGGCGCTCAACAAGCGGCTATCGGCTTCTACTGCGGCAACACATACGCCGGCATTGCGAATCCGATAACAACATGCAATGGGTCATACGGCGCTGCTCGCGTGGTAATTCCCGCCGCGGGAACCGCAAATCCCGACACGAACCCGCCGCGCATCGCCCCGCACAGTATCTTCGATATCTCGACGGGTACCGACAACCTGCTCCACACCGAACCGTTGAAGATGTCCGTACGTTTGACCGTTCTGAACGTCGCGAATGAAGTTGCACTTTACAACTTCCTCTCCACTTTCAGCGGTACGCACTTCGTCACACCTCGTGCCTACCAACTCACGGTCGGTTTACGCTTCTGATGCCGAGACCCTCCGCGAAAAAAGCGGAGGGTCGGGCCGCCCGGAGCGCGCTATTCAAGCGTTCGATTCTGAGCAATGTCCGAAGCGACCCTACTGGCCCGTCGAACTAAATGTAGTGGATTTTGTAGTGCAACAGATCCACAGAATTCAATAATTACATGACTCCTGAGCGGCTAACCTGTTGAATAGACAGGGGCACCATTGCGCGAAACATCACAGATCTACCGCCTTCTAAGCTGAGGGTCGCGCGTTCGAGTCGCGCCGGGCCTACCAGTTCAAAACAAAGCCATTGTTTTCAATCCTGCTTTTCTGGTCAGTAAGGGAAAACTGAGGGAATCCGATGGCTTTTGTGGGTCTTTGTGGCTTTCC
>DATNFO010000033.1:0-25646 GCA_035606355.1 Candidatus Limnocylindrales bacterium | reverse complement strand
ACGGCTCCGTATGTAGTTGATTCTGCTTACGGAGCCGTGACCGTGAGGGAGCGGTAAATGGTGCATCGAAAGGCGTATGGAGCGCGACGAGAACAGTGGCCAAATTTTTTCACAAGCCCGTGAGGGAGCGGCAAAAGGTGCCTCGAAAAGCGAATTGAGTGCGACGAGAGCGACAGCCGGATTCTTACCAGACCCTCACGGTCGCAGCTCCGGTCTTCTCTGTGCCCTCTCTGCGTCCTCCGTGTCTCTGTGGTTAATGCGCTGCCGCAAACCGACACGCGAGCCCGGTCGTTACTCAATCCACCCGCCGCCAAGCACGAAGTCGCCGTCATAAAAAACCGAGCCCTGCCCCGGAGTGACAGCCCGCTGTGGTTCGTCAAACGTGACCTTCACCCGACCCGCGCCCGCGTATTCAACCAAGCCGGGCGCACCGCCATGCTTATGCCGGATCTTCACCACACACCGCACCGGCCCCGCGTCCACACCCGCAATCGAAATCCAATTCACATCCCCGGCAAAAAACTCGCGCCGCAGCAGATCGTCGTTGCCGCCCACCACCACTCGCTGCGACTCCGGGTCCGTAGCAATTACGTACAACGGCTCGCCCGCCGCAATCCCCAGCCCGCGCCGCTGTCCCACTGTAAAATGATGCACTCCCGCATGCTCGCCCAACTTCTTTCCCGCCGCATTCACCACTTCGCCGCGAGTCGCCGCCTCGGGCACACCCTGATCCTTCAAATACGCGCTCATGAACGCAGCGTAGTCGCCATTCGGAACAAAACAGATCTCCTGACTATCGCCCTTCGCCGCGACCGCCAGGTCCATGCCGCGCGCCAGCTCCCTAACCTCGGGCTTCGTCAGCTCGCCGAGCGGAAACAACGTGCGAGCCAGTTGCGCCTGCGTCAGCCCAAATAGAAAGTAAGTCTGATCCTTCGTGGAATCCATCGCCCGCAGCAGTTGATACCGGCCGCTCGCTTCGTCATACCGCACGCGCGCATAATGTCCCGTTGCGATGTGCCGCGCGCCCACGGAATCGGCCATCTCCAGGAAGCGATCGAATTTGATGTAGTTGTTGCACAGCGTGCAGGGCACCGGCGTGCGGCCCGCCAGGTACTCCTCGACGAACGGCTTTACCACCTGATCCTCGAACTGCCGCTCGAAGTTCACCACGTAGTAGGGAATGCCGATCTGCTCGGCCACGCGCCGCGCGTCGTATACATCGTCAAGGGAACAACAGCGGCCGCCCGCATTCTCCGTCGCAAGTTCCGGCAGCCGCCGCTGATTCCACAACTGCATCGTCAGCCCGACCACCGCGTGACCCTGCCGCACCAGCAACCCCGCAACCGTGGAACTATCGACGCCGCCGCTCATCGCGACTGCAATAGGGATTGCTTCAGGCATGCACCGAAATCCTCCGCAGATGCGCCACCGAAGCGCTCAGCGCTTCCACCAGAGCATCTACCTGCTCCACAGTATTCCCGCGCCCCAGGCTGAAACGCATCGATGCGCGTGCCCGGTCCGCCGGGAAGCCCATTGCCGTCAAAACGTGCGATGGCGCAATCGCTCCGCTGGAGCACGCCGCGCCGGTCGAGACCGCGAACCCGCGCAGGTCCAGCGCGATCGTCAGCGCCTCGCCGTCGATGCCTTCGAAGTACAGATTCGTCGTGTTCGGAACGCGATTCCAGCGCGACCCGTTCACGCCGCTGCCCGGAATTCGCTCCAGTACCGCAGCCTCCAACCGGTCGCGCAAATTGCCGATCCGCTCGGCGTCCGCGGCCAGTTGCACGGCGCAAGCGTCCGCCGCCGAGCCGAACGCCGCGATCCCCGGCACGTTCTCGGTGCCGGCGCGCCGCTCGCGCTCGTGGTGGCCCCCGAAAGTGGTCGCCGCCAGCTTCGTTCCTTTGCGGATGTACAGCGCGCCCACACCCTTCGGAGCATAGATTTTGTGTGCGCTGACGGTATATAGGTCCACCCCGAGCGCTTCCACATCCACCGGAATCTTGCCCAGAGCCTGCACGCCGTCCACGTGCACCGGGACGCCCGCCTCATGCGCAATCTTGCAAATCTCGGCTACCGGCTGAATCACGCCCGTCTCGTTGTTCGCGTGCATCACCGTCACCAGAGCGGTTTCGGGCCGCAGCGCCGCGCGCAGATCGTCGGGATTGACTGCGCCGCTCGCGCCCACGCGCAGGCATGTCACCGCATATCCCTCGCGCTCCAACTGCCGGCAACTCGCCAGCACCGCGGGATGCTCTACCGAGCTCGTCACCACATGCCGCCGGCCGTCGCCCGCCGCGCGCACCGTGCCGAGAATCGCCAGATTGTCCGACTCCGTGCCGCCGCTTGTGAACACCATCGAAGTGGCAGGCGCGTTGATCAGCGACGCCACCTGCCGCCGCGCAGCCTCCAGTTTCTGCTTGGCGCTCTGGCCGAACCGGTGAATGCTGGAGGCGTTACCATACACTTGACCGAGACACTGCACCATGGCCTCCATGGCTTCCGGAGACACAGGGGTGGTGGCGTTGTGGTCGAAATAAAAATGCTGCACTGACTCCATTTTATCAATGCGAAAACCGATCCTGACCCTCACCACGGATTTCGGCCTCTCCGACCACTACGTGGGCACGATGAAAGGCGTCATTCTCGCGATCTGCCCCGAAGCGCAACTCGTGGACATCAGCCACGGCGTGCAGCCCTTCGCCATTGAGGAAGGCGCCTACCTGCTCGCGCAGACGTATCGCTATTTCCCGAAAAAGACGGTGCACGTGGTGGTGGTCGATCCCGGAGTCGGCACCGCCCGCCGCCCGATCCTCATGGAAGCCGCGGGGCAGTATTTCATCGCGCCGGACAACGGCGTGCTCGCCATGATCGATGCGCGCGAGAAGAACAAAGTCCGGCTGATCTCGAACGAAAAGTACTTCCTGCACCCGGTCAGCAAGACCTTCCACGGCCGCGACATCTTCTCGCCGGTCGGCGCCCACATCGCCGCCGGGGTCCTTCCCTCCAAGGTCGGCAAACTAATCGATGACTACGTTCGGCCGGACTTCCACAAGCCCACCCGCACCGGCAAGCGGACCTGGTCCGGCCGCATCCTCAAAATCGATCGCTTCGGCAACATCATCACCAACTTCCACCGTGACGATTTCCCCGATCTCGAAACGCGCGATTTCCACATGACCGTCGGCCGCCACACCATCGACGTGCTCGCCCGCAACTACGCCGAAACGGGTCCCGGAGAACTCTTCCTGATCTGGGGAAGCGGAGGCTACCTCGAAATCTCGCTGGCCCAAGCCTCCGCCGCCGCCAAAATGAAATGTGACCCCGGAGCCGGCGCGGAGCTGGTGCTGTAACGACCGGGCTCCTGCCCGGTCGCAAACCAGGCTAAGCATGGTAAGGTCGAATTAGGAGGAGCACGTCCGGAAAGCAGCCACCCCAACGGCACCGTCGATCGGCAAAATTACCGAACGAACCCAAACCGGGTCCCTAATCTGAAGAAAACAAACAACCGCCCTGCGCCACCCGCGAAAACGAACCCAATTTCGAAGCCACCGCGAAGCTAGGGTGAGCGGCTGCGCCCTCCCGGCCTCGCCTTGACTTTCTATACGCCCGTAATTTATTCTGACGATTCGCTTTGCCCCGATCCGGCTGTTCCCGATATGCGCGATAACAAGCGGCCTGTACCCGAAGCTGTGGAGCGCCTTCTCGACTCCACTCTCGAGAGCGTCGATAGCGCCGAAGAACTCGCCGTAGGTCTCGCCCAGCGCGCCGGCTTCGATGAAGACGACCTCATGAAGATTGGGATGGCCGTCCGCGAATCCATGGTAAATGCCGTTGTCCACGGCAATCGCTACAACGCCAATAAGAAGGTCCGCTTCGCCGTCTCTCACGGCGACAACCGCTTCACGATTCAGATTGCGGACCAGGGCGAAGGCTTCGATTATGAAAATCTGCCTGACCCGCTCGCGCCGGAAAACCTTCTGCGCACTTCGGGTCGCGGCATCTTCCTCATCAAGTCCTTCATGGATGAGTTTGAGGTTCGCCGGCCGGAAGCCGGCGGTACGGAATTAACTTTAGTCAAATACACGGTGTCAAAGTAGCCAGGAGGCATTTCGGTGAGCGTAAAGTTGAACACTCGGCAAGTCGGCGATGCGACGGTAGTGGACGTCGCGGGGCGGATCACTCTCGGTGAGGGGTCCAGCGCCCTGCGCGATTCCCTGCGCGACTTGGTCAGCAAGGGCCATAAGAAGATCCTGCTCAACCTGGGCGAGGTCTCCTATATCGATAGCTCCGGCATCGGCGAACTCGTCAGCGGCTTCACCACCGTCACGAACTCGGGAGGTCAGCTCAAATTGCTGAACCTCAACAAGCGCGTGCGCGACCTGCTGCAAATTACCAAGCTGTACACCGTTTTCGATGTTCACGACGACGAAGCAGCCGCCATCCGCAGCTTCTCCTAAGCGCCCAGCCGCATGCACAGCGGCCGTGTGTTAGCCTGAATTTTCATGCCCGAAGCCTCGTCGCTCCGTGTCACGCCCCTGAATTCCGTCCATCGGGCCCTCGGCGCCAAAATGGTCGATTTCGGGGGCTGGGACATGCCCGTCCAATACTCCGGAATCATCGACGAACACAACGCCGTCCGCACGTCTGTCGGCCTGTTCGACGTGTCCCACATGGGGGAAATCGAGATCCGCGGTCCTCAGGCCGCCCAACTCGCCGATGCCGTGACCACGAACAACGTCGCTAAGCTACAGATCGGTCAGGCCCACTATTCCGGCCTGCTGTACGACCACGGCGGTTTCGTCGACGACATTCTCGTCCACAAGGTCGCGCCGGACCACATCTTCGTCTGCGTCAACGCGTCGAATCAGGATAAGGATTTCGAGCATATCCAGGCGCAGAACAAGTTCGATTGCAGCGTCGAAAATGCCGGGTCGCAATACGCGCAGTTGGCCATACAGGGCCCCAAGGGCGCAGCCACGCTGCAAAAGCTTACGTCCACCGATCTCAAAGCTATCAAATACTACTGGTTCACTGATGGCGAAGTTGCCGGAACTCCGGCGCGCATCGCGCACACCGGGTATACCGGCGAGGATGGCTTCGAAATCTACGTGCCTCCGTCCGAAGCCGCACGCATCTGGAACGAAGTCATGAACGCCGGAGCCGAATTCGGCATTAAGCCGGCTGGGCTCGGCGCTCGCAACACTCTTCGCCTGGAAGCGAAGATGGCGCTCTACGGCCACGAAATCGACGCGTCCATCAACCCGCTGGAAGCCGACCTCGGCTGGATCGTCAAAATCGACAAGGGCGATTTCACCGGCCGCGACGCTCTCGTGAGAGCCAAAGAAGCCGGACTCAAACGCAAACTCGCAGGCTTCGAAATGCGCGGACGAGGCATTGCCCGCGACGGCTATGAAGTCTACCTCGATGGCGCGCCCGCCGGTTGGGTCACCAGCGGCTCGCCGGCCCCCACACTGAACAAGAACATCGGCCTCTGCTACCTGCCGATCGAACATGCCGTACCCGGGAAGTCGATCCAAATCATCATCCGCAACCAGCCCGTGGATGCGGTAACCGTGGAAACACCGTTCTACAAACGAGCGAAATAAACCATGTATCCAGAAAACTTCCGCTACACCAAGGAACACGAGTGGGTCCTCGTGGAAGGCGACACTGCGACCGTAGGCATCACCGACCACGCCCAGGAAGAGCTCGGCGACATCGTGTACGTCGACCTGCCGAAGCCCGGCACGAAGTTAGAAGCCGGAAAATCGCTGGGCTCCGTCGAATCCGTCAAGGCAGTGAGCGACGTCTACTCGCCCGTCGCCGGCGAAGTCACCGAGGTCAACCAGACGCTCGCCGATTCGCCCGAAAAGCTCAACGACGATCCGCATGGCGCAGCCTGGCTCGTCAAAGTGAAGCTCGCCTCGCCCGCGGACGTTCAGAATCTAATGTCCGCCGCCGATTATCAAACCTATATAGGAGCCGAAAAGTAGTTGCGTTACCTCCCGAAATCCGATTCCGAACGCCGCGAGATGCTGGATGCCTGCGGCGTGGGCTCGGCCGAAGACTTCTTCGCGCACCTGCCCGAATCCGTCCGCCTCAAGCGCCCTCTGGAGCTGGAGGCCGGCCTCAGCGAATACGAAATTGTCGAGTACTTCCGCGCCCGGGCCGCCGAAAACGCGAACGGCTATGCCAGCTTTCTCGGCGCAGGCGTCTACAATCACTACCGGCCGGTGTTGGTGGATACGGTGGTCTCGCGCGGCGAATTTTTGACGTCGTACACGCCATACCAGGCGGAAATCTCGCAGGGCACCCTCACCACCATCTTTGAATTTCAAACCATGCTCTGCCAGCTCACCGGCATGGATGTGGCCAATGCCTCTATGTACGACGGCTCCACCGCCGTGCCTGAGGCCGCGATGATGGCCGTCCGCGCCACCGGCAAAGGCAAGGTCGTGATCGCCAAGTCCGTGCATCCGGAATACCGCGAAGTTCTTCAGACGTACGCGAAACATCAGGGCATGCCGGTCGAAGAGTTCGGGTATGTGCAGGACGCGGGCACTATTGACCTTGAAGATCTCGAACGCAAGATCGATGACCTCACGGCCGCGGTGATTATTCAGTCGCCGAATTTCTTCGGCATCGTCGAGCAGGTGAAGCAGGCTGCCGAGATCGCCCATCGTCGCGGCGCTCTGCTGATCGTCGTCTTCACCGAAGCCGTTTCCATGGGCCTCATCGCTCCCCCCGCTGAAGCCGATATTGTCGCCGGCGAATTGCAGAGCTTCGCCATCTCGCCCAGCTACGGCGGTCCGTACGCCGGAATCCTGGCGACCAAGGAGAAGTTTATCCGCCAGATGCCGGGTCGCCTCGTCGGCCAGACCGTCGATTCGAACGGCAACCGCGCGTTCTGCTTGACGCTTTCCACGCGCGAGCAGCACATTCGCCGCGAGAAGGCGACAAGCAACATCTGTACGAATCAGGCGCTCATCGCGCTCATGGCCACGGTCTTTATGACCGTCTACGGCAAAGCCGGACTCCGCGAACTCGCCACGCAGAATCTGGCGAAGGCGCACTATCTCTCCGGCCTTGTGACGCCGCGTTTTAGCGGACCGTTTTTCAACGAATTCGTGGCGCGCGCCGAAGGCAAATCCCCCGACGACATCAACAAAGCCTTGCTGAAAAAGAAAATCATCGGAGGGTTGCCGCTTGGCAGGTTCTATCCGGAACTCGCCGATTGCATGCTCCTCTGCGCTACCGAGATGAGCCGCCGCGGCCAGATGGATGAAGTCGCCGCCGCGTTCGGCCACTCCGTCGATCAGGTTCCCGAGCAGCCTGGTACGGAGGTGCTGGCATGAGCAAAGTTCGTTCGCATCTCTCGCAAAACGAAGCGCTCCTGTTTGAGCGATCTTCACCCGGAAAGCGCGCCTACCAGCTTCCGGAACTCGATGTGCCCGCGCCCGACGCGGCCGCGCTGCTCGGCGCTGAAAACGTTCGCGACGAGATCGAAGGTTTCCCCGAAGTGAGCGAGGTGGAAGCGATTCGCCACTTCACGCGGCTTTCCACCTGGAATTACGCCATCGATTACGGCATGTATCCGCTGGGCTCCTGCACCATGAAGTACAACCCCCGGATCAACGAAGCCGTCGCCCGCATTGACGGGCTCGCCTGGGCGCATCCCTATCAGCCGGAGGCTCTCGCGCAGGGCTGCATGGCCGTGATGGAGCGCGTTGAAAACGCACTCGCCGAAATCACGGGCATGGACGCGGTTACACTTCAGCCTGCCGCCGGAGCGCACGGCGAACTCACCGGCATTCTGCTCATCCGCGCGCTGCTGGAAAAGAAGGGCAACCCGCGCAAGAAGATTCTGATCCCCGATTCGGCGCATGGCACCAACCCGGCAACCGCCGCCATCGCCGGTTACGCTATCGAGAACATCAAATCCAGCGAGACCGGCGTCCTCGACGTGGGCGCGCTGGAGCAGCTCGTCACGGGCGATGTCGCGGCGCTGATGGTGACGAACCCGAACACGCTCGGCGTCTTCGAAGAGAACATTATCCACGCGGCCGACATTCTGCACAAGAAAGGCGCCATGCTCTACATGGATGGCGCGAACATGAACGCGCTCGTCGGTATGGCGCGCCCCGGCGATTTCGGAGTGGACGTCATGCACCTCAACCTGCATAAGACGTTCTCGACGCCGCACGGCGGAGGTGGCCCCGGCGCTGGTCCCGTGGCTGTGAAGAAGGCGCTCGAACCGTTCCTGCCCACGCCGCGCCTGAAGCGTTCCGGCAAAAAACTCGCCTGGGACTATAAGCGCAAGAACTCAATCGGCCGCGTACGCGCGTTCTACGGCAATTTCGGAGTGCTGGTCCGCGCCCTCGCGTACATTCTGGCGCACGGCGGACCCGGACTCCGCAATGCCACGCTGGATGCGGTGCTCAACGCCGTCTATATCCGCAAGCAACTCGAGCCCTATTACGACCTGCCGTACCCCTCGCCGAACATGCACGAAGTCGTCTTCAGCGACGATCGTCAGGCGAAGGCCGGCGTCCGCACGGGCGATATTGCCAAGCGGCTCATCGACTACGGTTTCCATCCGTACACCGTGAGTTTCCCGCTCATCGTGCACGGCGCGCTCATGATTGAGCCGACAGAGACCGAGGGCAAGCGGGAAATCGACGAGTTCATTTCCGCCATGCAGGCCATCGCCAAGGAAGTTGAAAGCGATCCGCAACTGGTGAAGAACGCTCCTTACGGCACCCGGACCAGTCGCGTGGATGAAGTGGGCGCGGCCCGCAAGCCGGTGCTCCGATGGAAGCCCGCCTAAACCGATTCGGACCGCTGCTGATCATCGCAGCGGTCCTGCTGATCCGCATTCCGTTTCTCAATCAGGCCGCGGGCGGGGACGACGACATCTACCTCACCGAAGCCGCCCACGCGCAGATCGATCCCCTGCATCCTTCGCACACCCCTTACGTTTTTCGGGCCGAAACAGTGGATTTGCGCGGCCATCCGCACCCGCCGCTCGATGCCTGGACGCTCGCCGCGCTGATCGCCATTTTCGGAGGGCTGCACGAAGCGGCCTTCCATGCGGCGTACATCGGCTACTCCGTCATCGCCGCGCTCAGCGTGTGGTCGCTGGCCAAACGCTTCTCGCCGCACCCGCTCTGGGCCGTGCTGCTTTTCATCGCAGTGCCGCCTTTCGTAGTGAATGGCAACACTCTCGAAAGCGATCTCCCGTTTCTGGCGTTCTGGCTCGCGGCGATCGCCTTCTTTGTGGCGGATCGTCTGCTGCTCTCTGTGCTTGCGATGGCGCTCGCTGTTATGGCGGCGTACCAGGCAATCGTGCTCACGCCGATTCTTGCGGCGTATGTCTGGCTATTTCGCCGCGGCGACCGGCGGGCGTGGGTTGCGATTTTCGCCGCGCCTGCCGTGATGATCGGCTGGCAAATCTTCGAGCGCATGACGACGGGAGCGATGCCGGCTGCCGTGCTCGCCGGCTACATGCCGCAATTCCAGACCATCATCGCGAAAGCGCGCACCGCCCTGGCGTTGAGCATCCAATCGCAGTTCCTGATCTTCGGGACGCCGCTACTGCTGCTCGCCGCATGGCCGAAACGCCGCGACCCGGCGGTCGCATTCCTGCTTTCCTGGATCGGCATTTTCTTCGCGGCTGCGATTGCGATCTTCTTCGATGGACCAGCGCGCTATCTGCTTCCGATGGCCGCGCCGCTTGCCATCTTCGCGTCCCACGTTCGTTGGCGCATTTGGATACTGGGCGTGCAATTGCCGGTCGCGCTCGGACTTGCGGCGGTCAATTACCAGCATTGGAACGCATATCGGACGTTTGCCGAAACGCTCCCGTGGCCGCAAGCGCCGAGCCGCGTTTACGTCAACGGAGAGTGGGGACTGCGGACCTATCTGGAAATCCGCGGCGCAGAACCGCTGACCCACGGCACGAAATTGCAGCCGGGAGATGTGGTCGTCACCAGCGAGTTGGGCCGGGCTGCTGAAGTGAACGCGCCGGCAACACCGATCGCGACAACCGTGATTCGGCCCGCGATCCCTCTGCGGACCATCGGTCTCGAATCGAACTCGGGATACTCCACCACATCGCGCGGTTTTTGGCCGTTCGGTATCTCGACCGGAGTGATCGACCGCGTTACTGCCGTCAAGATTGGGCAGCGCAATCCAACTCTCGAGTACCTGACGATGAAAGATCCGCAAGCGGCCGCGCATATCGTCACCGGCATCTCGGCGAGCGATGGATGGATGGGCGCGGATGCCATCCTGGTCCTGAAATCGCCCGCCGTGCCAACGCCGGTGCAGGTAAAAGTGTTCATCCCGGATAACGCGCCCGCGCGCCGCATCGAAGTGCTGCTCGATGGCCGCGAAGTCAAAACGGAAACTGTTCCGCGGCCAGGCCTGTACACTGTGGAAAGCGGACCGGTGAAGCCCGCTGCGGCAACCGCGACGGTGGAAATCCGCCTCGACGAGACCTTCCAGGCGCCCCCCGACACGCGCGACCTCGGCGCCGTGCTGGTGGCGGCGGGATTTCGTCCGTGAGCGCGGTATCCTGGAACTTAGGAGAATAACGAAAACATGGGTTGTGGCGGCGGCGGTTTTAATCAGATTCAGAACACGATTCGCCCCGGTGCGCGCAAAGTATTCTGCGTGAAGTTCCAGAAGGAGCTGGAAGGTCTCGACGAGGTCCCGTTTGAAGGGCATCCGCTGGGCCAGAAGATTTACGAGAACGTTTCCAAAGACGCGTGGAAGTTGTGGGTGGAGCACATGAAGATGCTCATGAATGAGTATCGTCTGAACCTAGGCACCCAGCAGGCGCAGGAGTTTCTGCTCCAACAGATGGACAATTATTTCTTCGGGGAAGGCGCCGCGCTGCCCCCCGATTTTGTCCCACCCAAGACAAAAGGCTGACGGTATGTACCGGCCTCCTGGCCGGTACAACGTGTTATGTGAGCGTTTCCAGCACGGTCGCAATCTCAAATCCAAGTTCGGCATGCGACCGCCGAAGCGCTGTCTCCACCTCGCCCGCAGAATCGCCCCGAGCGAAAATAAATCCCAGGTAGCTGGCCCCTTCCGGCAGCGGTACCAGCCGTTGTCCGTTCGCCGCCGTGATCACAACATCCTCCACCCCCGGTGTCGCCAGCGCGCGATCCACGCCGTCGACCGATTCGTAGATTCCGCCCTTGGGAATGGGAATCATCATCACGCCCGATGCCGGTCCGTCCAGCCGGGCGCGCGACACATCCTCTCCCACGGTGTGGCGCAGAATCAATTCTTCGAGCGGAGCGCCGCCGAAGCGCAGCGCCCGTGCGCATAAGCCGCCGATCGGCCGTGCCGCCGCCTCCAACATCCACGCGCCTTCCTTGTTCACGCGCAGCTCCGCATGCACCGGACCGTGCCATAGTCCGAGAGCCTTGACCGCCTGCGCCACCGTCGAGAGAATCTCGCGCTGCACCGCATCGGACTCGCGCGAAGGTGTGACGTAGATCGTCTCCTCGAAAAACGGACCTTCGAGCGGGTCGGGTTTATCGAAGATGGCCAGCGGCTGAAACTCGCCGCGCGTCATCAATCCCTCGACAGCGAACTCGCGTCCGGGAATGTAGCTTTCTACCTGAATCTGGTGCTCCCCGATTTTGCGGATTCGCCGCACGGCTGCGTCGAACTCCGCTTCATCGTTGGCGCGAATCACGCCGCGGCTTGCGGAAAGTCCCAGCGGTTTCAGAACGCAGGGAAACGTCGCCGGCCGCTCTCCCAGCAGGAAGAATTCGGGAACGCGCATTCCGGCCGCCGCGAACAACTGCCGCGCGGCGTGCTTGTCATGACACGCGCGAGCCGCGGCCGGTGGATGAAACGGAATACCAAGCATGGCCGCCGCCTCCGCCGCCAGCACCGCCGGACCATCGCCCACTGCTACCACGCCATCGCACTGGATATTGCGCAGAGCGTCCAACGATTCCGTTACGCGATTGAATTTCACGGCGATCGCGCGATCGGCCCAGGGATCCTCCATCACGTGGCAGCGGTCGGTGGCGAGCATCACGTCGATACCGATTCGCCGCGCGGCTTCGGAGATGACGCGAATCTGGTACCCGGTTGTAGCTGCGAAAAGAAGGACGCGCACGTCTCTATTTTCGCGCGCCCTGCTATCGTTAAGTTGTGAAAGCTCTGGTGAAGAGTAAGCGCGAGCCCGGATTATGGCTCGAGGACATCCCGAAACCGCAAATCGGCATCAATGACGTGCTGATACAAGTCCTGCGCACGGGCATTTGCGGCACCGATGTTCACATCTATAAATGGGATGAGTGGGCGCAGCAGACCATCCCGGTGCCGATGGCGATCGGACACGAATTTGTAGGCCGGATTGTGGAAGTCGGGTCAAACGTGGTCGATTTTTTCCCCGGCGATCTCGTCAGCGGCGAGGGCCACGTGACGTGCGGGCGCTGCCGTAACTGCCTCGCGGGACGACGGCACCTGTGCGCGCACACGCAGGGAGTCGGCGTGAATCGACCGGGTGCGTTCGCGGAGTTTATTGCGCTGCCGATGACGAATATCTGGCGGCATCACGACGGCGTTCCGCTGGACGTCGCGGCGATTTTCGATCCGTTCGGCAACGCCGTGCACACTGCGCTCTCGTTTCCCGTGCTCGGCGAAGACGTGCTGGTCACGGGAGCGGGTCCCATCGGCATCATGGCGGCGGCGGTGGTGCGCCACGCCGGCGCGCGATACACGGTGATTACGGATATCAACCCTTACCGCATCGAACTCGCCCGCAAGATGGGGGTGACTCTCGCGGTGAACGTGAACGAGCGAAACCTGACCGATGTGCAGAAGGAACTCGGCATGACGGAGGGCTTCGACGTGGGTCTGGAAATGTCGGGCAACCCCGCAGGCTTTCGGGACATGATCGCCAATATGAGCCACGGCGCGAAGATCGCCATGCTCGGCATCCCGGCGGGCGAGATGGCCGTGGACTGGCACACCATTATCTTCAACATGCTCACCATCAAGGGCATATACGGTCGCGAGATGTACGAGACCTGGTACAAGATGACGGTGATGCTGCAATCGGGTCTGGACATCACGCCGGTGATCACCCACCGATACCGCTACACCGATTTCGAGCAGGGCTTCGAAGTGATGGCGTCGGGTAACTCCGGTAAAGTGATTCTGAGCTGGGACTAGCTACTTCTGCCGGATGATGACAGCGTCCGCGTTGAGCGAGCCGCGCGAAAGCAGTAGCTGCTTGCCATCGGGCGACCATTCGTAGGAGAGAATATTGCCGGCGGCATACGCCGTGACTTGTCGCGGCGTGCCGCCATCCACCGGCTGCACCCACACCTGCCCCACGCCTGCGACATTGCCGGTATAGCTGACCGCTTTGCCATCCGGCGTCCAGTTCAAAAAGTTGCCGCCGCGCGCGGCGAAATCGAAAACCTTCGGCTCGCCGGCGCCGTTAGCGGGAAGCACGCCGAGTCGCACGCGCCGTCCCGCCCCCGAGTCCAGGAACACGTACGCGAGCCACTGCCCGTCGGGAGAAACTGCCGCTCCGTTGACGTTTTGCGTCAGCACCTGTGTGGCGCCGCTGCCGTCCGCATTGATCCGCCAGATGCCGGGAGCCCCCGTAATCGCGTAGTAGATGCTCTTCCCATCGGCCGTCGCCGATTCGACCATCTCGCCTTTGCCCGAAGTGAGCTGCCGCATTTGCTTGCTATCCATGTCCATCGACCATACATGGAAGATGCCGGACGAGCGGTTCGAGCCGAACCACATCGTTTTCCCATCACTGCTCATTTTGGGATGAAGCAGCATGGCATTGTCGTTGGTGAGGCGCTGCGCATTCGCGCTCTCCGCCGTATCGCGGATCCAAACATCGATGCCGGTTTTCGATTTCGCGGTATAGAGAAAGCGGTTCGCGCCGTCCCAAGCCATCCCGAGCACACCGGTGTAATTGGAACTGGCGTTGCCCAGCGGACGATCGCTCGCGGGCTCTGCCGCATTCATGAGATGCAGCCCCGCGATGACCTCCTGCTTGACCGACAGAAGCGTTTTCCCGTCCGCCGTGGCGCTCAGACCGGAAAAGATGCTGTTTACATCTTTGGTGATCTGCCTCGGCTCGCCCGAAAGAGGCTGAAACCAAATCTGAATGGCCGTGACCACACCCGGCGTGGTCGCGAGCAGACACATGCCGGAACTTTCCGGCGTCCAGGAGATTGTGAGAATGCCGGCCCAGCGGTTGTCTCCGACAATTCGCTCCTTGCCATCGGGCGAAATCAGCAGCAACTGCCCGCGATACCCCGAACTGCCGGGACGCGCCAGCGCGATCGCGATCCACTTGCCGTCCGGCGACCAGGCGGGGTCCGACGTCACCGCTTCCGGCGCTTGAACGCGCTTCAAGGTGCGCGCGCCCGATCCATCCAGCTTCGATACGACGAGCGAGGAGCCGCCCTTCGCAAGATCGACGGTCATGTACGCCATTTGCTTGTCGTCAGGCGAAAAGGCGACTGCGCTGTAAACGCCGTCCAGCATCTTAGCGGGCTCTCCGCCGAGCGATGGAACGCGATAGAGCGTCGAGTCGGCTGAGCCGGGGAGTTGGCGGGTGAAGAAGAGATAGTTGCCGTCGCGTGAAAACGTCAAGCCGCTAAAGTTGACGCGTGCCGCGGGCTGAATCTGCACGTTGGTCGCGGTGGCGATCTGGCGAATGTAAAGCGTCGCCTCTCCGCGGTCGATCTGAACGAAGACGGCGTACCGGCCATCCGGCGAGATTACGGCGGCGCGCACTTTGCCTGAATCCGTAAGGTCATCGATCGTGTAGTTCTCGAAGGGCTGACGGTGCGCCAGCCGGGTATAACCGAACCAGCCCGCGACTGCGGCGAGCACGATCGCGCCGGCGATTGGCAGTAGCCACTTAGACCGCGCCTTGGCTGCCGGACCGGCAGCCGGCTGGGGTGATGTTACCGCGGACGAAGGAATGAAGCGTCCGGACTCGTGAAGCGTCTGCTCCAGGTCGATTCGCTTGGCGATGCCTTTCAGATCCGCGAGCATCTCCTGCATGCTCTGGTAGCGCTGGTCCAACGGCTTGGCGAGGCCCTTGCGTACGATCGCCTCCAGGTCGGGCGGCAGGGTCAATCCGGAAGCCGCGAGCGGCGGTGGGTCCTTCTCGAGAATGGCGACGATCTGATGGCTCGGCGTTTCGCCGGTGAATGGCGGCCGGCCGGCGAGCATCTCGTACAGCACTACCGAGAAACTGAAAATATCGGTGCGGCCGTCGATGGCCTGCCCGCGAGCCTGTTCCGGCGACATGTACTGCGCGGTTCCCATGACTGTGCCCATGGTTGTGACCGCCGGGCCCATCAACACCGTGCCGGAGTCGCCCGGCGCGGGCGTGCGGTCCGTCAGTTTGGCCAGACCGAAGTCCACGACTTTGACGTAGCCATCGGCCCGCAGCATGATGTTTTCGGGCTTGATGTCGCGGTGCACGATTCCCGCCTGATGCGCCGCGGCGAGCGCTCCCGCCGTCTGGATGGCGTACTCCAGCACCTCGGAAAGGCGCAGCGGACCCTTGGCGAGTCTCTGCCGGAGCGTCTCCCCGTCGATGAATTCCGTCGCCATGTAGGGCGTGCCGTCCGCTTCGCCGATATCGAAGATCGTGATGATGTTCGGATGGTTCAGCGCCGAAGCGGCGCGCGCTTCCTGCGTGAAGCGAAGGATGCGCTCGGCGTCCCGCGCGAACTGCGGCGAAAGCAGCTTCAGCGCAACCTTGCGATCGAGCCGGCTGTCCTGGGCAAGATACACCTCGCCCATGCCACCTTTGCCGAGAAGTCCCAGAATGCGATACGGTCCGATGCTCTCTGGTGAATCGAGTGGGGCTGGCACAAGTACGTGCCACTATAGCATGGCGTTTGCGGCGCTATTCAAGCGGATCTTCAGCAGGGCGGAGGAGGCCCTTGGGAGAGTACCGGCGGGCGGTTAATGGTTGGTAAAGGAATTCGAAGTTTGCGACCGGCCGGAGGCCGGTCGTTACTGAATCTCGTAGTGTTTCAGGATGTCGCACCACTTGCCTTGCGCCTGCAACAGCAGTTGCACGACTTCGCGGACCGCTCCTTCTCCGCCCACTGCTTCGGTGACGTACAACGCTTCTTTTTTCACTTCGGCTCTTGCGTTTGCGGTTGCGATCGGCAGGCCTACGCGGTGCATGATTACGATGTCCGTGAAGTCATCGCCGATGTATGCCACTTCCCGCGAATCGATTTTCGCGTCGGCCAGAATCTCTTCGAGAATTGGGATCTTTTCGATGTGGCCCTGATAGACGTACTGCATTTTGCACTGCCGGGCGCGCTCCGCGGTCGCCGGAGACAGGCGTCCACTGATCACGCCTGTTTTGATGCCGTGCCAGCTCAGCCATTGCAGCCCGATGCCGTCCTGCGAATCGAAACCCTTGGTCTCGACCATCTTGCCGTCGGGTCCGGGCACGTTGTATAGCTTGCCATTGGTGAGGACGCCATCGACGTCCATGAGCAGCAGCTTAATTTTGGAGGCAAGCTGCCGCACTTGTTCATTGTTCATGATCAGGCGTTGTAGGTGCCGGCGGCGACGCTGCCGCCTTTGCCGGTCCAATTCGTGTGGAAGAACTTGCCGCGCGGCTGGTCCACGCGCTCGTACGTATGCGCGCCGAAGTAGTCGCGCTGGGCTTGCAGCAGGTTGGCGGGAAGCCGTTCGCTGCGGTAGCCGTCGTAGAACGCAAGGGCAGTCGTGAACGCCGGAACCGGGACCCCGGCTTCTACCGCGCGAGCTACCACGCGGCGCCACGATGCCTGGCAGCGCTGGATCACCTCGCTGAAGTACGGATCCAGCAGCAGGTTGTCGAGCTTCGGATTGCGGTCGAACGCTTCCTTAATCTTGCCCAGGAAGGCGCTGCGGATGATGCAGCCCGCGCGCCACACCATGGCGATTCCGCCGTAGTTGAGATTCCATTTGTACTCCTTGGCGGCTTCGCGGAGCAGCATAAAGCCCTGCGCGTAGGAGACGATTTTGGAGGCGAGCAGCGCCTGGCGAATGTCTTCGATGAAAGTTTTTCTGTCGCCCTCGAATTGGAACTTCGGTCCGGCGAGAATCTTTGATGCGGCCACGCGTTCCGCCTTCATGGCGCTGAGGCAGCGCGCATAGACGGCCTCGCCGATGAGGGTGAGCGGCATGCCGAGATCCAGAGAGCTGACGCTGGTCCACTTCCCGGTGCCCTTCTGGCCGGCGGTGTCGAGAATCTTGTCCACTACCGCTTCGCCGTTCTCGTCCTTGTAGCCGAGAATGTCGCGCGTGATTTCGATCAGGTAGCTGTCGAGCTCGCCTTTATTCCACTCGGTGAACACATCGTGCATTTCGGCATTCGAAAGGCCGAGCCCTTCCTTCATCACCTGGTAGGCTTCGCAGATGAGCTGCATGTCGCCGTACTCGATGCCGTTGTGCACCATCTTGACGTAGTGGCCCGCACCATCTTCACCCATCCAGTCGCAGCAGGGTTCGCCGTCGGGAGTCTTGGCGCAGATCGCCTGGAAAATATCCTTTACCAGCGGCCACGCCGCGGGACTTCCGCCGGGCATCATCGAGGGGCCGAAGCGCGCGCCTTCTTCGCCGCCCGAAACGCCCGTCCCGACGTAGAGCAGACCCTTCGATTCCAGGTACCTGGTGCGGCGGATGGTGTCGGGGAAATGGGAGTTGCCGCCATCGATGATGCAGTCGCCCGGTTCCAGGAAGGGCAGCACCAGCTCGATGAAATCGTCCACCGCCTGACCGGCCTTCACCATGAGCATGACCTTGCGCGGCCGCTTCAACAGCTTCGCCATTTCTTCCACGGAGTGCGCGCCGATGATGGTCTTGCGGCCCTTCGCGGCATCGTTCAGAAATTCATCGACCTTCGAAACGGTGCGATTGAAAGCTACGACCGTGTACCCGTGGTCGTTCATGTTCAGGATCAGGTTTTGACCCATCACAGCCAGTCCAATCAGTGCGATATCGGCGGTTTGTTCCATACAGGTTCGGTTTGGGAAGGATTCGGACGAAGCTCTCTTATAACACGCTTACAGGGGTGAGGAAAACTGGCGCGCTTCGCGCGCCTGGTACCGGCCGGGAGGCCGGTACCTACTGGGGCGCGGGGAATGCTAGAAACGATACTGCAACGTGAATTGGATCTGCCGGCGCGCGTTGAACGTACTGGTGATCTTGCCGAAAGTGGTCGAGCTGACCGTCTGATCGCCCATCACGAACGCAGGGTGATTGAGCAGGTTCGTGGAGTCCATGCGGAGCACGATCTCATGGCGCTCTCCAATGCGCGTGATCTTGTCAACGCCGAAGTCGAAGCTCGTGTCCCAGGGTCCTGTGAAGTAACGCTGAGCCAGAGTGCCGATGGTGCCCGCCGCCGGAATCGTGAATACCTGTCCGGAGAACGGGGCGGCCCCGGGATTGGCCGCGCGGCCATCGGCGCCGACGGCGGATGCGGCCACCATATACGGACCGTTGCCCGTCATGCGGAACTGCATCACGTCGGCCAACTGGCTGCCGGTAAGGCTCGTATTCACCGTGTTGCATTCATTGCTGGCGAGTACGTTGTTGCGGTTGAACGTGCCGATACCGGAGCAGACCGAGTACGGATAGCCGGACTGCCGGTAAAAGATTCCGCTCGCCTGCCACCCGGAAAGCAGCGCCCTATCGATGGGCCGGAAACTGAGCCGGTGGCCTTCGCCCATCGGAAGCCGGTAGATGAAATTGGCTTTGAGCGCATGCGGAATGTCGAACAGCGCGCGAGCCTTTGCCAGACCGGGATTGGCGTTATCCATGAGCGGCTCGAAGCGGCCCTGATTGTTATTGTCGGATCCCGCGGCGGAATCGGTCAGCGCCTTGGAGAATGTATAGCTGCCCTGCAGAGTCAGACCCTTGTGCTCGCGGGTCCGAAACTCGAGCTGCAGGCCGTTGTAGGTAGAGTGGCTGAAGTTCTCCATCAGGCGAAGACTGGCGGCATACGGATTGGGCATGAAGTTGATGGGGCCGTTTGCCTTCGTCGATTGGTAGTTGAATGCCATGTCGGCCACCGCGCCCTGCTGCAGATAGGTGCGGTTGGTGGCGTTGGTCAGGTTGCCGCCGCCCGGCATGAGGGGGAAAACCGTGAGCACCTGGCTGCCGGCGATGGTCGCATCGTAAGCGGGATTGAAAACGCCGCTCTTGGCTAGTGCGAGATTGCCGTTCGACTGCGCGCGCAGGAAGTCCCCGAGGAAGCCGCCGGCATTGATGTTGACCTGATTGAAGTCAAGGGCGCGGAGTAGCTTCACGCCGTGGTTGCCTACATAGCGCGCTTCCACGATGATGCCGCCTTTGACTTCATGCTGCACGCCGACGTTCCACTGCTGCACGTATGGCGTTCGCAGGTTCGGATCGGCCATGCCGAAGTTCGTGGTCGCGCTCAGGTTGTAGTTGTCCTGGAACGTGCGCGGTACGGTGAAGACCGGCTTTGCGATCGCCGGCAGTCCGGCGGAAATGAGGCTGGTGAGTCCCTGCGCGGTAACGGTTTGTGACAGACCGGCGTTGGTGTTGGCGTTCCCGGTGAGTGCGACGAGCATCTCGTCATTGACGTAATTCAAGCTGTAACCCGCGCGAAGGGCCGTCTTGCCGTCGCCCTTCACGTCCCAGGCGAGTCCGATATTCGGGCCGAAGTTGTTCTTATCGGAGTTGTAGAGCCTGGCATCGGAAGCAAAATCCAGTGTCGAATTGCCGAGGAGCGTGCTGATTGCATTGCCGTTGACCAGCTTGGGCAGCAGAACGAGGCCATTCTGCTCCTTTACCGGTGAGTAGTATTCGTAGCGCAGCCCCATGTTCACCGTCAGGTGAGGAAAGGCTCTCCAGGTGTCCTGAATGTAGGCCGAGTAGTCCGTGAATTCCCAATGCCGGTCCTGCGTCTGGCCGGGGACAAAGCCGGAACTCTTGCTCGAGACGTTGTAGGTCTGCGTGTCCGTGCTCAACACCCCGGCGAGCGTGGCAAGCAGGCTGTTCGCGGCGGTGATGTCGCTGGAACTGGCGCCCGGAAGCTGCGCGTTACCGAGGCCGAGCGTGCTGGCCGTGCTGATGCCGACGTTGTATGTGCCGGTGATGCCTGCATCATTGTACGGTTCGGTGTAATCGCGCTGCATCTGGAAGCCGAAGGAGACGGAGTGCGCACCGCGGACGTAACTGGCGTTGTCGGCGAAGTTATACGTATTGGTGTAGCGCCCCTGACTGCGGAAGGTCGCCACGGGCGTGCTGAATATGGTGCTCCCGATGATCGCATTCCCGAAGTCTTCCGTGCTGATGAAGAGCGCCGGAGCTCGATTGAAGCCGAAGCGAACTTCGTTGGTGAGGTTCGGCTTCGGGTTATAGCGCCACGACGTAGAGAGCAGACTCACCTTGTCGTCATTGGCCACGAGCGGCACCGTCGAGTATCCGACGCTCTGCACGTCGGGCCGGTCCAGCAGATCGCTGTTCCACGCGTAGGTGACCGCGAAGCTCGATTTGGGCGACATGTTGTAATCGACTTTGCCGGTCACGTTGTTGCGCGTGCGGTTGCTCCGCTGATTGAAGAGATAGCCGCCGGTGTTGCGCAACAGGGTCGCGGTGCTGTCTCCGGCGTTGAACGTGTTGATCGCGCTGGGAGCCGGTATCTTTGCGATCAGTGCGGCCACCGTCGGATCGATCTTCAAGCCGGTAGCTTGTAAAATGTTCACCTTCTGCACGGCTCCGCCGGCGAGGTATGTGAAGATGCCCTGCGCCGCGTCCGCCGTGAGGATGGTGCGGGTTTGCGCCGACTGTTGCTTCAGCCGGAACGCTTCGTAGTTGAAATAGAAGAAGAGTTTATCTTTGCGAATGGGGCCGCCGAGATAACCGCCCGTCTGGTTCTGATTCAGGAACGGCCTCTTCACGCCGGACTGATTGTTGAACCATGTATTCGCGGCGAGCGCGCTGTTGCGGTTCGACCAGAAAGCGCCTCCGTGGAAAGTGTTGTGTCCCGAGGGAGTGACGAACATCACCTGCGATGCGCCGCCGCCGGCGCTCGGGTTGGTGTTCGACGTGGAGATGGTGATCTCTTCAACCTGGTCTACCAGCAGAAGGTTGGGAGAGAAATCCACGGCGTTGGTGCGGATGTAGTTGTCCTGGATATTGATGCCATCCAGCGTGACGTTGGTAAACGTTGTGCGCTGGCCGTTGATGACGGTGTCGCCGCCGCGCGAAAGATTGACGCCCGCCTGCGTGGTGACGAATCCCTGCGGACTGCGACTCAGGATGGGCAGGTCGCGGACCTGGGTGCGGTTGACGTTGGTCGCGATCTCCGAGTTCGTGGTCTGCACCACTTCCGTGCTGGCATTGACCTCCACCACTTCGGTTGTGCCGCCAACTTCCAGTTTCACGCTGATCGGGGTTTCTTCGCCCGCCTGAAGTGTCACACCGCGTTGGACGGCTTTGCGAAAGCCGTTCGCTGTAACCGAGACATCGTATTGTCCGGCCGGCACGGAGGTGAAGGCAAAGATACCGTCGGCAGTCGTGCTCATGGACTGGATCGGCTTGGCGCCTCCGGGAAGGAAGACTTCGACGCTGGCTCCGGGAACCGCGGCTCCGCTTGGGTCCACCACGGATCCGGTTAGTCGTGCGTTTACTTGTGCGATGGCAGCGCAACTCAGTGCCAACGCGAAAAAAGCAGCCCCCGTTACGTGAGATTGCATGATGTAACTCCTTCTGGTCGAAAACGATGGAGAGAAGGGAACCCGTTTGGGAAAAGAGTATACACCAATACCCCGGCGTGGACTGCAACCTCGACATAGAAGTAATATTTGTGAAGCGAGGTTGAAATTTGTAACAAATTGGAGTGTGATAGACGGAGTACTGGAAGTACCACAAATCCGCCCGCCTGGTGGGATGGCGGAAAAATCAGGGGGAACTAGTGAACCGTGTCGTTATCGCAATGCTTGCGCTATCGGCTTGCCTGCCGGCGCAGGATTTCCGGGCTACGTTGCTCGGAGTTGTTACCGACCCTAGCGGGGCTGCAGTGCCCAACGCAGGAATTCGGGTGACTAACACAGATACTCAGCAAATCAAAGAGGCCAAGAGCAATGCGGAGGGGCACTATACCGTCCCCTATCTCGATCCCGGCGTCTACAACATAGAGGTGGGCGCAGCGGGCTTTCAGACGTTGAGGCGCGAGAATATCGTGCTCCACGTTTCCGACAAGCTGGAGCTTCCGCTGCAATTGACCGTCGGCCAGGCGACTACTGAGGTTACGGTCAGCGGCCAGCAGGAAATTCTGGATACCAGCGACGCCAGCCGCGGCCTTGTCTTCGACTCGACGAAGACGCAGGAACTTCCGCTGAACGGCCGCCAGGAATACATGCTCATGTCGCTGACGCCCGGCGTGCGTTTCACGCAGGAGCAGTTCGGCGCGGGCGGCTATTCGGGCACGCGCGGATGGGACGTCAGCAACGCATACAAGATCAACGGCGCGCGTCCCGGCACCAACGTGTTCCTGCTGAACGGAACGCGCATCAGCGACAACGGCGGCACTTGGGATCTTGCTCCGAATATCGAAACGGTGCAGGAATTCAAGGTCATGACCAACACGTTCGATGCCCAATACGGCGGTTTCAGCGGCGGAGCGGTCAACACGACCATCAAGAGCGGCGGCAATCAGTTCCACGGAGACGTGTTCGACTATTTCCGCAACTCGTACTTTGACGCTAATAATTTCGCCAATAACGCCAATGGCCAGCCGGTGCCGTTCCACAACCAGCACCAGTTCGGCGGCATTTTCGGCGGTCCCATCCGCAAGGACAAAGACTACTTCTTCTTCGGCTTCGAAGGCTGGCGCGAAGTGCTGCCGGCGCCTGCCACCGATACGGTGCCTACCGCGGCGATGAAGTCGGGCAACTTCGCTACGGATGGATACTCGATTTACGATCCGCTGACCAGCGTGCCGTGCAACACCGTGCCGGGATGCTCCGGCCACACGTTCGTCCGCAGCCCGTTCCCGAACAACGTCATTCCGCAGAACCGCATCAGTCCGGTGGCGCAGAAGATTCTCGCCTTCTATCCGAACCCGACGAACGCGCTGCTGAGCAATAACTTCAACGCGCCGAACGTGAAGGACCAGTACATGTACAACCAGCCGACCGTGCGCGTGGATCACGATTTCAATCCGAACACACGCCTGTACGGTCTGGTGACGTGGCAGCACGGCACGGAGAATCGCGACGGCACGGGCTTCGGCGGACCCGCCGCGCAGGGCAACATCAACAACGCGCGCACCGACCAGAATTACATGGCCAACTTCACGCGCGTGATTTCGCCGACCACGGTCTTCGACACTCGCCTGAGCTATGGACGCTACACCAGCAATCAGCCGGGCTGGGGCGACCCGACGTTCAAGGGCACGAATCTCGGCATCAACGGCAATTGCGCGCCCACGATTTCCATCTGCGCCGCGCCCGCCATCAACCCGAGCAACTATACGGAGATCTTCGGCAACGGCAACGTGCTGGTGAACTGGTACAGCTTCAACACGTACGACCTGACGCCGACGTTCACGCTGAATCGCGGACGCCATTCCATCCGCATCGGCGGCGAAGTGCTGTATCAGGTGCGGCCGAGCCAGGGCAGCGGATATGCGGCCGGTCTGTTCAACTTCAACAGCGGCTGGACGCAGAAGTATGACAACCAGCGGCAGAATTCGTTCGATGGATCGGAAATGGCGAGCCTGCTGCTCGGCTATCCTTCCAGCGGCCAGGTGGACTACAACCCGACCATCTACATCACCCGCCCATTCTTTGCCGAATACGTGCAGGACGATTGGAAAGTCAACAGCCGCCTCACCATCAATCTCGGGATGCGGTATGAAATCCAGGTCCCGTGGAAAGAGCGCTATGACCGCGCGATGTATGGCTTCGACTTCAACAGCGTGAATCCGGAGAGCGCGCCCGTGCTGGCTAACTGGAACAGGCTGGCGGCGCAATACAACGCCACGAACCCGGCCGTTCCATATCCCACGGCTCCCGCGGCTCTGCATGGAAACATCACGTACCTTGGACAGAACGGCATCGGCCGCCGCGCTTACGTCACGGATATGACGGACTTGGCGCCGCGCCTCGGAATCGCCTATCGCATCAACGATAAGACCGTGCTGCGCACCGGATTCGGAGTCTTCTATCAGCAGCAGAGCTACAACCTCAACAGCCAGTACGGCTACTCGCAGACGACTAGCTTCGACACGAGTCTCGATGGCGGGCAGACGCCGTCGGCGGGGCTGAACACCACTGGGCCGTATACGCTCGCGAACCCGTTCCCGCTCGGCGTATTCGCTCCGGTCGGCAACACCCTGGGTCCGATCACGCAGACCGGGCAGAGTGTCAGCTTCAACAACCCGGACTCGCGCACTCCGCGGACCTATCAATACACATTCGGTTTCGAGCGGCAGTTGCCTTCGAAGATCAACCTGGAAGTCTCCTACGCGGGCAACAAGGTGATCTTCGTTCCCATCAGCTACAACATGGACAACAGCCCGAACAGCGTGGCGCAGTTGAACCAGTTCTTCAACAACTCCAACCTCTCCAACACGCAGTTTCCGAATCCGTTCCTGGGCGTGCTGCCGACCAGTTTCGGTACCCTGGCCACGAACGCAACGGTCAGCTACGGTCAGTTGACCCGCAACTGGCCTCTGTTTACGGGTCTGACGCAGAACTTCATCCAGGTGGGGCGCTATCGCAGCGACATGCTACAGGTCAAGGCCGAACGCCGCGTTTATGGTTCCGAGAAGGGCGGCCTCATGACGTTTATCCTGGCTTACACCTGGGGCAAACAGATGCAGGCCGACCATCGCCAGCAAAGCTGGGACACCACCGAGCCGCTGACGTATGAGATCGACGACCAGACGCAGGCGCACGCAGTCGCGTTCAGCGGCGTTTGGGACCCGCCGATCGGCAAGAATCGCCACTTCCTGAACGTGAACAATTCGGTGGTCAGCAAACTGGTCAGCAACTGGCGGATGGATTACATCCTGACCTACAACACCGGCATTCCGCTGGGCCAGATCGGCGCGCTGAACTTCTGCGGCAAATGGACGGCTGACGGACTGACGTTCGCGGACGGCACCACGGGCCAGAGCGCGCTGCACTGGTTCAACAACAACAAGAGCTGCTACGCATCTCTTCCGGCGAACATCCTGAACCCGTATCCCGACCGGTTCAGCTTCCTCTTCGAGCCCACAGTTCCGCAGTTGAACGCCGCCATCGAGAAGACCACGACGTTCCACGAGCGCTACAAGCTACTGCTGCGCCTGGAGAGCTTCAACGTGAGCAATTCGGCCATTCGCGGCAACCCTTCGACCAGCTTTACCAATACGCTGTTCGGAGTGCTGCCGAATACCCAGAAGAACTTCCCTCGCTCCATTCAGTTGGGCGGGAAATTCATTTTCTAGCTTAGCGTTTACCGCTCCGTTGAAAGTCACAATGGGAGTGCTGCGTCCGTAGCGGGTTTGATATTGACGGTGTAACCGAGAATTCGCAGTTCCCGGGCGATTTTCTGAGCACGGCGTTTGGCTGCTTGCGGAGTTGTGGGTTTCCCTT
>DATNFO010000032.1:0-49503 GCA_035606355.1 Candidatus Limnocylindrales bacterium | reverse complement strand
CAGGTCAAGTCCGGGCCGGTCCTCGCGCTCCCCAGTGCCGTGGCGCTGATCTTCCTTAGCGCAGCCCTGGTTTTTCTCGGGGTGTTTCCCCAGCCGCTGCTGGCGTTGATTCGTAACTTGGCGCCTGGACGTATTTGAGAGATCGTACACCGCCAAAGTGCTGCACGACGCGGGTTGCGCGGTGTGCACCGACGTGCATCTCGCCCAGGGACGTTAAGGTTTTCTATGTGCAAGCCGGACACGCCATCAACCTTCGTGCCGCTTCCACGGAAGCCGCATCACGACGCGCGCGCATCCTATGGCGAGGAATTCAGACGCTGTGTTCGTGCTCCTCGTCCATTGTGGTCAGCGATATTAACGAATGCGCATAGGCGCCGCCAGCCCGCATCTCGGCCGCAACCCAGAATTTCCTGCTGAGTGGCTCCGTGCCGCAATGCCGATTTGGTATGACTGCGAATGCAGTAGGGACACTGAGTGACGTGCGCCACCGCAACTGCGATGAGTTGCTTCGTCTTCGCCGGCAATGCGCCATCCGCAAATACCGCTTGACTGAATGCATCGAATGCAGCTTGCGTGTTCGGCGCCAGCTCGCGGCGTTTGCGCGCAAGGTCCTTCGATGGTGATGGGTAGACAGACTCTGACATGGGCCACCTCCTTATTTCCAGTTTGGGCGCAAAATGTTCCCGCAAGCGCGAAATGTCCAAGGCAGTGCGTGCGCCTGACCTGCGCTCAGTAGCCGCTGAACTCCTCACTGCGAACATCGTCGTCGTCGATTCCGGCACTGTTCAGCACGCTGCGGATACCTGTTACCATTGCCGGCGGCCCGGCTACATAATAGATGGGGCCGGCAGCGTTAGAAGTTGGCGAGGCAATACTGTTCAAATGCCTGATGAGCATCTCAGCGCTGATTCGCCCGGTCTCGCCATGCCAGGATGGCGATGAGTTACCCATCGTGGGAATAAACGCAAAATTAGGATTGTCCTTGCGGATGGCTTCGAATTCCTCCAGAAAAGCGGCGTTCTCAGGGCTTTTGTTGGCATAGAAAAGAACGATCCTGTGTGGCAACTTCTCATGCGCCGCCCGGCGGACGATACTGCGAAATGGCGTAATCCCGATGCCTCCGGCAATCAAGATCGCGGGCCGGCTCGCGTTATTATGTAACGTCAGATCGCCGAAGGGGCCTTCCATGCGCAGTGCGGCGCCAAGCGGAGCCCTTTCGAGAATGCGTTTGAATGCGGTGTCCCGCAAGCGCGTTGCGAACAGCAGTTGCGGGTCATCCGGTGCGCTGGCGATTGAAAGGGTGCGGGTGTCTCCTTCGCTGTCCGTCTCCGAGGGCTCGACCCAGGTTAAATCCACCGTTTGACCCGCTTTGAACTGAAATCCGTCCGGTCGTGTGATCTCAAAAGCCAGAGTGCGGACAGCAACTTCGCGCCTGGAAACTAATGTGACTACCGGGCTCGGTGAATGTGTTGCGGAAGACATGATTGTTGATTCCCTTTCAGCCTTATATATGCGCCGGCATCGAAAGCCGCCGATTTGTGGATCTCGCGGTTCTTGCCAGTTGCCATTCCGTGAGAGCGGCGTGTATGGTACGAATCACCTCTTCAGGACGGAATGGTTTCATTAAGAGATTATAGCCGCCCAGGTTCAGCAGTTCCGCCCATAATCGTTCATCGGCAAGCCGCGAGGCCAGGATAAATTCCGGCGGACAAGGGTTCTTTCCAAGCTCGTCCCAAAGTCCCTTCCACTCGCCGTCCGCGAATCTCTCGTCGCAGACAATGATTGGTGCGGCCGTCCGTCTGACTGCCGCGACTGCTTCAGCGCGGGTTCGCGTCCATATCACCTCCCACTCGCATGGGCTGAGAATTGGTTCCAAACTCCGCCGGTCTTCATCTTGCCCGAAAACGGCAACCAGTGTTGCCGGGACTTCGGCCCCTTTGCCCATGTGCTTCAGGAGCCAGTCTTTCCGGGTTTGGGCCGTGGACGTCGACCTCATGTTTCCTCCCACCTCAACGTTGGCGCTTTTGGCGGCGCAGCTCAATGGTGCATTTGTCATCTCCCGCGAAACACTTGGTTTTCTTTCCAGCACTTGAAGACCGGTTTGAGACAGCCTCGGCTTTCGCCCCGTGATGAACTTCCCTGAGCTCATGACAAACGGACTATTGGCCAATCGGTGCATGTGGCGGACATTGGAGTTTGAGGAAACCGGAATGGATTTGCCATACACCCGTTCTGGCGCTCGATTCAAGACGGCATGGATCCCCGGGCTCAACACTTGCACTGGCGAGAGGGAGCGATATGAACCCCATTGATGAATTACGGCGCTGCGGCCAATCGCTGTGGTTGGACTACATTAGCCGCGGCATGATTCGCAGTGGTGAACTGAAACGCCTGATTGAACAGGCGGGCATCACAGGGCTCACCAGCGACCCGACCCTGTTCGAGCGGGCTATCGACGAGACACACGATTACGACGATGCACTCAGACGCCTTGATGCTGACCCTCGTCTCGATGCTCGCGCGGTATACGAATCTTTGAGTGTCGAAGACGTGCGAGCGGCGGCCGATGCGCTCAGGCCAGTGTACGAGCGCACAGGAGGCGCCGACGGATACGCGAGCATAGAAGTGTCGCCGCATCTCGCACACGATTCTAACGGTACCGTGGCAGAGGCGAGTCGTCTTTGGCATGAAATCGACCGCCCGAATGTAATGGTGAAAATCCCCGCTACGCGCGAAGGAATCCCGGCTATTGAAGCTGCGCTGGCGAGTGGAATCAACATTAACATTACTCTGATTCTCTCAATGCGCCAGTACGAAGCGGTCGCGGGCGCGTTCTTGCGTGGCATCGAGCGGTTGTCCAGCCCAACTCGCAGTGCTTCGGTTGCCTCGGTCTTCGTCAGCCGTATCGACACCGCCGTTGATCGTGAACTGGAGAAAATCGGAACGCCCGAGGCGCATGCCCTGCGCGGACGGGCTGCAATCGCCAATGCTCGCCTGATCTATCGCCGTTTTCGAGAGATCTTCGATTCACCAAGGTTCGCCGGCCTTCGAATGCGGCAGGTCCATGCACAGCGCGTTTTGTGGGGGAGCACCGGCGCCAGGAATCCGGGGTATTCGGATGTCATGTATGTAGAAGAACTGATAGGACCCGATACGATCAACACGGTCCCCCCGGCAACCCTCCGCGCATTTCAGGAGCACGGCCGAATCCGTGGCGCCAGCGCTGCTGAAGGTTGGTCGGAAGCGGAATCGACCCTGCAGCTGGTCCAAGCGGTAGGCGTAGATCTTGAGGCGGTATTAGACAAGCTCCAGTCGGAAGGCGTAGCGGCATTCGGCCGCTCTCTCGATAAGCTACTCGCAACACTGGAGCGCAAGCACAGCCTCACCTTGCATGTGTGATGGCAGGACAAATGTATCGTGGCGATCAACGGCTTGCGGCGCATTGGACGTGCCACCCTCAAGATTCTCTGATCCAAGCAGTCGTGAGATTTCGGCAAGCGTGCGCACAAGATTGCACAGCCCTATTCCTGGGAGGAATCACCTGCGAGTATCCGGCACACCGAGGTGCGGCCGATCCGTACTCGGCGAGCGATCTCGGATTTGCTGATTCCGGCGCGATGCAGTTGCCGGACTTCCGCAGCGTGGATGGCCGCGGTCATCGGTCGGCCTAGCCGTTTCCCGTTCTCTCGTGCATGAGCCAGGCCCGCCCGGGTCCGTTCCTGTAAGACCTCCCGCTCGAACGGGGCAAAAACTGCCAGCATGGCAGCCATCGCTCGTCCTGCCGCTGTCGTTAGGTCCAGCGCTTCAGTCAAGGAAACGAACCCAACTCCGAGGTGGTCAAGTTCCTGAAGCGTCGCCAGCAGATCCGTCACTGACCGGCCCCAACGATCTAACCGCCAGACCAGCACCACGTCGATCTCGCGACGGCGGGCTGCTCCCAGCAGTTTCTCACGGGCTTCGCGCTCGCGCCGCTCCGGAGTTCACCTCGCGGCCCTGCATAGCAATGGTCCAGCCGCGCCGCGCAGCATACTCCCGCATGGCTCGGTTCTGCATCGCCAAAGTCTGCTGGTCATTCGTGGACACGCGGGCATACAAGCCGACGCGGAACATTTTTGCCGTTTTGCGTGACTGGCCAAAAGCGTTAGGGGAATTGGCTTTCTGGGAAGCCCGTTTTACAGGCATTTTGAGCGGTCCGTCTTGCCCGGCCGCAGTCGATCCTTTCCGGCCAGGCAGACATATCATATTAACGGTGCTGGTGGAGCGTGCGCCAGCGTGTCCCGGTAGTTCCATGGCATCCAGTTCGCTGGCCGAGTGGCCACTTCGCCGGAATGCCGTTGTAACTCGATCAGATACTCGAACGAGTTGACATCACATAACTGGCAGGTGTGGATCAGACTCATGAACAGATCGCCTGCTGCTGCTCCGTTGAGCGTGCGATAGAACAGCGCGTTTTTGCGGTGCAGAACGACCCGTTTCAGGCTTCTCTCAACGATGTTGTTATCGAGCGGGGCTCCCGCTTCACGCAGAAACAACGTCAGGGGCCGCCAGTGTCGCAGCAGATAGGTGATCGCTTTTCCCAGCCCGGAGTTCGGCTCCGTCCGGCGTCCCGCAAACTGCTGCTCCAGCCAGCTATGCAGTTCATCCATGACGGGAGCGCTGCGATGCTGATGTAGTTCCAGCCGCTGCTGCGGCGACAACCCCTGATCCCGCGCTTCGGCGTCATTGGCGTAGATCCGGCCCAGCATCTCCAGCACGTAACGGCACTGGTCCGGAAAGCTGCCGGCAACATCCACAAACTGCCTTCTTCCGTGGGCGAGGCAGTTGGCCAGCAGAATCTCCGCTCCCGCGCTCAGCTTCGGCACGTTGCGTGACAGGGCATCGCACATCTGGATGGGACTGGGCAGTTCCGCTGCGCGCTGCGCCAGAACGTCGGCCATGTTCTCGCCTGCATGCTGGCGGCCGGTGAAGTACAGCGCGATGTTGCGACCGTCCCCAGTCGAGACGATCCCGCTGGCGAACACCCCGGTGCGCTCATCCGAGGGCTCGCGCTCCATGCGCAGCACCCGCATGCTGGTGTCGTCGTTGTGCAGCACTTCGCCCTGCGCCGCCTGACGGATCAGTTCTTCGTGCGCTGGTTTGATCAACTCCGCGGCTTCCTCGACGATCTCCCACTGGGTAGCCGTCGGCAGCGGAATGCCCAACTAGTCCTCCAGACTCGCCAAACGATAAAACGGGATGCCGCTGCCGTACTTGAGCTGCGCAATCATCGCCGCCGCCGTCTCATCGTATTTCTCCGGACCGATCCCTTCCGGTTCCTCGGCCGTGAACACCTGCCCGCAGGCGTTGCAACGCAGCCGCTCCAGTTCGTACACCGTTGCCGCCAGCGGCGCCTGGCCGACGATCCGCACCAGCGCCTTCGGCTCTTTCTGTGCATAAACGTTGCCCCGTGCGCACTCCGGACAGCGATCGCCATGGGCGAGTTTCGCATGGCCGATGGGAATCTTCTTTGCGCCGCGATACGCCGTGGCGCCATTGCGCCCGTGTCCTGAAACCGGCTCCGCCTTGGCCTGCGACTCTTCCGCTGCTGCGGTTTCGCTATCGCCGAATACGGCGCTGGTCTTCCCTGTTTTGGGCTGGGAAAGCAGCCGCTCGGCCAAGGCATGCAGGGCCGTTTTGAGCTTCTGGCTGTCGGCTTCGCTCAGCGGCGCGTTGCGGGCGCCGTCGATGATGCGGTCCAGTTCCTCCACATTCACGTCCACACGAGGGCGCGGAGTTTTCCTTTTCATAACTGGCCGAGTAAGTCGCGGAAGTTCGGGGTCAGCGCATAGCCGAGCACTTCCTTCATCGAGCGGTTCGGCACATAGCTGTTGGACTGTTTGCCTCTCCCAGTGGTCCGGCCCAGCAGCACCCAGTTGGCCGCGCGACAACACGTGCCCCGGAAACGCTCCGGGTCGACGAACGTCTCCAGAAAGTAAACGGGGTGCCCGTACATCCGTTGCCAGTCGTCGGAGACGCGCGCCGCCATGCGGCCCAGAATGTGCGACGCCAGATGCTCCACGCGCACCCACGGCAGAATCAGGAACCGCGTGTTGTAGGCAAGGAACCGGATGTTACGGCGGCGAGCCTCTGCATTCCAGCCAATGAAATGATCTCGGCTGGCCAGGTGACGCGGCGCGCTCGACCATGCCAGACAGGCGATCGGCCGCCCGTGAGCCCACACCAGATACTTCAGGTGCTCGCCCACGGGTTGCTCGTAGCCGAGATAGTGATGTTCCTCCATCAGGCTATTGAACAGAGGTTCATCGGCGGTACGCCGCACCGGCTGAAAGCTCAGCGGCTGTACATCGCGCAGACGGCCTGCGATCGGGGTGGTATCGATCAGCATCGCCGCCGGTCTGGCCCGGTGCGCCAGTGGGTTGTGCCGCACATACGTGACCGGCGGAAGCGTGATCCTGCCGGCGCGGTGAAGCGTAAGCAACAGACCCCGGCAGACCATGTCGCGCAGCGCGCCGTTGGCCTGCCGCCACTGCCAGGACCTCGCACAGCTTCGTAGACAGCGTGCGCCGGCTGGCGCCCGGATGCGCGGCGATCAGATCGCGTATATAAAGGATGTCCCTCTCGCTGACGTTCCGGCCTCGATACCTGAGCACAACCATTGCACAGCAGTACGCACGGTTTTTTTTTGGAACGTAAGGGGGCAGGCCATTTTTACTTCGCTGCGTTCACCCGCCGCCACATGGGCGCTGCGCGCACTCGCGAGACATCGCCGGCTGCCAGCAGTAACTGCGCTTCATATGCTTCGAGCGATTTGCTCGGGCCGCTGGCTTCCGGCCACCACATAAACCGCCCCTTCGAAAGCCGCTTTTGCAGAAGCCAGTATCCCTGGCCGTCGTACGTGAGCAGGCGAATGGCCGTCCCGCTGCGGCTTCGAAATACAAATACGCATCCGGAAAACGGATCTTCTGCGAGCTTGTCCTGGCAGAGCCGGGCCAGCGAGTCGATACCCTTCCTTCCATCGACTGGCTCGATCGCCACCAAAACCCGCATCTGCGGCGTGATCTGGATCAGGCGATCATCTCCCAAAGCGCCCGGCTGATGCCGGCCAGTTCAGCCACGGTCATGCCCTTCAGGTCAATCCGCAGCCTTCCGCGCGCCGACTCCACCTCGAGCATGCACTCCGGTCCCGCGGATGTTTGCGGCGCGACCAGTTCCACGAACGCTGGCTCCGTTCGTTTCCTGCCGCTCCGCTCACTTCCTTCCGCTACGCGCTTGAGCTGATTGAACTCCAGGTGCAGCACCCGCGAGACCTGGTTAACGCCATGCTGCCGGGCCAATGCGCCGGCAGCCATCCAGAGTGCAGGCGGGATCGGCTCCCGTCCTTTACGCTCCCGACCCCAGCGCTGCAGCCGCCGGTACACCTTTCTCATCGCCACCGGCACGTCGTTCTCGATCGGACTCGGCTTGACGCTGTTATCCTCCGCGGGCATAAACAGACACTATCAATCGCAATCAGTTCTAGTCACGCAGCCTTGCCGAAAGGACACAAGCAGTCGAACTTTAGTGGATAGGCCAAATCGGGAGGAGGCCAAATCGATCACCGCGACCAGGGTCATCAACCGAGCCCGGTCCCCTGGTATTCCGAACACTCGCGGAATTCTCGCCAATCGCCGAGCACATAGATAAAAGACCGAACGTGCCCCGGATCGTACTCACGGGATTAGCGGCCGTTACCCGGAATGCAGCCCCGAACGAAGGCCGTGACAAGAGAGGAGAAAGGACACGTGGATACATCAAAACCTCGCGAGCCCCTGACCGCCCAAGAAAAAGCACGGTTCGAGGGCTACGCTGCGGCGATCTTTTCCCGTTTAGGCATGAACCCGGACTCTCCGGGAACGCGTGATGCGCCGCAGAGATGGCTGTCGGCCCTATGGGATATGACCGAAGGCTATGATGGCGATCCGAAGCTTAGTACGCTATTTCCGGTTGAGTGTCCGAGTTGCCCAGAGGAAGAGAAAACGCATGTAGTTGAGGGCCCGATCCGTTTCACTGGTCTTTGCGAGCACCACGTACTGCCGATTCGAGGGAGCGCATGGGTTGGCTATCTGGCGAGGGAAAAGCTCGTTGGGATTTCTAAGCTGACCCGAATCGTACGCTTGTACTCGAAACGTTTTACGAGCCAGGAACGCCTTTGCCATGACATTGCGAATGAGTTGACCAAGGATGTCCAACCCCGAGGCGCAATCGTCTATGTCGAGGCGGAACACTTCCGCATGCAGGCCCGTGGAGTGCGAGAACTCAGTTCCCGCACTGGAGCCGTGGTCACGCGTGGAGCATATAACACGACTCCACATCTCGGCGAGGAATTCCGGCTTCTCATTGGGCGGCACCCGTCAGGGGCTTGATCGATTCGGCTGGTGGAGCTGTCCTGCTGGGCCGCCCACTAGATGAGCCCGCGATGCATCGCATGCATTACGGCTTCCAGCCGGTTGTGCGTTCTGAGCTTCTCGTTGATTGTGTGCAGGTGGTTCCGCAGCGTCGGTAGTGTGATACCCAACTCGCGCGCGATCTCGGCCGAATTCTTAGCCTTGGCGAATAGCCGGAGAATTCGCCGCTCCTGCTCCGAGAGGGGAACAACCGGCGATTTGCCATCCACTTCTCTGGAAGCAGCGCCCAATTCTCGCGAGAGCTCCTGCATCTTCGCGAGCAACTCCTCGTTCTTCTTCCGATGAGAAACATCGCGTGCCAGATGCACAATCAGCCGGCGGTTCCGGCGAGGTCCCTCGAAGACGATTGTCGACACATTCACCCACAGCCGGACGCCTGAGCTGGTCCTGACCTGGAGGTCGAAATCGGGAATGTCCCGATGCTGCGCCGCGCAAAGTTGAACACTGCAATCGCCAGTGCACACTCTGGTCCCCATCGCCCCGAGGCCATCCAGGACCTCATGGCAGGTCCGGTTCAACACGTCCGATGCAGAGTATCCGAAGAGCTTCTCGGCCGACTTGCTCCAGGAGCAAATCTCGCCCAGTTCGGTGACGGCAAATGCCGCATCCGAGGTCCGCTCCAGAAATGCAAACAGTTCCGCCTCCAGCATCGCTAGCTCTCGTGCCTTTTTGTTGTCGTGTCTACATCCATTATCCATCCACACGAGGGGCCTCGTGTGCGTTCAGACTGGCGACCGCTCGGGATTCCCCGCGGCAATCCTGTCCGATCACAAACTACCGCGCCTGTCGCATGCCGTCCACTTCGTGGAAGAAGGCGGAACACCTGAGGCGCCGTCACCGTGGTGCGGCATTGCGGTAGTGCTCCTCGTTGATTTGCGTAAACTGGCTCCATTGGGCTGGCAGATCATCGAGCGCAAAGATCGCGGAGACTGGACAAACCGGCACACAAGCGCCGCAATCGATGCAGTCCTGAGGGTCGATGTACAGTTGGGGAGCGCTTTCAAAATCGCTCTCGTCTTTTTTCGGATGAATGCAATCTACTGGGCAGGCATCCACGCATGCGGTGTCTTTAACGCCGATGCAGGGCTCGGCGATCACATAAGCCATAGGTCTCCTCTTTGATCCCCTCCAAGTTCAGCGTGGCTCCGCCTGGCGCCCTGTACAAGGACTTTTGTCACAGGAAGCGTTCTGATCAATGCCGCGACAGAGTTCTCCGGAGTGCCCGCCCCCGGATCATGGATTAATCCGTGATCCTTGGCGGCCGCACTCGCCAGTTCCAATGCGTCGACGACCTGATAATTTGTGGTGCCAGTTGGAATCATGCCTCGATGCGGTGACGGCTGTCACTGGCAATGTTCCCGGAGCGCTCTATCATCGGAATAGGGGGGCTGATGCAAGGATCCCGTGATCGCGGAGAGCTGCATCGGTGTGCTGGACGGGCCGGTAGTACAGTCGCCGCGAAAGACACATTCGTCCCTTCGTCGCCGAATCTCGAGCTGGCGGTGCTTCCTTCGGTCACCAGCTTGCGGCTTGGGGCTGAAAAGGCATTGGGTTTCTGAACTAATTCCGCAACCTGCACGATGACGGAAGTGTTGATTGCCGTGATAAACGGACCATTGCCTGCCGGCGCCATTAGGACCACAGTAGGAACAGATGGAAGGTTTAAAAAGAGAGAAGAATACGTTCGTGCGGTACAGCCGGGAGAAGTAGCAACCAAGGAACCGCGCACCTTAAAATGTGCTTGCGGTAGAACGATCCGCAATGCTACCGGGAGCGCACCCCCCGGATGCCGCCAACGAGCAGCAACATGAAACTAAGATTACAGGACAATTCGCTGCGGCTTCGCCTGAACCGCGCTGAAGTGATGCAGTTGTGCCAAGCCGGCACTGTGGAGGGAGCCGTCGATTTTGGGCTGGGCGCCGTGCTGATATACCGGATTCAGAGTCGCGGTGTTACGGATCCACTGCATGCCGTCTTTTGCAAGGACTCCATCACAGTGCGTATTCCCGCCGAACCAGTGTCGGTTTGGGCCGCGGCGGACGAAGTTGGTCTGTATGCGCACCAGGGCGATTTGAAGATTGCAGTTGAGAAGGATTTCCGTTGCCTGACCCGGAGGCCGGACGAGCAGGAACCCGATGCCTACCCACATCCCGCGGAGTGATTCTGAGTAGCGAACAGGAGGACGGTCGTGCTAATCGTGATCGCAGCAAAGCGAGAAAGTGACTTCAAGTATCCTATCGGGATGCTCGGAGACTGTCACCGGCGCATCGAACGTTTTCTCAAGGCACTGTTTACGGTCGCCAACGACGCGAAAGGTGGCCCTCTCACCAACGAGCAGCAGTCTGCTTCGGCGATAAGTCTGCGCTATTTTCGCGATGCGGCTCCTAAACACACCGCCGATGAAGAGGAGACCTTGTTCCCAAAATTGCGCCGGCTCCGTCGCCCGGACCTGCAACCGCTGCTTGCGAAAATGGATTCGCTCCAGCAGGATCATGAATTGGCCGAGAAAAGCCACCGCAAGGTGGAGGATCTGAGTCGATCGTGGTTGGCAAATGGCCGATTGTCACCGCAAGACGCAGAACGTCTAGCAACCGTTCTCAGGCAGCTTGTAGAGCTATATTCCCGCCACATCGCGGTGGAAGATACGGAGGTCTTTCCGTTCGCCGCAAACGTTCTGCCTTCATCTGACCGTGTCGCAATGGGTACCGAAATGGCAACTCGCCGCGGTGTTGGCACGCCATGACCTCCGGCATGGCCTGTGACAACCTCCGAAAAGACCACCGCGAAATGGAGGTGTACCTTGACCGCCTCCTGGCTGCTTTGCAGTGCCTCGGCCCCGAACTGATTGCAGAGGTACAGGCAGCCGTCCGAGAGATTCGGCGCTTGTCCGCAATTCATTTCGAGAAAGAGGAGGTCATCTTCTACCCGAGCTTACGACCGGCATTTCCCGATCTGATGGCTCAAATGGACCGGCAGCACGACGAAGTTCGTGAAGTGCAGCAACATGTAGAAGAGCTTTTGTCAGATCCGCCACGGGCTCCCGAGCTTCGCTGGCTGAATGACGTGCGGTTGTTCGGCACTGAACTCTACGATTTGATCCAACACCACATCGTGGAGGAAGAAGATGAGTTGTTCCGCCTCGCCGAGAGCCGCCTCACAGCGGAAGACCAGGAACGTCTGTCTGCTGAAATGATGAAGGTGTATAGCCGGCCATCTGCCTCCTGACCGATACTCTGCACGCACCTACACGCAACTATTGGTGCGCCGGCTCGGCTTGCTCAACGTGAACTTTGGTTGCACTTGTCCCTACTGTGATGGCCCGCTCACCTGGTGGCGACGGCACTCGGGGCGGCATCTTCACAATGTCTGAGTGGCGCTTTCGACCGTGATCTTGAGCGCAGCGCGCGCCCAAGCGAACTTTGCTCTTATCCGGTCGAAATCCTCTCCACCAGAAAGAAATTCGGCAGTTCCCGTGATGAGGAAACCGGCGCCCGGCTGGCCCCGCCTTCCGGTCACTTCCCGCGCTCCCACGGTGAGGAGTACCTTGGGATTCGCCGCGATGTTCTCCTGTGTCTGATGCATTCCACCGGCGGGTATCAGCAGATGGCGACCATCCGTCACCTGGATATAGCTGTTCCAGGTGTTGACGAGGTGCGGCTTGGCGCCAAGCGTCGCAATGGCAGCGACGCCCTCATGCTGCAAGACCTCTAAAAAGATGTTGGTGAGCATTCGTAAAGAGCGATTTTAGCGTACCTGCCGCGGGCAGCGCGGGGCAGGTCTTCACATTCAAAGGCTCCACTCGCGATGGGCGGGCGGGACAATTGGAATAGGGAGGGGCCGTGAAATCATCATTCGATCTCATTGTGATTGGGACAGGTGAAGCCGGCGCCACGGCGGCCGGAAAGTGCCGCGCCGCCGGCTGGCAGGTCGCGATTGTCGATTCGCGTCCATATGGCGGAACTTGTGGGTTGCGTGGTTGCGATCCAAAAAAGGTGTTGGTCGGCGCGGCGGAAATCATCGATTCGCAGCGCAGAATGCGCGGAAAAGGTATCAAGGATAGCGATACAGCGATCGATTGGCCGAATTTGATTCGATTCAAGCGGACGTTTACCGATCCTTTCCCGGAAGCCAAAGAAGGGAGCTTGCAACAAGCAGGGATAACGACTTGCCATGGGCCCGCGAGGTTCACTGGCCCGAATGCCCTTCAAGTGGACGGGACCACTCTGGAGGGGAATAAAATCCTGGTCGCCACCGGAGCCTGGCCTCGAAAGCTGAACATCCCCGGCGAGCAGTACCTCACACGCAGCGATCAGTTCATGGAACTGGATCGTCTGCCCAAGCGGATTGTCTTCGTGGGCGGCGGCTATGTTGCGTTCGAATTTGCCCACGTGGCGGCCCGCGCCGGTTCGCGAGTGATAATTCTCCACCGGGGCAAGCGACCCCTGGAGAACTTCGATCCCGATCTGGTTGAGCGGCTTCTGCGGCGCACGCGCAATATCGGCATCGATGTGCACACCGAGACCGAGGTGACCGCGGTAGAGGAAGGCGCCGGGCATTACGCAGTGATGACCATGACGGGTTCGGGATCACAATCTTTCGAGGCAGATCTGGTTGTGCATGCCGCCGGCCGCACGCCCGAGATAGCAGATCTGAATTTGCCGGCTGGCGGCGTGGACTTCGACGCGCGCGGCGTAAAGGTAAATGACTACCTGCAAAGCGTTTCGAACCCCGCCGTTTACGCCGCCGGCGATGCCGCGGCCAGCGGAGGCTGGCCAAACACGCCGGTCGCGGAATATGAAGGACACCTCGCCGCCGGCAACATGCTGGGAGACAACAAACATAAAACGAACTACCTCGGCTCGGCCAGCGTAGTCTACACGATTCCGCCCCTCGCCAGGGTCGGCATGCTGGAGCAGGATGCGCGGCGCCAGGGGTTGAAGTTCAAGGTCAATCAGGCCGATACATCGGGCTGGTACGCCGCGCGCCGGGTCGCGGAGCCGTGTTCGGCATTCAAGATTCTGGTGGAAGAGGGCACCGGCCGAATTTTGGGTGCACACCTGGTCGGGCCCGAAGCCGACGAGTTTGCCAACATATTCGTGCTGGCGATGCGGACGGGCTTAACGGCCGGCGCCCTGAAGGATGGCATGTTCGCATACCCTACGCAGGCCTCGAACGTGCAGTGGATGCTTTAAAAGTAGAACGCTAAGGCTATGCTCTGTTGCCGGCTTCGGTTGCTTCGACAGTGAACAGGCACGTGAACGTGCTGCCCTTGCCGGCCTCACTATCGACCCGAATAATCCCATTGTGCGCACGTATGATCCCCTCCGCGGCTGAGAGACCGAGGCCGCGGCCGACGAACTTTGTCGTAAAAAAAGGATCGAAAATCCGGGGGCGAATTGATTCTTCGATCCCGCAGCCCGTATCCGTCACACTGAGGCAGACGCATTGGCAAATCTGCGACTTGCCCGATAGGGGGTCTGCATCCCGGCGCGAATCTTGGCAATACGTCGAGATGACAATGCGGCCGGGCGCCTGGTCGTTGGCTTCGAGTGCGTTGAGATAGAGATTGCCAATCAATTGACGAAGCTGGTTGCGGTCCCCTTGCAAGGCGCGCAAGGCGCTCTCCGAGGTTGACACTCAGTTCGATATTCGCTGGTATCGGCGGTAGGCCCTTTACAAAGTCGCCAACTAACTCGGAAACATTAATCACTTCATTGAAAAACCGGCCTTTGCCGGCATAGGAGAGTACCTGTGCGACAATGTGCGCGGCACGCTCGCCGGCCTTTCAACTCGCCGAGAAGGCTTCTCGATGGGTGATGAAGAGGCAGACTATCCGCCACCAAGCCGGCATTGCCCAACACGCCGGTCAGAAGATTGTTGAGGTTATGAGCCAAACCGCCGGCCAAGGTCGCAATCGCTTCTGCCTTGGCCCGTTGAGCGCGCCGTTGCTCGCGCTCTGCTTCACGAGCCTTCTCTTCGAGAACTGACCGTTTAATCGCAAGCGCCACCTGGCCCGCCATTGCGTTGATCAAGACGTCTTCATATTCGTGGAGTTGCGATATGAATTGGGTCGGGGAAAAGATAATCACGCCGATCACGCCTTCGCCCGCCCGTAACGGCAGGATTGCGTCTTCGTGATGAATCGCTCCCCTCAGGGCAGATGCAAACACCTCTTCCGCGGCAGCACGGAGAGAATCGTCAAGAGGGAAAGCGTTGGGTTCCGTTTGCGGCGACAGGGATCCCGCTTCAGACGCCAGCAACACCGCGATGTTGAGCCCCAACACTGCCTTGAACTGCACGGAGGAAGCTTGAATGATCTCGGAGGGCCCACGAGCCGATGCGAGTGCCTGCATCAAAGCATAGAGCGTCGCAGTCTGTGCTTCTCGCCGGCCTGCGGCGACTGCGTACTGGCGGACCTTCGTAGTGAGGATGAAAATGAAGAGTGCAATGCCCGTGAGTGTGATGGCGGTCAGAAAATACCAGAAGTCCGTGAAGGCGAAGCTTTCGTACGGCGGGATGAAAAAGAAATCGAACGTAAGCGTGCTCAGCGCCGAATACGTGAGCGCCGGTCCGAAACCGAATCGATAGGATATGGCGACGACTCCCAGAAGATAGAGCATCGCGCCCATTCGTGGGTGCCACGCGCAGGTCCAGCACAGCGCCCAACAAGGTGATCGCCACTACGAGCAGTGCAGCCTTCAGGTGCCGGGTCCAACCCTCCCGATCGGAGCCGACCATTAGGCCGTTTGCAAGCAGTTGCTCGAGACGGTCTGCGACCGGCCTCCGGCCTGTGGACGAGCCGTTCTGCAAGTCAGGAGAGGGCACACCGCTTGCGTTTGTCATATCACTATTGTCGAAATCGGCACTCGCCAATGATGTTCGCTTACTGGACTGACCGCCGTGACTGAAGTCACAGCGAATCGTCGGATGGCGCATCTAGCATCAGATCAGAGGGACGAAAAGTCTATATGAGAACAGCAGCAACTTTAGCCGATGTGGCGGCCACCGCACTGAGCGCCGTGCGCACACTGGAGCGCTACGGCCTGGACTACTGCTGCGGTGGAAGTCAGCCGTTCGACCAGGCGTGCTCGGCCAAAGGTCTGAAACCGGAATCGGTAATGCAGGAGATCGAACGAGCTCGAACGGCCGGCCCATCTGAACGCGACTGGCAGACGGCGCCGCTCGAAGAACTCGCAAAACACATTCTAGCCACGCATCACGAGTACCTCAAGGTCGAGTTGCCCGCGCTAGGCAACCGTATGAAGAAGGTTCTATCCGTCCATGGCGACAAAGACCGTACGACCTTGAGCCGCCTGGCGTCGGTGTTCGATTCCGTGCGCTCCGAGATGGAGATGCACATGCACAAGGAGGAGCTTATGCTCTTTCCCTTCATAGAACAGTACGGGCGCGCTCAAGCATCCGGTAGACCGCTGCCACCGGTTCCGTTCGGCTCCATCGCGAATCCGATCGGGATGATGGAGCGCGAGCACGAGCGGTCCGGCGATGAAATGGCAGAGATCCGCCGACTGACTCACGACTTCGAATACCCACCTTACGCCTGCAACACCGTCCGAGCGCTTTTCGATGGCCTTAAGGCGCTTGAGGCGGACCTGCACGTGCACATTCACCTGGAGAACAACATCTTGTTCCCTCGCGCCATTGCGCTCGAAAAAAGACAGAACTGAACGAATTGCCTGATCGAAGTCCAGTGTCGACTGGGGTTTCCCTGTAGCAACTGGTGACGGTGTATCTCGCTACGGGCCTGCTTTCTGCTGTTGCCCGGAACCTTCCTGGGCGCGTGGAACTTGGTATCAGCGGCAAACATTCCCTGGCCAATTTGTCCCCGTCGTGGATTCAAGCGCACGGACATGCTCAGATCTTCGGCTGGCTCGGCACCCTCATCATCGGAATTGGCTACTACTCCCTGGAGTGCGCAAAATGCCGTGAGGGGCGTTGCGCGGAAAGAACTTCCGAGAATGCCTTATCCGAGATATCGTTAGGCGCTTCCGCTCCTGATGATAAGAGTTAACCGGTCGCCTGTTGCATTCGATCCGTGAAACCACCGTTACACTTGGTAACAATGCCTCCGTAGTGATGGGTCGATGGCTCGGTCCGAACAAAACCCACTCGAATCTCGTTTCGCCGCCCGATGAGTTAGAAAAAATCCGAGAACATCTGCCTTGCTCGAGGAACAGCGAACGTTGCGGCTAGCAGTGGAATCGCTGGGATCGCCGATCATTACCTCGGCTGTTTCCCCTTAGGGTCGACTCCCTGCATCGCCAGTCCCGGCACATGAAGTTCATCGAGGCGTTTGTGCACGTCGGTCGCGGGAACCAGGTATCGCATCGTCGTCTCAAGCGACTTGTGACCCATCCAGTGTTGAACCGTTCGAACATCGAATCCAGCTCGCAACATTCGGGTCGCATATGTCGATCTGAACGTCTTCAAATCGACTCTGGCAGAGTCAAGGTCCGCCCTGGCCGCAACCGCCTTGCATCGATCAAGCATGTGCTGCTCGCGATTCCCCGTGCGCGACGGAAAAACGAACTGGCTGTCCGTACGCTTCGGGTGGTTTCGCAATAATTCCGCCAGTTGGGCGGGGATCGGCACTTCGCGCTCCTCCCATCGTTTGGGATAAAACGCCAGGGCCGGCTTGGCTGTGACCCGCACCACACGTAATTCAAAGTTGATGTCGGTCCATATCAGATGGACTACTTCCTGTTCTCTGAGGCCGGTCATCAGGAACGTCGAGAACAAGACGCTCTCCCCCATTTTGCAGGCGGCAAAGAAGCGTGAAAGCTCCTCTTCACGGTACTCGCAGGGGAGAGTTGTGATCCGTCCGGGGAGATGCAACTCCCGGGTGATATTGGGACGCCCTTGCCGCTTGAAGAACTGGGCGATGATGATCACATTGTGAATGACCGTGTTGGCGGCCATATGTTGATTCTTCATGAGGTCGACAATGAACCGGTTGAGATCTTCGGCGGAAATATCCCGAACGCTCGACCGATTAGTGAAGTACTCCGCAAACCGTTCCAGCACCGCGCGATACTTCCGTAAGGTATTCGGTTTTTTCAGGGTTTCAACCTGATCCAGATAATTGGAAACAGCGATATGTAATGGAGGACTCTTGGGAAGTTCGCCGGCCTTCTCGAACCCCGGAAGGCCGAGATGCCGGCCCTCCAGTTCATGCCGTTTCCGTTTCTGTGACTCCAACGCTTGTGCAACGGTCGTTCCGCCAAACTCACGTCGCCGCTTGCCACCCAGATACCACTCGATGAAATATCGACCTTCGGGCAAAGCTGCCCAGTTGGGGTTTGCCTTTTTCGTTGCGAGGAATGGAAAGGAGTTTCCAACGTGCGCCGATCTTGACGCGTTTGAGGATGTTGACCCGGGACAATATCGCTCGCCTCCGCCAGTAATTCTGACGGACAACAAAGCGGACAACAAAAACCGTAACCTGAAGATTCTAAAACGGGTGAATCGGAAGCTGGCGATTCTACCACTGAATTACTCCCGCCCACGGGTTGCTCCAATCATACCAAAACACCTACCGCCCCGGTCACTCTCGCTTCCGCGCATACCGAAGTCCCACCACGCCGCTCGCATATGGCGTCGCCGACCTCAACTCAAAAGTGGCATGCACGCCATTCGGAAAAAGCCGTTTTCCGCCGCCAACTGTCAGCGGATACACAAGCAGGTGCAACTCATCCAGCGTCCGCGAGACAACGAACTTCCGCGGAGCGTTCATCAAATCGCCGAACGGGTCGGCCGCCGGCATCGGCTCGAACGCCTGCGCAGCGTAACATAGGTCGCCTTCCCAGCAGGAATGCATGCACCCCCTCCATCAGCGCTCCGAAACTTTTCCCGATGTCGTCATGCCAGCACGGCCACGTCACCCATCGGTGGTGCGGCCCCGCACTCTGGCCCTGCGCATGCCCCTACCCCGATCATGCAGGATACACACCAAATCCTCACCGGCCTCATCGCCACCTGCCGCGATAGTGAAGACCGCTTCGGCAAAGCCGGCGAACAGGTGCACACCAACAGCCTGCGCAATCGACTGACTGCCATCGCCCGGCAGCGCGCCGACTTCGCCGCCGAACTCTCGGACTGCCTTAAACCGCACGGCGCCGAACCGCCGCAAAGCCCACACCAACGCGAGCTCACCATACGGCCCAAAGACGACACCACGCTTATCGCACAATGCTTCGAAGGAGAGGAGAACACGCTGCGGCATTACGAATCCGCGCTCACGCACGACCTCCCTGCCCCGATTCGTCCCGTGGTCGATCGCCAGCGCCTCGCCGTGCAGGAAGCGCTGCTCAATTTCCACGGCATGGAAATGCTGCGCAAAGCCAGTTAGCTGAACGTGAACGCCCAAACCAAACAGGTGGACCCGCCAGCGTTGAGCAACGCGGAAATCGCTGACCGCCTCGCCGGTCTCGCGCAGATCCTCTCCACTCAGAAAGAAAATCCGTTTAAGGTAAAGGCGTATCGCCGTGCCGCCGCGCGAATCCGCACGTTTGCTGAAAGCCTGGACCAGATGGTCCGCGACGAAGCCGACCTCACCCGTTTTGCCGGCATCGGCGAAGGCATCTCCTCCGCGATTCGTGAGATCGTGCTGACCGGCACGCTCGGCAAGCTCGAAAATTTGCGCGGGCAGGTCTCGCCCGGCATTGCCGACCTCACCGTATACCCTCGCCTCGATCCAAAACGCGTGATGCGCATCTACAAGAAACTGGGCATCGCGTCAGTTGAGGAGCTCAAAACACAACTCGAAAATGGCGCGATCGAGCAGGCGTTCGGGCCGAGGCTGGCGCAGCATGTGCGCCAGGGCGTGACAGAGACGCACGACATGCTGCTCTATCACGCCGATGATTTACGCGCCAACATCGAGGCTTTCCTGCTCGGGCTAGGCGGCGCGCGGCGGGCCGAGGCCGCGGGAGATTATCGGCGCCGGGTGGAAGTCATTGACGAACTCGTATTCCTCGTCGACACGGACGATTTCTCCGGTCTCGTCGAGCGAGTGCAACGCTATGGAGGCCGCACGCCGCTCGTGGCCGCGCGGCCGGACACAGCGCTGTTCGCACTCTCGTCGGGCATCCAACTTCGCCTGCAACTCGCGACCAGGAAGAACTGGGGGTCTCACATGGTCGCCTGCACAGGATCGAAGACGCATCTCCGCAAACTCGCGGCCGTTACCGAACCTCTGCGCCAATTGAAGTCCAGTTCCTTCGCTACCGAAACCGCGCTCTATCGCAGGTTCGGATTGTCGTTTATCGAGCCCGAGCTGCGAGAAGGTCGCGACGAAGTCCGGCAGGCGCAGACCGGCGAACTCCCGCTTCTAGTCACGCGCGGAGATTTCCTGGGAGATCTGCACGCGCACACCGTCGCCAGTGACGGCAGCGATTCCGTCGAGGCGATGGCCACAGCGGCGCGAAAGCTCGGCTACGAATACCTCGGCATCACAGACCACTCGCAGAGCCTGAAGATCGCGCGCGGCGTTTCCGTCGAGGATCTCTGGGAACAGATCCGGTCCATCGATAAGCTGAACGCTCGATTGCGCGGCTTCCGCATCCTCAAATCGAGCGAGGTCGACATCCTCGCGGACGGCTCTCTCGATTATCCGGACCACCTCCTGAAGGAGCTCGATTACACCGTTTGCTCCATCCATTCGCGCTTCGGACTCGGCCGCGAAGCCCAGACCGAACGCATCCTGCGCGCCATGGACAATCGATACTTCAATATTCTCGGCCACGCCACCGGCCGGCTGCTGCTCAAACGTCCCGGTTATGAGATCGATATCGAGCGGGTCATCGCGCATGCGCGCCAGAACGGATGCTTTTTGGAAATCAATTCCAGTCCCGACCGGCTGGATGTATCGGCTGAGAGCGCCCGTCGTGCGGCGTCAGCGGGCGTGATGATTTCCGTGTCCACCGATTCGCACAGCACACGGGAATTCCACCTCATCCGCTGCGGTCTTGACCAGGCGCGCCGTGCCGGCTTGCAAAAGGACTCTGTCCTGAACTGTCAGCCCGCGGAAAGCCTTGCGCGGCTGCTCCGGCGTTGAATGCATTACGAAGGCGCGCCTGAGTGCGTGACGATCGTGAGCGGAATGGCGGCGAGCGCCGCCAGCGTGATCAGCACAAGAAACACCATTCCCATCGCAGTGTCCGCCCGCGAATTCACATGACGCTTCATGATTCCCTTGTCCATCGCGACGCGCATGATCGGATAGTAAGTCAGCGGCATCACCACCATTCCGAAAATCACCGAGATATTCACCAGTTTCAGCGGGTCCAGGCCGGAGAGCGACAAGAGCGCGGCGATGATCAGCATGCCGATCCAGGAACCCGAGAAGAATGGCACATCGCGCGCCTTTTGATTCTTTCCCCAGCGCAAATTGTAAAACTGGCAGATATTGTAACCACCCGACAGCATCGTCTCCACAGCCGCCCCGGACAAGCACGCTAACGTCCCAAGAAGCACTAACACATAACCCGCGTGGCCAAGCGGCGTAGCGATTCCGTTGATCGCCGTGCTGAGGTGCTCCGGGAAACGATGTTCGGGAAAGAAGACGCACGCGCCGATCACCAGTAACGCTACCGTCAGCAGGGCGCCGAGGACGGATCCGAAACTCGCCACCAGGAAATTCTCCGGAAGATCCTTCGCAGTCCAATCCTCTTCCATCGCGCCCGACGAATAGAAATGGACCTCGTACTCCATCAGCATCGCGCTGAAAATGCCCACGGCGAAATACCAATAGCGCAGCGTCTGATTACTCGCGCCCATTGACAATCGCGGGGCGAGTCCGTGGCCGAGCGCGTGCCAATCCGGACCGAGCATGCACGCGGAAACCGCGGCAACCACCATCGTGACACCGGCGAGTCCGAAAACGCGCTCGATCCATTCAAACCGCAGCAGCGCAACCGCGAACCCGAAAGCCAGCGCCACGCCCGCGAGGAGAGGCTTCTCCGGCAATCCCGTGAGCAAATGCAGAACAATGGCGACCCCGCCCAATTCGGCGGCGCACGTGATCAGGTTCAAGAGGTTGGACGCGGCCAGCACAGCGACGCCAAGTTTCTTGCCCAACCGGTCTCTCACGATGGCAAATACCGGCTCGCGGGCGATCACCGCAATGCGGCCGCACATCTCCATGTACACGATAATCGCGGCCGTCCCCAGGACAATCGGCCAGAGCAAGGCGTAGCGGAACGATGCGCCGGACTGCAGCGTGAAGACGATCTGCCCGAAATCGACGAAGCCGCCGAGGGCCGTCATGATTCCTAGCGTGATGCCAAGCAGTTTTCGCATTTTGCGTCTTCTGACGCCGCACTCCCTTCGGCGTTCAATACCTTTTACCGCTCCCTGACGGTCACGGCTCCGTTAGTAGCATTAAGCACGGTCGGAGCCGTGACCGTAAGGGACCGGTAAAAGGTGCCGGGGATTCGATTGCGTTTTGAAATCGGGGTACAAGTAACTCGATCTTTTCACAAACTCATAAGGGAGCGGTAAAAGGTGCCGGGGATTCGATTGCGTCTTTAAGTCGGTTGACACACCCGTCAGCTACCTCCCAGTCCCGCCGCGGCCATCGCTTTCCCAATCTCGCGATTCCGCATGAACCACTTCCAGACGTTGCCGCTCCGCAGATTCTCTGCGGCCAGCAGCGAAATGCCGATGTCGAGCCCCAGCACATCCGGAGAGAACCACCCGTGCACCGGGTGGAACGCATCCGTGAATCCGTACTTACCGTATAGCTTCTCGCCGTACTTATCTTTCATCGCTCGCAGCGCGGGCACGCAGATATCGGGCGTGAACATCAATGACCCCGCCGGCGCGCAAGGCACCACCGTGCCATCGATCGAGCTCCGCCGCGGAGGCCCGCCCCATGCCTTGTAGCCTTTCTCGCTGTTCGAACTGGTGATGCCCCAGATATTGTCCGAATAACATCCGGGAAAGTCCTTCGCCAGATCGATGCAGAACTGCCGGTGACATCGCGTCGCCGTGACCGAATTTTCAAACCAGTCGATCTTTGACCCGCGCTTTTCCGCGCGTCCGCGGTAATCCACGAACACGTGCGAGTATTGATGCGTAAATAGCGGCGATGTTCCGATGAACTTATAATTCCCGTACACATTCTCCGGCCGCTCCCAGGCATACCAGCTCTCCGCCGGAATGGCGTGAGCCGGCGAGCCGATCCCGAGTAAGTAGATAATCGTGAACTCGCTGTACTTAGCCCAGCGCGCCTTCAGAAACCCGTCCTCCGGATTCCATCCGTGCGATAGCAACAGCGGGTCGCCGTTCAGCATCCACTGAAAGTCCATCCGCTCATAGATCTGAGTCGCCAGCTTCTGAACCTGCCGGTCATTCTGAAAGTACCCTCGCGCCGTCAGAATTCCGCCCATCAAGAGCGCAGTATCGATGCTCGAAAGCTCGCTCTTCTTTTCGCTGCTCTGCAAAACCCCTGTACGCTCGCCGGTCTTGACGTTGAACCAGTGATAAAACCAGCCATGCTCGCGCGGCGCGCGTTCGGCGAAGAATGTCAGGGCCGCGCGTACGCGCGACAAGGCATCCTCACGCTTCACCCAGCCGCGTTCGGCCGCGATGCACATCCCCGCCAGTCCGAAACCCGTCACCGCGATGCTGCCGATATCGCGGCGATTGGCCTCATAAGGCACACCGTCGGCCCGCGCCCGCCCGCGTGTGCAACCCGTGGATGGCTCTGTGTAATCCCAGAAATACTGAAAACTCCGCCGCGAAACGTCCTCCAGGAACCGATCGTCCTCCGCCGAAACCGCGGCCCGCGCGCCCCGCGCCGCCACCGCCGCCGTCGAAAGAGCCAGCATGTGCCGCCGAGTCATCATCCTCCTATCCCTCCACCTTCAGTTCTGCAAGCCGCAGCGCGCGCTGTGCTTCCGCGCTCCCGGTGAACCACTTCCACACATTGCCGCTGCGCAGATTTTCCGCCGAAAGCAGCGTAATCCCAACGTCCAAAGCAATTGTGTCCTGACTTACCCATCCATTCACGGGGTGAAATGCATCCGCGAACCCATAGCGCCCGTAGATCTTATCGCCGAACCGCTCTCTCATGGCGCGCAGCGCAGGCAGCGCGATGTCCGGAGTAAACATCAGGCTCCCGCCGGGCGCGCACGGCACTACGCTGCCATCCACGCCGCCGCGTTTTGGCGGACCGCCCCACGCCTTATATCCCGACTTACTCATGGAGCTTGTAATTCCCCATATTTCCTTCGAGTAACATCCCGGGAATTCTTTATCCAGGTCAATACAGAACTGCCGGTGTGCCCGCGTCGCCGTCGATGAGTTCTCGAAGTAATTGACGCGCGAACCCCGAGCTTCCCTGCGGCCTCGCAGATCGAACCACGCAAACGGATACTGATAAGTCCAAAGCAGTGAATTGCCGATGTACTTATATCCGTCATACTCGTACGGATTGCGCTCCCATGCATACCACGCATCAGCCGGCAGCGCGTGCGCAGGCGACGCCATCCCCAGCAGATACATCGCCGCTAACTGGCAGTACTTCTCGTATCGCGCGGGGAGGAACCCCGATTCGGGCATCCATCCGTGGGCCAGCAGCGTCGGGTGTCCATTGCGCATCCACGCGTAATCCATGCGCTCGTAAATCCGGTTTGCCAGCCGTCCGATCTGCGCGTCGTCGCGAAAATACTCGCGCGCCGTGATGGCCCCGCACACCAGCCACGTGGCATCGCTGGTCGATATCTCACTCTTCGGCCGCTTCAGTTCCTTGCCGTCAGGCACTGCGCGCGTCGCCGTATCGAAGGTCGCGCCAGTCCGCTTTCCGGTCTTCACGTTGATCCAGTGATAGAACCACCCGTGCTCGTTCTCTACCGGACCCTCGGCATACGCCCGCAGTGTGTTCCGAACCCGCTCGCGCGCCTCGCCCCGGCCGACCCACTTCCGCTCCGCGCCAATGCACATCGCCGTTAGCCCGAAGCCCGTATCTCCCGTGCTGCCGACGTCGCGGCGCTCCTCCGGATATTCGCTGCCGTCGAAGCGCGCCCGTCCGCGAGTGATTCCGGTTTTGGGGTCGCCCTGCTCCCAAAAATACCGGAAGCTCCGCCGGCTGACATCCTCCAAGAATGCCTCGTCAGCCGGACTGAGACTTCCCTGCTCCGCGCCCCCCAGCACACCGCCGAACAATAGTCCGGCGCCGAAGCCCAAAACCCGCCGTCGATTCAGGCTCATGTTAGAACCTGATGCGCAGCGCTAACTCGAACACGCGCTGATCTACGCCCTCGCGGCCCGTGCCGGTCGTAGAGTTAATTATCGTGAAGCCGCCCAGGTTGTTGATTGTGCCGTTGGCATTCAGCACCAGGTTATTCACGCTGGAGGAGGGCAACCCGAAGTGCGGCGTATTGGACGCGTTGAACACCTGAGCGCGGAACTGAGCCGCTACACGCTCCGTCACGCGAAACGTGCGGAACAGCGATGCGTCCAGGTTCACTTGCCCCGGACCGCGCAGCGAGTTGAACCCCGAGTTCCCGAAGCGCACCGCCGTCACCGGCGCATAAGCCAGCGGATCGAACCAACTCTGCCCCGGACCTACGCCGCCCAGAATCGCCACGCTCGGCTTAATCTGGTCGGCCAACTGCGTATTGCTCGGCGCGTTCAGCGAAGTAGCGGATGCCGTCACCGTAAACGCCAGCCCGGTGTACGCATTGAAAAGCCCGTTGACCTGCCAGCCGGAAACCACCTTGGTAACGACGCCGCCCCCGCTTAGCATCTTCTTGCCGCGGCCGAAGGGCAGCTCAGCCAGACCGGTGATGGTGAACACCTGCGTCCGGTCGAACGGATTCACCGCGCGGTTGCGGTCCTGATACTGCGGAATCTTGATCTCCGGCCCTGAGTCCTCCGAGTCCGCGCAGCACATACTGATCGACTTAGAGAAGGTATAGTGCACGCCTAACATGGCTCCGCCGCGGAACCGGCGGTTTAGCGACGCCTGTAGCGCGTCGTAATGGCTGTGGCCGAACGGTTCGAAGAAGTTAGTCGTCGCAGTGCGCCCGAACTTCTGATTGAGTATCTCGCCGGCGGTTCCCGCGCCCAGCACCATGCCGGCATTGATGTTCATTTCGTATTCCATCTTCACCTGGCGCGTAGCCACATACCCTATTTCGCCAGTGAACCCGCCGCGGAACTGTTTCTGCAGCATGACATTCCAGCTCTGCACATAGGAGCGAACATACTCGTCCCCGAATGAATTGAGGCTCACCGCGGTAGGCATCGGAATGATTCCTGAACCGAGGTCCGGAAATACCAGCGGAGGAATTCCGGCAGCCAGTGAGGTGACGGGAGTGAACGAATTCGGTCCGCTCAGCGAATACGAGATCTGGTTCGGATAGATGCGCAGCAATTGTTGCCCGACGAACGTCGGGTCGTAGCTGATTCCGTAACCGGCGCGCAGCACCATGCTCTCCGTCGGCCGGTATGCGATTCCGAGTCGCGGCGCGAACAGCTTCCTGCTGAACTTCGTCCCGCACGTCTCGTCCGGCACGGCCTTGCTGCCGCAGATTTGCATCGTGTTGGTGGCTGCGTCATAGCGCAGCATATCGCCCCGCGGCGGCGCGAAGTACTCCCACCGGAGTCCATAGGTGAGCGTCACTTTCCGCGAGACTTGCCACTTATCCTGCGCGTACAGCGAGTAAAACCACTCCGAGTTGATATTGTTGCCGTTCTCTTCACCCTTCGTGATACTGGAAGGCAACCCCAGCAGGAACGCCGCGTAGCTGTTGTACTGATTCTGAGCGGGTCCGCCGGAAAGTCCCGTGATCCCGTTAGCGAAACTGAAGCTTCCCGACGCCTGGTTTAACTCCTGAAACATATTCAGGTTCTTCTTCAGCGTGTCTACGCCGAAACGAACCGTGTGCGCGCCGTTCGTCCAATTGCCGTTCGCAACATATTGGTAGTTGCCGTTGTGAAAATAGAAGGGCACCGTGCTCTGGTTACCCAGAGCCGTGTAACTGCTCACCGAAAACGCCGGCCATCCGCCTTCCGCGGTATTTGAGCCATTAGTACCCGGTATGTGCAGTACGTCCAGTCCTACGTTCTGGTTCAGTCCGGGAGGCTCCTGGTTGATATCCTGCAGCGTGTAACCGAAATATCCGTCCACCACAAAGCGCGGCGATACCACGTAATTCGCGGTCACGGTGTTGCTGAACACGTTCCCCGTTCCCGTGCCTTCCGCGCCCCCTGTGGACCCCAGCTGCGGACCGCCCAGCGCGCCGAACGCCGGCGGATCGTTCATGAAGAAATGCAGCCAGCCGAACCGTACCCCCAGATTCAGCTTATCGGTGACGTTGTAAGTCACTTTCGCATCCGTAGTATCCCGGTTATGCTTGTAAGGGGCGCTTGCAAAGTAGTTGTTGGACAGCAGGTTGCCCGGCACATTCGGCAGCGGAGTCAAAGCGGCAATCTGCGCCGCAATCGGACTGATCTTGTTTGCCGGAATGATGTTGCCGGTGAAGGGTGTTCGCCCTGTGCCGTTCGCCGCGCCCGTGCCCGGATCGTAAATGGGCGTTGGATCGGCGGACATATCTCCGGAGCGGATCGCCGCGGTCGGAACCGTATAGTATCCGTTCGCCGCCTGCCGCGTCAGAATGCCGTCGTAACTGACAAAGTAGAACAGCTTGTCTTTCTTGATCGGGCCGCCGATGGTGCCCCCGAAATCGTTGAGAATCGATTTCGGATTCGGCTGGTTTGAGGGCAGAAAGAACGGCCGCGCAATCATGCCGTTGTTGAAGTTGTACTCGAACGCCGACCCGTGCACCTGGTTAGTCCCCGACTTCACCTGCACGTTCACGGCGGCGCCTCCCGCAAAGCCCTGCGCCGCATCGTAAGTGTTCGATTCCACGTTCACCACTTCGATCGCTTCCAGCCCCGGCACGTATGCCGATACCTGCTGCAGCCAGGTGCTCTCCACGCTCGCGCCGTCAATCGTCATCGTGTTCGCGCTGCGCGCCACGCCATTCGCCATATAGGTCAGGCTGCGCGCCGGATTCGCGGACACCGAGTTCGCATTTTGCGGCGGCGTGATTCCGGGAACCGTAATCAGCAGGTTTTGAAAATTGCGCCCGGGCGGCAGCGGCACATCTTCCAGCGTCTTGCTGCCGATCTCCTGACGCACGTCCGCGCCTTCCGTTTGCAATGTGGACGCCGTCGCGCTTACTTCCACATTCTGCGTTACCTCGCCGACCTTCAAGGAGAAGTCCGAACGAACGCTGGTGTTCGCTCGCACTACGATGTCCCGCTGCAGCGCGGTCTGAAATCCGGCTTTTTGAACTTCCACCGTGTAGGTTCCGGCTGGTACTACTGGGAAACTGAACGTACCGGTAGCGTTGGTGACGGTCTGCCGGTTTTCGTTAGTTTCAACTTGTGTGATTTTGACTGCGGTGTCGGGAATTCCGGCACCGCTTGAATCAACCACACTGCCCACTAGCGCTCCGGTAAGAACCTGCGCTGTTCCGGGCAGACAACACCAGGCGCACAGTACCAAAGGTTGTAACAGCGCCCAAAAGCGCGACGTGGCGTAACGCATACTCCCCCTAGTAACGTAAATCGATTTATTATCTGTCGGCCCCCAAATTATTGTCAATAGGTAATTTATTAACTCTTGCGCACACTTAACAATGTATGCGAGACTGCGATTTGGCGCAGAACAAAGACGCGGCCCCTCGCAACCGTGTTTCTCGTTCCATCAGTTTGCGGGATTTGGGCAAGCACTTAGGACTGTCTCCGACGACGGTTTCCCTCGTCCTGAACGGTTCGCCGGCCGCAGCATCCATTCCCAAGGAAACCCAAGACCGAATCTTCGCGGCAGCTAAATCGCTTAACTACAGGCCTAACTTCTTTGCGCGCTCGTTGCGTTCGCGGCGCACCTACTTAGTCGGAGTGATGCTCCCCGAGTTAAGCGAAGGGTACGCATCGCTGGTCCTCAGCGGCATTGAGGACGCTCTGCTCGTCAAAGATTACGTTTACCTCGTCACCAGCCACCGCCACAAACCCGAGCTTATCGATCGCGCCCCGCGCCTGCTTTGCGAACGCTGCGTCGAAGGAATAATTGCGGTCGATACGCCACTTACCCAGGAACTTCCTGTACCTGTTGTATCCATCTCGGGCCACGAACACATTCCCGGCGTAACTAACATCGTCTTGAATCACGTCTCTGCGGCAGAGCTCGGGCTGCGCCACCTCATCCAACTCGGTCACCAGCGGATCGCGATCTTCAAAGGGCTGTCGTTCAGTTCCGATAGCGAAGTGCGCTTCAACGCCATCGTCAGCGCGGCCGGCTTGCTCGGCCTGGAACTACACGATCGTCTGATCGTTCCTCTGCAGGGCGATTCTCCCTCGCCGGAAGTCGGCTACTCGGCCGCCCGCCAATTGCTTGGCAGCGGTGAAGACTTCACGGCCCTCTGGGCATTCAACGACATCTCCGCCATAGGCGCCGTGCGCGCATTGATCGAGGCGGGCAAGCACGTCCCTCGCGATGTTTCCGTGTTAGGCTTCGACGACGTGAATTCCGCCAAGTTTCACAATCCGGCCCTTACCACCGTCCGCCAGCCGCTGGCCCGCATGGGCGCAGTGGCGGCGGAGACGCTGCTCGCCCGCATCGCCCAATCCACACAGGACGTTCCCGCCGAAATCAGCGTCGAGCCCGAACTCGTGGTCCGCGAATCCACCGCTCCGGTGACCTGATGCAGGGCCGCTTCGCCGCGGTCGGCGGCGCATTTGCAGTGGCAGGCGTTTGCACTGTCATGCTCGGCCCCCTCCTCCCGCGACTTCAGGCACAACTCCACCTGCACGATAAGGACGCCGGTCTCCTCTTTGCGGCGCAGTTCCTCGCTTCCGTCGCGGTATCCTCCTTTGCCGGCCCGCTCGCCGCGCGCTTCGGCTATCTCCGTCTGATTGCCGCGGGAATGCTGCTCTGCGCCGCTGGAACGGTCGCGCTCCTTTCCACTCCCTGGCCCCTCCCCGTCGTTTGCGCCGCAATCAACGGCTGCGGACTGGGACTCGCCATCCCCGCGGGAAATCTTTCCGCTGCGTCCTGCGAACCCGGCAGCGATGCGCGCGCGATTTTGTTTGTGAACCTGATGTGGTGCCTCGGCGCGATCGCCGCGCCGCCGCTGGTCACGCACGCGCCGTTGTGGGTGACCTCCGTGGCATGCCTGCTATGCGCGATTCCTCTGGTCCGCCGAAGCGCCGCCCACGGAAACCAGCCGCCGCGCATCCCATTTCGCCTCTCGCGCGCCATGGCGCTCACCGCCGCGCTGCTCTTCTTTTATGTGGGCACGGAAACGTCTGTTGCCGGTTGGGTCGCGTCGCTCGCATCCCGCTCCACTGGAACGCGATCCCTGTGGACCGTGCTCCCAAGCGTCTTCTGGGCGGGACTCCTCGGCGGTCGCGCGTTAGCTCCAGCGCTACTCGATTCGCTCCGTCCGGCAAGCCTGATCCTCGGAGGCATGGCCTGCGCCTTCGCCGGAGCCACGCTGCTCCTCGCGCAATCGGCATCCGGCCTTACCACGCTCGCGGTTGCAATCTGTGGACTAGGTATGGCGCCAATCTACCCGCTCGTAGTCTCCGAGTACACGACACTGGAACCCGCGGGCGCGGCCTCCGGCATCATCTTCTCCGCCGGAGGACTGGGAGGAGCGGCGATCCCCTGGGCAATCGGAGCAATCTCCGATGCAACAGGGAATCTCCGCGGAGCCCTGGCGACAGTCTTAGTCCTGATCGTACTGATGAGCGTCCTGCAAAGAAACCTGGCCACCACCGGCCCCGGAAAACAGACGTGACGACAGGAATCCTTTCCTGTCGTGTCGCGCGTGCGCGGCTGCCTGCAACCGGTCTGGAGACCGGTCGCTACTACTCAACCTCGAATTCCACGCTCCTCGTCGCCGTCCGTCCGCGATTATCCTTCACCGTATAATTCGCCAGATAAGTCCCCGGCGCCAACTGCGCCACCGGCAACTTCAACCCGATCGGCACCACCGGACTTCCCTGCTGCTGCAATTTCGTGAAGTCGATCAGGCCCGAATCTCCCTGCACCGCGCCGCTCTTCTTATCGACCACGCTCAATTGCACACCGAGCTGCGGAGGCTCCTTGTCCACGTTATCCGGCTCATAGATTTCCATGTAAGTCACGGCAGTGTCTGTCTTCTTGAACCGCGTGCTCGCGCTCGGCACTACTTCCATGCCCGAAGCAATCAGCGGAGTGCGCCCTTCCAGCAGCACGGCATCCAGATTCGTTTCCGTGTCCGATATCTTGTGAATATCCTTGCTCAACGCCACGGGACTAATCGTCACCGTCTTGCCGTCAAACTCTTCCACATTCAACGGCTTTTCCAGCTTGCCCCATTCCGGACCCGCCTGAAACGCAATCTTGAAGTTATACTTACCCGACGCGATATCGAACTGGTTATCGTAATGCATCGGCTTGGAGGCGAATTCCTCGGCTTCCTTCTTATCATTGAAATCCAGCTTCACCGTGTCGCTGAAGCGCGCGCCCACGCTGCCGTCCTGCTTGTACGCGATGCCGAGTAAGTTGATCTCGGCGTGCTGCTTTCCCTTGACCTTCTCGAACTTTACCGTGGACGTCGGGATCTCCATCGCCACATCCACGCGCGCCGTATTGGCGCCCGTAAAGAAGTACGGCAGTTGCAGCGGAGCGCTTAACTTACCCGGCTCGTTGCTCAGCACTTCCGTCTCGAGGGTCTTTTCCACCGGCTTGCCTTCCAGCGGATCCGCCTTATGCACGTTGCAGTAACCGGTCCGCGCGCGAACCGTCATGCCTCCCTTATCCAACTTCACCTTCAAGTTATGGCAACTGCCTTCGGGCGATTCGGGCGGCGTGTACCCCAGCAGGTAGTATTCGTTCTGCTCCTTCCCGATCTTCTCCAGGCTGCCCAGCAGGTCATTGCTGTTCAGCATTACCTTGCCGCCGGTGCCGTCCGCCAGCATATACAGCGCGCTCTGGTCCGCCGATGCAAATGGCGGCGCCGGAGGCACGATGATTCCGCGATTGTTATTGAACGGGCCGTTTCTCGGATTATTTCCCGGAAATGGATTCCCGCCGCCGCCACCGAAGCCGCCGCGTCCGGCGTTGCCGCCATTTCCCGCGGTTCCCGAGCCCGTCCCCGCGCGACCCGTTCCCGGACCGCCGAAGCCGCCGTTCGAGCCTCCGCGGCCCACCGTCCCCGTCCCGCCTCCGGTAGCGCCGGTTCCTCCGCTGCTGCCGCGACCCGCACCTCCCGTCGCGCCCGTCCCGCCGCCGCTACCGCCTGTGCCGCCGGCGCCGCCGGTAGTCGTCCCGCCGCGCTGCGGATCGAAGAATGCCGTCATCAGCGGCACTCCGCCGAAAGCGGGCAGCATCGCCATTCCTCCGCCGCCGCCGCGACCGCCCCTGCCTCGCCCCGGAGTTCCGATTCCATCCATCCCCGGTTGATTCGTAAACAGCCCGCGCACATCCACCGGATACACGGCGACGTTCGAATGATTGCACTCCGCAATCGCCGCCGTCAGTTCGCTCTGATTCTCCGTGTTCAGCCGCATTCCGCCGGTGAAGAACACCAGAATCTTGCGTCCCGGCACGTCCGACATGCCGCGCGCCAGCGACTTCAGCGCCAGAATCGATGTCCTCACGCCGAACCCGCCGCCTGGTCCAACGGACATCTTTACGCCGCTCACGGCATTCCTCAGCCGGTCCGCATCGTTCGTAAAGTTCTGGACGAACTGCAGCGACCCGCTGAAATTCGCCACCGCCATGTAGTGATTCGTTCCCGCATTCTTATCGATGAACTGCTTGGCGGCCTCGCGTGCTCTCGTCTGGTCCGGCAACTGCATGCTCAGGTTGTCGAACAGCAGCAGCATATACCGCTTCTGATCGTGGTTGGGACCGTCGGGGTCCGCCTCGAAAGAAAAGCTGGTGACGGACTGCTGCTTGTCGTCTTCCCAGACCTTGAAGTCCTTCTGCGTCAGATCGTGGACGTAGTTGTCCTTCTTATCCGTCACTACCACGTCCACCAGCACGACCCTGGTTTCCGTGCGGATCACCGTCGAAGGCGGCGTCTGCTGCGCCAGCGCGCCGGATGCCGCTGCCAGCGCACACAAAATTCCGAAATACCGATTGCCGGACAAAACCATATCAGGACCTCCTTGCACTTCCGTTCATGATACCGCCGCGCCTAATCGATCCGGACCGCGCCGTTGCCGGCCGACATCATCTGCCCTTCGGTATCCCGCACCACTACGCGCAAAAGGTACGTCCCGGGCTTTACGTCGAATTGCGTGCGCAGCGTGATGCCCGGCCCTTGCAGCCGTTGCAGCGTTTCGTCCTTCAGTTTGAAGTCGATGGTCTTCTTGATGGCCTGCGCCAGATTGCCGTTGCGGTCGAACAGCGCCGATACCACCACCAGATTGTCGTTGTTGCGGTCCGTCTCCTTGCGGAACTTCAGCCGCTTCACATCCATGTGGCAAAGCACCGAAACCTTCGCGCCGGTCGCCGTCTTGAAGAACTGCGTGTGCAGTTCCATGGGCAGTTCCTGCATCTCCTCGCGGGAAAAGAGCGCATCCTCCACTTCCTGCTTGGCTGTTTCTTCGGCGCTCTCCAGACGCTTGGGCGCGTAATAGCCCTTTCGTGCCGCCACATTCATTCCCGCGCTCGCGGTCTTCACCAGGCTCACTTTCAGCGCATGAAAATCGCCGTTCATTTTCAGATTCTGCGGCGAAAATCCCAGCAGATACACATATTGCGGAATGTCGTTCAGGTCTTTGAATCCCTGTTTCAGGTCGTTGTTATTGTGGAACCACGTGCCGCCCGTGCCCGACGCGATCTCGGCGAGCACGTCCTCAGCCGCCGACGCCGCAAACCGCAAATAGTCGTTTCGAATGCGCATCGCGTTAAATTCGGTCGCCCTGCGGCTCGCGTCCAGGCTCGGGTCCGTCCACAATCCGCGTGCATCGAGCGTGTTGATGACGATCTTCGCCCGCACCGCCCGGTCCATAATCTGGCTCAACTCCTGATGCTGTTCCGGCGTGATGAATCCGGGCGACGCAAGAATGATGCTCCGCTCGCCGGGCGCTCCGGAAACGCGCCGCACCACATCCAGCAGCGTGCCCAACGCCACTCTCGTCTCCTGGTCTCCCATACTGGTCCATCGCTGCGCCATGGCAGTCACCAGTTGCGGCGCCGACGCCACGGCGGGCCCGGAAAGGTGCGCGCACGAAATGTAATCGGCCACCGCGCCCTGCAGCGCCGTCGGATCGTTCTTGTTCACGATCATGTCCGCCATGTAGTAATCCAGGTCCGGGCACTCCTGCACATTCATGTGCGCGATCGGGTGCGGCATGATCTTCATCAGCGCGGCGTGCAACTGGTCGCGATCGTCGGTAAAGTCCTGCATCGTCTGCCCGGACGTAGTGAACACCGCGGCTCTATCGCTGGCCCGCAGACTTCCGATGTTGGCAATCGCGGCGTCGCGGCTGCGCGCCAGATCGCCGAACTGCAAGTGGATGTCATCGAAAAGGTACGCCACGAAGCGGTCGGGAATGTCGAGCGGCGCCGATTGCCCATCCGGCACCGAGACATTCTTATTCTTCTCGCCGGTATCGTCGGGCCGCTCGATGGAAAAGCGCGTGATTTCCTGCGCCTTGCCGCGATCGAAGAGTTGGAAATCTTCCTTCTTCAAAGTGCCGACCGCGTGCCCCGCGCGATCGCGAATCACCACGGGAACCATCACCAGGTTCACACGAGCCTGGAACGTCGCCGGTTCATCCTTCTGGGTCATCTCGCCGCCAGTCTGCTGCGCCGAAGCAACGGCCGGCAGAAGAAGCAACCACCAAAACCAACGCATCTGGTAATAGTATCAGCACGACCGCCCGTGCGGCCCGCCGCTAACAATTGCGCCCCCTGAATGTTTTCATACAAAGATATTTCCGACTCTGTGTCCGCTCTGGCCGCGTGTTTACGCGTATCTTGACAAATGCTGTGAGTCGATAAAAAATTAGCAACAACTTACTTCAGTTTCTAAGTGGGGAAAACAATCATGCGGTCTTACTCGATCTTGATATTGCTGTTTTTGCCGGCCGCCTGTATGGCGCAGGCCACCAATGGATACGGCTTCTTTATGGCCGGGCAGCAGAGAGCCTATGGGTCGACGGCTGCCACTTATGGCTTCGGCGGCGGAGTCGATCATCAGTTCGGCGGGGCAGTTGGCGGAGGCATGGATATAGAAGGCATTGTCCCGGGGCGAGGAAGGGCCAGTCAAACCGTCGGAGCCTTTTCGGGCAACATCTTCATCCATCCGATCAAAGACCGCAAAAAGGACATCTTCGTCACTGGAGGATACGGCCTCATCTTCCGGGACTTTGCCGCGAATGGCTTCAATTTTGGTGCGGGGTGGAATTATTGGGCCGGCGAGCACACGGCTCTGCGCATCGAAGGGCGGCTCTTTCGCGCTTACCGGGCCGCGCCCGGACCGGCGGCGGAAACCTGGTCCACCTGGTGGGGAATCCGCGTAGGACTCACCTTCGGCACTCCATATTTTCATTAAGGGGCGGGAGCTATGGCGATCAAAGACAAGTGGCCAGGTGTGTCCTGGATAGTGGCGGCTGCACTGGCGGCGGGAGCGTTCCTCCTGACGCGGGCAGCAAACTCCGCCGCGGAAATAGACCTTCTTTTTGAGCAGCGGATTGAAAATCAGTGGAAGACCGATCCGGCTTCGTGTCTGGAGGCGTTGCATTTCTTCGCGCTGAATAATACGCCGGCTGCTCTCCAGCGTCTGGAGCGCGGCCAGCCTCGCGAAGTGTGCGACCTGTATGAGGCCATGTGGGCAAAACTCGTTCCCTACATTGGCGAACGGTATGGCTTTCCCGCTGCCTTCTGCGACCGTGTGCTTCCTTCGCATGGAGGCCCGTGCGCGGATGATGAGGTGAAAACAGAGGCGCGCAAGCAGTTGAAAGGGAGTTCGAATTCCTTATCCCATTTTTTGGAAGTGTATGGGAGCGCGGCCAAGGCGCCAGACAGAATTTCTCGTTTACGCCTCTACACGCTCGCGCTGTACGAACTGGCGTATCCGCAGCGTTACGACCGCAAAGCCATCGCAACTTACCGCCGGAATTGGGGATGCGCTCAGTTCGGTGACCAAGTTGAGGAGTTACTGAAATGAGACTTCGTATACTCGCAATTCTTATCCTCCCGGCGCTGGCGGCCCTGGCCCGGCCGCAAACGCCCGCCGCCGCGACGCCCTGCACTACCACCACGACAACCTGCCCAGCCACGGCCCCGCCGCCGCCCGCAACTGTCGTCGATGTCTTCCACGTCATCTACTGCGAGGAGATGAAGCCCAGCGGCGCGGTCGACACCCCCGCGACGTTGACCAACGACGGCGCGGCGCATTGCGATGCGAAGAAGCAGACCATGGAAGCGGCCAACACCGACGACATCGCATCGAACCTACAGGCGGCAAGCGAATTCAACTTAAAATCGAGCGGCGCGAACATCATCATCTTCTGCGTAGCGAAGAGATGCGAACCCGCACAGATCCTCGCCCTCAAGAAGAGCATCCTGAAACTCGCCAACGGTAAGGCGCTCGACAAACCGGCGCAGGCGTCTCCGGAGGCGGTCAGAATTTCGCTGGACTTTTGTCCGGCCGGCCTGTCCGCGCCGGCAACCCGCATCAACAAAGGCAGCAAGGCTTGCGAGTCGGCGCCCATTCAATCTTCGAACGCGAGCGCGGTTGCCGCGGCATTTTCGAACGACGCCAACTTCTCTGTCACCGCGCCCGACAACGGCGAGATTGTGATCGCATGCAAAAAAGCTCCCTGCAAAGCATCCGCTTTGAAGGACCTGAGGAACAACATCAACAAGATAGTCGTGAGCAACGCGCAATATGTGCAGGATTTTTCCGTTCCCGTCGGCAGCGGTGCAGCCATTGCGCTCGCCTTGGGAAACACGTGGAAGTCGCTGACCTTCGTGCCGCTCGGCGATTCCGCTTTGCGTGTGTCCAGCACCGCCCCGGTATCGGCCGCCGATGTCGATGCCCTACGGTTAGATATCAATGAATCCGGCTTCGGTTCCGGCCAACCGCAACTCTTCAAGCGCATGTTTTATACGCCGGCCGGTTCGGTCGCCCCGAGTGTGAGCGGTGGCGGAGGAGGCGGGACTACCGGCGGCGGAGGAGGCGGCGGAAACACTGGGGGCGGCAGTAGCGGCAGCACGGCCAGTAGTGGCAGCACAGGAAGCAGTGGCAGCACGGGAAGCAGTGGCAGCACGGGAAGCGGCAGCTCCGGTTCCACCGGAAGCAGCGGCGGCAGCGGGTCCACGGGCAGTTCCGGCAGCACAGGCAGCACGGGCAGTTCCGGTAGCACGGGCAGTTCCGGAACCACCGGCAGCACGGGAAGCAGCGGCAGCACGGGAAGCGTCGGCAGCACCGGCACTTCCGGCAGCACCGGCAGCACGGGCCCCGTCCCCGTTCCCCCAGCCGCGACAACTCAACCGGCCACGTCCATCCTCAGCGGCATGTCCTCGGTCGGCGACAACATCGTCTTCACCGACCCCAAGGACCCGAACTACTACCTCCGTTCGCGCCTCCTCACCATGCTCGACCTCCCGAAACCCGAAGTCCTGATGAACATGTGGAGCCTCTCGGCGAGTTCACCCAACGGCAAGCAAGTCCAGGCGAGCGCCGAGAAAATCCGGGAGATTGTGGGCGCGCACAACGACGCTCTGGAGCATGCCATCGGGTATGGCTGGGATTACTTGAGCCGCCAGATGAAACTCCCGGGATTCTTCGATCAGCCTTTTTATCAGTATGTGAGCCGCCGGTTCGTGGGGTGCGACGAAACGACGCGCACGTGCCCTCCCTCGGGTAGAACCGAGGATTGGGACCTCTGCGAAAATGGCCGCTATTGCCTGGGCTATACCGAGGCCTTCACGCCGATCCGGCCCACACTCACCAACATCCTTTTGGGAATGATGGCCTCCCAAAACCCCATCAGGACGGTGTTGACCACCATCGCCTGCATGGAAGGCAAGTACGAAGTGTATTCCGAGTGCTTTCCCGACCGGCCCGCAATCTGGCACAGTCTGCCGGCAAAGCCGGACGCAACGCCGGAAACCGAAGCGCACGAAACCGCCGTTTGCCTGCAGCGCGTACGCCGCGAGATTCTCGATAAGCGTCCCAGCGACGCGCGTTTCAGTTGCGAAGCCTTGGACCTGGTGGCCCTGGAAGCGCAGAAGCGCTGCGGCGTGGCGCAGAGTTTTCCGATGAGCTGTTTTACGCTCCAGGCGGCGCGCAGCTTTCTGCCGGAGCACGCGTTCTCCACGTTCTCCCTCGAAAAGCTAAACGAACTCGCCGAAACGCCCATCGCCGAGACGATGGCGCCGCTGCAGGCGAGCGGGGTCAACTATCAAACCTCGCCGCTTGGATTGCTGCGATCGGCGGTCGCGGACTTTCTCTTCAATTACAAAATGGCGTCGGAGTTCCCCGGCGAATTCGGCCCCTATGACCTCACTCACAGCGCACAGGAGCTCAACGCGCAGTTCAATCCTCTGGTTACCGCGTTCAACCAGGACGTAGTGGCCTTCACCAGGTATTTGATGGACGGCCTTCAGGACGACGCTCCCAACAAAAACCATTGGTTTCAGATCTGGCGGCGCGGACAGTCCTTCATCAATGACGGCATGGTGACGGTGCGCGGAATCGGCGGCCTGCCGAGCGGCGTCGACACCATGACGGAAAGCTATGTGGATGCCACTCGCGCGGTGACGTTGAGTCAATTCCTCCAAAACATCGGGGTCGGGCAGACGGGCGGCACAACCGCCATTCTGGATTCTGCGCTGACGCGCGATTGGGGCGCGCGCTTTCTCAACGCCATCTCTCCCACCGTAAGCTCGTCGCACATCGGGCGGCAGTTGACGCTCAACATCACCCCGCATTCGCTGGCCGGCGCCTCGTCGGCGGAGTTGGACGTTCAGTTAACGGCGCAGGAGGAAGCGGCGCCCACGCTGTTCAGCAATGGGACCAGCAACCCGGACCCGCTCTCGCGAGTCGCCAAACACAACGTGACCACGCGAGTACGCGTGCAATCCGTGAAGCTGTTCGATGTCTCTTCCTTCTCCGCGCTGGTGGAACGGCCGCGATCCAAGTTCCCTATCCTGCCGCCGTTTGTCGAAATTCCGTACTTAGGCACGCTGGCCGGAGTGCCGCTGCCGCCGGCCAAGGAGTATCACCGCAGCACCGCAATTGTCAGCGCGATCATTGTTCCCACGGCGGCGGACCTCGCTTATGGAATGGTCTTCTCACCGGATCGCGGCATGATTCCCGACGCCGGCGAGCGGACGCGTTGGTTCCTGCCGCAATTCCGCTTCTACCGCTACGGGAGTCTCAGCCAGTTGCGGCACATGCCGATCTTCAGCTATCACAAGGCAATGCTCAAATGCCTCGCGCTGGGGACCACATCGTGCTGGGCCTTTGACTTCACAACGGTAGCTCCCGATTTCGAAAAATGAGGATTCGGCCGACGCTCACCACACCTTACAAGCCTGAGGGCGCACCATCGCCTGCCCTGCTTTGCAACTGAACGCCTTGCCGAACTCCGGCATGTTCGAGACGACGCCGTTGATCCGGTACTCGTCGGGCGAGTGGGGATTCAGCGTCGCCCGCATGCGCTTGTTCTCCGGACGCTCATCGCCGCAAGCCCACTGCGCCATCCCGACGAAGAACCGCTGATCCGGAGTCAACCCGTCCGCCGGCTTCAACTGTTGTCCCTTGGTCGCAGTCTTCCATGCCGTGTAAGCGAGCATCGTGCCGCCCAGGTCGGCAATATCTTCCCCCATCGTCAGCTTGCCGTTGATCTTGATATTGTCGACAACGGTGTATTGCGAGTACTGGTTGGATACGCACTCGGCGCGCTTGAGAAACTCCTGCGCATCCTTGGGCGTCCACCAATCCTTCAGATTGCCCTTCGCATCGAACTGGCGTCCCTCGTCGTCGAAGCCGTGCGTCAGCTCATGGCCGATCGTCGCGCCGGTATTGCCGTAATTCGGCGCATCGTCCATCTTCGGATCGAACAGCGGAGGCTGCAGCACGCCCGCCGGAAAGTTGATGTCGTTCATCTGCGGATCGTAGTACGCGTTGACGGTGGGCGCCGTCATCTCCCATTCGGAGCGATCCACCGGCCGCCCGATTTTGGCCAGGTCCCGCTTCCGTTCGAAAACGAAACTACCCTCAACGTCGCCCAAAAAGTTATCCCTGGTGATTTTGATGGAACTGTAATCGCGCGGATGCTCCGGGTAGCCGATCTTATTGACCACGCCGTGCAGTTTGGTGAGCGCCTGCTGCCGCGTCGCCTCGCCCATCCACGGCAACTGGCGCAGATCCGCATCCATCGCCGCCTCGATTTCTTTCGTCATCTTGAGGGCGCTCGCTTTCGTCGCGGGCGTGAACGTCCGCTGCACGAAGGCTTGCCCGAGCGCTTCGCCGAGATCGCGATCCACCCAGTTCACGCACCGTTTCCAGCGCGGCTGCATGGCCGAGACACCGCGCAGGTACTTGCCGTAAAACTCGAAATCCGGTTCGACGAAAGCCCGCGAAAGATACGGCGCGCGCTGGTGAACGGCGTGCCATCGCAGATACGTCTTCCAGTCTTCCACCGAATGCTGCACAATCTGCCGCTGTAACTCTCGATAGAACTCCGGCTCGGAAACGTTGATCACCGCCGGGGTCGGGAGTCCGATGGTCGAGAAGTAAACCTTCCAATCGAATGCGCGAGTCAGGCCCTGTACGTCCGCGGTATTCAGCTTGTGAAACAACTTATAAGGGTCGCGCTGATCCACGCGCGTCAGCGACGCTTTGGCCAGCGCCGTTTCCATCGCCATCACCGTTTGCGCTCCGGCGCGCGCCGCCGCATCCGAATCGCCCAGCAGGCGCAGCATCGCGGCGACATGCTGCACATATCGCTCGCGGATCTCTTTGCTCTTGGCGTCCGTCTTCACGTAATAATCGCGATCCGGAAGCCCCAACCCGCCGGCGGTCGCAAAGGCGATGACGCTGTTGGAATCGGCGAAGTCCTGGTTCGATCCGAACCCGAACGCCGCATCGGAGCCGCGCGACGCCAAATGCATCTGCCCCAGCAGTTTCGCCAGCTCGTCCTTGCGCTTCAGAGACGCGATGGCATCGAGCATAGGCCGCAGCGGACGGGCCCCCGCCCTTTCGATGGCCGCTTCGTCCATGCACGCGGCGAAATAATCGCCGATGCTGCGCTCCACGCCCGATCGCCCGGGCGAAGGTTTCGCCGCTGCCTCCAGCACTCCCCAGAGCAGACGCATGTTGTCCGTCTGCAGTTTGCTATAAACGTTCCAGACCGCTTCCTCGGGCGGCATGGGATTCAGTTTGTTCCAGTTGCCGCAGGCAAATTGATAAAAATTCGTGCACGGGTCGGCCGACCGGTCGATGAACTTCGGCTCCAGACTCGGCGTGTACGGAAGACTGGCCAGCGGACGATCCTGCGCCGCCGCAATCAGGGGCGCCACGAGCAAAAGCAGGTATTTACTGGGCACACCCGGAGCGTATCACCTTCTAACACTTTTGCAACCCCGCCGTCCTACCCTTTGTTAGACTGAAGTCATACACAGGGTGACATCTTTGCGATCCACTTATCTTATTTTCTGCGGAATCATGCTCGCCCTTTGCGGATGCGGGCAGAAGACTCCCGCCGCTGCCGCTGGTCCCGCCGCCGGACCGCCGCCTGCCGTGCCGGTTGTAGTCGCTAAAGCTACCAGCGAATCCGTCCCCACGGAACTGCGCGTCGTGGGCACGGTGGAAGCATCGTCCGTGGTGCAAATCAAGTCGCAAATCGCGGGCGAGCTCGTCGGCGTCAACTTTACCGAAGGCCAAACGGTACACCAGGGCGACCTGCTCTTCCGCATCGATCCGCGCCCTTATGACGAAGCGATTCGCCAGGCCGAGGCCGCCGTCGCCCGCGACCGCGCGCAGATTCAGCAGTCCGAAGCGACGCTCGCCCGCGACAAGGCGCAAGCCGACTACGCCGCCGCCGAAGCCAGCCGCCAGTCGGAGTTGAACAAGGGGGGACTCACTCCGAAATCCTCCTTCGACCAGGCACAATCCACCGCTGAAGCGGCCCGCGCCACGCTGCGCGCCACCCAGGCGGGAATCGACACCGCCAAAGCGACCCTCTCCTCGGACGAAGTCGCCGTCGCTACTGCCAGGCTCAACCGGTCCTACTGCGATATTCACGCGCCCATCACCGGCCGCACCGGCAATCTTCTTGTACAGTCCGGCAACCTGGTGAAGGCTAACGACGTGCCGCTCGTGGTGATTCATAAAGTGGAGCCCATCTTCGTCAGCTTCAGCGTTCCCGAACAGCACCTCAGCGCCATTCGCCGCTTGAGCGCTTCACGCAAGCTGGAAGTGCAGGCGGTTTCTCAGGACAATCCCGGACAGACCGCTACGGGATCGCTCTCCGTCATCGACAACACGGTGGATACCACCACGGGCACGATTCACTTGAAAGCTACTTTTCAAAACTCGGACGGAAAGTTGTGGCCCGGCCAGTTTGTCACCGCCGTCCTCCACCTGGATACGATTCACGACGCTACCGTAGTTCCCACCGAAGCGGTGCAATCCGGCCAGCAGGGACAATATGTCTACGCCGTGAAGCCGGATAACTCCGTCGAAATTCGAAAAGTCAGCGCGGGCCGCACCTTCGGAGCCAAAACCGTCATCGAAAGTGGAGTGCAGCCCGGCGAAACCGTAGTCACCGATGGCCAGTTGCGGCTTTTCCCGGGCGCATCTGTGAAGCCTGTGGAAGCCAACAAAGTCGATACCGGAGCACTGTGAACCTCTCGAAGATTTTCATTGAGCGCCCGATCATGACGGTGCTGTTGTGCTTCGCCATCCTCCTGTTCGGAGGCGTGGCGTTCCGCAACTTGCCGGTGGCCGCGCTGCCCAGCGTGGATTACCCCACAATTTCCGTGAACGCCGCCGTGCCCGGCGCGAGCCCGGAAACCATGGCAGCCAGCGTCGCAACGGTTCTGGAACGCCAGTTCTCCACCATCTCCGGCGTCACCAGCATGAATTCGACGAACTCCCTGGGCAGCACTTCCATCACGGTTCAGTTCGATCTCAACCGCAATATTGACGCCGCCGCGCAGGATATTCAAGCCGCCATCGCCGCCTCGCAAGGCCGGCTGCCCACCAGCATGCCGCGTCCGCCTTCCTATCAGAAGGTGAATCCCGCGCAGCAGCCGGTGTTGTATCTCGCGCTCGAATCGGATGCGCTGCCGCTCTACACGGTCACGGACTACGCGGATAACCTGCTCTCGCAGCGCATCTCCATGATCACCGGCGTCTCCCAGGTGAGCGTCTTCGGCGAACAGAAATACGCTGTGCGCGTGCAGGTGGATCCCGACCAGTTAGCGGTCCACGGTATCGGCATCGACGAAGTACAAAAGGCGATCTCGTCAAGCAACACCAACCTGCCGACCGGCCGTCTCAACGGGCCGCGCCAGGCAATCACCATAGAATCCAACGGGGGCCTGCTCAAAGCTTCGGACTATCGCCCGATCGTGGTTTCGTGGCGCAACGGAACACCCGTCCGTCTGGATCAGGTGGCGCGCGTCTTCGATTCCGTCGCCAACGATAAGCTCGCCGCCTGGTACAACGACAAGCATTCCGTCATCCTCGCCATTCAACGCCAGCCCGGCACCAACACCGTCGATGTGGTGGATGGCGTCCTGGGCCTGCTGCCTGAATTCCGCCGTGAGATTCCGCCGTCGGTGCACCTCAACATCGCGTTCGATGCTTCGCAGTCAATCCGCAACTCGATACACGATGTCGAATTCACGCTCATCCTCACCGTATGCATTGTGGTGATGGTGATTTTCCTGTTCCTGCGCAATGTCTCGGCGACCGCGATTCCCGGCGCCGCGGTTCCCTTCTCCATCATCGGAACGTTCGCGGTGATGTACCTGCTCGGCTACAGTCTCAACAATCTCTCGCTGATGGCGCTCACGTTGTCGGTGGGGTTTGTGGTTGACGATGCCATCGTCATGCTGGAAAACATCGTGCGCCATATGGAGATGGGCAAGTCGCGCATGGAAGCCGCGCTGGCGGCGTCGCAGGAGATCGGCTTCACCATTCTTTCGATGACGTTCTCGCTGGTCGCCGTCTTCATCCCTGTCCTGTTTATGGCCGGGATTGTGGGCCGCCTGCTGCACGAGTTTTCGGTCACCATCGTGGTTGCGATTCTGATCTCGGGCTTCGTGTCGCTCAGCCTCACCCCGATGCTCGGCAGCCGGTTCCTGAAGCATGACCATCATGCGCGGCACGGCTTCATGTACCGCCTGCTGGAGGGCGGGTTCGATTCGCTCGCCCGCGGATATGAACGAACCCTGCGGGTGGCGATGCGCTTTCGGCTGGCGACGCTCGGCGTGGCAGTGCTCATGCTGGCCGGCACCGTCTACCTGTTCGAAACCATGCCTACCGGCTTCATCCCCAGCCAGGACTCCGGTTTCATGTTCGGTTTGCTGCTGGGGCCGCAGGACTATTCGTTCGACACCATGGCCGCGCATGCTCACGCGGTAGGCGAGATCGTTCGCAAAGAGCCGGACGTCAGCGATGTCGGCGTCTTTGTGCCGGGAATGACCGCGGGGCTGAACGGCGGCATCTTCTTTGCCCGCATGAAACCGCGCGATGAGCGCACGCGCACGGTAGACCAGGCGATTGAAGCGCTGCGGCCCAAAGTGGCCGCCGTGCCCGGCGTCTTCACCTTTATTCAGAATCCGCCGCCGATCACGGTCACCGGACAGGCCGGCTCCAGCGTCTACCAGCTCACGCTGCAAAGTGCCAACCTGAAGGAGCTTTACCTCTGGGCGCCCAAGCTGGCCGCCAAGATGCGAACGCTGCCCGGCTTCGTGGATGTCAACAGCGACATGCAGGTCTCCAGCCCGCAGGTAATGGTGGACATCGATCGCGACCGCGCGGTCTCGCTCGGCATCACTCCGCAGCAGCTGCAGGACGCCATGTTCAGCGCCTATGGGCAGCGCGAAGTTTCGGTGATCTACGCGCCCGCCGACCAGTATTCGGTAATTCTCGAAGTGGCGCCGCAATATCAGCGCACGCCGGAAGCGCTATCGAAGCTGTACGTGCGGTCCACCAGCGGCACGCTGATCCCGCTCGACGCGGTGGTGAAGACGCATCTGCAAACCGGGCCGCTGCAGATCAACCACTTCGGCCAGTTGCCCGCCGTCACCATCTCCTTCAACCTCCGCCCGGGCTTCTCGCTCGGACAGGCAGCCGAACAGGTAGACCGGCAGGTCACCGATCTGGGAATGCCCGCCACCATCAGCACGGGCTTCCAGGGGACTGTGAAAGCGTTCCAGGATTCCTTCAAGAACCTGACGATGCTGCTGATTGTCGCCATCCTGGTGATCTACATCGTGCTCGGCATTCTCTACGAGAGCTTCATTCATCCCATCACGATTCTCTCGGGTCTGCCGTCGGCGGTCTTCGGAGCGCTGCTGACGCTGGTGCTTTTTCACAAGGAGCTGGATCTGTTCGCGTTCGTCGGAATCATCATGCTGTTCGGCGTGGTAAAGAAGAACGCGATCATGATGATCGACTTCGCGATCGACGCGCGGCGTCAGGGGTCTGGAGCGTACGATGCGATCTGGCAGGGTTGCCTGCTTCGTTTCCGTCCGATCATGATGACGACGGTGGCGGCGCTCTTCGGAACGCTGCCGATCGCATTGGGGTACGGAGAGGGCGCGGATGCACGGCAACCGCTCGGTCTGGCGGTGGTCGGCGGGTTGGTGGTCAGTCAGTTCCTGACGCTCTACATTACGCCGGTGATCTATCTGTATCTGGATCGATTACAGGAAAAGCTGGGCGGCGCGAAGAGAAAGCCCACCTTGATGCCCGAAGTCGCAATCGCGAAATAGTGCAGTAACGACCGGGCTCCCGCCCCGTCGTGGTACCGGCCGGGAGGCCGGTACCTACACCGCTATTCCTAACTTGGTCCACCAGGGCTTCGCCGAAGTGATGGCTGCATTCACTGCTTCGATATTCTTTACGCCCTCGCGCGACAGCCAGTCTTCCAGGGCCTTCGCACCGCTCTTGGCGTAAACGGGAATCCCGTCTTTCCACGTGGCGCGGCCGCACAGCACGCCCGAATAATCCGTGCCCGCCTCGGACGCCATCCGCAAGCTTTCGACAAACTGAGCATTGCTCACGCCGGCGCTCAGATAAATGAAGGGCTTGGTGGCAATGGCCGCCGTATCGCGGAAAATCTTCAACGCTTCGTTTTGCGTGTAAGCCTTCTGCCCCTTATACACGCTTGAGCCCTCGACGAAATCCGCATTGATCGGCACCTCCACCTTCAGCACATCCACGATGTAGTGCGGCTTGGAAAACTCCTCCATGCTCTTCTTGACGATCTCTGGCTTCGCCTTCGCGTACTCCACTCCCTTTTCGTCGCCGCCCTTGGGGTCGTAGCCGACAAACTCCAGGAAAAACGGAATCTCGTAGGTTTCACACTCGGCGCCGATCCGCTCGATGAACGCATGCTTCACGTCGTTGATGGCGGCAGTGTCGTACGGGCTGTAGTAAATCAGAATCTTCACCGCGTCCGCGCCCCAATCCACAATGCGCTTCACCGATACATGGGGCAGCAGATCCGGTAGGCGGCCCGGCTGCGTGTTGTCATACCCGCTCAGCTCATAAGCCAGCAAGAGACCGGCGGTTTTGGCCCGCGCGCGCGCAGCCTCCAGCCCAAACTCGGGGTCCAGCAGAATTGCGCTCGCATGCGGCGTGAGCACGCGGCTCACGGCCACCTTGAACTCGCTCATCATGTCCGGCGTGATCTCTTTGACGTCCACTCCGCGCGCGCCCGCCAGCGATTTCTGCAGGCTGCCGCGCTGATCCATCGCCGCCGCCGCAATTGCGCCCGACGCGTTGGAAAGCGCCTTCATGTGCCGGATCTTTCCCTCTGAAAGTTGCATGGCCACATTATCGCAAAGAACCCAGCGCGCTCCCACCGGAGTACCCCGTCATCTCGAGGTAACCCACACCGGCGGCCGACCCGCTGTACGTGACTGCCCCTTCCCAGTACGAAGGCCCGGACCCCTTCCCGAAATACAACTCCTGGTCTTTCACTGCGGCCGCACACTCCAGCGAGATTCCCAGGCGTGGAACCCGGATTCGCCATTTCACCGGATACTGCGCCCCCGATTTCGGACTCTTCCACGTTTCCACCGCTTCCAGCCGGAAGTCGCCCGCCGCCAGATTCACAGGCTTGCCGCTCGCCGGAATGAATGTGCCCGAGGAGTGTGGATCGGCCGCGCCGTCCGCTCGCCGCAGGTCGAAGAGCATCAACTCGCTCCCGTTGTCGAGTTGCACGCTGAACCAGTCCCAGCCCTTCTGATCGGCATTCAACAGGCTCGTGAACCACTCATGATCCATCCATGCCAGTCCCGTGACCGCCGCGCCGTTCAACGTCCCTTCCACACTCAAGCGCGGAAACGAGACGTAATACGAGGCTTGGCCCGCCAGCGGTCCGGTCACACTCAACCCGCCCGCGCCGTGAATCACGGGTCCCGTTCGCGGCGTGAGGCGCAGATCGATGCGCATTGCCTCGGCGATCGCGGTCAAATGCTGGGCATCGTTGCGCACATCCCAATCGACGCGCCAATTGCCGTTCCAGATGCGGCCTTCCGCCTCGCTGACGCCCGCGATTCCCGGACCGGCACGATTCACGCGCGAGGAGTAGCGGAAGCGGCCGGCATCGACATCGGTGACTGCGAAATGCGCGAGGTATACATCGTCGAGTCGCCACGCCGACGGGTTTGCGCTTCGCGGCTCCACACCGCGCCGGAAGAAAACCAGCTCAAACCCGTAGCGATGTCCGCCGGCGTCTTTCACATTGCCGGTGTAATACCACCATTCGGTTTGAAATTCGGGATGGCTGAAGTGATCGCGGGGAAACTCGTAATGCCATCCCGGCACGGCGAGCCGGAAGGCAAACGCAAGGATGAGAATTAGCCCGCTCACTCAGGTTCGCAGCTACGCCGTTGCGGAAAGGTTCTCTCCGGCGCTTCCAATCATTATCCCATGGGCGAATCCGCGGAGGATCTATACTACTGGGGAGGTCTCGTGAAGCGCCGCCGCAACATTCTCGCCTGGGTGGGATTCGCCATCGTCCTACTCTCGTTCCTCAGCTACGTCCCGTTCTTCGCTCTCTTTCCCGCGACTCGCGACGTCCCCTGGGCGAACTACCTGCTGTTCGCGATCGGCGCCGGACTGCTTGCTATCGGCCTCAAACGCGCGTTTTCCGATCCCGAGCACTACCGGGGCAAGGTCGCGGGCTCCATTCTCGCCGCTCTGAGCGTGCTGATGATCGGGTTCTTCATCGTCGGCGTGGTTTACTTTTCAAAGCAGATCCCGGGCGCGGAATCGGCATTAGCCGTCAACCAGCCGGCTCCGCCGTTCGTGCTCGCCGGCACTGCGGGACAGCCGGTTTCATCCAGCGAGCTATTGAAAACACATCGCGGCTTGGTGCTGGTTTTCTATCGCGGCTATTGGTGACCGTTCTGCAACTCCGAGTTGCGGAGTTTCGAGCAGCGGTTGAACGAGTTTCACCGGCGCGGGTTCGAAGTGGTTGGCATCAGCGTGGATTCGCCCGAGGAATCGAGAAAGCTGTGCCAGGAGCGTGGATATACGTTCCCGGTGCTCTCCGACCCCAAGGCCGAGATCATCCGGCAATATGGAGTGCTTCATCGCAAGGGCGGTGAGGGCGGTCAAGACATCGCTCGTCCCGCCGAATTCGTGGTCGACGCAAGCGGCAGGATTCGTTGGGAAAACCTGACAGACGACATACGGGTCCGCGCGCGCCCGGAAGCGGTGCTGAGCGCGATCGACCGGCTGTGACGCGGCCTTAGCTCACCGCTCGACGTATGCCGTCGCTTCGCGATACAGCATTTCGCCGACGGCGCGGTGAGCGGCAGTGGATGGGTGACCCTCATGGTAGAAGAAGTGTGTGTCCGGAGTGGCGCACGCGTCTTCATGCTGCCCAAACGCGCGTTCGGCACACGGGTTGGTGGCGTCTGTGAAGCCGTACTTCGCGGGATTGGTAATGACGTCGTCGTAGAAGCGGCCCCATTGCGACAGGGCGATGCGGATGTCCGGGTATTTCGCCTTCATGTCGCCCGGAATTTTCTCCAACTCGGGATTCACGCGGATACCTGCCGCCGCGAACTGCGGAATCTTGACTGGAAGAATTGCAATCATGAAGCGGCGGCCGCCCAAGGCATAGAGAGTGTCGATCTCGGATTCGATGTTGTCGCGCACGAAGCCTTCGGGACGTCGGCCATCGTTGAGTCCGCCGGCGAAGAAGAACATCGTGTTGGCGGCATCGATCTTCGGAACGGTCCCGCTCTTGACGTCCTGTACAAACGTGTCGATCTGATTCTTCATGCCCACGGCGAGTTTCCCCGCGTTGTTGGGAAGCGGCCGGGGGGCGCCCTCCCCAGTGGAAGCCGCACTCACCGCGAAGTTCAGCCCTTTGCCTGCGCTGTTCGGATCTCCGTTGTACGTGAAGGGAATGCCCAATTTTTGGGCTAAATAGACGAGCGCCGTCGGGCCGTTGCCGTCCACATAGCCGGCGCCGGAATCGGAATAGCTGTCGCCGAAGACGTAGAGCATGGTGTAGGGACGGGCGCTCGTTGTTTGCGGAGGCGCGAGCGGGGCTGCGAAGGTCGCGGCGCAGAGGAGAAGCACGTTGAATGGAAGAAGACGCATCAGGAGTTCACTTTTGCTTCCATCATGCTAGCAGGGTCTGCGCACTCGATTATCGAGCGCCTTCTACCGCTCCGTTGAAAGTCACAATGGGAGTGCTGCGTCCGTAGCGGGTTTGATATTGACGGTGTAACCGAGAATTCGCAGTTCCCGGGCGATTTTCTGAGCACGGCGTTTGGCTGCTTGCGGAGTTGTGGGTTTCCCTTTTTCCA
>DATNFO010000031.1:0-217091 GCA_035606355.1 Candidatus Limnocylindrales bacterium | reverse complement strand
TGCTGAAGTGGCTCGTCTGGCGGGCATCACGCGAGCCCGCATGACGCAAATTACCAAACTGCTGGATTTGGCCCCTGACATCCAGGAGGAACTCTTGTTCATGCCAGCGGCGAAACCAGTCACAGAGAGAAATCTGCGTCCCGTGGCTGCTCAGATCGCCTGGCCCGAACAGCGTCGCTTGTTTACGAGCATGCTATCCGGCCAGCCTGCATCTAAACACATTGTTTGTGGGCGCACCGCTGGAGCCAAATAGCGCAACAAATCGTGGTGACGCCGCCGACCGAATCCGGTTCACGCGTGCCGTGATCCCCGTGCGCGAGTCATCTGCAAGACCGTTGATGTGGACGCGAGAAATGTCCGGGCGCGGTGGTCGCCAAAGCCGAATAGCGAACGATGAACTCGTCAGCTCTGGTTACTATTCTGCCTGATTGTGCTCTGCCAAAACCCTGCTCTCAACGTCGGGGTTATCTGCCCGGCCGATTCTTGCCTCGTCGAATGTGACCGACGCCCCGTCCAACTTCGCCGCTAATCCGGTAGCCGCCTGCCACCGTCCGATCACGACATCCACGTATTTGGGATCCAATTCCAAGCCGTAGCATACGCGCCCCATGACCTCAGCCGCCATTAGCGTAGTGCCGCTTCCCAAAAAAGGCTCGTACACTAACTCCCCACGCTTCGTGTGATTCTCGATGGGTCGCTTCATCAGCGCGATTGGCTTTTGTGTAGGGTGATCGAATTTATCCTCCCTAGATCCCCCCATCAAGAACTTGGGTGACGGAGATTCCCATACCGTCGAGTTCTCGCCCGCCCTTCCGAACCACGGAGCATTCTTCTTGCGCACGTACCAGCACGGCTCGTGTTGAAACCAGTAGTGGGTTCGAGTCAGGACCGGGCGGCCCTTATTCCAAATGATTTGTTGGTGATGCAAAAAGCCAATTCGCAGCAGGCCGCCCAATACTTCGCGGGTGAACTTTGATGCGTGCCAAACATAGGCTACCTGCAGGCTAGGTATTAGCGCAAAGGCATCCGCCCAGTCCGCTCGCGTGTCGCATGAGATTGAGGTATTTTGATGCCCCTCAGTGCGCCTGAGGTAGCTCGGCTCCGCCGGCCCGCGACCGTTCAGGCCAGCCCGGTCTCGCCATTCCGAGTCAAGCTCAATGCCGTATGGTGGATCGGTCACCATCAAAGACGGTTCGCCTCCCGCCAATAATCGCCGTACAGCCTCGGGGTTGGTCGCGTCCCCGCAAAGGACGCGATGCTTCCCTAACAGCCAAAGGTCTCCCGGCCGCGAAGTCGCTATTTGTGGCAGAGGAGGCGCCGCAAGCGCCTCCTCATCGGTCGTCGGCAGAGCCAGGATGGCGTCGATCTCGCCTATGTCAAATCCAGTGAGGTCGAACTTAACGTCGAGTTCCTGGAGTTCTTCAAGTTCTAGTTTCAATAATTCGTCGTCCCACGTCGCCCAGGTCGCCGAACGGTTCACCAGTAAGCGGAAGGCTTTTACCTTTGCTGGCGACCAGTCATCGCACACGATGACCGGGACGTCGGTCATGCCGATTTTGCGGGCAGCCTTGATTCGCAAGTGTCCATCAATCAGTTCGCCGGTGCTGCGCACCAGGCATGGAACTTTGAAGCCATATTCCACAATCGCCGAGCACATTCGTTCCACGGCGTGATCGTTCTTGCGAGGGTTGCGTGCATAGGGCGTAATTCGGTCAAGGGACCATGTTTCAATTTGAAGTTGTGTAGTTGGATTGTTCATATTCTTTCCTTCTTCGTATGCGATTTTGATTGCTTACGGTAGCCGGTCCTGCTCAACTGCACTGACGCGGCGCTCAAGTTCCACGCCGAAAAGGACACGACGCCGGGTCTCGATCAGAGCAAAAACTTCTTGCGCTTCATTCAGAGAGAGTTTGCCGGATACGGTTTTTGCCAGGACAATTCTTGACGCCGCGTCGAGGTCCCCTAAGGTATCCATGGAAACCGGCCCGAGATTTATTGGAGCGTCTGGCAGCTTCGGGGCGATTAGCCGCAGCAATTGCCGCAGGATACTCGGAGTTTCACGGCATTTGCTTATGGCGAGCGCCATAATCGTTGCCGAATGCTCCTCCAGGAGCTTGCCCGCTTCGTTGATTTTATTGCGGCTGCCCTTCGGGCGTCCGTGGCCGAGGGTATTGCCCGCTTGGAATGGCCGCCCGCGCTTCACTGTGCACCTCCAGGGCGGAACAACTCCGCAACGAATGACGACTGTACTTCCGGGTCGCCGTCCCTCTTGGTGCGCAGGTGGCTCGCCCCTGAAATGATTGTGATAGACAACACCATACGTGTCGTATATCACTGTACGGCAGCTGCCCAATGTGGATCAAGCCCAATGTCGAAAAACATTCACTATCAAGTTGTGCTATCAATAATCATGACAATACGCACCCACCGCTCTAAGCGACGGGATTTGACGTTGGAACAATCGCGCGATTTACTGAACGGGAATGGTGTCCCTGGGCATCGCCTGGCCGGAGCAGCGAGGCTCAAGCTTGCCGCGCTCCTAAAGGAATGGCAGGCGGCTCGATCGGCTCCCCCGACTGCCTACGAACTGAAGGTCGGAGCCCCTGTTCCACCATTACTGAAAATGAAGCTGCCCGCTGGCTCTCCGAACATTCTGGAGGTTCAAGAGTGCCTTAGGGTGACGCTAGCACCAACCGGTCAGGGCGCGGGCTTGTCAGTAACGTACAATCCGCGCCGCCCCTGCACCGGCTGGGATGTCGCTTGGGATATCTTCATTCAACTGTTGCAGAATGGCCGGCTGGAAAGGATCGGCGGCCCATGCGAGAAATGCGGCCGGTACTACCTGCGCAAGACGGCCAAGCCAAGTATCTACTGTTCCCGCCCTTGCGCAACCCAGGCCACAGCACTCCGGAGGACCAGGGAAGTCAGAAGGGCGCGGCACGAAAGAAAGTTGGAGCGCGCAGCGGCAGCCATTCAAAAATGGGGAACTCTCGCGGAAAAGAGGCGAATGACCACCCGGTGGAAGGATTTCGTGGTGGACGAATGTACGGGTGATGAGGCCAGCGGCGAAATCACCGTCCGGTTCTTAAGCCGCGCTGTAAACAGCGGCGAATTGGTGGCGCCGAAAACACGACTTCGCTAGCGAGACGCTCTGACCAATGGCGATGCGAGCGTAAAGGCGGTGTGCCGCGCCCGCCAGGAAGTTTCCGTGACCGCCATCTACCGTGATCTACATTTCAATCCTCTGCGGTGAACTGCAACTCCGTCTGCGCGCGTCCAGAACCGCTCTTTAACGCGCTTTTCGCGACAAATAACGCGAGAATTGACGAAAATAACGCGGGAAAATCGGAGGCGCAAAACAGCACTAAGTAGAAGTGGCTTACGTTCGATCCGCTTGCACGAGCATCAAACTACAGGAGATGACCGTGACGCCCACCAGGCAACTCGAAGTCAGAGCCGCTCTCAAAACCAGAATTTGCGTTATTTTTGCGTTATTTAACGCGGAGCGAGGTATTCACTGAGCTCTGGTGCTACCAAATCCTCCGTTCTCCCGAGAGTCACCTCGAAGTGAACCATTCCTGCGGAGCCATCCCAAGTCTTTTCTTTTCAAGGCAAACCTTACAGAACGGCTCTACGGGGTTTAATCCTGGAGGCGACTGCACTCGGCCCGAAGATGTCGCGCACCTGCTCGGTGACGCAAACCGATCGTCATCGTCACCGATCCGCCATACGGTATCGAGTTGGACAGCGAGTGGCGCGACCGAGCCGGTTTGAACACGGCAGTATCCGGCTGAGCCCAGCTACATGAAGCAGCCGACCGAGGGCATACAGAGACCAGCATTTCCGGCGATAGCGCCGTCTGAAGCCGCTCGAAATAGTGGCGGAGCGGTCAGTTGCCGCTCGCCGGCCCCGTCACGGTAAATTCATCGATAATGTCGTCCAAGCTGTAATAACCGCCATGAGTAAGGTACTCGTACGCCCCGAAGTCGAACACTGACGCGGCTGTCCAGCTAGGTGCGCTCGCCTTATATGCGGTGGTCTTGACCGCCTTATCATTCAAGAACAGTGTAGCGGCGCCAGCGCTGCCGTCCCAAGTGAGAGTGACCTTGACCGTCACACCGCTGCCGAACAACGCCTCCTCGGTTCCCGCAGGCACAAAGTAGTATTGCGCGGCGCCGCCAATGTTGTAGACGAACTCAAGATATCCGGAAGAAACCTGAGTCAGGAAGTAAAACTGGTGCGAAGAGGCATCCCGGACATCGAAGGCGTACCGCGGGGTCGCGGCGCTCGCCGTGCGTTGCGCGAACGTGTAGCGCGATTTCAGATAGAAGGTGATCTGCCCTTGAGCCACGTTGAAGATGGAACCCACGGGCGTTCCCGTGAACTTGTAATAAGCATTGTTCGTGTTTCCGCAGCAGTTCAGGAAGTATAGACCATTGCCGGATTGGCCAGTAGCAAAGTTAACCGAGCCCGTGCCGTTCACTACGACGTTGCCGGTAAATCCAGCGGGGCCGGCGGACGGTGTCACAATTGCCCCTGCAGTGGTCCCGCTGACCTCGGAAGCGTCTGCATGCAGCAAGAGTAGTGGTTGCGGTCCCACCGGCGCTGCAGCCGTTGTGAAGGTGAAATCCGCTGAACTCACAAGATTCCCCTGCGAATCGCGTGACATTACCTGGTAATGATAAGTGGTAGAAGCGGTAAGTCCCCCGAGTGACACGGAGTGCGAGGTTACCAGCGTCGAGTTCAGCGGACTGATGGAGCCGTATGATGACGTAGTGCCATAGGCCACCTGAGAATCGGAGAGCGTATCCGTAGTCCACGAGATGGTTGCACCAGAGTATGTGACGGGAGATGCGTTCACTGCCGAGATCACAGGCGGGGGCGACACGTTGTTTACTGTGATAGCGACATTTGACGCCGTAGCGGAGTTTCCCGCCGCGTCGGACGCAACCGCCGAAAGGGTATGAGGACCATTGCTGGCCGTCGTTGTATCCCAAGAGATGGAGTAGGTAGGTCCAGCCCCACTCTGAGCACCGCCGATCTTCGCGCCGTCTAGCTCGAATTGAACGCCCGTTACACCGACGTTGTCCGTCGCGTTGGCTGCTACAGTAACCACACTCGAAACCGTTGCACCCGCTCCAGGCGCTGTAATGGACACCACAGGCGGGACGGCGTCGGTCGCCTGCGCCGGACCCACGACACTGAACTCATCGATAATATCGTCCTCGCTGTAATAACCGCCGGAGGTTCCGTACTCGTACGCTCCCAGGTCGAACACCGAAGCGCTGGTCCAGCTCGGAGTGCTTTTGACGTATGACGTGGTCTTCACCGTTTTGTCGTTCAAGGCGAGCGTTCCGGTTCCGGAGGCAGAGTTCCATGCCAATGTGACCTTCGCCGTCACTCCACTTCCGAAGAGAGTATCTTCAGTGCCCACGGGCACGAAATAGTATTGGGAGCTGCCTCCGATGGTGTAAACGAATTCCAGATAACCCGAAGACACCTGCGTCAGAAAGTAGAATTGATGTGTGCTCGCGTCGCGGACGTCGAACGCATACCGCGGGCCGGACGCGGATGACTTGCGTTGCGTGAAGCTATAGCGCGACTTCAGATAGAACGTGATCTGGCCCTGATCCGTGTTGAACGCGGTTCCGACGCCAGCGCCGGTAAACTTGTAATACGCATTGTTGGTGTTGACGCAGCAATTCAGAAAGTAGACGCCGTTGCCGGATTGCGCGGAAGTGAAGTTCACCGATCCGGTTCCGCTCACCTGCACTTTGCCGGTGAGGCCCGGCGGTGCTACCGCGGGAGTGACCGTCGATCCGTTTGTCACAGCATTCACTTCGGAAGAGTCCAGATGCAATTGCAGGAGCTGTGTACCTGGCGAGCTCAGCGTGGTAAAGAAAAGGTCGGCCGAGGCGCCGAGCAGCCCCTGCGAATCTCGCGTCAGGATTTGATAGTGATAGGTGCTTGACGGCGCCAGACCTGTCAGCGCGACCGAATGAGTGGTTACAAGCGTGGAATCGAGCGGCGTAGTGTACCCGTACGATGACGAGAGACCATAGTTCACTTGTGAGTCGGCCGGGCGGTTCGTTACCCACGTGATAGTGGCCCCGGAACTCGTCACCGAGCCGGCGGAAGCGGCCGAGATTACAGGTGGGCCTGCGTTAAAGATCAGTGTCAGGAACGTGGACGCGTTCGCGTTAACCGCGACACCGCTCTGCACTGCCGGATTGTAGCCGGTGGCCGACGCTGTGACGGAGTATGTGGCGGAAGGCAGTCCGATGCTCGAGAAGTTTCCCGAAGAATCTGTTGTGGCGCCGGCTGTAAACGCACCTGAGATATCGACTCGCGCGCCTGCCAAGAGTGCCCCGCTGGAATCCTTTACGACGCCCGTGATATTGCCGAGCGTGGACAAAGGAATGTTGACGCTCGTAACTCCGCCGGAAGCGACGGACTGGGCGGTAACCGTGGAAGTGACGGCTCCCGCATTGGACGCCGTCAGACTGTAGGTTCCGGGTGCAACATAGAGAGCATAGGAGCCGTTGGCGTCGGTGGTTGCCGTCGCGACGTTGGCGCCTCCGGAATTGGCTTCGACACTGGCCCCCGCCATCGGCATCCCATTGTGTTGCACCTGCCCGGTAAACTCGCCCTGGGCTGAGCCCATGTGAGGCGCCAGCATTGTGTCGGCGCCCTGCACAACCGCGGCCTGCACGCTCAATGCTGAGTATCCCGAAGCGGTGACGGTGACAGTGTAGGTTCCGGCTGCGAGATTCGGAAGACGAAATAACCCGTCTGAAGCTGTGGTGAAGCTCTTGCCGCCTCCGGTTACGATGGCGCCGGCGACCGCGACCCCGCTGCTGCTCAGCACTTGGCCAACCAGGCTGCCCAGACTTCCCGGCCGCAATGTTCCGCTCACCGCGCCGGCGGCGTTCAACACGCCGTATCCGAGGTATTGATCCCAGGTAGTGGATGTCGATTGGGCGGACTGTTGCAGACGTTGGGCTATGGCTGCGGCCGAAAGGCCTGGGTTCCCCATCGCGATTAGTCCCGCGACGGCCGCAACGTGAGGCGTCGCCATCGATGTACCGGAAAGGCTCCCATAGGATATGCCGTACGAATTCGAATAAGTGGGCAGCGTAGAGAGGATGCCTACACCCGGAGCCGCGATTTTCGTCCAATTTCCGTACGTCGAAAAGCTGGCTCGCGCGTTGCTGGTGTCCGTCGCAGCTACGCCGATACCATGGTTACCGGCGCCCGGATATTCGAGCGTTGTGTCACCGGTATTTCCGGCAGCGGCGACGACGAGGGTATCGTGCGCCCAGGCATAATCCATAGCCTCTTGCAAGCTCTGCGAGTAGCCAGCGCCACCGAGGCTCATGGAGATGACCTTGGCGCCGGCGTCAGTGGCGGATTCGATGGCAGTCGCAATCAGGGCGTCGTTGCCGCTGCCGCTACTGTCGAGCACCTTGTAGACGATCAGCTGCAGCGGATATCCTACGGACGCAACCCCGGTTCCATTGCCGGTCGCCGCCGCGATCGTCCCCGCGGTGTGCGTCCCGTGCCCTTGATCGTCTTGCCATGGACACACGGCGGGCGAAACGGTTGTTGGCACCGGTGCGCTGCTGGCTGAAAACAGAATCTGACCACCCTGAGCGGAATCGGCAGACGTTCCCCCGGCGTTGCGAAAATCCGGATGCGTGCAATCTACGCCCGTATCGAGGACGGCCACCTTGACACGGTTAGCTCCCGCAGTAGACGCCGTCAAAAACTGATCGGGCATCAGGTTCCACGCCTGGAGAGCCTGAATATTCGTCAAAGCCCACTGGGACGAGTAACTGGGATCGTTCGGGGTACTCAGATTGACGGTACGAATCCGGTTCGGTTCAACGAAAATCACAGAAGGCAGGGCAGCGAGCGCCTTCGACAACACATTCTGCAGGCCTTTGGGAAGAGTTAGCAGGAACGAGTTGTGATGAGCACTCAACGCTCTGGCGGCGATCCCCGGGGGAACCTGAGACAGCACGCTGTTGATATCGGCACCGGGCTCCAGACGAATCAGGAGTTGATCCGGTACGAACGATTCGCCGGGACCTGCCGTGAACTCCTTTCCCGCCGCAAACGACGGCAGCGCAGAGAAACTCACAAAGAGAGCTAAGACAAGAAGGGTACGGCAGGACATATGGGGTAAAAACTTTGGATTGGAAACGATTGGGTATAGGATACCACGAACGTAGTAGTTGTGCCAGCCGCCTCCTTTCCCCGCATTTGGACCGACTTATCTGGCGCCAAGCCCATCAACTGCGAAAGACGGCCTAAAGTAAATCGGCCGTTTCGCCGATATGGAGGGCATGAATGGTAAAAAACTCGCGTGCCTGATCGCCATCTGCGCGGGCGCGATTGCGAGCAGCGCTACTGCGGGCGACGGAGCGCCGAACGGCGGTTCCGGAACGCCAGCGGGGCAGGATCTCTACGCGATGGATCTGCAATCCCTGCTGGACATGAAAGTGGTTACCGCCTCGAAATTCTCAGAAAAGATTTCGGATGCGCCCGGTGTCATGTCAGTGGTCACACAAGATGAGCTGCGCAGATTTGCAGGGCTGACGTTAAGCGAGATTCTGCAGCGCGTTTGCGGGCTGTCCGGGTCGGTTGCATCGTTTACGGACCGCAGTATTATTGCGGCGCGCGGAGATCAGACGAAGATCAACGGTGGGCACATCCTATACCTCATCAATGGACGGCCGACACGCGAGGTGCTGGAAGGCGGGTTGAGCGGAGATCTGTTAGAGACCTTCCCGGTAAATATCATCGAGAGGATCGAGGTGATTCGCGGACCCGGCTCGGTTCTATACGGGTCGAACGCGTTTTCGGCGGTGGTCAACGTGATCACGAAGAAGGCGACCGGCAACCACGCAGCGGTGACGGGAATGGGCGCGGCCGGAACGGGTACCGCGACTTCCGGCGAGTTTTCGCTGCAGCATGGCGATCTGAACGTGGTCGGCGCGGCGCAATTCCGCCAGACGCCCAATTGGGTTACTCCGGTATGGACCTATATGGGCGGCGATGGGATAGCAACGATTCCGGATCGGGGTAAGGGCGCGTATGTCGGAGTGAATTTCCGCGGTTTGAGCTTCATGTCTTCGTTTACCGACTGGAAGACGTCCTACGTTGAGGGCATGGTCGGAGAGGCGCGCTGGCGGCGCGGTTTCGCCGATCTGGGATACAGCCTGAAAGCCGCCGAGAACTGGGATATGAGCTTCGACCTGACGTATACGCGGACGGCTCTGAATGCGGAAAAGACCGTGCCGTGGATGACAAGGGACTCCTACGAAACCGTTCTCGAGTGGACCAACACGGTGCGGTTGAGCCAGAAGGATCACGTGACCTTCGGCGCGCTGTTCAACTATATGAATGGCATCGAATACTTTTATTTCACTTACCCCAGAGCGCCGATTGCGGAAGGCAGCCGGTCCGGGGGCGCGCTTTACGGCCAGGTGGACCATCAGTTGACGGAGAACGTTAAGCTGATCGGTGGATTCCAGGCCAACAAAATTGGAGACCTCCAACTCAACGTGGTTCCGAGAGTAGGAGTCATTTACAGTCCCGCCAGCCATGTCACGCTCAAAGCGCTGTACAGCAAAGCATTCCGGGCGCCGAGCCTTTTTGAGAACTACATGAACCTGGGGCCGCCGGTTTGGGAAGGACCGCCCACTCTGTACGGCGACCCGAACTTACGCCCGGAAAAGGTGGCGACCATCGACATCGGGGTGACGTATGAAGGCCGGCGGTTTCAAACGGGAGTGAACTACTTCCACAGCAAACAGACCGATCCGATCATTCAGGCTAACTTCGGGGGCGACAACCGGTATGTGAATCAAGGTGAGGCGAGGTTCCAGGGCTTCGAAGTGGAAGGGAAATACTACCTGCTGAAAAGTGTTTTCATGACAGGCTCTACGATTTACCAGACGAACGACGATGGAGTGACGAAGAATATCACGCCGATTGCGAACTGGGCGCCCAAAGGCGGCGTCAGTTATGCGGCGGCGAACGGCTTGACGGCGAGCGTGTTCGACGTATATCAGCCGACGATTCCCGGATATGAGAACTCGATGAACCCGACACCCTCCGCTCATCACCTGATCAACGCAAACCTGCGATACGATCTGGCGAAATACCTGCCGGTCACTGTAAATCCGGCCTTGCCTTCGTCGCGCATGCCGAGAATCTGCTGAACCATCCGGTTTGGCTTCCAGACTGGAAAGATACACCCGGTGGAACGATCTTCGCACAACGCGGGCGAACCATTTACGCGGGAATCGAGATGACTTTCGGAAAAGAGTAAGCGGTTCCGGATGCTGCTCTTGCCACCCATGTACTTCCGGTCGCACCGTCGCTTCGGTACAGCACTTTTGTGCGCAGGCCTGCTATTCTCCGGCACCGACCGCGGCGGGGCCGTTGAAGAATATCAACTGAAGGCGGCGATGGTTTACAACCTGGCGAGATTTGTGGAATGGCCTCCCGAGGCGCTCAAGTCACCGGTCGATCCGATCACAATCTGTGTGGCTGGTGATAGTCCCATCGAGGGCCCATTGCAGCAGGCTGTTTCGGGGAAGGTACTCGAGGAGCATCGAATGGCCTTTAAGCACTTAACAGACCCGAGACAGGCCGCGGGTTGCCAAATTCTGTTCTTCAGTGCGTCAACGGCTCGGGGCAAGTGGCGCCCTATGCTGGCGGATTTAAACACAACCGGAGTTTTGACCGTCGGGGAAGCGGAAAGATTCGCTTCCGAGGGTGGGATGGTCAATCTGAAGACAGATGGGGCTAGAATTCAGATTCAGGTCAATCTCGCGGCTGCCGAGCAGGGGCGGCTTCGAATTAGTTCCAAGCTTCTGAACCTGGCGGAAATCGTGAAAAGGTGATTGTGGAGATCATCTCCAAGTACCGCGATATCCCGAGCCGCCATAAGCTGCGGCTGATCATTCTATTCACTCTAACGCTGGCCCTGGTGCTCGACTCGGCGGCGGTACTTACCTACGATCGGCTTACGGCGAGAAGCGATCTGCGTCGCGACGTGGAGGTGCTCGCGGAGATCGTCGGATCCAACAGCGCGGCTTCGCTGGTATTTGGCGACGCGCGGGCGGCACGAGAGATCCTGGACGGGCTTCGATCTAATCAGCATGTAGTCGCGGCGGCCATCCTGACGCCGGACGGGAAGCTATTTGCGGCGTATTCATCGGAGCGCGACCGGGTAACGGAAGAACTGACTGCGCGGGCGGAGGGGAGCCGCTTCATCGGCGACCGGCTGGTGGCATGCAAGCCGATCATGCTCAAGGGGCAAGCGGTCGGAACCGCCTGCCTGCAGTCGGATTTGGAAGCTCTGCAGCGCCGGCGCGACCGGCTGGCGCTCTTTTCACTGCTGGTTCTGGTTTCGACCTCGCTGCTGGGTGTGGCGCTTTCGTTTCGTTTGCAACGCAGCGTATCGGCGCCGATCGCCCACCTCGCAGCAATCGCGAGGACGGTTTCGAGCGAGAAGAACTACTCCGTACGGGCGCACAAACAGGCGAACGACGAGCTAGGGCAATTAATCGATACGTTCAACGAAATGCTCTCGGAGATTGAACTTCGCGACGACGAGTTGCGGGATCGCGGCGATGATCTCGAAGGGCAGGTAACGCAGCGCACGGCCGAACTGGTGGAGGCGAAGGAGCGGGCGGAAGCCGCCAGCCGGACAAAGAGCGAGTTCCTCGCCAATATGAGCCATGAGATCCGGACACCCATGAACGGCGTTATCGGGATGACTGAGGTGATGCTCGATACGCCGCTCAGCGGTGACCAGCGCAGCTATCTGGATACGATAAAAAGCTCGGCTGAATCCCTCCTGACGGTTATCAACGACATTCTCGATTTTTCGAAAATCGAAGCGGGGAAACTTGACTTTGAACCCGTGGCATTCGACATCCGGAAGGACCTCGATCAAACGATCAAGGCTCTCTCGGTCCGCACAAAGGCAAAGTCGCTCGAACTGCTGTTAGAGGTTCACCCGCACGTCCCCGATTCGGTTGTTGCGGATCCGGTTCGGTTGCGACAGGTAATTGTGAATCTTGTCGGCAACGCGATCAAGTTCACGGAAAGAGGCGAAGTGTCGGTGCGCGTCGAGGTGGCGAGCTACGACGGCGAAGAGTGCCGCCTGCACTTTGCCGTTCGAGATACCGGGATCGGTATTCCCCTAGACAAGCAGAAGGTCATCTTTGAAGCGTTTGCGCAAGGCGACGGCTCGGTTACACGCAGATTTGGCGGTACCGGCCTGGGGCTGACTATTTCCAGCCGCCTCGTGCGCATGATGAATGGAGAGATCTGGGTCGAAAGCGCACCGGGCGAGGGATCGTGCTTTCATTTCACAATCCTATGCGGGCGGGCGGAATTGCGAAATGCCAACGTGGATGTTCTCAGCAGCGGCCGCCAAGGCGCGGAACCGGCAGAGCGGTCGGAGTGCAATGGCGGCTCGGTTGCGCACGGAACTCCACCATTGCGCATACTCCTGACGGAAGACAATGTGGTCAACCAGGCTGTGGCCCGGAAGCTTCTGGAAAAACACGGGCACCGCGTCACGGTCGCCGCGACCGGCTTGGAGGCGCTGCGGGCGCTTCAGACGGAGCCCTTCGACGTTGTCCTGATGGACGTCCAAATGCCGGATATGGATGGTTTTCAAGCGACGGAAGCGATTCGCAGCCGCGAGCGCGAGAGCGGCGCGCATATTCCGATCATCGCCATGACGGCTCATGCCATGGCAGGCGATCGGGAACGCTGTATCGGGTCCGGGATGGATGCGTATGTGTCCAAGCCCATCCGCGTTCAGGAGCTGCTGGATGCGCTAGCAAAATACAGCTGCCAGAGCGCGGCAGCGACGTAGGAGGGAGTGAGCGCCGGGAAATATTTGCGCACGATCGCACCCGCACGCTTCCCTTCTCTGTCAATCTGGCTAAGTACGATTCCAGCGCCGACTCGCTGCGCCCCAGCACGACAGCAAGTGGGTTGCCGGCGTCGAGTTCGTTCTGGAAGAGCAGGAATCAGCTCCTAGTAGATCCATACTATTGCTGGTTTTGGTAAGTTTCAGTAGAATCCCGGATATCCATGAGGGCTGGGCTTTGGATCTGGGGCTTCGGGGTGGTCGTGGTTGGCGCGTGGCTTCTTTGGGCGGCAGATCCGCCCGCGGTGAGCCCTGCCCTGGCCCAGCACCGCAACCTCGGTAAGGCGTTCTACGAAAACCCAACCACGCACACGGAAGCAGTCGCGGAGTTCAAAAAGGCGCTTGACCTTGCGCCCGATTCCCTCCAGGACAAGCTGAATTACGGACTCGCGTTGCTGCGCGAGGGGAAGTCCGAGGAAGCCGTCGCGCTTCTCAAAGATGTGCAGAAGCGCGATCCATCGCTGCCGCACACCTGGTTCAACCTCGGCATCTACTATAAGAAAGCCGGAGACGCCGACGCCGCCCTGGCGCAGTTCGAACGTTTTGTCCAACTCGTGCCCTCCGAACCCATCGGGCATTATCAACTGGGCGCCTTGTACCGTCAGACCGGCCGCACCGCGGACGGGATCGCGCAGTTCGAAACCGCGGCGAAGCTCGACCCACAGCTCGCCGCCGCCCGCTTCCAACTTTACAATTTGTATCGCCAGACCCGCCGCACGGAAGAGGCAGCCCGGTCACTCGCCGAATTTCAAGCGCTAAAAAAGCAAAGCGAGGGCGCGGTCATTCCCGAGGACGTGGATTGGTGCCTGTATGCCGAAGTCTACGATCCGCTGCCCAATCCGGCAAAAGAACCGGCAACAACACCCGCTTATGAAGATCGCGCGCTGAAAAGCCATGCCAGCGGATTTCTGACAATCGATTCCGCGTCCACCGGTCACGCGGATCTCCTGACCTGGTCGCCCGGCGGCGTGGCACTTTACCGGGGCGGCACGCAGTTGGCGACCGATCCGGGCCTGAACGGATTGCGAGGCGTAATTTCGGTCGCGGCGGGAGACTTCAACAATGACGGTTTCATGGATTTGTGCGTCCTCACCGAATCCGGTCCGCTGCTGTTTCAGAATTCCAAAGGTCACTTCACCAGGGTCGCGAGCGAGCTGCCGGGCCGCCGCTTCGAACGGGCGGTTTGGATCGATTACGACCATGATTACGATCTCGATCTCCTCCTTCTGGGCAACACGCCGGCGCTGATGCGGAACGAAGGCACCGCGGGTTTTGCCGATCACACGAAGGACTTTCCGTTTGTCGAAGGCGCTCCCGTCGCAGCACAGAAGCTCCGCGTCGATCCTGCGAGTAAGGCGTTCGATCTCGCGGTTTTCTATCGCGGACACGACCCGGTGCTCTATCGCGATCGTCTGGGCGGCCATTACGACGTGCAGTCTTTCGCGGGAGCGGTGCCCGACGAAAAACAGGTGAGTGCCGATTTCGACAATGACGGCCGCCTCGACCGTGCCCGCATAGCCGCCGATGGTTCCGTGCACGTTGACCTGAATCGCAGCCGCGCAAACGCGCATTGGATTGGCGTGCGGCTGCAGGGAATCAAGAGCTTAAAACTGGCCCAGGACGCGCTGGTGGAAATTAAGGCCGGAAATCTGTACCGCCGGAAAATGTATGAGGGCGTTCCGCTGCTGTTTGAGACCGGCGGCGCGGCGGTGGTGGATGTGGTGCGCATCACCTGGCCGAATGGCCTCATCCAAAACGAGACTCGCCAGGCCAGCGGACACAGCTACACGTATCCCGAGGCGCAGAGGCTGTCCGGTTCCTGTCCCATGATCTGGACCTGGAACGGTCGAGGTATTCAATTCATCACCGACGTATTGGGCGTTGCACCGCTCGGCGCAAGCGATGGCGAGGGCACATATTTCCCGGTCGATCACGACGAATACGTTTCCATCCCCGGCAGTGCTCTTGCGCAGGCCGAGGGACGCTTCGACATTCGTATCACGGAAGAGCTGAGTGAGGTTTCCTATCTTGACCAGGTTCAGCTTCTGGCGATTGACCACCCTGTCTCGGAAGAAATCTTCACCAACGAAAAGTTCAAAGGGCCGCCCTATCCGGAGTTCCGGCTTTTCGGAGTCAAGCGGAGAATCTATCCAAAATCGGCAACAGATGACGAAGGCCGCGACGTGCTCCCCGCGCTTCTCGCCCGGGACCAGCGCTATCCGGATCGGTTTCCGCGCTCGGAGCTGGGTGTAGCAGCGCCCCACACGCTGGAGCTGGACTTCGGAAATGCGGCTCCGGACGGACGCGCGGTTCTACTCCTGAATGGATGGGTGGACTGGCCGGACGGCAGCACCTTCCGCGCGGCGGCCCAGGAAGTGAAGGGCGGCCTTGTCATGCCGTATCTGCAGATGCAGGATGCCGCCGGCCGCTGGGTCACTGTGAACCCGGACATGGGAATGCCCGCCGGTAAGCCAAAAACGATCGCGGTGGATCTGCAGTTTCCGTCGTCAAACCGGAAGCTTCGGATTGTGACCAACCTGTGCGTGTATTGGGACGAGATTTTTCTGAGCGAAGGGGCCTCCCGGGCCGATGCGCGACTGGAGACGGTCGCCATGCAGCGCGCCGATCTGCATTTCCGCGGTTTTTCGCAAACGGTGATCAACCCCGAACGGAAGCAACCGGACACTTTCGTCTACTCCGCCGTCACTTCAAACTCATTCTGGAATCCCACTCCGGGCATGTACACGCGTTACGGCGATGTGGCTGAACTTTTGCGCGAGGTAGATGACCGCCTGGCAATACTCGGCTCGGGCGACGAGATTCGTCTGCAGTTTGCGGCGCCTCCCGCGCAGCCGCCCGCCGGCTGGACGCGCGACTACCTGTTGAAGGTGGATGGATGGGCCAAAGACCGCGACCCGAACACCGCGTTTTCGAGCAGCGTCGAGCCTCTGCCATTTCACGCTATGAGCCGCTATCCCTATCCCGCCGGCGAGCATTTTCCGGATGACGAAGCGCACCTGCGCTATCGCACGGAGTACAATACGCGGCCCGCGCTGCGTTTGATCCGGCCGCTGGGAGGCGCGAACCAATGATCTGGGTTGTGCTCGCGGCGGTGCTGAACGCGGCGTACGTTGCGGCTGCCCCTGCGCCTACCATCTTCTACATCGCGAATGTGCTGCTGCACCTGGCGCTCGGCGCGGCGGCGACGGTATGGCTGGTGTCGCGTTACCGGCGCAGTCCGCGTGCCGCGCTGCTGGCGCTGGCAGGAGCCCTCGGGGTTTATCTGATTTTTGCGGGCGCCACCAGAGATCACCGCGCGATCCTCATTGCGCATGTCGCGCTGGCGGTGGTGGGCCTTGCGATGCTGATGCCGCGGTGGACCCTCCAGCTCGCGGCGCTCTCGGCACTCGTAATCGCGCTGCGTTTCGGGCTGCCGGCCGATCGCATCCGCAATCCGAAAACCGTACCGGTTTCCATGGCCGAAGAAGGCGCCGGACCGCATTCTCCATTCTGGCCATCGTCGTCAAATACGAACACCGGCGCGGTCATCCCCTCGAATTTCTTCATGGATTCCAAGCTCTGCGGCGAATGCCACAAAGACATTTATGAGCAGTGGAAGTCCTCCATGCACCACTTCGCGTCGTTCAACAACCGGTTTTACCGCGCGACCATTCTGCACATGCAGGAGTTGAGCGGCACACAAGGCAGCAAGTGGTGCGCGGGCTGCCACGATCATGCCGTATTCTTCAATGGACGCTTCGAGCGTCCGATCAAGGAGCAGGTGGATACGCCCGAGGCGCAAAACGGCTTGGGCTGCATGTCATGCCATTCCATTGTGCACGTCGGGAGCACCATGGGGAACGGCGATTTCACCATGGAATATCCACCGCTGCATGAGATCGCCTCCAGCCACAATCCGTATCTGCGGAAAATTGACGCATTCCTGACCTATCTCAATCCGGAGCCGCATCGCATCAGTTTCATGAAGCCATTCATGCGGCAGCAGTCGGCGGAGTTTTGCGCCGCCTGCCACAAAGTGCACCTGGATGAGCCGGTCAATCATTACCGGTGGGTACGGGGCTTCAACGAGTACGATAATTGGCAGGCCAGCGGCGTTTCCGGCCAGGGCGCGCGATCTTTCTACTATCCGCCCAAGTCTGCGAACTGCGCGGATTGCCACATGCCGCTGGTATCTTCGCACGATCCTGGAAATCGCGATGGCAAGGTGCACTCGCACCGCTTCCCTGCCGCGAATACCGCGATTCCCTTCGTTAACCATGACGACCAGCAACTGAAGACCACCGAGCAGTTTTTGCAATCGGGATTCATTACGGTGGATCTTTTTGCGGCGAGCCCCGTCGAGGAGTCTAAGGGCCAGGTGCAGATGCGGCGGCGTGCCGGCGATGCTCCCGCGGCGGCATCGACCTTTGCCGTGGGCGAAGAAGCGGAACAGTCCGGTCCCATCACGCTGCGGGAGGTCGGCAAACTGGCGGCTCCCATCGATGCTCCGGGCGTCAGGTTCCAGCCCGGCTCTTCGGTGCGAGTGGACGCGGTGGTGCGCACGCGGAAAATCGGCCACTTTTTTCCGGCGGGCACGGTGGACGGTTTTGACGTCTGGCTGGAATTTCAGGCGCGTGACGCGAGTGGGCGCATTCTGGCGTGGAGCGGATTTGTGGAGGATGACGGCAAGGGTCCGGTGGATCCGGGCGCGCATTTCTACCGCTCCTACCAGCTCGATGGTGCGGGCAATCCGATCGACAAGCGAAATGCCTGGCAAACGCGAAGCGTCCTCTACGTCCACCTGATTCCGCCCGGCGCCGCCGATACAGCACATTTCCGGGTCGATATTCCGAAGGACGCAGTGGGTCCGGTGACACTTGAGACCAAGCTGAATTACCGGAAGTTCACGTGGAATTATACGCGGTTCGCATTTGCCGGCGTCCCGCAATCGGGTTCCGCCGGCGTGGACCATGATAGCCGCCACTATACGTACGATTCGGCGCCGATCCCCGATCTGCCCATCGTGACACTGGCCAAAGCCACGGCGAGCGTCGAACTCGGCACGCCCAACTGGCAGCCGGTCATTCGGAAGCAGGATCGCGAGCGCTGGAACGATTGGGGCATCGGGCTGCTGCTGCAAGGCGATCTGAAAGGCGCCGAATATGCGTTCCATCGCGTGACGGAGGCCGAGCCCGGCTATGCGGACGGCTGGCTAAACATCTCGCGGGCACTGATCCGGGAAGGCGAAACGGATGCTGCGCGTCCTTTCGTCGAAAAGGCGCTGGCGCTGAGTCCCGATCTCGCTCGCGGCCGCTTCTTCCGCGCGATGGTGGAAAAAGCCGCCGGCGATTACGATGCCGCCATTCGCGATCTGCGCGAGACGTTGCGTCAATACCCGCGCGACCGGGTTTCTACCAACCAACTGGGGCGCATTCTGTTTCTGCAGCGGCATTACGCCGACGCGGTGGCGGCGTTCGGTCGGACACTCGATGTCGATCCCGAAGACCTGGAGGCGCACTATAACCTGATGCTCTGCTATCGCGGGCTGGGTCAGATCGAAAAGGCCGATCGCGAAGAGAAACTGTTTCTGCGCTTCAAGGCTGATGAAGCTTCGCAGGCGTTAACGGCCAAACCACGATTGATGAGTCCGGAGGATAACAATGAAAGGCAGCCTATTCACGATCATATTTCTGGCCGCTTTCCTGAGCGTGCCGGCGATCGTCTCCGGGCCGGCGGAGACTAGCGGCGTCCGCTTCACCGATATCACGAGCGCCGCGGGCATCCACTTTACGCACAACGCGGGCAGATCCGGCAAGAAATGGCTGCCCGAGACAATGGGCCCCGGCTGCGCGTTTTTCGATTTCGATGGCGACGGCTGGCCCGATATCCTGCTGTTGAACGGCAAGGATCTGCAACCGCACGGCCGGCACACTACCGCCGCGCTCTACCGCAACAACCATAACGGAACCTTCACCGATGTTACGCGCGGCAGCGGACTGGACATCGACATCTACGCTCTCGGCGTGGCAATCGGCGACTACGATAACGACGGCCGCGACGATGTCTATATCACCGGCCTCGGCGGCGATCATCTTTTTCACAACGAGGGAGGAGCACACTTTCGCGATGTTACGCGGGAGGCCGGCATCACGAACTCGGGCTTCAGCGCCAGCGCCGCCTGGCTGGATTACGATCGCGACGGCAAGCTCGACCTGTTCGTCGCCAATTATGTGCAGTGGACGCCGCAGGGAGACCTGTGGTGCTCGTTGGATGGGGCGACGAAATCCTACTGTACGCCGGAATCGTACAAGGGAACATCGTCACGGCTGTACCGCAATTTGGGCGGAGGCAAATTTGAAGACGTGACGGCGAAGGCAGGCCTCGCCGACGGCACGAGCAAGTCGCTGGGCGTTGCCGTACTCGACTACAACGGCGACGGCTGGCCCGATATTTTTGTCTCGAACGACACGCAGCCCAACCGGCTCTACCGCAATTTGAAGGATGGCCATTTCAAGGATGAAGGCCTCGCCGCCGGCGTGGCGTTCGGCGAGGATGGCGTGGCGCGCGGAGGCATGGGCGTGGATGCCGCCGACTATGACCGGTCGGGGCGGCCGCACCTGATCGTCGGAAACTTCGCCAACCAGATGCTCGGCCTCTATCACAACGAAGGCAACGGTTTGTTTGTGGACGAAGCGCCCCGCTCCACCGTAGGACGCGCCAGTCTGCTCAACCTGACCTTCGGCCTGTTCTTTTTCGACTATGACCTGGATGGTTATCCCGATATTCTGGCTGCCAACGGCCACATCGAAGAGCAGATCAGCCGCGTCCAACCGAAGGTTCAGTATGCCGAACTGCCCCTGCTGTTCCACAATGACGCACATGGCAAGTTCGAACAGGTTAACGCCTTCACCCGGCCTTTGGTAGCGCGCGGCGCAGCTTATGCCGATTTCGATCAGGACGGCGACTTGGACGTACTCATTTCGACCAACAACGGCCCGGCGGCTCTCTATCGCAACGATGGCGGCAACCGGAACCATTGGCTCCAGGTGAAGCTGGTGGGGCGGAAATCCAACCGCGATGGGATCGGCGCCGTGGTGCGTGTTACCAGCGCGGGCGGCACGCAGTGGCAGACTGTTCATAGCGGCTCGAGTTACTGCTCGTCGAGCGATCTTGCCCTGACATTCGGGCTGGCCAAGGACACGAATGCCGCGGTTGAGGTCGAGTGGCCCAGCGGGATCAAGCAGAAAATCGCTAATACGGCCGCCAACCGGCAACTGGTGGTGAACGAACAATGAACGAAATTCTGGCGCTCTCGGGCGTCACTCAAGGGAAGTTGATTCGCAACGGATCCATCAGCTCCGCCGAACTGGTGCGGGCTCATCTGGACCGGATCGCGGAAATCAATCCGCAACTGAACGCCGTAATCGAAGTGCTGGAGCAACCCGCATTAGAAGCGGCGCAGGCAGCCGACCAACGGCGGGCTGACGGCGGTTTGCTCAGCCCACTGGACGGTGTTCCGTTTTCCGTCAAAGACTCTATCGAAGTGGCCGGCACGAGCTGCAGCGCGGGTACGCTTGGATTTCGCGATGCGCCGCGGTCGATTCAGGACGCCGCGCTGGTTCATCGTTTACGCTCCGCCGGGGCCATACCGTTGGCCCGTACGAATCTACCGGACCTGCTCTTTGCCTTCGAAACCGACAACCTGATCTACGGCCGTACAAACAATCCTTATGACCTCTCGCGCACGTGCGGCGGTTCGAGCGGCGGCGAGGCGGCGCTGATCGCCGCGTGCGGATCGCCGTTTGGGCTCGGCAGCGACGCAGCCGGAAGTGTCCGCCTGCCGGCGCATTTCTGCGGTATCGCCGCGCTCAAACCTACCTCGGGCCGTTTGCCTAGAACCGGCCACGTGCCGCCGGCCGGGGGTTGGATTGAAACGCTGTGGCAGATCGGCCCCATGGCCCGCCGGATCGAAGATCTCTGCGCTATGGTGCCGCTCCTTGTAGGACCCGATGGACACGACCACACCGTCGTGCCGATGCCATTGAACGATGCTGCGAGCCTCGATGCCGCCCAACTGCGCATCGCATGGTTCGCCGATAACGGAATCAGTGCGCCCTCCGCGGAAACGGCGGCCACGGTGGAGACCGTGGCCGGCGCGTTAGGCGCCAAATATTGCCGGCCGCCGCGCATCCAGGAGAGCTATGACTTGGAGATGATGCTGATCGGCGCTGATGGCGGCGATGACCTGCACGCATACCTGGAGCAAATTGGGAGCAACCGCACTCATCCTTTGCTGCAAGGTTGGTTGAGCAAGTTGGAGCAGTATCGCGCCGGCATCCATGAATTCGCGGACCGCTGGTCGGCGCTTTTCGCCTTCCGCGCCTCCATGCTCGAATTCCTCACGCCTTTCGATGCGGTGATTTCGCCGGTGTGCGCAAACGCTGCCATTCCGCACGGCAAATCCATCGAGGAAGACACATTCCGCGGTTTCAGCTACACCATGACACACAATGTCACCGGCTGGCCGGCGGTCGCCGTGCGCTGCGGGGAGACGGCCGATGGTCTTCCCATCGGAGTTCAGGTTGCCGCGCGTCCGTGGCGGGAAGACATAGTCCTCGCGATCGCGATGCGCCTCGAAGAGTGTTTAGGCGGCTGGAGGGCGCCTGGTTCGCTTCGTTCCGCGGCCACCGCTGCCGCTATAGCGGATAATGCACAATACGGGTAATGCAGTCTCACCGGTCTCCTACCATCGGCCTGCTCACTGGACTCGCTGTGACGTTGTCCGCCGTGGCCGTGTACGCCGGGTTCACGATTGTGCAACTCCGCGGACTGCGGCAGTTGCAGTCGGAAACCATTGACCGCAACCGCACCGATTCGATGCTGCTGCTGCGCATCCAAAACGATCTGAACCAGGTGGATCTGGCGATCCGTGACATGGTGGATGCGACCGAGCCGTACCCGCTCACCGCCTGGCAGGCGCAGTTCAGGCGGCTGCGCGTGGATTTGGAAGATGCCGTGGCGCGTGAAGCGCAGTTCCGTCCAGTATCCGTGCCGGACGCGCAGCGGCGATACCTCTCCGCACTCACAGCCCAGTTCTGGGACGCGCTCGATCGGATTTTTACTCTTGCCCAGACCGATGAGAAGGAGGCGCGGATGCGGGTCCGCATTTCGCTCTCGGCCCGCGAGGCGACGTTGAGCACGACGGTGGCGCGGCTCCTGGTGGAGAACAATGAAAGTGAGAAACAGGCCGCCGCGCAGACTCGCGATATCTACGCGCGTGGAGAGCGCGATGTTTATCTCTTTCTAGCCGCGGTGCTGCTGGTGCTTCTGGGTACGGGACTTTACCTGGTGCACTACAACCGCCGCATGTTCGCGCGCGTGGCCGCCATTTCCGAGCGCCGCAGCGAACTGGCGCGCCAACTCATCTCCATTCAAGAAAGCACGTTCCGCTATATTTCCCGCGAGCTGCATGACGAGTTCGGCCAGATTCTGACCGCCATAGGCGCCATGTTGCACCGGACGGCGCGGCATACGGCGGCCTCCGATTCGGCGCTGCAATCCGAACTCAAGGAGGTGCAGGAGATCGTTCAATCTACGCTGGACAAGGTACGGGCGCTCTCGCAGGCGTTGCACCCCGCTACCCTTGAAGAACTCGGGCTCGAGCCCGCGCTGCGGGCGCAGCTACCCGTCTTTGAGAAGCAGACCGGCATCCGCATCGCGTACGAATCTTCCGGCGATGCGCCGGCGCTCGACCAGAACATCGCCATTCACGTCTATCGCGTATTGCAGGAGGCGCTGAACAACGTGGCGCGCCACTCAAGGGCAGCGGCTGCCACCGTTCGCGTGCGGTATTCGCCGGAAGCCGTCGTGCTGGAGGTTCAGGACGGCGGCATCGGCTTGGCTGCCTCGAGCAAAGCTCCCGGCATGGGACTGGTATCCATGCGCGAGCGCGCCGAGCTGGTGAATGGAAAGCTGGAGCTGCTGAATCCGGAAGAAGGCGGATTGCTGGTGCGGCTCACCGTGCCCGTAGTCCTGCTGGAGGCCCATGCCTGAACAAAAGATTAGCGTCCTTCTCGTTGACGACCATCACCTGGTTCGCCGCGGCTTCCGGCGCATACTCGAAGACGAGCCGGACATCGTGGTTACCGGCGAGGCGGCAAGCGGCGAGATGGCCATCGAACTGGTTCAGGCCGCGATTCCCGCGGTGATCGTGATGGATTTCGCGCTGCCGGGAATGAACGGCGCCGCGGCCACACGCCACATCCTGAAGATAGCGCCCCAGGCGGCAGTCCTGATGTTGAGCATGCACGAGGAGGCGAACTATGTGCGCACCTGCCTCGATGCGGGCGCGCGTGGGTATCTGCTGAAGAATGCCATGGACCTGGAACTCGCCGCCGCTATCCGGCGAGTCGCCGCGGGCGAACATGTGCTCGATCCACGCCTTGAGAAAATGCCGCCCACCGGCGTCCCGGAACTCACCACTCGCGAATTGGAAGTGCTGCAGCTCATTGTGAATGGCAAGTCGAATCGGGATATCGCGCAGTTGCTGCGGGTCAGCGTAAACACGGTCGCGGTGCATCGCGCGAATCTGATGCAGGCGCTCGACATTCACAATACGGCGGACCTTGTGGTTTATGCCATCCGCAACGGCCTGGCGGTAATCTCGTGACGCGGCGCGATTTCCTGGCTGCGGCCGCGGCGCTGCCGCTCACCGGATCTTCGCTCGGATTCAGCTTCACTGACATAACGGCTCGCGCCGGCATCCGCTTTCAGCACAACAGCGGCGCATTCGGCGCCAAGTATCTTCCGGAAACACTCGGTCCAGGTTGCGCCTTCCTGGATTACGATTGCGATGGCTGGTTGGACATCCTGTTGGTGAACGGCATGGATTGGCCGGGCCACAAGAAGCACCGCAGCACGCTCCAACTCTATCGCAACAACCGCAACGGGACGTTTACCGACGTGACCGAGCAGGCCGGGCTCGCGATCGAGATGTACGGCATGGGGGTCGCCGTCGCGGATTACAACAACGATGGCTTCCCGGACTTGCTGGTTACGGCGTTCGGTCAGAACCGGCTCTTTCAGAACACGGGGAAGGGCCGCTTCATTGACGTGACGGCGAAATCCGGACTCGGCGGCCGCGCTGGTTTCAGCACCTCGGCGGTCTGGTTCGACTTTGACCGCGATGGGCACCTCGATCTTTTTGTCTGCAATTACCTCAAATGGGCGCCCGAGCACGACGTCTTCTGCAGCGTGGACGGCAAGCGAAAATCGTACTGCACACCCGAAGCGTATCAGGGCGCCACCAACTGGCTGTTCCGCAATCGCGGTAACGGCACATTCGAAGACGTGACTGCCAAGAGCGGGATCTTCGATACCAGCTCCAAATCGCTGGGAGTGGCGATGCTGGATTATGACTGCGACGGCTGGCCCGACCTGATCGTCGCCAATGACACGCAGCCGAACAAATTGTATCGGAACCGGCGTGACGGCACGTTCGAAGAGGCCGGCGTGCGCGCGGCCGTAGCCTTTAGCGAAGATGGAAAAGCGCGCGCCGGCATGGGAATCGATTCGGGAGACATCGACGGCAGCGGAGCGCAAGCCATCGCGATCACCAATTTCGATGGCGAAATGATGGCGCTATACCGGCCCGGCGCGGGAGGTGTGTACCGCGACGCCGCAGTCGCCAGCGGCATCGGCCCGGCTTCGCTCCATAGCCTGGGGTTCGGATGCCTGTTTTTCGATGCCGATCTCGACGGCAAACTGGATCTGTTCGCGGCCAACGGCCACATCGACGAAACCGCGCGCAATTTGAGCGGGCAGACGGCCTATGCTCAACCGCCGCACCTTTTCCTGAATCGCGGCCAAGGCAAATTCCGCGATGTAGCGCGCGAGGCGGGCGCGGGGTTTGCCGCTGCCAAAGTAGCCCGCGGCGCGGCCTGCGGCGATTTCGATAACGATGGCGACCTCGACTTGCTGGTGACCACGAATCAGGGGCCCGCCTGTCTTTATCGAAATGAGCTGGCAAACGGCAACCGATCGGTCCGCCTGCGCCTGCGGGGAACGAAATCGAATCGCGACGCGATTGGCGCAGTTGCCCGCCTGACTACGCCAGACGGCACACAATCTCGCGTGGTGAAGAGCGGGTCAAGCTATTTATCGCAGTCTGAGCCGGCGCTCACATTTGGCATCGGGCGGCGCCAACGGACGGCGCGGCTCGTTGTCGAATGGCCGAGCGGCAGAGTGGATGAACATGGACCGCTCGCTGCCGGCGTGTGGGAGTGCGTGGAAGGGTCGAATCCCGTTCCGTGGAATACATAGCTTCTGCTCACTTTTCCAAATGCTTGACCAGAGGCTCGGGTTTGGGAACAGTGCGGTCGCCCGCGAGCCACTTTAAGCGCGCCTCCACTTCTTCGGAGCGCGCCTGGCCGAGAATGCGGAAGACGGCGCGCCCGTCGCGATCCAGGAACAGAGTGGCCGGCACTGCTTCGCCGAGTTTCAGATCGTCGAGGTCATCTGCTGTTACCCCGTACCATACCGGGAATGTCGCGTGATATTTCTCGAGGAATTCGGGGACCTTGTCCCTGGTCTTCTTATCATCCAGGGACGCAGCGACGAACTGCACCTTGGCTCCATACGTCTTCTCGAGTTCCACGAGCGCCGGCATCTCCGCCTGGCATGGAACGCACCAGGTGGCCCAGAAGTTCACGATCGCCGGCTTGCCGCGCAACTCGTGCAGACGCGCCTTGGCCGCCGGTTCGCCCGCTTGACCGGGAACGGCGGCGGCCAGCAAAACGCACAGTGCAAGCAGCCGCATATCAATTGGAGCTTTCGCTTCTGTGTTTGGGCATGCGATAGGTGTAACTCACCAGCCAAACGTAGTCGGCGAAAGCGGCGTCCCCGTGAGTACCTAGCATCTTGTCCGGCACGCTGCGCGTGCGATCCCTGTATATCGCTTTGCCTACACTGGCCTGCAGCATACTGCCGCCGCGCGCATATACGAAGCCCGGTTCGGCCGAGATCGCGAACCCCGGGCGGCGGAAGCCCAGATCGTTGCCGATGAGGTTGGATGCCGGCACGCCTTCCATGCGCGGGCCGAAGGTGACCGTGAGGCCCCGGATTTTGCGGATCGGAAACGCCACGCCGGCCTGAAGCAGGTATTGATCCTGAATCGCGTTGTAGGCGGTCAGTGGCTGATTCACCGCCGTGGCGCTGCGCAGCACGTTATTTGTGCCGCCCTGAGTCGCCAAATAGTTGCCGGTCGTGTAAACAGTCGCGTCACGGCCCAATTCCCGGAATGCCTGCCACTGGAACACCATGCCCCAACCGCCGCTGCCGGGCTGAATGGAATAGTCCGCTGTGACGGTGGTGGGCGTGGTGGCCGATGCCGAGGTCAGCACGTTGTTCTGGACATTGTCCTTCCCGGTGGGCGCCTGCACGCCATAACCGATTGCAATGTTGCCGCGTCGCGCATGCCGTGGATTCCAGAGCCAGCCCTGCGCGATCAGTGTCATATCTCCCAGCCCGGAAGACGTGGTCGTGTAGTACGAGTTGTTGGAGCGCCGGCTGGCGAGCAGCAGAGGCGCGTTGATGGTAAAACTGAAGCGCGGGGTCGCCTGATACGTGAGATCGATATCCTCCAGGTTGATCTTGTTCATCACCTGCGTGCCTTGCTGCACTCGATACTTCTGTTCCACGTCGCCGACGAAGTGTTTATAGGAAAACTGGTGACGGTAGCCGATGGTAAGTTCCCAGTCGCCGGTCTGCAGATATCCACCCTGGCTTTCGGGAGCCATATCGATGGAACTGGAGCGCGCCACAATACAGCCCTGCGCGTACACTGCGGGCGCGGTGGCGAGGGCGAGAAAAGGGATTATAGACAGCTTTGTCGTCAACTTCATGCGTGGAACATCCCTCCGAGATAGAGCGATTATAGGGGCGGCCCGGAAAGCAATCAATAACTGGAAAATACTAGCCGGCAGAGCCGCTGTGCTGTCGCTCCTATGTTCGCGGGATTTGGTCTTTTGAAAACGGCACTGGCGGTGAACGCCACTCGCGCGTCAGAATCTAGTTATGCGTTTGCGCGCGCCGCACATTGTCGCGTTTGCCGCCGTGGCTCTGGCGGTGACTGCCCTGTTGGGCGGTCCGGTGGACGCCCTTCCCCGATTCGTAGACGTCACGCGGCAGGCCGGCATCCACTTCCGGCACGAGAACGCCGCCTCGACCGAGAAATTCCTGATCGAGACCATGGGCGCCGGATGCGGCTGGATCGATTTCAATCGCGACGGGCTACTCGATCTGTACCTTGTCAACAGCGCGCAGACCGCGGCGTTTCAGCCATCCAAGCCCCTGCACAGCGCGCTCTACCGGAACAACGGCGACGGCACGTTCACCGATGTCACAGCATCCGCCCACGTGGGCGCGGAGGGCCTGTTCGGCATGGGAGTGGCGGTCGGCGATTACGACAACGACGGCTATCCGGACCTGATGGTGCTGGGCTACGGCCGCTCCATTCTCTACCACAACAACGGAGACGGCACGTTCACCGATGTTACGTCGCGCGCGGGAGTCGCCAATTCCGGACGGTGGGCGTCCAGCGCGGCGTGGTTCGATTTCGACAACGACGGCCGCCTCGACCTGGCCATTGCCAACTACGTCGATTGGTCCCCGGAGCGCAATTTCTACTGCGGCGGCCGCGGACCGGGCCTCCGCAGCTACTGCCATCCCGACGACTATCACGGCACGGCGCCCACGCTGTACCACAATAACGGGGACGGCACCTTCACAGACGTCTCGAAGGCATCCGGCTTGGGGAAGAGCCCATCCAACGGGCTGGGAATCGTCACCTTCGATTCCAGCGGCGACGGGCGGCAGGACATCCTGATCGCCAATGACGGCCGGGCCAACACGTTTTTTCATAACAATGGCGACGGCACGTTCACCGAATCGGCTTACGAGGCCGGAGTGGCGGTGGGCGAAGACGGAACTACCGAAGCCGGGATGGGCGTCGCTGCTGCCGACGCGAGCGGCAGCGGCCGGCAGGACCTCATCATCACTCACCTGGATCAGCAGCAGACGCGCTTCTATCGCGGTCTCGCCGGCGGCATGTTCGAAGACGCCACGTCCGCGGCCAAACTGGCTTACGCCACCTTCCAGTTCAGCGGATTCGGCGTCAACTTCCTGGATTTCGACAACGACGGCTGGCCGGACATCTTTATCGCCGCCGGCCATGTGCTCGACAACATCGGCCGCTACCACGCGGGGGTCAGTTGGGCCGAGCCGAAGCTGGTATTTCGAAACACGGGAAAGGGCATCTTCGCCGACGCAAGCCGGCAATTGGGCCAGGATGTTCAAACTCCGACGGTGGGCCGCGGACTGGCGGCCGGCGACTATGATAACGACGGCGACGTAGACATCCTGGTGAGCAACAACGGCGGCGCACCACAGTTGCTGCGCAACGACGGCGGCAACACCAATCACTGGCTCGAGATTCTGCTGGTTGGAACGCGTTCGAATCGGGACGGCGTCGGGGCGCGGCTCAAATTGACTTCGGGATCCTGGACGGCAACCGCACAGCGGATGGGCGGCATGAGCTATCAATCGGCACAGGATCCGCGTGTGCACTTCGGCCTGGGCAACCGGACCAAGGTGGATGCGTTGGAAGTTCGTTGGCCCAGCGGAACAGTAACCCGGCTGACCAATGTCGCGGTCAATCAGATCCTGACCGTTCAGGAGAAATAGTTGCTACTTGCGCACATATCCGGCGCGGCCTCCATCGGCCTTGCCGATGCGTGCGGCATCCTCGCGATTGAGCGCCGCGAGCGCCGCCAGCGCCGCCTTCGCCTCTCCGGACATTGACAATCTTTGATAGGCCGAGGCCAGCGGAGGGTAGAGGGCTTTATTACGCGGATCGAGGCGGCGAGCCGCCTCCAATTGGGTGACAGCATCGGAATTCCGTCCGAGCGCAAGATAGATGCGGCCCAAAGCAATGTGCGAACTCGAGTACGACGGCCGCTGTGCGACGGCCTGCTCCAGCGCGTTCTGCGCTTCACTGAATTCAGGCGTGGGAGGGGCTGCGCCGGTGCGGAGCAGAGCTTCTCCGAGCATCGTCAACAGGAGATAGTGCGCATAACCCGCATGGATTCCGGCGCGCGTCGAACGGATGACATCCGTCATGCGCCCTTCGATGAGGGCCTGCTCCGCCTCGGCGATATACGCGATATCGGAGCCGGGCCCAAGTTTCCGCGCCTCGGCGAATTCTTTGCGGGCCTCTTCGTTATCGTCATTCTGTGCGGCGAAGATGCCGCGTTGGAAATGGAGCCGGGCCGAGCCGGGCAGCTTCTTAAGCCCGGTTTCCACCACCCGAAGCCCCATGTCGGTCAGCCCCTCGTCAAGGCAAGCCTGCGACACCAGAACGTAGAGCCGTTCGCGATCCGGGGCGAGCGATGCTGCTTCCTGAAACGCTTTCCACGCGGCGTCGGCCTGACGATCCCCGACATACGCTTGCGCCAGCAGGTCCTTCACTTGCGCGGTGTTCGGCCCGGGGGGCAGAGCCGACAAAATGCGGATGGCGTCCGGGAACTGCCGCACGCCGACATAGCAGAGCGCCAGGTCGAACCGGAGGGCGAACGATTCGACTCCCCGGCTTTCGGCCGCGAGAAAATGCGGGATGGCCTTCTCAAACCGCCCCTGCGTGGTCAGGGCTATGCCCTCGCGGAGATCCGGGTCCGCCGGCGTTTGAGCGGAAAGGGCCGCCACACCCAGCATCACGGCGATGACCAGCCGCGCTACTTCCACGATCCCTGTCCCTCCACGATGGTAATGTAGCGGTCCACCGGCAGATTTGCAAAGCGCTCGATGCCGCCCGGCCGGGGCCAGCGCACCTCCAGCGAGTCCACTTTTTCCGCCGCCCCGAGCCCCAGGACCAGACGCGGATCGTGCGACGAAAGGAAGCTCCCGCCACCCGGCTTGAGCACGGTGCGCTTGAGGGCGCCCGCCTGATACCGCACCGCGGCGCCGACCGCATCGATATTGGCCTTGCGCCCGATCAGCCGCACGCCCAGCCAGTGATTGCGCCGGCCTGCGTTGTTCCGCAGCAGGATGGGCGCACCGTCGTTGACGGCGACCAGCATGTCCAGTGCGCCGTCGTTATCGAAATCACCCACCGCGAGACCGCGTCCGGCGATCGGCCGCGCGAAGGCCGATCCCGCCTGCCCGCTGACGTTCTTGAAGCCCGTTCCAGTTCCCTGCATGAGCAGCATGGGCATGCGGTAGTCGACCGAAGGTGTGTGGGTCTTGACCATGGTATCGGGGTGGCCGTTGGCCATGACCAGGTCGAGCGTGCCATCGTTGTCGAAATCGAAGAATTTAAGCCCCCAGCCGCTCAGCATGTGAGTGGCGGAAGCGATGCCCGCGTGGGCGGCCACGTCGTCGAATGCCTCCTTGCCCTGATTTTGAAAGAGGGCGTAATCTTCGTGATCGATATTGGCCACGAAGAGATCGGTATTCCCGTCGGAGTTGTAATCCACCGCGTCCACGCCCATCCCGGAGCGTGCCGCACCTGCCTGGTTGTAGGCAACCCCGGCAACCAACCCGACGTCTTCAAACTTCCCGCCGCCGCGGTTGGCGAGCAGAAAATTCGCGAGCCCGTCATTGCTGACGAACAGATCCATCCAGCCGTCATTATTAATGTCCGCCGCCACCACGCCCCAGGCGCGCGATTCGAGAGCCGCGATTCCCGATTGGCGGCTGACATCTGTGAACGTGCCATCGCCGTTGTTATGGAACAGCCAGCAACTGGCAGGCTTGACCACCTTCGGAGTGCAGTAATAGTGCGCGCCGGTATCGGGGTTGCCGCAGAAGATCGCGGTCGCTTTGGCGAATTGGCCGAAGCGGCACACGAAGAGATCCAACCGGCCGTCGTTGTCGTAATCGAACCACACGGCGCTGCTGCTCCACCCGGGCGCCGAGACACCGGCTTTCGCCGTCACGTCGGTGAATGTGCCATCGCCGTTGTTGCGGTAAAGAATGCTGTGCGGATACTGGGTGACATACAGGTCCGGGAAGCCGTCGCCGTTGTAGTCGCCCACCGCGACGCCCATGCCGTACGCATTGCCGTGCACACCAGCCTTCTGCGTGACGTCAGTGAACGTGCCGTCGCGGTTGTTGCGGTAGAGGGCGTTGCTCAGCGGCTTGCCGGGCGTGTAGAAATCGCAAGGGCCGCTGTTGACCAGGTAAATGTCCATCCAGCCGTCGTTGTCGTAGTCCAGAAAAGCGCAGCCCGGGCCGATGGTTTCCGGCAGGTACATGTTGGACGACAGCCCGCCGGTGTGCGTCCAGTGAATGCCGCTCGCCGATGGCGGGACCTCTTCAAAGAAGGGCGCGGCGCTTTGCGCGAATGGAAGCCGGGACAAGACCGTGCCGCCCGCGCATCCCGCCATGGACCGTAGAAACCGGCGGCGTCCGAAAGAGGGCATCAATGGCCCGCGCCGCCGGGGTGTTGCCGCGCGGCCGCCTCCTTTTGGGCTGCGGCTTCGCGCATCGCGCCTTCGCGGTTTCCGCTTCGTCCATAGGCCACCGCGAGCTGATAATGGCCGGTGGGGTCGTCCGGCTGCATCTTGACGTAAGTTTCGAACGGCTTCACCGCGTCGGCGAAGCGGTTGGCAGCGGCCAGCGAAAGGCCGAGCCCGAGGTACGCCTCGGCGAACTCGGGATCGATCTGGGAGGCACGGGTGAAGTGACGCAGGGCGTCATCCAGGTGGCCGGCATGCCGGTCCAATTCACCCAGCGTGAACTCGACCGCCGAATTGCGAGGGTCCACCTCCAGTTCTTTCTGAAACTCGGCCCGCGCTTCGTCAGTCGGACCGGAATCGCCGGCCTTGGCGAGGAGAACCTGGCCCAGACGATAGTGAATTCCAGGTTCCTTCGGATTCTGTTTGAGAATGCCGCGATACATGCCCGCGGCCTCATCCCACTTTCCATGCGATTCGAAGGCCTCCGCTTCCAGACGGCGCGCCTGGAAAGACGACGGAGCTTTGGCAGCGAGTTCCTGGGACGTCCGCGCAGCGAGTTCGGAGAAATAGTGCACGCAGATGTAAAGCACTTCGGGATCGCTGGGGAATTCGCGCTTCAGCAGCATGAGCGCGGAGACGGCAGATTGCGCATCCTCGCGAGCCATGGCGCAGCGCGCCTGGCCCATGGCGGCTCGATGGAGAAGTTGCTTATCGGCCAGGCGCGGCACGGCACGATTCAGCAAGGGCAGGGCTTCCTGGCAGCGGCCATCCTCAGCCAGTTTCAGAGCGCGTTCCGCAACTGCAGACGAATCGGCGGGCGCCTGCTTGCCGGCCGTTTGGCCGAACAGCAACCCGCCCGCCGAGACAATCACAAGGACTGGCCAGTGGCTCCTCATCTCCACATCGTACTACCAGGTATCCATGGGGCAGCGTTCATTTGCGATTCCCGCTGCCCCACTCGGAGATTAGAAGATGACGTTCCCACGGAACTCGATGTTCCTCGGAGAAACCGCGACGCCGCCATGGCCGAAGCTGGTCGATAGGATGCTTCCGTTGGGAGCACCAAACGTCGGATGGTTGAAGACGTTCAAGAACTCCGACTGGAACTCGAAGCGGACCCTTTCGGTGATCGGGAAGCTCTTGGAAATCGACGTGTCGTTGAACGTCTGGTGCGGGCCGTGCAGATAGAAGATCTGCCCGATAGTCCCGGGCGTGGAGTTTGGCGTGATGTAGGTTGGATTCGCCGTCCCACCCGCGATCGCCGTCAGGTACTTCGGATTGAACTCGTCCACATAGCCGCCACGAGCGGCGCCTACGTGGTACACGCCGACGGAGTTTTGCAGATCGGCTGCCGTGATGCCGTTGAGGATCACTCCGCTATCACCGTAATCGTTGAAGGTGCGGTAGCCGGACGTAATTCGAATGGGCGCGCCAGTCTGGAACGTCAGAATATCTCCGACGATCCAGCCGCCCAGTATCTGATTGGCGACGCCATTATGGTTTAACCAGTGGCGGCCCTTGCCGAACGGCAGTTCAGCAGTTACCGAGCCGTGTACCACGTGCCGCAGGTCATAGAGCGTCGGCCCATAACTCAGTTGCAGGTCGCGAAGCGTGTAGATGGCACCGTTGGCAGCCTGCCAATCGTTCGGGCTGGCTAAGCCGAGCGAATGGCTCCACGTGTAGTTCACGTCGAATTCCAAGCCGTGCCAGGTCTTCTGCCGGAGATCGACCTGCAGCGCATTGTAGTCGGAGAAGCCGTTGGAATCCATATACTGCACCGGAGCTCCGGCCGAGTAGGGATTCGCCTGCCAGAAATTGATCGGGTACCCGGCTCCCTTGCCAGTGAATCCGGCATTGGTGGCGCATGGCGCGAAGGCGGCGCCGACCATGTTGCAGAAGTACGGCGCCGTGCCGCTGATACCGGAAAGCGTATTCGCGATGCGGCCGGCTTGTCCGGTCTTCAGATTCGTGATGAACGAGGAATTGCTGTAGTCCTGCAAGGCGCCATTGGTGACCCTCTCACCGGCGAACGCCGCATCGAATATCGGCATGCCGCCTTGGCCGGCGAACCCCATGTTGGCGAACGAGTTGGAGATTCCGTGCGCACTATTGATGTTCAGATTGTTCTGGGCGGTCTGGAAATCCGAGAGGAATCCGTTGAAGATATTGACTTCGTTGACATTACCCGAGAGCCACTGATGCACGGATTTGTTGCCGTTATAACGAACTTCCAATACGCGCGACGGACCGAGTTGCCGTTGGATGCCGAAGTTCCACGACATGGTATACGGCTGTTTGATATTGGGGTTGATGCCATTGACGATGGTGCCGATCGTGTCCAGTTGGTTGAACGTATACGGGGCCAGCGGAATGACGGATTGATAGGAGCCGCTCGGAGCGAAGCCGAATGACGGCAGCTTATCTCCCAAATTCAGCGCGCCCGGAGCGAAACTGCCCTGCACGCCGGTGTTGCCATTGGGATTGAGGAAGAACTGCTGGAAATAGGCGGAGCCGTAATTCGTGGCCTGATTCCAGAAGTATTGCTGGGGCTCAGTGTATCTTCGAAGCGAGAAGCCCGTGCGGATCACCGTTTTCCCCATCACTGAGCCGAGAAGACCGTCCTTGAAATCAGGGTGCCACGCCAGACCAACCTGCGGTTGCGGAGTCACGTACCATCCGTGGTATGCGTGGGCGCGCGCGGTAATGTTGGGATCGTTATCGCCACCCAGCAGTCCGGGCCGGAAGAGCATTCCCACAGGAGTAGGACCATAGATGTCCTGCGGTTGAGCGTTGTGATACGCGCCCTGCAGGTCGTAATTGTCGCCGACGAAGTCCCACCGCAGGCCCAGGTTGATGGTGAGATTCGAGTTGACGTGCCAGGAGTCCTGCGCAAATACGCCTCCGGAGCGGAGCAACTCGTTGAGGTTGAAATCGCTGCCGGGTTGTTGAATGTACTGCTTGGACTTCGGATCGACGCCATATTGGCCGTTCACGCTCGAAATGCGGCCGACCAGGGTAGCGTAGAGGTTTTCCGCCTCGGTAAGTTGTGAAGTATTCGCGCCGGGGAATGCGGCGAGCGTGAAAGGCTCCAGCGCCGGATCGCCCGTAACTAATCCCAAGTTATAATTCGGGAAGCCCTGCGGAGCATTCCAGTATTTGTCATGCTCCTGCCACGCGGTGAATCCGAACTTGAATTGGTGCCTGCCCTTTTGCCAGGACACCGAGTCTGATAGCGTGAAGTTGGGATAAAAGTTGGAGATCGGTAACGTGAAACTGACGCCCGAACTGCCCAACGCCCAATTGACATCGCCTGTACCCGTGAGCCACAGAGGCGCACCCGTGTATAAGGGGTTCCAGACCGGGTTGTACAGGTAGCCGAACTTCAATTGATTCACAACGGTTGGCTTGATATTCCAGTCCACGCCCACCGAATAAGTTGCGTAAATGGACTTGAATCCCGCTGCCTGGGCGGCAAAATATTGGCCGGGGAACTGCGGTGCGCCGGACGTCGGCTGTATGGTCTGGCTCATGTTCATGGTGGCATGGAACCGCAGGTTGTCCGTCGGATTATAGTCGAGGCGGCCGGCCGGATAGTAGTTGGTAACCGGCGAGTTCACCAGCCAGTTAATGCTGTTGAGGTTCGGATCGCTGGTAGGCGTGATCACCCCACCGGTAAGTGCGCCGTTGATATTACCCTGTTCGGCGGCAATGATCGGGTTAATGGTGTGCGGCAGTGCCGGATTGAATCCGCCCACAAGGTTCAGCACGTTGACGGTGTGCGTACTGCCATCCGTCCCGATATAACTGAAATTGCCTTGCTGCGCACCGGTGGTGAACACGTTGTTCCCCGCTGTGATGCTGCCCGGCTGCTTCGACATGCTGAAGCTGCCGAAGAAGAACAGTTTGTTCTTCAAAATCGGGCCGCCTAAAGAGCCGCCGAAGTTGTTCAGGATGTAGGGAGCGCGGGGGATGCCGCGGCCGTTGTTCGACCAGGAGTTCGCGTTCAAATCCCTATTCCGGAGATCTTCGTAAAGACGGCCGTGAAAGTGATTCGAACCACCGCGTGTGACGAAGCTGAGTTGGATCACGGAGGCGCCGAAACCCTGGTCCATATCCAACTGGTCCGTCTGGATCGTCATCTCTTCGATATTCTCGATGCGAGGGGACACGGAGGGCTGCGCATTGCCGCCGAACTTCATGCGGCTGGAACTGGAAATGACGCCATCGATGTTATTGCCTTGAGCTACTGCCGGAGCGCCGTCCCATGTGCCGTTATAGCCAGGAGCGAGTCGCGAGAAGGCCGTGACGTCCCGCCCGGCGATGGGGAGGTTGTCGATCTGTTGGGGGTCGATCGTGCTCGCAATCATGTTCGATGTGGTTTCCAACACAGGCTGCGCACTGGCACTCACTTCAACCGTCGAACTAGTGGCTCCGATTTTGAGGGAAACGTTTACATCGGTATTACGGGCCGCTTCGACCACGACGGGGTCGATTACCGATTTATTGAAGCCTTCCTTTGTGACTGTGAGTACATAGTGCCCGATGTTCAGGCCGACGAAGCGGTAAGTGCCGCTCTCCTGAGAGAAACCGGTTCTGAGATCGTTCGTGCCCGCATCCTTCAGTTCCAGTTTCGCGGCGGGAATAACCGCTCCGGCCGGATCGGTCACTGTGACGCTCACAGTCCCTTGCACCGACTGCGCGCCGGCAGGCGCCACGAATGTAAGCGCGATCACTAGCGAAGCGAACAGAAGAAGAAACAAGCGTAGCGATGGTTGACGCATGTGAAGACAGCTCCCCTCTCGGCTTGCACCGGACTTACCCAGTCACCCCGAGGCGCAAAATGTAAGCGCCTACTTTACACCACTGGCGGAATAGTAAGCGATTCGCGAGGATGAGTCAAGTAAGGTAAACCATTGATCGATTCGTCTGTGTACGCAGCAAGCCGTTGTAACGAGAGTGAAGGGGCTGAATGGGTCATCCCACGCCCCGCGCGCTATCATCGCAGGATTACTACTGGAGCTTGGCTACGATGAGACGTTCATCCTGTTCAAGGCTGGCCCTCCACTTGGGTGTTCTGGCGCTCTCATTCTCCCTTGGAGTTTCTGCCGCCGTGAAACTGCCGGACGGTCCGGGCAAGGCCGAGACCACGCGCCTGTGCAGTAAGTGTCACTCGCTCGATCAGGCCGTCTCCTTACGCCAGAACCAGGCAGGTTGGAAGGAAACGCTGTCCAAAATGGTCCAGCTGGGCGCGGAGGGTTCCGACGCCGAGTTCGCCGCCATCGCCGCCTACCTCGCTAAGAACTACCCAGGCGCGGCCTCGGAGCCCGCAACCGTGGCGAGCAACACGCCACAACCTATCACTCCTGCACAGCCGCGTCCCGCCGCCCGTTCGAAGCGTGACAGCTTCGACCCCGGCCCCCCCATCCCGCCAGCCAAGGAGTGGACAACATACGGTCATGACGCCGGCGGACAGCGTTTCTCCCCCCTCACCCAAATGACGCCTGCGAACGTGGCCCGGCTGAAGATCGCCTGGACGTATCACATGCGACCAGCCGCCGCACCTCGCAGTACGGAAACGCCCAACGCCGGCGGCTCCGGCTTTCGCCCCAGCGGCGACACTCCGCTCGTCCGCAACGGCATCATGTACATGGCAACGCCGTACTCGCGGATCGTAGCCGTCGATCCAGTTACCGGAGACGAGTTGTGGGACTTCAATTTGCCCGCAGGCAATCCATCCACCCGCGGCGTGGAATACTGGGGCGGAGACGGCAAGACACCTGCGCAAATCGTGTTCGGATCCAGTGACGGAAAGCTCTATTCCGTCGACGCGAGGACGGGCAAGCCGAACCCGGAGTTCGGCGACAACGGAGTCGTCAACCTGAACACGGATGCCATCATGCGCGGTCTGCCCGGCCGCAACGCGCTCTCCTCTCCGCCCCTCGTCTACAAGAACCTGGTCATCGCGGGCGGCACCACTCAGGAAGTTCCGGCGCTCGGTCCCGCCGGCGATGTCCGCGCGTGGGACATGCGCACGGGACAACTCGTCTGGACGTTCCACTCTGTGCCGCAAAACGGCGAGAAGGGCAACGACACTTGGGCCGGCGAGAGTTGGAAGAACCGCACCGGCGTCAACGTGTGGGGCTTCCTCACGGTTGACGAGCAGCGTGGCATCGTCTATATGCCCTTCGGCGCGCCATCGGTAGATCAGTACGGTGGCGATCGCGCAGGCGACAATCTATTCGGCACCAGCCTGGTGGCCGCGGACGCCAATACCGGAAAGTATCTTTGGCATTTTCAGGTGGTCCACCACGATATCTGGGATGCCGATATGACTGCGGCGCCCGCATTGCTTGACGTGAAGCAGGGAGGGCGGACCATTCCCGCCGTGGTCGCGATGGACAAGGTCGGGATGGTGTTTCTGCTCGACCGCGTTACCGGCAAGCCGATCTACGGCGTTGAGGAACGGCCGGTTCCGCCGAGCGAGGTCCCGCTGGAGCGCGCTTCCAAGACACAGCCGTTTGCAATCAAGCCGCCGCCCCTGGCGCGCATGGGTTTCAGTAAAGAAGATGTGGCCACCGTTACGCCCGAGTTGGAAGCAGGCTGCCGCAAGCTGATGGAAGGCGTTCAACTCGGCGGTCCGTTTCTTCCGCCCGCCTACAACCGGCTTCGCGTTCAGTTCCCCGGGAACCACGGCGGAGTGAACTGGGGCGGCACTTCGTTGAACCCGCAGCTCGGATACCTGTTCGCGAACGTGAACGAACTCGGGCAGTTGTCCGGAGTGAAGGACCACGACCCGCAGAATGGTCCGGCGGTGGCCAACGGCCAGGGGAATCGCGTCGATCCGAGCGGCCCGTATGAGGGAGTTTCGGGCGGCGGCCGTTTCAGCATCAAAGGACCCACCTCGCAACAATTGCCGTGCCAGCAGCCGCCGTGGGGTGAGTTGGTGGCTGTGAACGTGAACACGGGCGAGATCGCCTGGAAAGTTCCCCTGGGCGTGACCGACAGCCTGCCGGAAGGGAAACAAAACACCGGCCGTCCCGGCAATGGTGGCACCATCGCAACTGCGGGCGATCTCGTTTTCGTCGGCGCCACGGACGACGCACGCTTCCGCGCCTTCGATGCCAAATCCGGCAAGGAGTTGTGGACCGTAAAACTACCAGGTGCGGCGGAGGCCACTCCGATCACGTATCAAGGGCGCGACGGAAGACAGTACGTCGTCATCACCGCGACGGGCGGAGGGTTCTTCGGCAATCCCGTCACTGGCGATAGCGTCGTTGCATTTGCGCTCGACGACGGCGCTCCCAAGCAGTAAGCACCGGCCTGGGCCGCATGAATATGCCGTTGTGATCCCGCCCGCCCCCGCCTACACTGGAACCGTGCCACCGATTCGCGTCGCACTCGTCGAAGATCAAGGCCGCACCCGCGAGGGCCTGACCGCGCTCATCGACGGTTCTCCTGGTTTCCAGGTCAGCGGCGCATTCCCCACTATGGAGGAGGCGCTACCGGCCATCGAAGCGACGGCCCCCGACATCGTCCTCGTCGATATCGGACTTCCCGGAATGTCCGGCATCGAAGGAGTGCAGCGGCTGAATCGCTCCCGTCCGGATTTGCCAATCCTGATCCTCACCATCCATACCGACGACGATTCAGTCTTTGCGGCCATCTGTGCCGGAGCCAGCGGTTACCTGCTCAAAGAGACCGAGCCTTATCGACTTTTGGAATGCCTCCAGGAACTGCACACCGGCGGAGCGCCCATGTCGCCGGCCATCGCCCGTCGCGTGGTTACGGAATTCCGTCAGCGCCCTTCGCAGGCACACCCGGAAATCGATCTCTCGCCTCGCCAGATCTCCATTCTGCAATTGCTGGCGCAGGGCCATAGCTATAAGAGTTGCGCCGACGCTCTCGATCTCAGTCTCGACACCATTCGCCACCATGTGCGCAAGATTTACGACCGGCTGCACGTCCACTCACGCTCCGAGGCCGTCTGGAAGGCCGTGACCACCGGTCTCGTTCGTGCCGGCCGGCTCTGACGCGCCTCCCACACCCATCGTCCGGTATGACACATGCCGCATCTTTATGCGGCTAGCCGGTGTCGAGCGATTCTCTGAGAATTCAAAGTGAAGACCGCACTCGGAGGAAAAACTATGAGCGAACTCGGCATCAAACCGGCCCTGCTGCTCGCCTTGGCCGCAGGCCTTTTGCAGGGGGGACCTTTGGTAAATGGCAGTTTCGAAGACCCGGCGATCGGCAGCTTCCAGCAAGGGCTGGTAGGGACTGGGTGGCAGATCATCAACGGCGCCGGTGTATTTCTCGAAACGTATGGCGCCTTCCATCTGCCCACGGCTGGAGGCGCAGGCAATCAGGCGCAGGGCTTCGGAGCGAACGGCGTCACCGGCGACCGCATCTCTCAGGCATTCGACACCACTCCAGGCGATGTTTACCGGTTGAGTTTCCAATTTGTCACTCAGCAGGGTCCGGAGTTCGAGTCGTTGATCGCGGATGTGCTGGATGGCTCGAGCAATGTTCTCAATACCGACACCGAAACGTTCAACAGCACGGCCTGGGTGACAAAAACATTCACTTTCACCGCGACTACGGCATCCTCGACCGTCCGATTCACCGACAATACCGGCAACCTGCCCGGCAATCTAGGCAACGGGACGAACTGGGCGCTCGACGCTGTGACCGTGTCGGACCTCTCCAGCACGGCTACGCCGGAGCCCTCCAGCGTCGCGCTATTCGGCCTCGGCTTTTTCGGCATGGCAGCACGGCGCCGCCGTGCCGCTAAACACTGACTCTCAGTTCCACCTCCGTCCCTTCTCCGGGTGCGGAGTCCAATCGAAGCTCCCCGTTGATTTCGGCGGCGCGGTATCGCATTCCGGCGAGACCGTGCCCCGCCGATCGCGCTGACGTATCGAAGCCCCGGCCGTCGTCCTTAACGAGGACGCTCAATCGCCCGGCGCGGAGCTGAATCTCGATCTCGACGTTGCGCGCGCCCGCGTGCCGCGCCACGTTCGCTGCCGCTTCCTTGAAGAACAACAGCAGGTGCCGCCGCAGATCCGGCGCCACTCCGATCCTCTCTAACTCCTCTTCCGAGGGCGCCGTGAAACGAACGTTGCGGTCATCGCTTTGCAGCACCGGCAGGGCCGTCTCGCGCATGCGGTTGACCAATTCCGAAAGCCGGTCGCGGCGGGAATCGACCGTCCACAAAATGTCGTCGAGCGCCGCCCGCAGCCGGCGCGCCTGCCGCGCCACGTAATCGAGAGTTTCCGTGGCGCTCTCCCGCGGCTTGCGTTTGGCCACCTCGGAAAGAATCGCAATCTCCGCCAGTCCCGCTCCCAGATCGTCGTGCAGATCCGTCGCGAGCCGCGTGCGAATGCGCTCCAGCATCAGGGCGTGACGGAGCCGGTACTGGTGGAGGCCGAACAATATCGAGGCGGCCAGCGAGAAGGCCAACGTCAGGAACCACCAACGCTGCCAGACCGGAGATAACCTGCAGAACTGCAATCGCGCCGGCGCGCTTAATTCTCCCGCTTCGTTGACACTTCGCACTTCGAAGCTGTACCGCCCCGGCGCCAGGTTCGCGTAATGTACGGTTTCCGTCTCGGCCGGCGGGCTCCAATCGCCCGGCGCGCCCAGTAGCCGGTACTGATACCTCAATCGCTCACCCGCCGCGAAATGCAGAGCGCGATACTCGATGGCGAGGCTGCTCTGACTCGGAGCGAGTTCGAGCCCCTCAACGCGCGCATCTCCGAGAACGGAGAGCGGATGCGGAACCCCGCCGATGATCAGGTCTCGCAGCAACGGCTGGGGCGGCGCCCGCGAAACCTCCGGTTCCGGCTGATAGCGCGCCACTCCGAAATTCGATGCGAACCAGATCAGCCCATTGCGATCGCGATACAAACGCTCCGTTTCGCCGCTCGGAAGCCCGTTCTCTTCGGTAAAGTGGCGGACTTCACCGTTGCCGGGCGACAACCGGTCCACTCCCCGTCCGCCGGCGATATAGATCCGCCCCCACTGGTCTTCCACCAAGGAAAAAACGTGATTGCTTGCGAGCCCCTGGTCCACCGTGTAGCTCTGCATCAGAGGGCTTCTTGCGCCAGGATTATCGATGCGCGCCACCCCCGCCTGACTGGTGCCGATCCACAACCGGCCGGCATGATCCAGCAGCAGCGCGTTGACAAAGCCGGCGAGCCGCAGGGGAACCGGATCCGCCGACGAGCCGCGGATTCGCAGCACGCGAGGCGATGCGAAGCCGAGCCAAACAGCGCCCGTTCCGTCTTCGGCAATGGCGTGCACCGCGTCTCGCATTTCGCCGCCCGTGGGCTGAGCGGCGCCAAAAGCCGTCCACCGATCCCTTGCGCGCTCCCATCGCCCCGCTCCATCCGCCGTTCCGGCCCAGATGCCGCCGCGGGAGTCCTCGAACAGGCGCAGGACGATCGGATTCGGAAGGCCATCGCGCATCGTGTAGAGCCGCGGTGTGGCGTGGGCGAGGGCGCGCGCATCGTCGCAAGCCGGGTACCGCAACACGCCGGACCCGGTTGCGATCCACCACTGTCCGGTCCGGTCGTGGAGCGCCACCGGCCCCTGCCCCCATCCCATATACGTCAGGCCTGCCGGCAAACGAGCCGGCCGAGGCTCAAAGCGGCGGCCCGTGTATTCATTCAGAACGTGGCCGTCGCCGGTGATCGCATACAGCAGCCGATTGCGGCTTTCCACCAACCCCTGCACGGAGCGGGAGGCGAGCCCGTCACCTTCGGAATATAGCTCGCTCGGTTCGCGCGACACTCGCGCGGCGCCCAGGTTACTGACGGCAACCCAGAGATTTTGGTTCGCATCGCGCGCGAGCGCGCCGATAAATTCGCCATGCAGCACCGGGGATGTGCGAAACACTTGGAATCGCTCAGCGGGAGCGGCGTCGGGCCGGAAATGAATCAGCCCACGCGCTGCGATCCAGATTCCATCCGAGCCGTCGCGGAGCAGGGCAAACACGCCCAGCGGTGCGCCTTCAAGATTCGAGTACCGGGCAGCCACGGAGAAATCGGGGTTCCACGCGGTGAGGCCGTATCCGGCGGTCCACACTCGCCCTTTGCCGTCCGCCAGAATCGTACGAACGCTTCCCGGCAGATCCGATCCAGGTAATTTCTCCCAGCGCCTGTCCGGCTGGCGCACATAAATGCCGTCTCCTCCCGCCCACAGCCGGTGACCTGCATCCTCCGCGATAGCGGCAATGTGCGCGCGTCTTCCCGGTCCGAGCGCGACCGCTTCGGAACGAATCCCGGAATTCGCGCGGAACAGGCGGTAAAGTCCCCCGCCGGTGCCGGCCCAGATGTCCTTCGCGGAATCCTGAAACAGCACCGTCACATCGTTGCTGTCGTCCGCCGCGTCAATCCGAAAGTTCTCGAAGTAGCCATTTCCGTTTGAGGCCGCCGGATGGAATCGCGAGACTCCGGCTTCGGTGGCGATCCAGTACTCGCCGCCGGCGGTCTCCAGAACGTCGTTCACCAGCCGGCTGGGGAGGCCGTCATGAGTGGTGAAGTTGCGAAACCGCGAGCCGTCGAAGATCGACAGACCCTCAACTGTACAGAACCAAAGATACCCTCGGGAATCCCGCCGGATCTGCCGGATCCAGTTGCGCACCAGCCCGTCTTCTGTCGTAAAAAGGCGGGTAGGCGGATATGCCGCTCGCAGCATCCCCACGGCCAGCAATAACAGAGCCCCCCGGCGCCGTAACATCGCGCTGCCATCTTACACCAGCATGTCGCTACAACGTAATCGCCCGGTGGGATTCGGCCCGAAACGGCAGGAGCATAGCAGGGTCGGCGTGCGGGCCGCGGCATGAAACCACCTCGACCCGCTTTCGAGCCTTCGAGTTGATTGAGTTACTTCTTTCCCTTCTTGGCTGGTTCGGGCGCAAAGCTGCACGCCGCCACGGTGAGCTTCGTGGGGGCCACTTTCATCTCTGGCACGTTGTTTTTGACCAGCATCGCATTGAACTCGGCGATCTGTTTTCGGGCGTCCTCCCAGGCAGTGGTGGTACGGTTCAGGTCCGTGCAGTCTTTCTCCCAGGTGACGATCTGGGTCGGGGTGGGCGCCATATCGAGGCCGACCTGCATCATGCTGACCATCGTGTTGAATGCGTTGTTCAGTTCGAAGAACGATTGCATCGCCTTGGGATCGGCAGGCCCACGCCGGCCAAACCCGCCGCCACCGCCGCCTTCGCCTGGTGTAGCGCCGCCAATCTTGGTCAGAGTGGCCTCCAGTGTTTTGGCCTGCGCGCCGACATCGGCGGGCAGATTGCCCTTCATCAGCGTTGCAAGCTGCTCCTTCACCGCATTCACTTCCTCATTGCCTGCGAAGCTTTGCTCCATCCCTTTCACGGAAAGCAGCGTGAGCTTGTTCTGGACGCGCAGGGCGGCCATGAGCGCGGGGCTCTCGCCGGCTCGCGGATCGTTCACGACGGTGACGTCGCGCGTATAGACTTGGCCGTCGACAGTCAGCTTGAGCGTATAAACGCCGGGAATCACCTGCGGCCCATGCGGACCGGGAGTGGTGGAGCCCTCCACCATGTTCATTTGATTCTCAAGGTCGTGCCGCAGGGCGGGCGGGTCGTCATACTGCAGGTTCCAGTTGACCCGGTTGAGACCAACATGCGTCGAGAGCATGCGAGTCTCCGGAGCGGCCAGCCAGTAGTGGGGATACGCCGCGCCCTCGATGGGCGGCGGCGCCGTGCTGGACAGGGTGCGGACCAGACTGCCCTTCGAATCAAAGACCTGGAGCTGGATTGGCGCGCTCGGCTCGTGACTCAGGTAGTAATCCACGACCGCGCCGTAAGGCACATTCGGCGCATGGGGCACTTCGACGGAGAAGGGCTGATCCCAGTTGCTGTTGATGCGTGCGCGAATGGCTTCCTCGGGCTTGAAGAGATACACGCTCGACGTGCTGATGGCTTGGGCGTTCGCCGCTATCTGGCGCAGCGGCGTGATATCGTCGAGGACCCAGAAGCCGCGGCCGTAGGTGGCGATCACCAGGTCGTTCTCGTGGTGATCGGTGTGGACTTCGAGATCGCGAATAGAGGTGCTGGGGAGGTTCTGGCGCAACGACTGCCAGTGATCGCCGTTATCGAAGCTGACATACACGGTGGTCTCGGATCCGGCGAAGAGCAAGCCCGGCTGCTCGGGATCGACCCGCAGACCGTTGATCCAACTTCCGGTGCGCTCGTCGCGGGGCAAGCCGTTGACGATGCTGGTCCAGGTCTTGCCCGCGTCCGTGGTGCGCCAGATGAGCGGCACGTCGGTGTTTACGTCGGGGGGCAAGGTTTGGCCGCGCTCGGGGGCGATGCGAGCGGAGACGAACGCGGTATTGACGTCGTGGCCTGCCTCGATCATGTTGAAGTTGATGTGGGACGGAACGTCGGCGATGTTGGTGACGTTCGTCCAGGTTTTCCCCTGATCCATGGTGTTGTAGATCTGTCCGTTGCTGCTGACGGTCCAGATGACGCCGCGTTTGACCCTGGATATGGAAAATTCGGTGATCGAGGCTGCCTGCCCTCGGCCGCCGCCGGGCCTTGGTGCTTGCGGCTCCGTTTGCGCCTGCGCTCCCGGGGGCGCCGGAGTCGGCTGCGGAGGCTGCGGGGGCGGAGGCGGCTCCGGCGGCGCAGTGCCGCAGGCCACCTGGGGCTTGCCCTTGGCCGTCGTCAGATCGGGGCTCGCGGCAGTAAAGGAATGCGCGCCGTCGCGCGAGACCAGAAGACACTGGTAAGCGACGTAGAGAGCGCTGGGATCGAACGCGAGATCGAACTTCTTCTCGAAATCGCGCCCGGCGTGATACTTGTCTTGATCAGCTCCGAAATTGGGCGCGACGTTCTCCCACTGGCCGGTGCTCATATCGATCTTGATGAGGCCGCTGCCGCCGCCTCCCGGACCATATCCAACGCCATAGATGATGTTTGGATTCTTCGGGTCGGGTGTATCGATGCCGAATTCGGACGACGGCAGCGGGCTCCAGTCGGTGAAGTTCACCTGTCCCCAATTGCCGCGGCTCGCAATCATTACGGAGCCGGTGTCCTGCTGCGCGCCCATGATGTGGTACGGATATGCGCTGTCGGTGGCCACGTGATAGATCTGCGAAATAACCTCGGTGTACCAGAGGCTCCAGGTGCGGCCGTCATCCAGCGTGACGCTCGCACCCTGATCGGAGCCGACCAGCATGCGGTGACCATTCGTCGGATCGATCCAGAGCTTGTGGTAGTCCTCCCCGCCGGGCGCGCCTTTGAAGGGCTGGAAGGTGGCGCCGCCGTCGGTTGAGCGGTACATCGCGGTGCTCATGGTGTACAGGATGTCCGGATTCTGCGAGTCCACGAACACGCCGCTGCTATAAGCGCCCTGACCGTTGCTAATCCGCGCGTCCTTTTCCGCCATGTGCCGCCAGTTGGCGCCGCCATCATCGGAGCGGTAGAGTCCCGAGCCGCGTTCCATGCTATTGCCGACGATGTACATGCGCTGACCCTTGGTGTGCATGGCGACGGCGACCGAAACGCGGCCTGGGAATGCGGGAATCTTTAACTCCGTCCAGGTCTTGCCCTCGTCCGTGGACTTGTACACCAGGGGCGGCTTGCTTCTAGCCCCGCGACCGCCGCCGCCGAAGCCCCCGCCACCTGCACCGCCGGTTCCCTGCGTGGCGGCCAGCATGACGCTGGGGTCGTCGAATGCGGACTCGAGGTCGCGCATGCCGTCGTAGCCCTCGGACTTGAGGACGTTCGTCCAGGTCTGCCCGCCGTCGGTGGAGCGGTAGACACCGCCGCCCTTGCGGGTGGTATCGCCGAGCGCGGAGGCGAGCACCAGATTAGGGTCGGTGGGATCGACAACGATGCTGGTGACCTTCACCGTGTCTTCGAGGCCAATGTGCTGCCAGGTCTTGCCGGCATCGGTCGATTTCCACATGCCGTTGCCGAGGCTGCCCGAAATGGGGTCGCCCGCGCCCGCATAAACGATATCGGGATTGGAGGGAGCCACCTGGACAGCTCCCACACTATCGGCGCTCTTCACCTGGTCGAAGATGGGGAACCAGGTGACGCCGCCGCTGGTGGTTTTCCAGATGCCGCCGAGCGGCGTGCCGGCATAAAACACGCCTGGTTGGCCGACGGCGCCGGTGACGGAGGAGATTCGTCCGCCATGAAAAGGCCCCACGTTCCGCCAGTTGAGTCCTTTATAGAGATCGGGGTTGATCTGCGCCGTTGCAGGGAAAGCTGCTGCCAGTGCGCTCGAAACAGCAAGCAGCCAATATGCCGGCCGCGACATTCGCGTCATGATGTAGGAACCTCTCGTGAGAATACTCACCGTCATTGGGGAGTATACAACGGCATGGAAACGGCAGGCGGCACAATTCAAGGGTTCACCGGAGAACCCATCGGCCGGTCTCCTGACGTACCGCTCCGTTACCGGTGAGGGCTCCGTAAGTGCCTGATGCTCCTAACGGACCCGCGACCGTGAGGGGCTGTGAAAAAAATCCAATTGCTTTTTTGCCGCATTCAAACGCACGCGCATTCCCGGCACCTTTTACCGCTCCCTTACGGTCACGGCTCCGTATGTAGTTGATTCTGCTAACGGAGCCGTGACCGTAAGGAAGCGGTAAAAGGTGTATCGAAAGGCGAATGGAGCGGATCGCCGGCGTCCCCGCTTCACGATTGCACCGGACCGAGCTTTTCCAACGCACTTCGCCAGCGCGATAGATCGCCTGAGAGAACGATTTGCAGCCGGTTGGGATCGAAATATTTTTGCGCGGCCGCCTGGATCTCGCGAGCGCTCACGGCTTCGATCTTCGCCGGATACCTGTCCCAGTAGTCCGTTGAAAAGCCATACCGGAAGCGCTGATAACAATGTCCCAGTACCTGCGACGGTTCCTCCAGACCGAGCGCGAATTCGCCGGTGGCCGCGCGCTTGGCTTGTTCGAGCTCCTCGGAGGGCAACACTCCGTCGCACATTTGCCGAAGCTGGTCGAGCATGATCTCGAGCGAATCCATGGTGGCGTCCGCACGCACAGTCGCTCGTGCGCGCCAGAAACCGGCGAAGCGCCCCGCCGTGAACACGCTGCCGGTAAAGAACGCGTAGCGCTTCTCCCGGCGGAGAATCCGAATGAATCGCGAACTCATGCCCGTTCCGAGCACCTGGTTCAGCAGGAGCAACGGAAAATAATCGGGGCTGCGCCGGTCGATTGCGAGCGCGCCGATCTGGATCAACGTCTGCGGGGCTCCGGGCCGGTCGATGAGCGCGATCTTTCGGGACGCCGGGGCTTCCGGCGCGGGCGGCAGCGACGGAGCAACGTTGGACCCATGCCAATCTCCGAGCAGCTTTTCCGCCTTTGCCCGCAACTCCGATGGCCGTACTTTCCCGATGCAGAGAATCACGGTGTTAGAGGGCGTATAGCGCTCCCGATGCCACGCCGCCAGTATCTCCGGCGTAAACGACGCCAGCGCTTCGGCTGAGTAAAGGCTGTTGCCCGCGGGATGCTTGCCGTAGATCATGTGCAGGAGACGCTGGTCGGCGAGGTCGACCGGCCGCTGCAAGCGCAGCCCCGCCTCCCAGCGCTGCCGCATCTGTTGAAACTCGTCGGACGGAAAAGCCGGGGTCCGCACTACGCCGCACATCAGCTCAAACCACTGCGGCCAGCCGGCAGCAAGGCCGTCGCCATCGACCACGGCCACTTCGTCACCTAAGTCCGCGTAAGCGGAGAGAACCGTGCCGGCGCGCGACGCCGCTAAAGCGATCTGTTTTCCGCTGCGCCCCGCCGCCCCTTCGGTGAGCATGGACGCCGTGAACGCCGCCTCTCCCGGTTGAGGGGCGAAAATCTCGCCCGCGCCTTCGACTTTGAAGGAGATGAGCGCGATCGGCAAGCGCCGATCCTCGATCGCCAGGATGGTGGCTCCGTTGGCCAGCCGCACGGGCTCGGCATCCGGCATTCTCACCACGAGCGTCTCTCGCGAGATGGGCACTCGCTTCTTCGGCTCCGCCGCGAACGCACTCGCGGCCGCCATCGCCAGCCAGTTGCGCCGGGTCATCGCGCCACTCCGGCCGCCGGCATTACAAGCAGCACGGTACGGTTCGAGGGCGCAAAGTACTTCTGAGCCACCCGGCGCACATCGTCGCTCGAAACACGCGAATTGCGATGCTCCCATTCGTTCAGGCCGTCCGGCGCGCCGTAGACGGCCACCCATGCGGCAATAGCGGCGGCTCGCGACCTCGTGCCCACCAGATCGAAGGCGTGCTGCCTGCGCTCATCGGTAACCAAACGCTGCAACTCGGGCGCCGGCAGCCCTTCCCTGGCAATGCGCTCGATCTCCGAATCGATCAACTGCTCCACCTGAGCGGGATCTTTGCCGCTCGCCACATACGCTGCCACTTCCAGCAAATTGGGTCCCGCGCTATTGTCAATAGTCACGGACACGCCGCTGGATACGGCAGCATTCTTCACGAGCGAGGTGTTCAACCTTGACGCCTCGTCCGCTCCCAACGCATCGGCCAGACGCAACGCCGGGAACCAATCCGGATCGGTGCGCGCGGGCATGCGCCAGGATATGAACAGGGTCGGAAATTGAATGGCTGCGTCGGTGACGGTTTCGCGTTTCTCCGCGGTGCGTTTGGGTTCGCGGACATCCGGGACCTGGGGGGCCGCCCCGGAGGGGATAGATTCGAAATACTTGCGAATGAGCGGTCGCGCCTTTGCCGCGTCGAACTCGCCCACTAAGGCAATGGCGGCGTTGCGAGGGGTGAAGTAAGCGCGATGATATTGATTGATGTCGTCCACTGTGATTCGCCCGGCCTCCTCCGGAGTGTTCCACCCCAGGCGCTGGTTCACGACATTGTCGAAGGAGAGCTCCACCAGGCGCGCGGAATATTTGTTGGTGGGCTGGCCGATGAACGCGTTACGCTCCTGCAGAAAGACGCCGCGCGCGGTGGCGAGTCCGTCCGCTGTCAGTTCCAGCCCGCGCATGCGGTCTGCCTCCAGGAAGAGTCCCATCTCCAGTTGATTGGCGGGGAGTTGGTCGGAGTACCAGGACGTATCGCTCCCGGTGAGAGCGTTGATGTTCCCGCCGGCGTTGGAAACCGTTGTCACAAGTTCGCCCTGTGCTACGTTCGCGGAACCCTGAAACATCGCGTGCTCCGTCAGATGCGCGACTCCCTCATGGCCGAGTGGCTCATACCGCTCTCCGGCGCGGTAGGCCACCGCCACGGTCAGGCTGGGCGAGCTGTGATCCGGGGAAAGCACGACCCGCAGGCCGTTCGCGAGCGTGAACGTCTCTAGCGGCATCCGCACGGAATCGGTATCGCGCGTCAACCACCAGTACGCCCCAGCCGCCGCCACGGCGACAATCACCGCGGCGAGCGCGAGCCTTGACTTCGGCATTTTCCGTCGCGGTGCCGCCGGCGCGCCCTGCAGCGCCTGAATCAAGTCATGGACGCTCTGGAATCGCGCAGCCGGGTCCTTCTCCAGACATCTCAGAATGGCCGCCTCGACGTGTTTGGGCAGATTGGGGTCGATTTGCCGCGGAGGTTTGGGACGCTCCCGGATCTGCTTCAGGGCGAGCGTTACCGCGGTATCGCCGGTGAACGCCGCTTTGCCGGTCACCATCTCGTACAGAATCAGGCCGACGGCATAGATGTCGGTGCGATGGTCGACGAGTTTGCCCTCCGCCTGTTCCGGCGCCATGTAAGCAGGGGTCCCGATCACCAGTCCAGTTGCTGTGACGTCCGTTGCGTAGGAGCGCGAGATGCCGAAGTCCATCACCTTCAGTTCGCCTTGCGGCGTGAGCATGATGTTTTCCGGCTTGAGATCGCGATGGGCGATCGACTGGCGGTGCGCTTCGCCCAAGCCCGCTCCGAGTTGCCGCGCGAGATCGAGCACCCGCGGAACCGGCAGTTTGCCCTCTCTGTCCATCAGACTGCGAAGGCTCTCGCCTTCCACGTATTCCATGGAGAGAAGGACGGCATCCCCGGAACGGTGAAACTCGTACAGCCTCGCGACGTTGCGGTGTGTGATCTGGTGGGCAAGTAGCAGCTCGTTTTTGAACCGCTCGATGATTTGGGTGTTGGCCGCGACCTCCGGTTTCAGCACCTTGACCGCAAGCAGTTCGCCCGTCTCCCGGTCGCGTGCCTTGTAGACGATTCCCATTCCGCCGCGGCCGAGTTCTCCCAGATTCTCGTACCGCGCGGGTAAGGGCTGCAGAGATAGCGGCGGCAGGTACGAAGTTTCGTTCAGGGAACCCTCTGGGGACATATTTGAATGAGTGTACTACCTTCCCGATGGGGCGAGGTTTGCGCACATGTCGCTTGGCCGCTCGGAGAACCTGCTCGAATCTGTTCTTGGGATGCGCAGTTTTCTAATGACGCGAGGACACACCGTCTCGTTGCGACACGATCACGATCTGCATCTCCTTGGCGAGTGCTGCAACCTTCTGAACCAGATTCCGCCGGAGTAGCGGAAACCAATGCGAGTCCGGCGGACGCGGGAAAAAGATTTGCGTCACTTGATTGGTTCGCGCGAAGTCGACAAGCGTGGCGGCGTCGTCCTCGCCTTCCAGAATCCGAGTCTCAATGTGAAGGTTCCGTGCAAAGTTCAGATGACGGCTGATGGCTTCGCGTTCCGCCTCGCGCAGCGTGCTCAAATCCCTGGTAGGCTGAATCGCAACGGCGAAGCACTCGGTTTCCAAAAAGTCACTGACGCGCTTCGCCCGCCGGATCAGCATCGCGCTCTGAGGTTCGGCAGTCACATAAACAAGGATCTTGTGATTGTTCCGTGTGGCGTGTCGAATTGGATTGGCCGCCGCTTCGGTGTCGTCCGCAATGCGGTGCTCGACTTCATGCGCGGCCTGGCGAAGCGCCAGTTCCCGCAGCGCCACCAGGGTCGATTCGCGGAAGAAGTTTTCCATCGCCCTCCCGGCCTTCTCCCTACCGTAAATCACGCCGCGCTCCAAGCGATGCAACAGAGCGCGCGGGGTCAGATCGATCATTACCACGTCATCCGCTTGTTGCACCACCCAGTCTGGAATTGTTTCGCGCACGCGAATGCCGGTGAGTTGCCACACCTGGTCGTTCAGACTTTCCAGGTGCTGAATGTTCATCGTAGTCAACACGTCGATGCCGGCATCGAGCAGAACCTGAACGTCCTCCCACCGCTTCGCTCGCTCCGAACCTGGGACATTGGTGTGCGGGAATTCGTCAACAACAGCAACTTGGGGATGACGGGCCAATATTGCGTCAGTGTCCATCTCCTCGAAGGTGCAGTCACGATAGCGGATGTTTCTACGCGGAATGCTTTCGAGATCTCGTGCTTTCGCGATGGTGTCTTGCCGGTTGTGAGACTCAAAGTAACCGATGACCACGTCAACGCTTTTGGATTTGAGCTGCTGTGCTTCCTCCAGCATGTGGTACGTCTTGCCGACACCGGCCGCGTATCCCATAAAGATCTTCAGCTTTCCGCGCGTCTTTTCTGCCATCTTCAATCGCCGTTCGCCGCTACTGCGGAAAGACTCGCACGTCCATTCCGCGCGACCGCTGGATCAGCTTGTCGACCGGGTTTCCCCAAAGACGGCTCCCGATTCCGGATCGTTGACTGTGCCCGATGAATAGTTGCGTAATGCCGGTAGACGCGGCGAAGTCCAAAATCGCCGCGACAGCATCGTCACCTTCCAGAATTTCAATCCGCGCGCCAGCCGCGCGAGCAACCTCAAGCCTCTCGTTCAAAGCGGCCTGATCCGATTCTGAAATCGCCGCCTGCCTGACATAAGCCACGATGAACTCAGCGTGGAATCTCTCAGCAGTCGTTCGCGCGGCTTCGATCATCTCCTGTACGTTGGCTCTCGGCGTGATGCACACAAGAATCCGTTCGTGAGCGTTTACCTGCTGGCGAATCCCATGCTGCTCCAGATATTCCTGAAGCTGATGGTCCACCACGTCGGCTGCCAGCACCAGCGCCAGTTCCCGCAGTTTGGAAAGGCGCTGGGCCCGCCATCGAGCATCGACCTCCTCCTGGGGGGTGCGTTCGATTGGCTCTTCCGGCGGCGCGTCGACGATTTCGATCTCGTCCGCGCTCTTAATAAAGGCAACCGGCACGGTTTCTTCGACGTGTTTTCCCGTGATTCTTTCAACTTCTTCGCGGCACTCAGCAACGTACTGAATATTGATGGAGGCGACAACCTTCATTCCGGCATTCAGGAGCTCGCGAACGTCTTGCCAGCGCGTGGGATTTCGCGAACCGGGCGGGTTGTCGTACGCCAAACCGTCGATGAAGCACACTGCCGGTTGGCGGCGGCTAATGGCATCCACATCGATTGCAGTTCCACGCTCCACCTGCATCAGCGGGATGACCTCAAGTTTCCGCAACAGAGATTCGGCCTCGGCGCGAACCCGCGGCTGCATAGCGCCTACAATGACATCCTGGCCGCGTTCTCTGCGGCGGCGAGCCTCATCCAGCATGCGAAACGACTTTCCGACCCCCGACGCGTAGCCCAGAAATATTTTTAGGTATCCCTTCTTGCGAAGCGGCTCGGCGGCCTCGATTTCGCGCAGAAGATCGTCTGGCGTTTTCCGCCGCAGTTCCTCACGCATGTGCTTTCCCTCGGTCGGGCTTTCCTCCGTTCGCGGCCAACCCTAAGGATAAACAAGCTTGGCGGCGACGGAGCAACAGACCGCAGGGCGCCGTCACTTCTGCGAGATGACGCCATGCGCGGGCCGGTGGGGAATCGGCGGATTCGGGCATGTTACCGGTCGAACGTGAATATCAAACCGAAGATCAGCAGGTGTTGCGTTGGAGTCAATCCCAGGACGCCGGGCAGGATCTCCCGGCCTCGGAAGAAGCCGCCGTCAGGCCCTCGCGAATCGTCGTAGCGGTGCTCAAGCCGGAAGATGGTATTGAATTGATGGTACGCAATACGATATTCGAGCGTCGTGGTGACGGCTTTGACAGTTTGCCTGGCGAGAGTCCAACGGCCATCGGGGTCCCAAAACAACTCCGGACGTACCGTCGCGCTCCAATGCTTGTTGAACGTCCAATGGACCGGCAATTGACCGGCCATCATCGTTGCGCGCCGCTTCGCCGCTGCATCGACGCTTTCGCCGGAGTAAATGTATTCTGCTGCAACAGTGATTCGCTCTCCTTTCCGCTCAATGACGGTGTCTGAAACAACGCGCCAGTATCGGAAGGATGTGCTCGACTGATGAGGGCCGGTAAGCACCGTTTCCTTCAGCGTCACGCGTGGGCTCAGTTTGTAAGCGGCTTGCCCGCCCCAGCTCGGGACGCTATTCGCGTTCGCGAGGTGAAAGTAACCACTGATGATGAAACCTGTAACTGTAAGTTTCCCGGTAATGGGGTAACTCGCGTTCAATCCCAACATCAAATATGGCGTGAAATCAGCCATCCATGGTCGCGTGTAAGAAAAGTTGTCTTTAGCGTACAAAGAGTCGTAGCCGATGAGACTTGCGAAGATCCCACCTTGCATGGTGATTCCCTTCCCCACCGGCGCCAAATAGGATAAGTTCGTTGGACCGAGATGACGTAGGCCCTCGTAGCCGGGGAGATCGGGAGCCGTTGGCGAAAACCCGAACACCTCCGCATCTTTACCTGCCTGAGCCGTGAGTTCCGCGCCCCACCGGGATGTTTCAGACGCCGTCTTCTTGAGGTATGCGCCGGCCATATTCAAATCCACTTCATCGACATGCCAGGCAGTACCGCGGCTGCGAAAGATGTCGTTTGCCGGGTGATTAAAATCGAGCAAATAGCCCAAATCGATGAAGCCGCCATAGTGCCATTCGGGGTTCGCCGGCGGTGCCTGATCGGCGGTGGCGGCAGGCGTTGACGTTTGCGCACTCAGCAAGCCGCTGCAAAGCAAAATCAGACCGGCGAATCGAAATGCAGCCGCGGCCAAGGGGTTGGATGGGATCTGAACCACGATCATTGGGGGTCCGCAAGAACCGCGCATCGGTAATCGCTTCCGAGGTCAACGGCCCCGGATCTGGGAGTCGAGAGCGAGATTCAGTTTTACTACGTTGACCCGAGGCTCGCCTAAAAAGCCGAAAGTAGGCGGCTCCGTAAATTGCGAGATGAGCCTTCGGATCTGGTCCGCAGGGACGCCGCGAGCCTTCGCCACGCGGGCGGCCTGAATCGCGGCGTTAGCAGGGCTGATATGTGGGTCCAATCCGGAAGCCGATCCGGTTACCGCGTCGGCGGGTATGGGCGTTTTTGCCATGAAAAGCAGTGGGTTCTCGTTGTTGTTAAACGCCTTGATCAGCTTCACGTCTTCAAGAGCGCCGTTAGCATACTTGAATCCGTCCATCGGCGCCGACGATTCATAGGGTATATCGTTCTCAAGACAATAGTGCACAACGCGAAGGTCAATTCCGTCAAAATCGACGACTTCTTGGTTTTTGTCGTTCATCTTCGTGGCGCCACGAAAGAGCTTCGCGCTCGTGGGTCCGAGGTTCGAGCCGCTGCTGGAGCTTGCATCGTAACCATTGCCTGCCGAGGACGGCCGCGGATGGAAGTACTCGGGCCTGGTGAAGTTTTGTCCGATGATCTCCGAGCCGGCTACTTGGTTTCCTTTTCTGATAACGCTCCCATTCGCCTTCCCGGGGAAAAGCGCCTGACTGATTCCCGTCATCGCAAGCGGGTAGATCACGCCAAAAAATACTGTCATAAAGAGCTTGATGCGAAGACCGGGTAGAATTTGTTGCCACATAGCTTCGTCTCCCTATGCCAGGTGAAGCATCACCAGAATCTGATCAATGAGCCAGATGCCCGGGAACGGCGCGATAACGCCGCCGACGCCGTAGATCAGCAGATTTCTCCGCAGCAGACTCGCTGCATCGAGGGCCCGGTACTTGACGCCGCGCAGCGCCAGAGGCACGAGTGCGATGATGATGAGCGCGTTGAAAATCACGGCGGCGAGAACGGCGCTCTGCGGTGTGTGCAAATGCATGATATTGAGTTGTCCAAGCGCCGGATACGTCGTCATGAACATCGCCGGGATGATGGCGAAATACTTCGCCGCGTCGTTGGCGATTGAAAATGTGGTCAACGCTCCCCGGGTGATCAACAACTGTTTCCCGATCGCGACCACCTCGATGAGCTTTGTTGGGTTGCTATCCAGATCCACCATGTTGCCGGCCTCTTTCGCGGCCATGGTGCCGGTGTTCATCGCGAGACCGACATCGGCCTGTGCCAGCGCTGGCGCATCGTTCGTTCCGTCGCCCGTCATGGCAACCAGCCGTCCGGCAGCCTGCTCTTTCCTGATATATTCCAGCTTGTCTTTTGGTGTAGCCTGCGCAAGGAAATCGTCCACTCCAGCTTCCGCGGCAATGGCGGCGGCAGTCAAAGGGTTGTCGCCGGTAATCATGATGCTGCGGATCCCCATCGTGCGGAGCTGGGCGATGCGTTCCTTCATACCGCCCTTGACGATGTCCTTCAGGTGAATGATGCCAAGGAGCCGATCTCCATCGGCGACTGCGAGCGGGGTGCCGCCCTGCCGGGAAATGCGGTCGCTCATTTCGCGGATTTCACCCGATACGTTGCCGCCGCATTGCCCTACGAAGTTGCAGATCGCTTCGGTGGCTCCTTTTCGGAGGCGGCGGCCCGGGAGATCGACACCGCTCATTCGCGTGTAAGCGGAAAACGGAATGAAGCCCGCCTCGCCGTCTGGAATGTGGCGCCCTCTCAAACCATACTTTTCCTTCGCTAAGATCACGACCGAACGTCCTTCCGGTGTTTCGTCAGCCAGACTTGATAGTTGGGCCGCGTCCGCGAGGTCCTCCGCGGGAACGCCGTTCAGCGGCACGAAGTCGACGGCCTGGCGATTTCCGAGCGTGATCGTTCCCGTCTTATCCAATAACAACGAATTGACATCGCCGGCCGCTTCCACTGCCTTACCGCTCATTGCCAAAACGTTGTGCTGCATCACCCGATCCATGCCCGCGATGCCGATTGCGGAGAGCAACCCGCCGATTGTGGTGGGAATGAGGCAAACCAGCAGCGAAATCAGAACCGCGACACTGGGAACTGAACCGGAACCAACCTGCCCGACGCTGAACTGTGCGTACGGTTTGAGAGTAATCACCGCCAGGAGGAAGATTAGCGTCAACCCGGCAATCAGGACGTTCAGAGCAATCTCATTCGGCGTTTTTTGCCGCTCCGCGCCTTCTACCAGCGCGATCATCCGGTCCAGAAACGTTTCGCCCGGATTCGAGGTAATTCTGATTTTGATCTGGTCCGACAGAACCTTGGTGCCGCCCGTCACGGCACTGCGGTCTCCTCCCGATTCGCGGATCACCGGCGCGCTCTCACCGGTGATCACGGATTCATCCACCGTCGCGATTCCCTCGATCACTTCGCCATCCCCGGGGATCAGATCGCCTGAATCGCAGCACACTACATCGCCGGCCCGCAGCGCGGAACTGGGGACCTGTTCGATGCTTCCGGCGGCCGTGAGACGCTTCGCCAACGCATCCGTCCTGGTCTTGCGCAGACTATCGGCCTGCGCTTTCCCGCGGGCCTCGGCCATCGCTTCGGCGAAGTTCGCGAAGAGCACGGTGAACCACAGCCAGAGTGAAATCTGAATCGAAAACCCGCTGCCTCCAACTCCGCTGAAGATGTCGCGAATGAGGAAAAGGGTAGTAAGCGCCGCGCCTACTTCGACCACGAACATCACCGGATTCTTGAGGAGCGTCGCCGGGTTGAGTTTGACGAAAGAAGCTCGCACCGCCGGGGCGACGATTTCCGGATCGAAGAGCGGCCGCGATCTCGCCAGCTTCTTCGGCACTAAAGACGTTGGATCGTCCGGCGGCGTCTGAGGTGAGTTCCGTGGCTGCGTTGTTGTAGTGGACATCGCTACCTCCAAGCTCCTGCACTGGGCAACACGATGGAAAACAATTTCCCTCCGTTCATCAGGTAATGTTCAACAACCGGACCGAGCGCGAGAGCCGGGAAGAACGTGAGCGCTCCGACGATCAAAACGGTTCCCACCAAAAGGCCGACAAACAGCGGGCCATGCGTCGGAAATGTTCCGGCCGTCGCTGGGATCTTTTTTTTCGCGCCCAGGCTGCCGGCCGCGGCGAGTAGCGGAATCAGGAATAGGAACCGGCCGATCCACATTGCGAGCCCGATGGTCAGGTTGTACCAGGGTGTGTTGGGATTGAGTCCACCAAACGCGCTTCCATTGTTTCCGGTGCCGCTCACGTAGGCATAGAGGATTTCACTCAGGCCGTGCGGTCCGCCGTTGCTCATGTTGGCGATCGCAGGCCCTGGCGGATTCCAGTATCCTTTGGCTGGAAAACTGATCAGTGAGCTTAAGGCGCTGAAGGCAAGAATGCTCAGTGCTGTGGCGATGACGGCTAGCATTGCCATCTTGACTTCTTTCCGTTCGATCTTTTTTCCCAGATATTCGGGAGTGCGACCGACCATCAGACCCGCAATGAAGACGGCGAGAATGCAATACAGCAGGATTCCGTACAGCCCCGCGCCTACTCCACCGAAAATCACTTCGCCCGTCATGATGTTGAACATCGGCACCAGCCCGCCGATCGGGGTATAGCTGTCGTGCATGCTGTTCACCGCGCCGCAACTGGCATCGGTCGTGACCGTCGCATAAAGCGCTGAATCGGCGATGCCGAAGCGTACCTCTTTGCCTTCCATGTTCCCGCCGGGCTGACCGGCGGTCGATGCCGTTTGCACCCCGATTTTTGCGAGGGAAGGATTTCCGGCTTGTTCCGCCGAGTAGCACACGAGCACGCCAATCAGGAACATGACTGAGAATGCGCCAAATATCGCCCAGCCTTGCCGGGTGTCTCCGACGGTCTTCCCGAACGTGTAGGTCAAGGCTCCGGGGATCAGGAAAATCAGAAACATAGACAGCAGATTGCTGAGCGGTGTCGGGTTCTCGAAGGGATGTGCCGCATTCGCGTTGAAGAAACCGCCACCGTTGGTTCCGAGCTGTTTGATTGCCTCCTGAGAAGCCACGGGCCCCTGCGCAATCACCTGTTTTGCTCCCTCGATGGTCGTCGCCTCCGTGTAGGGCTTCAGGTTTTGAATCACGCCCTGTGAGACGAACAATAAGCAGACGACAGCCGATAGGGGAAGCAAGACGTACACAGTCGCGCGAGTGACATCCACCCAGAAGTTGCCGATGGTTCGCCGCTCCTGCCGCGCGAAGCCGCGGATGAGCGCAATTGCAACGGCGATTCCCGCCGCCGCCGAGGCGAAATTCTGGACCGTAAGCGCCGCCATCTGGACGAAATAGCTCAGCGTCGATTCGCCGCTATATGCCTGCCAGTTTGTATTTGTGACGAAGCTCGTGGCCGTGTTGAATGCAAGATCGGGCGCCACGTTTCCGGCACCGAAGTGCTGTGGATTGAAAGGTAGCAGTCCTTGGGCGCGCTGCAGCAGATAGGTCAGCAGGAATCCGAAAAGACTAAAGCTCAGCAGCGCGGCCGTGTACTGCGTCCAGCGTTGCTCGACATCTTCACGGATTCCCGCGGCCTTGTAAGTAAAAACCTCCAGCCATCTGAGGACGGGATGCATGAACGTGCGCCGGCCGTCGAAGACTCCCGCCATGTACGTGCCCAGCGGCTTCGCCGACACCAAAACAAGCCCGAAGAACAGCGCGATCTGAAAGATCCCGAGGCTAGTCATCAATTTCCCTCAAAACTTCTCCGGCCTGAGAAGAGCAAAGACCAGGTAAACAAAGAGGCCCAGCGAAGCCAGGCCGGCAATCATGTAATCCATAGTTGGTGTGCCGCCTCAGAGCCTGTCGCAGACTTTCGTGAAGAACCAGCAAAGCAGCAGAACTCCGCAGCCGATGAGGAGATAAAACAGGTCAAGCATTCATCGTTACTCCGCCGTTGAAGAGCCAGCGAGATGTCTTTGCTCTCTCCCATGTCGTTTCATTCAATTCGATCCTAGACAAAAGGAAGCGAACGAGGCATGGAAAAGTCATGAAAATTTTATGAGAAGCGGACGCATCGACCGCGCGTGCGGTCGATGTGAGGTAATCTATTCGGCCTCGGGCACACCATTGAAGCGATAGCCGATCCACGGCTCGGTGAGGATATACTGCGGTTCCTCAGGATTGACTTCCACCTTCTTCCGCAGATTCTTAACGATTGCCCGCAAGTAATCTACCTGGTCGCCGTAGTCGGGTCCCCAAATGGCCTGAAGGAGTTCACGGTGGGAGACTGCCTGGTTTGCGTGCTGCGTCAGGTATCGGAGTAAGTCCAGTTCTTTCGGGGTAAGGTGTGCGGTTTTCGCGCCAATGAAAATCGTGCGCGCGCCGAAATCGACTAGAAGATCCGCTACCCGAATTCTCATCGGTGCGGATTGCGGAACGGGCACTCTTCTCAGAGCCGCGCGAATTCGCGCGAGCAGTTCGGGAGTGCTGAACGGCTTTGTTACGAAATCGTCGGCGCCGGCGTCGAGCGCGGCAACCTTATCCTGGTCGGTATTGCGGACAGTCAGCATGATGATCCCGGCGCTCGTGCCGGCTCTGATCTCGCGGCACGCGGCCACACCACCCATTCCAGGCATGTTGATATCGAGAAGCACCAGATCGGGATGAAAGTCCCGCAGCTTATTCAACGCCTCCTCGCCGGTCTTCGCGTCATCGATTTCGTAGCCGGCTTTCATCAGCGTCGCGCGCATAAAGCGACGCATTTGCGGTTGGTCATCAACCACCAGGATGCGACCTGCGCTCAATTTTTCCGGCCTCCGTTGATTGGGAGCGTCATTCGAAACGTCGTCTTGCCGGCTTCGCTGGCGACCGTCAGATCTCCCTGGTGCGCACGGGCGATGCTGTAGGCGATGTTGAGACCCAAACCCGACCCTGGTATTTGGCTCTTTACGGCCTGCCCTCGATAGAACCTTTCGAAAATATGCTTACGGTCCTCAGGCGCAATCCCTGGGCCGCGATTCGTCACCTCGAACGTCACCGAGTCCTCATTCGCGCGCACGTGGATCGCGATAGCGGAGTCCGGAACGGAATACTTCAACGCATTATCCAGGAGTTGTTTCAGCGCGAGCTTGATCAAGCGGCGATCCAGCGCGATCACCGAACCTTGCGGCGCAGCCGGCGCCTCCACCGGCCGGTTATCGATTGCTGCTTCCATGGAGGCCAGCACTTCTTTAACGATTTCGCCTGCGCGTGCCGGCTCTCGATGCACCTCGACGTGCGCGGTATCCAGCCTCGCCATCTCAAGCGCGTTATCGATGAGCTCCCGTAGATGTTCCGCCTGTTCATCGGCGATGGTGAGCTGTTCCCGTGTGCTGGCGGTTAATGGATCATGATCCGCCAAAACCGCCGTCGTGGCCCCTTTTATGAGCGTCAGCGGTGTTTTAAACTCATGCGCCATCGCATCGATCAAGGTGGTTCGCAATTGCTCGCTCTGCCGGGCGGCTTCCACCTGATGAGCCAGCTCTTGGGCCGTGGCGCGCTCCAGACCGATCGCCACCAGATTCGCGACGCTCTGGAGCACCGAATCCGGCATACTGACGCCTTGCAGCGCGATGCTTCCGATCGGTTCGGACCCCAATCGAACAGCGGTAATCAAGCGCATCGCGTTCCCGTCCGAGAAGGAGGTGCCGCTCAAAGCTGCGTCCCGGAGCTGATCGTCGAGGCCGTCGAAATCGGCGGGACCACCTCTATGGAATTGCCCCGAACGCCGGTCGTAAAGGACGGCGGCGCTAAATCCGAACGTCTCGGCGAGTTTCCGAACCAATTGACTCGCGAACGGGTCATCCCCGCCCGTCAGAAGTATGGCGCGGCTGAAAGTGTACAAGCGTTCGAGATCCCTCTGGCGCTCTAAGGAATCAGCCGTGCGCCTCCTTGCAATCGTGGAAAGACGGCTCGCGATGAGCGATGTTGCGAGAAAGCTGAAGAGAGCAACCCAATTCTGCGGGTCCGCAATTGTGAACGTGCGGATGGGAGGGAAGAAGAAGAAATTAAACACGAGAGTGGCGGCGATTGACGACAGTGCGGCCTCGAGGAATCCCCAAGTGCTCGCGATGACCAGAACGAGCAGGAGATAGGCAAACCCCGCGGTCGCCGCATTCACCGGCAGAACGCGCACCGCCACCAACGTTACAACGCCGACGGCGGCAAAGCAGGAGAGCAGCCGGAATAGCCGCTGACGCAATATCGGTTAGACCTCCGGTTCATATTCTAGAGGAGATCCGCGATCGCTTGAACCCTCTGTTGGGCACGGCCGAATTATCGGGTGACGCCGCGAAAACTCTCCGGTGGCCCCAGGTAGCTGACCGCCTTCGCCGAAGCCGGCGTATCGATCAGGATGTGCTCGATGACTACTCCCGGGTCAACCATCCAGACCTTGAAGGTGTGGTAGCCGGCGGCGGCGATCTGGTGTTTGCTCGTGATAAAGCGGGCGTTGTCGCGAACGGATTGCTCCCAATCGCGATTGCCGTTGGCTGCGTTGTAACCTTTCGGGACGATGGTGAGGACTTGCGGCGCCTCGCTATCCATCGAGACTGCGATTCGCACCGGGCGATCGGGCGCAAAATTCAATGCGGGGCCGAGCCTAAGGCGCGCGGTTGCCTCGCCGGGCGTGAAGAGATAGATGCGATAGTCCAGGTGCGGACCGTTGTCCAGGCCCTGGACGTCGAGGGGAGCGTCGCTACGCATGCCGTCTTGTTCCACCGGGCGGAAGGCGGCCTGGCCGGCATCTGTTTTCGACGTGAAGTGGCTGGCGTCCATGGAGACGTAGCCCGCTCCTTCGGCGAAGCCGTTGAGGGTGGAGCGGGTCAGGTCCGAGGGTTTGCGAGCCGTGAGTTTGACGATCTCGTCGGAGCCTGCGCCACTGATCTTAATCGAGCCCTCATTCATGCCGGCGGGGGCGGTGTTCCAATCGATCGTTACCCAGACTCGCGTTTCGTCCTCCACGGAGCCCTGTGACTGGCTCAGCTTGATCCAGCGAGCGCTGGGGGCCGCGGTGAAATCGAAAGCCGTCCGGCCTTTGTTGAAGACGTCTATGTAGCTGCGCTGCTGGTTGAGCGAATCGAAGGCGGGTAGTGTAGCCGAGCCGCCATCTGTGGCAACGCCGAGGGACGCTGGAACGGGAGCATCCAGCTTGGCGAGTTTGATGGCAGCCAGGGTATTGGCGGGTGGGTCGCGCCAGGAGGTGTAGCCGATGTGGGGCTGATCCATGAAATGCTCCCACTTGCCGCCGTTGAGCGAGTTCCATTCCTTGGTCAGCGCGGCGTCCGTGTCAAAGAGAGTCTTCACCTTGGCCGCCCATGAATTGGTGCTGGCGCGACCTTGCGAAGCATACAGAGCATTCTTTCCCGCGGCAACGTACATCGCGTTCAGGTTCGCGGATGCCTTCGTCGGGAACAGCACCAGTTGGAAAAAGGCGTCGCGCTTGGCGGCGGGAATTTTCGCAGAGAGAGCTTCAGCCCGCGCGGCCAGCGCTGTGTAATCTTCCGCGACGCGCTCCGCTTCGCGATAGTTGACCAGGCTGTAAGTGCCGGCATCCAGCAATTCGGGCTTGCGGCGGGCGTTATAGGCGGTGTACGCGTCGACGATGTTCGCGACCTCGGACGCGTACGGCGCGCCAAACTCGCGCTCCGCCCACTGGCGGGTAAAGTCGTTGACCTTTTCTCCCTGCCATTCCGCTGTGTTCCAACCGAGGCTGAGGAGGAACTCCGTGGGAACTTCATATCCCTTGAAATGGCCGACGTTCACGATCCAGATGCGGTCAGCGCCGTACTGTTTGGCGAGTGACATCTGCTCCCAAATTCTGTTCAGGGGACTGGTGTTTACCCACTGATAGCTACGCGGCCCTCCGTGATAATCGAAATGATAATAGATGCCTGCGCCACCGGCGCGCTTGCGCTCCTCGGGCGTGGGGAGGCGGCGCACGTTACCCCAGTTATCATCGGCCCATAGGAGGGTGATGTCGTCGGGCACGCGAAGGCCGCTTTCGTAATACTGCTGCACTTCTTTATACAGAGCCCACAGTTGCGGGATCTTCGTCACATCGGGATTCACCTCTTCCGCCAGCATCTTACGCTGGGCGGTGACGATCTTTTCCGTCAAGGCGACGCCTTCGGCCGCGGTGCGCACCATGGGCGAATCGTTTTCGCCGCGAAGCCCCATCGTATAGATGTTTTCGAAGTTCTTGCGCTCCCGGATGCCCGTTCGCCAGAAATTGTCAAGAATCGCGGATTGGGTGGCGTAGTTCCAGTTGCCGTTGGCGGCGCGAAGATGCCAGTCCCACTCCTTCTGGGCGCGCATCATGGGTTCCTGATGACTGGTGCCCATGACTATGCCGTATTCATCCGCGAGGCTGGGGTTGGCGGGATCGTCCTCCGCGAAGGCGTTGTTCCACATGGCAGGCCACAGATAGTTGCCCTTCATGCGAAGGATGACTTCGAAGACCTTTGCGTAGAATGCGCTGTTGAAGTTCGCCGCCGTGCCGTTGGGTACGGCGTGCTCGCCGAATTTGGCGCGGACCCAAAAGTCCAGGTCCGGCTTTTCGTCATTGAAGAAGATGCCGCGGTATTTGACGCTCGGCTCACCCTGCTGATACTTGCCGGCGAGGATGTAGAGAGCGGACTTGTGATCGGGCGTGACGTCGGCCCACCAGTACCACGGGGAAACGCCGATCTGCTCCGACAGATCGTAGATGCCGAAAATCGTGCCGCGCTTGTCGCTGCCGGCGATCACCAGGGCGCTATCGACGCCTGGGAAAGGGTGGGCGACCGTCTGCAGGAAGAAGGATTCCCATTTCCCCCGGATGCCGCTGACGTCGATCTTGCCGGCTTGGGCCAATTGATCGATCAGGGGACTCTTGCCGGCGGTTCCTATGAGGACCATCTTGCGGGCAGTGGTGTCCCACGCAGGCTTGACACCAGTCACGCGCTGCACGTCGGCTTGTAAGTCATGCGCTGCCCGCTGTACGCCTGGCCAATCGGCGCCATCGACACGGATTGCCGCCGCCGAGCCGTTTTCCACCAGCGCAAACGCGCCTGGACGTGAAGACGTCGCCACGTAGTGCGGACCACCAAGGGCCCAGGTATTCCCAGCGAACAACAAAACCGCCAAAAGGGGACGCATAGGGATATAGTACGACACCAAAACTTTATCCACCGCCGCCCGAGAGGCGAGGCGTCAGCATGCAACTCGTGTCTTCCACGTCAGTTCCCGGTGATCGCCGGTACCGACAGCAACATTTTCTTCGATGTGCGAGACAACTCCGCGGGCCAAAACGTTCACCTTTGGGACGGGGGGGTCGAGGGCACTACCAGCACCACCGCCACTTCCGGCACGTTCAGCATCACGCGGACCGCAGGTACCGTCAGTGGCTACATCGATGGCAACTTGATCTTCTCTGAATCGCGGTCTGCGGATATCAACGCCGTCGGTCTCGTCCTCGAGAACAACAGCGGCTCAAACGACAACATCGCGGTGACCTTCTCCAACTTCAGCATCACCGCCGACAGTGTGACCGCCACGCCCGAGACTGCTTCCGCCGCGCTCTTAATAGGCGTTGCCGCTCTCTTCGGGGCGTATCGCGGCAAGAAGCCACAAGCAGGACGTCCAGCGAAGTAAACTTCCATCGCCTCATGGAATAATAGACTCGGAGTAACATCCTGGCCAATGCAACAAGCCAGGGTGCCACAGCGAGGCGACCTGTGCACGAAACAAGTTGGATGATGCGGGCGGCAGTGGCACTACTGATTCCCGTGGCGGCGCACACTCAGCAGCAGCCCGCCGCACGCGTGGAGTTCGAAGTGGTCTCTGTGAAGCCCGGCGACCCCGCCAGTCGTGGTTCCAGTTCAGGTTCGCCACCCGGCCGCCTGACCATGCGGAACACCACTCTGAAGAACCTCGTGATGAGCGCATACGGTTTGAACGAGTTCCAGATAACGGGCGGACCGGCGTGGATGGACTCCGCGAAATTCAATATAGACGCCAAACTGCCCGAGGGCGCGCCACAGAGCCAGACGCCGCTGATGCTGCAGACGATGCTGGCCGACCGTTTCAATATGGAGTCTCATCGCGAAAGCCGAATTTTTCGGCACTTCGCGCTAACGGTGGCAAACGGCGGCCCAAAGCTTCGTAAGTCGACCGGAGGCGACCACGGAGGCGTAGTCACCTCGCAGAGTTCTAATCAGATCACCGGCTGGGGCAGGCCGATATCCGATTTGGCAGGAATGCTTATCTCGGTAGTCGGTGCACCGGTGGTTGATCAGACGGAACTGAAGGGCCAATACGATTTCTACATCAAGTTTGCGCCTCTCGCCGGACCGTCTAATTCCGCTGACGATGCGCTGCCGGACGTTTTCACCGTTCTCCAAAAGCAGCTCGGGCTAAAGCTGGAAGCCATCAAAGGGCCGGTGGAAGTTCTGGTAATCGACCGGGCGGAGAGGCCGACCGGGAATTGAGCCACCTTTCCGCCACTTACTCGTCCGCATCAGCCGTATCGATGTCTTGGTAGTCGATGATTGGGCAATACCCTAATCGGGGTTTGCTATGGCGCCTGAATGAGGCAAGCCAGCCGTCAAAGGTGCGTTTCAGCGCGGGCTCTCTACTGAAGAACTGCCTGATGAAATAGCCACGCTCCCACGAGTATTCCGGACCAAAGAACGCCTGGATGCCTTCATCATCCGGATTGAGAAGTTTGCGATACAAATCCGCGAGGGCTGATGAGTGTTCCGATTCGCCCTTCATCCAAGATTCCACCACACGCCGAAAACGGGCGTGTGTCGCGGGCCCATACCCTTTGCGGAAGATGTTGTGCGCCTCGAGTTCGATTCGCTTCTTTTGGGTATCAATCAAATGCTCCGATAGAGCAACGCCGGTTTTATGCCATTTCCGCTTTGGTCGCTCCTGAAGCTGCAATACATCTTCAGGTTGCGATGCGAGCATTTGCTTGGCCGCTCGTCTGAGTTGGCGCTTCGTCCGTGCTTTGAACCGAGGGCGGTTCTTGCGCTCGGCGTGCGGATACTCAGCGCCATCGGCTCTGTCGTGAGCGTATGAATCCTGCTTTTTCTGCTGTGGCGTCTTCGCCCTAGCCATGACGCTAATCAGCTTAACCCGATTGTGCCATTCATCGTAAGTTGCGGCCGCTCACCTACCCGGAATGCTGTTCAGCTTGGCCGGAATCCCGGCAGCACAAACTGGAAGTCCGCTTTGCTATTGAAGTCTCGCGGCAAACTCACGGGCGGCAAACGAACACTGCCCTATTGATGCTCAGTTGCGAGTGGGCGCCTTCTCCAAATGATCGATCACGACCACCTCGCCCTGACCTTTTCCCGGAGTCAGCTTCAGGCCGAGTTGCTCCTGGACGGCGCGGATGAGAGTCGGGCCAGGGCGCCCGAGGCCGGATAGATCTTTGATGTCGTCCTGGCGGCCCGAACTCTCCAGTAACCACGAAACGTCGATCCACCATTTCAAACTGACTTGATATCTCCCTGTAAGTCCGGTGACGTCGATTACAGGGCGGCCCAGGTAGAATGAGAGCGTTTTGACCATCTCCTGCATAGAGACGTCGAAGCCAACCCAGCGATAGTGGCCACTCGCACCGGCCACGCCCGCACGACCTTCCGGAAAAACCGGGTAGCCGTCTTTGCCAACCGTGAATGTTGGAGGTGGTGACCACGTATCTTCCGGCTCCGAAGCGATTCTGGCCTCGGGTTGCTTCATCTTCAGACCGCCTTCCGCCACACTCAGCTCATAAGTCGCCATTTCCTTCTTTACAAGGTGCAGCTTCAGCTTAAAGCGTTCCTCCAGTAGGGTCTGGATCATGCGATTGAACTGCTCTCTTGTGGTTCCTTGTGGGACCTTTGCGTCGAAGTCGAATCTCTCGCGGCAGCAGGGATCATTTGGGCGGAGTTGATAGACCTCGAAGCCATACACCTTGGAAATCAGGAAGCCCAGGGGCACATTCGAGCACCGCCACAGGCCCGGGTCGGTTGTGCCCGGCCCGCCCTTACAGGAAATGGTAGATTCGGATGGCGAAGCGGGCGTGATCGACGCCACCTCGAATGCTTGCCCGTACGCCATCTGCGCAGCGAAACACATTCCAACCGACATGAGGCATGCCGGCGGCAGGATCGGGAATCGCATAAATCCTCCGAGCCCTTTCGCGTCCAGAATAGCAGGTCAACCGGCCATTACCCGCAGAGCGTCAGGGCACTTACTGCTCGGTCGGGTTCTTCTCCAGTTTGTCAATCACCAAAACTGGAAACGGTACGTTCCGATTCTCCACTTTCAATCCGAGGTCGCTCAACAGGGCATGGACTAGCGAATTATCCGGTACCCAGGCGGTTGCTTCGCCGCCGCTGTGTGCTGCGATCTCGGCCTTGAATCGCTCTGAGTTGATGGTCGTCAGCCGGCCGAGCGGTATCATAAATTCCCCGTCCATGCCCGTCTGGTTTACGACAGGCTTTCCCAGGAACGAGGAGACTGCGCCCGCAAGTCGCTCTAAGGACATTGGCGCCACTTCCTTATACATCGACACCGCACGAGCCGCCTGCAAATCGAAATCCGCGGGCGGTCGTGCCAGTTTGGCGCCCTTTGGACCCACGACCAAGGCGTATACAGGGATTTCCTTCCGATCCCAGTGGAAGGCCAGCCGGAACCGTTCCGTGAGAAGCTGCCGCAGCATTTCCGGCACTCGATCGGGCGACTCTCCGTAGGGTAGCTTTGCCACGATATCAAAAGCGGTCGTGCTGAGGTCCGTGGTCGCCCCTGTAATTTGGAACGACTTGATCCGGAACGCGAAGCCGATCAGCGAGCGGAGCGACATGGCGCCAAAATCCGCCCGGGCGCCATCGATTTTCGCGCCGATATGGCTGCTGTGCGTACGAATCCGTTCGCTCAGATCTGCCGGTTTAACGGACGCTACTTCGAAGGCCGGTTCATTCTGAGCGAAGGCTGGGTTGACGACGAACAGAGCAAACGTCGCGATCAGGAATTTGTAATGCATCCGCTAAGATCTCCTGCCGGAATTAATGCTAGCACTCCGGCATTAGTGCAACGGTACCGTGCTTGTGCTCCTGAGAATCACCGGACCCAGGAGCCCTGACGGCATCAGCGGAGAATCCGCGCGCCACTTGACGATGTTCGTGTGCGTGTGGCGCTGCGATTCGGGCAGGCGAGCGTCGCCGATCAGACGGTTCGGCCAGAAGTTTGTCACCGCTATCTCGAGCGTATTCTCACCCGGGCGAATTGCGCCATCCAGCGCGACGCGGAAAGGCGGCTTCCACAGCGTGCCGAGGTCCTTGCCGTTGAGGTAAACATGACCCAGTTCGCGCACCTCTCCGAGGTCGAGTTCGAGGTGGCCGCCGCCGGTGGGCGCCTCAAAGTGCGTGCGGTAGCGCGCCGTGCCGGAGTAGTAGCGAATACCCGGATCCGCATTCTCCGTCCAGGAGTTGAGATGCTCGAAAACGACACTCGCGGGGGCGCCCCAGCCCGGCGCGAACTCTACGCTCCACGGCGCTGTTAGCGGGTGTTCGACGACCTTAACGGAATACAACATCGCGGTCGAAGTACTCGGCCGCCGCAAGGATATCGACCCGGGCGATGACGCGTCGGTGCGCAACCGAGCCTACGAATTGCGTCAGCGATTGGACCGGTATTACACCCTGGAGCACCCCGACGCACCGGTGCGGATCGAGATTCCGCGTGGCGGATACATACCCGTCTACACGCGGCCTCAGCCGCGAACCGCAGCCGCCGGTTCAGCCCCGCTGGAATCGGCGAAAGGCGCTGCGCCGCAGCAGCAGGCGCCCACAAACGCCCGGCGCTGGTTATTAGCGCTCGCATGTGTGGGACTGGGTATTGTAGCCGGCCTCCTTTTGGCGCCCTCGCCGCATCCGCCGTCGATCGTGAAGGAAGCCTGGGGACCTCTGGCTGATCCCGCCAACGATATGTTGATCGTCATCGCGACCAACATTCACATGATCGTCCGGCCGCACATTCCTCCACACCCGCAGCGGCTGGATGCGCCGCGCATGCTCTATCCGCTGTATGGTCCGAATCGCCCCCTGCATGGCGATACGCCTCTATACATGGAGCCCGCGCAGCTTTCCGTCCCGTTAGGCGAACTCTCCGCAGCCGCCACTCTGAGCAACGTGCGAACTTCCTTCGGCGGCGCCTACCAGATGCTTCCCGAAGCGGAAGCTCCCGCGCCCGCGCTGCGGGGTCGCAACGCCATGATCCTCGGCTCCGGGACGAATAGCGAGACCGCGACGACTCTGTTGCAAAATCTTCCCTACACGATCGATTACACACCCGAGGATCAGTTCGCCGTTATCGACCGCCGCAAGCCCGCGGGCCAGAATTTCGTCTTCGTCTCGCAGCCGACGGGTCAGCCCGTGCCGAACGTGTACTATGGCTTGATCAGCGTGATCACAGATACGGACACTTACAGCCGGTCACGGCGTCTGGTGGTAATCAGCGGTTCCGCTTCGGCCGGAGTTCAGGGCGCCGTTGAGTACTTCTGTTCCGCCCTCCATTTGAGGGAACTGCGAAACCGGTTCGCCGCGTCGGGGCTGAAGGCCTTTCCCGGAACCTATCAAGTGGTGGTGCGATGCACCGGCTCAGGAGTGCGCCTTCTGTCGTATGAGTACGCAGCGCACGCCGTCCCGCGCCCATAGACTTACGGGTTTGTGAAAAAATCCGGCTATCGTTCTCGTCGCACTCCATTCGCCTTTCGATGCACCTTTTGCCGCTCCCTCACGGGGCTGTGAAAAAATCCGGCTATCGTTCTCGTCGCACTCCATTCGCCTTTCGATGCACCTTTTGCCGCTCCCTCACGGAGCTGTGAAAAAATCCGGCTGTCGTTCTCGTCGCGCTCCATTCGCTTTTCGATGCACCTTTTTACTGCTCCCCTCATGGGTTTGTGAAAAAATCCGGCTGCCGTTCTCGTCGCGCTCCATTCGCTTTTCGATGCACCTTTTACCGCTCCCTCACCGGTCTGTAAAAAAATCCGGCTGCTGTTCTCGTCGCGCTCCATTCGCTTTTCGATGCACCTTTTACCGCTCCCTTACGGGTTTGTGAAAAAATCCGGCTGCCGTTCTCGTCGCGCTCCATTCGCTTTTCCATGCACCTTTTACCGCTCCCTCACGGTCACGGCTCCGTTAGTAGAATCAACTACATACGGAGCCGTGACCGTGAGGGAGCGGTAAAAGGTGCCGGGAATGCGAGTGCGTTTTAAATGCGGCAAAAAAGCAACTCGATGTTTTTTCACAAGCCCGTAAGGGAGCGGTAAAAGGTGCCGGGAATGCGAGTGCGTTTGAATTTGGAGAAAAAGCGATTCAATATTTCTTCACAGCCCCTCACGCAAGCGCGGTGAACGATCGTCTTTTCTCGCCCTTTCGAGGCCGGACCTCCGCGGCGGTATGATCGAGCCATGCTCCTCAATCACCTCGCCGCCATGCTCTTCTTCGGCGGGCCTCTGTTCTACGTGGGATTGTGGATGCTCGTCGACGCGGCCGCGATCACGGGCGCGGTGAGTTGGCTCGCGCCGCGATTCAGCGCCCCGCGCCAGGAGATCCCCAAACGCGTCCGAATCGGCATTAGGTTCGCCGGCGTTTTGCTGCTGCTCCTGGCAATCGCGCTATGAGCTGGCGCCGCGGCAATGAGGTTCTCAGTTCGATTGAAGCCTACTCCGCCCGCAGCGCCTCGACCGGATCCACGGCAGCCGCCCGCCGCGCAGGCAAATAGCTGGCTAACACGGTGGCTGCAACCAACACCAGCGGCACCACCGCGTAAGTCAACGGGTCGAGCGGGCTGATCCCGAACAGCAGCGACTTCATCAGCCCCGTCAGCGTCACGGACGCCATCATCCCAAGCGTCAGGCCGATCGCGGATAGCAGCAACGCGTGGCGGACGAACATGCCGCGCAGCGCCCCTTGCTCCGCGCCGAGGGCCAGGCGAATCCCGATTTCCCGGCGTCGCTGCGACACGGCATAGGAGATCACGCCATAAATCCCGATAATCCCGAGCAGCAGAGCCATCGAGCCGGCGATCGCCAGCATCACCAGCGTGAAGGAAGTACGCGTCAGCGATTCATCGTAAACGGTCTGCATGGTCCGCGGCGACGCCACCGGCAGGTTTGCGTTCACTGACCATACGGCGTGCCGCACCTCATTGAGGAAGCTTTCCGTGCCCGCGCGATGGCTGCGGATTACGAAGGTCGCGGTGCGGATAACGCCGATGTATGGGTTATCAAGAGACCAGTACACGGTCTCGGGCGGATTCTGGTCGACGCCTTTCTCGCGAACGTTCTGAACCACCCCGATCACTTCCGACCAGGGCTCGGTGGAAAGCTCGCGGATGTGCTTGCCGACCGCGGCCGCGGGAGTGCCCCACAATTCGCGGGCGAGGTTTTCCGAGAGCAGCACAACCCGCCTGCGGTTGTAGACTTCGGACCACGTGAGTTCCCTGCCCGCCACCAGGCGCGTACCGGCGGCATGAAAGAAGCCGGGCGAAACGTAATTGAAGAAGAAGAGCGGCGGAATTTGCCCTGGCGGATAGGTGTGGCCCTCGGCGAAAATCTCGTCCCACCCCGAAGGGTACCCTTCCATCGGCATTTCGCTGGCGAAGCCGGCGGCGGCCACACCGGGGATCGCGGATAGTTTGTCGATGATCCCGTTCTCAATGCGGATGACTCGATCGCGATCCCCGACGAGCGAATTCGGGATGTTGATGCGGATCGTCTGCAGATGTTCCGATTCCGTGAATCCCGGATCGATGGTTCGCAGCGCCTGAAACGTGCGGATCATCAGTCCGGCGCTCACCAGCAGCACCAGGGCCATAGCGACTTGGGCGATTACCAGCAGGTCGCGGACACGGTGGCGCTCCCGGCTGAGGCTGGCAGTCCTCCCGGCGCTGCGCAGAACCGTGGCAATCCTCCCGCGGGAATACTTCCACGCCGGAATGAGGCCGAGCAGCAGCCCGGACAGCACCGAAAGAACCAGCGTGAAACCGAGCGTTCGGGAATCGATGGAAATTTCGGTCAGCCGCGGAAGATTGGCTGGACCGATCGCCTGCAGGACGCGCACACCGGCAGACGCGAGAACGGCCCCCAACACGCCGCTCGTCAAGGCTAGCGCCGTGCTTTCTATCAGAAGGCTTCCCACAATCCGCCCCCGGCCCGCGCCCAGCGCCGATCGAAGCGCCAGCTCAGATTGGCGCACTTCACCTCGCACCAGCAATAAACTCGTGACGTTCGCGCAAGCCACGAGCATGACCAACCCGATGGTGGCCATTACAATCCACAAGACGTCGGTCACGCCGCCGACCACTTCCTGCCGGAGCGAATGAAGCGCGGGGGTAATTCTCCAGGTCTTGTAGTCCTCGCCAGTCGTGCCGGGACCGTTCGTCCATGAGTTCATCCAAATCGGAATCAGGCGCGCCATGTCCGCATTCGCTTTGGCGATGGTCACCCCGCGTTTTAACCGGGCGATCCCTTGCAGTCCGAAACCGGCCAGAATCGCCTTATTTCGATCGAACTGGAAGGGCACGAGCAGATCGAACGCTGTATCGGCGATGCGAAACCCCCGCGGCATGACACCCACGATTTCGCGCGGGCGCGAATCGACAATGAGGTTACGTCCAATAGTCGAGGGCACACCGCCGAAATGCCGCTGCCAGTAGTCATAGCTCAACATCACGCGTTCGGGACCATGCGGCGTCTGGTCGGCGTGCGATAACCAGCGGCCCGCCGCAGGGGGAACGTCGAGGGTCTCCAGCAGTCCGTCGCTCACCACAGTAACGCGCACTTGCTCTGGCTCGGCCGACCCGGTGACGTTAGCCATATTGCCGGTCCAGACGCCCATCGCTTGAAAAGACCGGTTCTGCTCGGTGTACGTGAAGTACATGGAGGTCGACAGCGGGAGTCCTTTGCTGAAACTGGCCAGGCCTGCGGCGCCCGGCGCATCCTGATGGAGCACGACCAGTTGCTCAGGCTTGGGATAGCGCAGCGGGTTCAACAGCACGCTGTTGACCACGCTGAAGACGGCGGTGTTGGCCCCGATGCCGACGGCGAGAGTGAGCACAGCCACGGTCGTAAATGTGGGATTGCGGCGCAGGGCGCGCAGCGCATAGCGCGCATCGCGGGCCAGCGTATCCAGAAAGGCAATGGTATTCATGTGGTAGATTTCCTCTCGAACGACTGTGGCGTTGCCGAACTTTCGGCGCGCGGCGGCGCGGGCGTCGGCAAGTGCCATGCCCCGGGCCACATTTTCGTCGGTCTCGATCTGGACGTAGGACTCGATTTCCGCGGATCGCTCGCGATCCCAATCTGCGCGCCGGAAGAATCTTCGCCAGCTCATTCCATTCACTCCGTGGCCGGTTTCAGAATGCGGCCAATGGCACGTACCACCTGTTCCCAGCGTGCGGTCTGGGCCGTCAACTGTTTTCGCCCCGCCGGCGTCAGGCGGTAGTACTTCGCTTTGCGGTTGTTCTCCGACGTGCCCCAGAAGGACGCGATCCACCCGCGATCCTCCAGCCGGTGCAGAGCCGGGTAGAGAGAGCCATGTTCAATCTGGAGGACATCCTCGGACCCGCGCTCGATAGCGTGGGCGATGGTATGGCCATGGGCTGGGCCCAGAACCAAAGTCTGCAGAACAAGCATGTCCAGCGTTCCCAGGAGCATTTCGCTGTTCAGCGGCGACTCGCGTCTTGGCATGCGATTCAGTATACTCCCATAGATCATCGACCGGAAGCTTCATCCCTTTATACGTGGTACCGGCGCATTGGTACCGAGCTTTTTCAGAAGATAATCGATTGGCCTGATCTGCGAAAAAGCGAGCGCGACAGCCATGATGCCGATCTGCAATACCGGCTTAGAAACTCCGGCCTTTTGTCTGGTGTCTGAATAACAGTGCTTCGCATACGCTGGTTTGACCCGGAACCCGAAGGCCAAACGGCGACGCTACCTTGGCCTTACATTGCCTTGATTACGGCAATGTTGTTTTTGAACTTCGGTTTCTGGTTTGAGCGCGCCCCTTACCTGTGGATGCCCGTCCCCATCGCGACGTATGCCGGCGTCCTGGGCGTGGCGGCTTTGCTGATAGTAGGGCTCTTCTTCGCGGGACCCGCGTTCGCATCCCACACTGCCAGACGACCATTGTGGGAGATCGCAGAACATTCTTTCGGGTCAGTTCCCGTATGGGCCATTCGCCTCTGCTGCATCTGGTTCGTGGTGACCTGGATTGCTGATTTGGTTTCCTGGCCGGCATCGCGGTTTTTCACCCCCATTGTTGGGCGCGATTCTTCTGGTGTTGAAGCGGGCGCGATTGCCGGCGCTGTCGTGATATTCCTTTTTGTGACCGGGCTCCAGAGCTTTCGCACAAACGCCAGACTGGCCCTTTTCACCAATAAACTCGGAATCGCCATTCTGGTCGCCGCTCTCCTTCGCGTCCGCGAGGGTTTGCCGGCTGCTCTCCAGGGAACTCCGGCGTCTGATGGGAACCTGCGGTTCTTAGTGGCGGCGCATGGTCTGTCCCTGTTGGCGTTGTACGTGGGGCCTTTGATATTCCTGGCGGCGGATTTTGGCTACCGAATGGAAGGGCGCAGGCAGATCGCGATGGCCGGCGCGGTGGGACTCGTTTTACCCCTCTTCGGAACGCTGCTGCTGGTCGGCGCAATTAGCTCGGCCACCCTCGCCTCGCCTTATTATCAACCCAGTCTGGAGCCGACCGTCGCGATGGCCCTGTGGTCCAAGGTTGCCGGAAGTGCCCTGCCGGGCCGGATGGCGATCGCAGCAATCACGATGTTCGGCGCCGGACGCTTCGGAGCAAAGGCCCTCACGAATGCCCTGGCCGTACGCAGTTTGGGTCGCCGTCCTCAGCAGGTGCTATTGGCAGGTTTGTGCGCAGTCATTGCATGCTGCTCTCTCGACCCATTCAATGCCGGTCTCACTGCGTCTTCCCATGCAGCGGCCGCATGTCTAACCGTCACTGCTGCCGTTCTTACCGGCGACTTCTTGAGCGGACAGTTACGCGGCGACAAGTTACGCAGGATCGATTGGGTCGCCTCCACCGCACTGGTGATTGGACTGGCGACGTTCTTTCTGGTTCGTTCCCGGGTGTCCGACGCGTGGTGGGAACCAGGACTGTTACCTTCCTACGCGATCGCATTCATCACTTGCGCACTTGGCCGACGAGTGCAGCGAGGTTCAGACGCACAGGCGGCGCACGCCCCTCAGGGAAATACCCGACTATCGTTATAGAACACTGAAATGAGTACTTCGGAAGTACGAGTGGGACTCACCGAGTGGTGGCACCCGATACCCATAAGTTACGACGGGACATCTGACCATGACACCACTGAACAACGCCTTCTACACCTTCTTGATTCTTGTGGCCGCCGAATTTCTGCGCCTTTGGGTCCGCCGCCGCCACGAACGGATTTACCGCCTCGACCGTGCTCTTTTGACGGCCATCCGCCTTGAGTTCGGCCGCGGAGGATATCAGGACCGGGGCGTCGCTCGCCTCTGTCTATAACCCGCCCACGACCAGGAGCACGTGTCCGCGTCTTTGAGGCGAGTACTGTCGCCGGTGAGCGCCGCCTGCCTCGAACGGCAGCATCTGTTCATTAGGTGGTCGCGGCCGGCCCCTCAGTCAGCAGCGCGGAACGAAGCACACCTTGCATCGTGATCTCCCACTGGTCGAGGATGTAAGCGCGTAGCTTCGAGTGCAAGCCGAAGAGCGCCAGGCAGAACGCGCCTTCCACCGCAAGCACTCCCACTCTGCATTCCAGGGATCCGTTCGACATCGGCGCCAGAAGCCCGGAGAGCAAAACGACGGCGAGGGTCAGGGTCCGGTGATTCAATGAGGCGAGCGTCGGGCGCAAACTGGCCGCGTTCGGGACGTCCGTCCTGACGACACCACACTGCCGCACGATTCGGAGGGAAAAGGAAAGCAGTTTCAGGAGTGCCCGATCCATCACCCTAGACAGATTGCGTCCAGTGCCGAATGACCGGCGGCAAGTGATACCTGCCCATTTGTTCATCATGATCGCTCTCAGACGTTGCGGCTTCATACGCCTAAGAGGAGATTTGAGGCGGCCGTAAAATAGGGCCTCGAAGTCCTATCGGTACCGTTCACGGCACGGCTCAGCGTTCAGGCTGACGGGGTGGAACGTAATCCACGAGTTCATCCACCGGTTTCTTTCCCGCCCATGCAATGCCCCGCAACAACATCCGCTGGATTTGGTAATTGGAAAAGTTCGTATACGCATGGCCCTGCATCCACACGAACGCACGAGCGGGTTGGCCGCCGGCGAGCGAATGTTCGTACGTCCAGATTTGCGGCGCTACCTCGCCCTTATGGTTGCCCGCGCTCGGCGTGGGTGCGATCTCGGTGGTAGCCAATACATGGATGCCCGGATCGTGCGCCCACGTCATCAAAAAGAAAGCCTCATCGAAAAGCGTCAGATCGGACATGCCTTTCATGATCGGATTGGCCTTATCGACCACCGTATACGGCACCGGAGCTTCCAGCGTATAGTTCACTTCCCCATGCTTCTTTGCCCCACCCAGCAGGCCTGCAAGGTAGGTGGGGTCGGGACCACACAGCGAATCATGAAAGCTCACGAGGCCGCCGCCGCGTTTGACGAATGTCTCGAGCGCGTTCTTTTCCTCAGTGGTGAGATAGCCCGCGTCGCCTTTGTAGATGACGACCACGTCGGCGCGCTCCAGATCGCTCGCCGCCGGCGGGTGCAACGCGCCGTCGACCATCGCGCCGTGTTCCGTCAGAACCTTGCTCCAATCGGCCAGAAACTGCGGGTAATCATGCATGCCCGGACCGTGAGATTTCAAGCCGGCCCAAATGTATATGTGCATCCCGCCGCTATTCTGTCCGGCCGGTGGCCTGGCGGCTTGAGAACCGCTGCGGCCCACTTGAGCGGCCGCATACGGCGCGGTCGCCGCTGCCATCGGCAGCAGAAACAGGGCGATCCATAGCGGGCGGCGGAAACACATAACTCGCACCTCACTGCAAGAGCTGGAATGGCCAAACTACCACAGGTCACGAGTCGCGGGCTAGATTTTGCATCTGCTTCGCAGTCGATAGCGCCCGCTAAATCGTGTGTCTAGCCTAACGGGATGAGAGCACCGCCGAGTGCCCTAACGGTTAGACCGGGAGTTAATTCGATTGAGTAGCCATCCGCAGCCCGATCGACGCCATGCGGAGATGTGTTCTCCTTCACAAAAACCGGCAAGTCAGCGAGACGTCGCAAGCGTCCCTCGTTCTCTAGCTCACCGATTCCTCCCGCGCCTGATTGGAATTCCGCGTCACCGCTTGAAGAGAATCGCTCCCGTTCCAAATCACCATGGGTCCGTGGCGGTTAATCTCGCTGGCTAACCGTTAGCGGCGGACCTGCGGCTGGACTGGCCAATTTCAAAAGTGTAACAATCCCTACGACTTATCCGCTGACACAGTACCAAACCTTTTCAGCAGAGGGTGCACGCGATAGCATACTCCCACTGCCCAGCGGTGGAATGCGTTTTCAGGGGCTCTTCGCACGCTGGGAATCGACGGGACGGCGGCAACTCGCCGCCGGCTATTAGAGGGTACACACCAGACATTTCTGTGAGGTGAGAGTATGGAACGAAAGATCACGCCTTTGTCGGCTCCCCTTCATCGATCGCTACGTTTGAGCGTAGTTGCCATGACGCTTTGGCTTGGCATATCGGTTCCGGGAGCGTACGCGCAGTTGACCATGGGTACTGTCTCCGGGACGATCCAGGATCCGCAGGGCGCCCCGATCGCCGGCGCCGCGGTCACCCTGACAAGTCAGACACTCGGCACGAAGCTCTCCAGCGTAGTTACGTCAGCGAGCGGCGAGTTCACATTCCCCAACGTGCGTCCCGACAAATACACGCTTGAGGCCAACCAAAAAGGCTTCAAAATGTTGCAGCGGACCGGCATCGACGTCAGCCCCGGAGATCGCCTCGGTCTTGGCGCGCTCACCATGCAAATCGGCGAAGTGACCGAGACTGTTACGGTTTCCGCCGATGCAGCGCTCCTGAAAACGCAGAGTGCCGAACAATCGGCCGTAATCACCAGCACGGAGGTCCAGAACGTTCCGCTGGCCAGCCGCATCTTCACGAACCTGACCTCCGTCATTCCGGGCGTCACCGGCACGAGCAGGATGGGCGACAGTTCGTCTTATTCGGGCGGCAACTCCAACATCATGATGGACGGCGTGTCCACCATGGATACGGGCAATAACGCCACGATCATCGCCACAAACACGGAATCGATCGCCGAAATCAAAGTCCTGGTATCGAGCTATCAGGCAGAGTACGGCCGCTCCAGCGGGCTGCAGATTACGGCGGTCACGAAAAGCGGCTCGGACCACTTTCACGGCAGCGCTTTTATGATCATGCGCCAGTCGGGGTGGAATGCCAACAGCAGGGCCAACAAATTGAACGGCGTAGCCAAGGCATACAACCGGGAGAAAGACCTCGGCTTCACCATCGGCGGACCGGTCGGTAAGCCCGGACACAACAACAAGCTGTTCTTCTTCTACAGCCACGAATTCGATCCGCGCACGCTCTCGTTGACGGGCAACAACATCTCCGGAGGAATTGCCTATTACCGTTTCCCGACCGCGCTGGAACGGCAGGGAGACTTTTCGCAGACGAGAGACAACCTCGGCAATCTGTATCCGTATATCAAGGATCCGTTGTCCACCAGCCCGTGCTCGGCGTCGAATACTGCCGGCTGCTTTGCCGCGGGCGGCGTATTGGGTCGTATTCCGGCCGACCGGCTGTACTCTCTTGGGTTGCAGTTTCTGAGTCTGTACCCGATGCCGAATCTGAACGTCCCAGGGCTTCCTTACAACTACCAGGCGACGCTGCCGTCCCAGAGCATCATGTCTCAGGCGCCGATCTTCAAGATCGATTATCAGCCCTGGACGAAGCTGCGCGCCTCATTCAAGTTGTCTTTGTGGGAGGAACCTGCGAAGGAGCAAACCGGCACGGTGCCCGGCTTCAACGATACCCAAGTCTATAAGAAATGGTTCTATACCTGGGCCAGCACCATTGCCTACAGCATCAACCCCACTACATTCCTGGAAGGAACCTTCGGAAAGTCCCGGAACGATTTGGCGGGCTGTTTCGGCCCTTCGTTCACGGCTGCCCCCAGTCTCTGCACCGCTGCCATTCCCATGGACAAGACTGCCAGCCTTGCCGGCGCGGGCCTGACCGGTTTGCCGCAACTCTTCCCGAAGTCCGGCGTGCTGGACTCCAGCTATTACGCTTACCAGGTGATGCAGACGCTCAAGCCCGCCATTTGGGACGGGAAGCAGATGAGCATGCTTCCGAACGTGAATAGCTGGGGCAGCCGAATCAACGGCACGTATGCGCCGCCGAATGCCCCGTTCCCCGGCTTCCTGAACACGAACCAGACCTCCGACCTGAACATTAGCCTGACCAAAGTGCACGACCGGCACACCATCAAGGGCGGGATCTACTGGAACCACAGTTATAAGGCGCAACAATCGCTGTCTGGAACGTGGCAGGGATCGGTCAGCTTCGCAAACGACGCGAACAATTCGCTGGACAGCGGCTTTGGATTCGCCAACCTCGCGCTGGGCGTCTTCGACAACTACAGCCAGCTTTCCAAGTATGTGGAAGGCAACTACGTCTACAACAACATCGAGGGCTTTATCCAGGACAACTGGAGGGCGACTTCCCGCCTGACGCTGGATGTCGGCGTGCGCCTGGTGCATCAGCAGCCGCAATACGACGCTTTGGGCCAGACGGTGAATTTCCTGCCGAACCAGTGGAGCTTGTCGAAGGCTCCCGTCTACTATCTCGCTGGTTGCGCCGCTCAACCCTGTACCGGTGCGAACCGGCAGGCGGTGGATCCGCGCACGGGCCAACTGCTCGGGGCGAACACTTCGGTCGCGATCGGCACCCTGGTTCCCGGCTCAGGCGATCCTCTGAACGGCTTGTTCAAAGCAGGGCAAGGTCCGGTGCCGACAACCGGCTATAACTGGCCGACGGTGACCCCGGCGCCCCGCCTGGGAGTGGCGTACGATGTCACCGGCAAGCAGCAGCTTGTGCTGCGCGCCGGCGCAGGTCTGTACTTCGATCGCCCGTCCGGGAACACCATTTACAGCCAGATCGCGAATCCGCCCAACGAGCAGGCCCAGACCCTGTATTACTCGCAGTTCCAAACCATGGGCGGGCTCACTACGCAAGGCGCTCCCAACCTGAATGTCTATCAGTTGAACAGTTCCCTTCCGAGCACCTGGACCTGGGATGCCGGCGTCCAGTACGCGGTGCCTTTCAATGCCGTGCTGGATGTGTCCTACACCGGCGAGCACGGCTACAACATCGTGGAACAGGTGAACATCAACACGGTGGATTTGGGTTCGGCCTATCTGCCTCAGAACCAGGACCCGAGCGTCAGCAGTTCGCTTCCGGGCGGAGCGGCCGTAACGCAGAACATGATGCGTTCTTACCGCGGCTACGGCACCATCAATATGATGATCCCGCGAGGCTGGATCAACTCGCACATGCTGCTGGTTTCCCTGAACCGCCGTTTCGCTCACGGCCTGCAATTCGGCGTAAGCGACTCCATCATGCTGCATCGATCGGCTGACGCCGGTGCGCGCATCCAGCACGCGGCGGACGGCTCGTTCTCTTACCGGCCGGACCAGGCACAAGCGAACGAGTTATTCCAGGACTACATCCCAACGCGGCACGCCTTCAAAGGCGATTTCGTATTTGACATTCCGGCGGCCGGCAATGTCGGCTCCGGGGTGGTCCACCATGTCGTCAAGTCCGTCACTCGCGACTGGCAGCTTTCCGGCATTTGGGCAGCGAACTCGCCGAGCACTTACACGGTCGGCTACTCCTTCCAGAACGGCGCCGGAAATCAGAACATCACCGGGTCTTCCGATTTCGGCGGACGCGTGCGCATCATCGGTAATCCCGGCAACGGATGCAACACGAACGACATTTACCACCAGTTCAACACGGCCGCTTTCGCTCCTCCGCTGGTGGGCAGCGTAGGACTCGACTCCGGCGTGGATTATCTGCGCGGCTGCTTCTATCAGCAGTTCGACCTCGCGCTGCAGCGGAGTTTCCGTTTCGGTGAAACGCGGCGCCTTTCTTTCCGGCTGGATGCGTTTAACGCGTTCAACCAGTCGCACATCACCGGGCGGGCAACGAACATGACGGTAGCGAGCCCGACGGACTTCACGATTCAGAATCTTCCCTTCGACAACAACGGCAACCTGATTCCTACTCGGTCGCAACCGAGGAATGCAGGTTTCGGCATGGTGAGCGGGTATCAGGGGCCACGCACCCTTCAGGCGTGGCTCAGATTCACGTTCTAATTCAAAACCGGGGATTCAAAACGCACTTGAATCCCCGGCACCGTTTACCGCTTCCTTACGGGGTTGTGAAGAATATCGAGTTGCTTTTACGCCGACTTCAAAACGCACTTAAATCCCCGGCACCGTTGACCGCTCCCTTACGGTCACGGCTCAGTAAGTGCTTGATGCTGCTAACGGAGCCGCGACCGTGAGAGAGCGGTAAAAGGTGCATCGAAAGGCGGACGCAGTGCGACGAGAACGGCAGCCGGATTTTTTCACAAGCCCGTGAGGGAGCGGTAAAAGGTGCATCGGAATGCGAATCGTGTTTCGATAGACGAATGAAGTTCGACGCGGAGTGACCCTACTCCCGGCGGACTTAGGACTTGCAGCAATGCTCAAACAATCTGTCCTGCTTCTATTAGCGTTGTCAGCCGGCCCGGCTATCGGCCAGCAGACGCCCTCTGGCGAACGTCCAGCTTACTTGAACCCCGCACTGCCGATCGACCAGCGCGTGGACGATCTAGTGTCCCGGATGACGGTTGAAGAAAAGGCCTCGCAGTTCAGCAGCACGTCTCCAGCAATTCCCCACCTCCACATTCCGGCATACAACTGGTGGAGCGAAGCGCTTCACGGTGTCGCGAATCAGGGCACCGCCACGGTCTTTCCGCAAGCCATCGGTCTCGGCGCAACATTCGATGACAAGCTCATTCACGATATGGCGACGGTGATCAGCACCGAAGCGCGCGCCAAGTTCCACGAGTACGAGCGGCGCCAGGCGGAGACTTCATCCGGAGCGAACCTGCCAGGCAGTTTCGGTGGCGTGCGTCCCGGACCGGCAGGCCTCGACTTCTGGTCGCCGAATATCAACATCTTCCGCGATCCCCGCTGGGGCAGAGGACAGGAAACCTACGGTGAGGATCCATTTCTGACCGGACGCCTCGGCTTGGCTTTCGTCCGCGGCATGCAGGGGGACGATCCGAAGTATTTCAAGACGATTTCCACGCCCAAGCATTACGCCGTCCACAGCGGCCCCGAACCTTCGCGCCACACCATAGACGTCAAAGTCTCGCTGCACGATGAGGAAGACACGTACCTGTGGGCATTCCGTCAAGCCATCGTCGAAGGGAAGGCGGATTCGATCATGTGCGCGTACAACAGCATCAACGGGGAACCCGCCTGCGCGAACACATTTCTACTCGGCGACACCCTGCGCGGGGCTTGGGGTTTCAAGGGCTATGTGGTTTCTGATTGCGGCGCCATCGGCGACATCAATCGCAATCACAAGTTTGTGGCCAACATCGCCGATTCCGCGGCCATCTCGCTCAAGCGCGGAACCGACCTTGACTGCGGCGCCGATACCGAGGGTTACGTCACGGCCATCAAAACCGGCCTGATCAGCGAAAAGGAGGCCGACATCAACCTGAAGCGGCTTTTCAGGGCGCGGTTCCAGCTCGGCATGTTCGACCCGCCGGAAATGGTCAAGTACACGCAGATCCCGTTCTCCGAGAACGACAGCGCCGCGCACCGCGAGTTGGCACTGAAGATCGCGCGAGAGAGCATGGTCCTGCTCAAGAACGATGGCTCCCTGCCGCTGAAGTCATCGCTCAAGAAGATTGCGATTGTGGGCCCGCTGGCGGATTCGATCCCGGCGCTGGAGGGAAATTATAACGGCACATCGTCGCACTACGTGACGCCGTTGGACGCAATCCGCAAGCAGTTTGGGTCCGCGACAGTTACATACACGCCGGGCACCAAATTTCTACGTACCCCGATCGCCATACCGGCATCGGTATACCACACCGCGGACGGAAAGCCCGGACTGACAGCCGTCTACTTCAATAACAAGGACCTCTCCGGCTCGCCGGCAGCGACTCGCAGCGAAACGCAACTCGGCGGCGGCCGCGGATTCGGTGGATTCGGCGGCGGCGGCCGTTTGCCGGAAGGCGTCGGACAAGGCGATTTCTCGGCGCGGTACACCGCTAACCTGAAGCCCGAAGAAACCGGCCCGTATACGCTTTCCGTCAACGGCGCCGGCGGAGTTCGCGTATGGCTCGACGGAAAACTCGTAATTGACGATTGGACCGAGCGCGCTCCAGCGGGCCGCGGCTTTGCGCCTGACCCGGCCACCGCCGCCGCCCGGACGACGGAATTGAAGCTCGATAAAGGAAAGGACTACGCTCTCAAGGTGGAGTTCTTCCACGCAGTAACGCCGGCGCCTGCGGGGGGAGGCCGCGGCCGCGGACGCGGCGGCTTTGGTCCGGCCGGGCCGACTCTTTCCTGGCGTGCCGGAGCGACCGATACCGCCAGTGCCGTCGCTGCCGCGAAGCAGGCGGATGTAGTGGTGGCTGTCGTGGGTATCACGAGAGAGTTGGAAGGCGAGGAAATGGGCGGACGCAACCTGCCTGAGGGCTTCGTGGGCGGCGATCGCACTTCGCTCGATATCCCCAAAGATGAGGAGGCTGTACTCGAAGCGGTGAAGGCTGCGGGCAAGCCGCTGGTGGTCGTGCTCATGAACGGAAGCGCTCTCGGCGTCAATTGGGCGAACCAAAACGCCAACGCCATTCTGGAATCCTGGTATCCGGGCGAAGAAGGAGGCGCGGCCATCGCCGAAACACTTGCCGGGTCAAACAACCCGGCGGGAAGGCTGCCTGTCACCTTCTACAAGAGCGTCAACGATCTGCCGCCTTTCGACGATTATTCCCTGAAGAACCGAACCTACCGCTACTTCGAAGGCCAGCCGCTCTACCCCTTCGGGTTCGGTCTCAGCTACTCGAAATTTGCCTATAGCAATGCGAAGCTCTCCACCCCTACCCTGAAAGCGGGGAACGATCTGCAGGTGGAAGTGGACGTCAGAAACACCGGCCGTTCGGCGGGCGACGAGGTCGTGCAGGCTTACCTGGTCTTCCCCAAATTGCCGGGCGCGCCGCTGCGGGCTCTGCGCGGATTTCAGCGCGTGAACGTCGGCGCCGGACGGACGCAGCACGTGCGCCTGACCCTGACTCCGCGCGATTTGAGCATGGTGAATGACGAAGGCGCGCGCCTGGTAGCGGCGGGAGACTACAAGCTGTTCGTCGGCGGAGGCCAACCCGGCACCGGCGTCGCAGGCGTGGATCTGCCGCTCAAAATCGAGGGGGAACAGAAACTGCCCAGGTAAGCGCGAATCTGGCCGCCGGCGGCGATCACTAAACGCCGCCGGCGCGAATTAACGCCAATGCCGATCCCGATTAACCGTTAAACGGCGATTGCCGCCGATAAATTTTTCAGACGTAAACTCATGGTGCTATTTGCCTTGCAACCAGGACACCGTGCCTAACCTATTCCGTGTCGCGCCCATGCACTAGCATATTGCGATTAGCCCCGCAGTGTGGGCGGGGGATCTTTCCGAGAGGCACGGCGGCCTGAAAGCGGTGGAACTGCCAACCGCGAGGCCGCAAGGTGGTGGACATGTCCAAGAACAAAACAGGAATCGGCGCCCTTGCGGCACTTGCGCTGGCGCTGCCGCTCGGCGCGCAAATCGATAACGGCAACATTACTGGTCGAGTGACTGATCCGTCGGGTGGCGCGATTGTCGGCGCCCAAGTGACGGTGACCCAAACTCAGATGAACTTTGAGACCGTGGCGGCCACGAACGAGGAGGGCATCTACCGTGCTCTAAACCTGCGCCCCGGCCGCTACCGGCTCACGTTTGTCGCGCCAGGGTTCAAGAAGATGATTCGCGACAATCTGGAACTCCACGGAGAACAGACGTTGGCCCAGGATGCCGCTATGGAGGTGGGCCAGGCGACCGAGTCGATTCAGGTCTCCGGGAAACCGCAGTTGCTCGATACGGAAACCTCTACCTCCGGCACCACCGTGGACGGCAATTACTTTTTCAACCTTCCGAACTACCAGCGGCACACCGTCGCAGTGCTGTTGTTTACACCCGGGGTGACCTTCGATTCGAATCACTATACCAAGAGCCTCAGCGGATTGACGATCGATGGCCTCGGCGGCAGCAACGCGGCGGGCGTCGGGTACTTTGAGGACGGCGCGGTCGCCACCATGGGAGCGCGCGGAGACAATGCCGAAACCGTCACCAACGCCGTTGAGGACATCAAGGTTTTCACATCCGCCGCGCCGGCCGAATACGGCCATTCCGCCGGGGTCGGAATTTCCGTCGTAAAGAAGAGCGGAAGCAATGACTTTCATGGCCTGCTGCAGGAAGAGATCCGTACCCGCAGTATGCAGCAGCGGCGCTTTTTCGAGCAGTACCGGAATTCGCAGATCCAGCCCGGGTTTTCGATCAATCCGCCGGGGCTGATCGTGCAGAATCCCGACGCCAACTTAAGCGGTCCGGTGTATATTCCTAAGATTTACAACGGCAAGAACAAGACCTTCTTCTTTTACGGTCTTCAGATGATGATCGAGAAGCAGGGAAAACAGTTGACGGCCACCGTCCCCACCCCGGCCGAGCTCAACGGGGATTTCAGCTTCACAGGAAGCGGAGTGACGCCGAACACCATCTACGACCCGGATACGACCAGGCTGGTGAACGGGCAGTGGTTCCGCGATCCGTTCCCCGGGAACATCATTCCCAGGAGCAGGTGGAGCACGGTAGCCACCAAATTTCTCGCGCTCAACCCGATCGGGGCGCCGGACGTTGCCGGCAACTGGACCACCACCGGACCTGTCAACAACGTGCAGATGGGGCCGATGAAGATCACCAAGTGGCAGAACCATACGGCTCGCCTGGACCACCAAATCAGCACCGCCCTGAAGCTGTTCACAAGCTATACATACAATCACGAGTGGGGCCGGCAGCCTACTCTGTCGATTACCAATCCTCTCTTCGATTCCTCGCTGAACCTGGGCATCACGGATCGTCACACGGCATCGCTGGGAGCGACGTGGGTCCCGAGCCCGACGATGGTCAACGATCTGCGCGTAAGCTACTACGGCCGCATCACGCCGACTGAGTCGATTGCGTTGAACAACGACTATGCATCGCTACTCGGCATGGGCAACCTGGGATTGCCGCCCACCTGCTTGCCTGGGGTAATCCCCAGCCTGATCACCGATCAGGCCAGCCTTTCGCCTGGCTGTGGAAACAGAACCGTGCAGGAGACATACACCGTAAAAGACGATGTGAGCAAAGCGATGGGCGCGCACAACTTCAAGATGGGTTACGAACTGCTGCGCTACCATCAGAACGCCAACAACGGTCCGGGCAACGTGGACGGGTCGTTTACCTACTCGGGCGTAAACGGAATTACGACCACCGGCAACAGCATCGCCAACACGGGAGGAATCCCTCTCGCGCAATTCATGACCGGCGACATCAGCAGTTTCAGCTTCGGTTCCAACACCGACAACCTGTATACGCGCTCGTGGCAGCATAGCGTGTATTTTCAGGACGACTGGAAGGTCAGCCCCAACCTCACCGTGAACTTCGGCGTGCGGTATAACGTCGAGCCGCCGAAGACCTATAAAGGCGGCTACATCAGCCTCTTCGATCTCAGCCTTCCGGATAATTCCACGTACACCAATACCGCGTACCAGGCCTTCTGCCCGCCCGGTGGATGCAAGGGTGCGTATACGCATCCCAAGAACGCCACGCCGTTCGACACGGACTGGGGCCGCATCGATCCGGTAGCCGGGTTGGCATGGCACTTCATGCCGAAAATGGTGCTGCGCGCCGGAGCCCGCATCGCCCACCTGGACACCTACACGGACAACACCAGCCTCTTGTTCACCAACGAGCTTTTGTCCCGGGCCTATTCCGCAAGTCAGATCTCCGGCAACTTTATGCCGCTCTTCAATCTGAACAACGGCATTCCCGCCTGGAGCTATCCGGCTCTGCGTCCCGACGGGTCCACGCCTACCATCGCGACGAATGCCGGCGCCGTCAGCCCGACCATCACTCCCAGGAACATCAAGACGCCGTACGTGGCCACCTGGAACATCGGGCTACAACGCGAAGCCGGTAAAGATTATGTAGTGGAGTTGCGGTGGGAAGGCTCCGCCGAATCGAAAGGCTACGCCACCACCGATATCAATACCCGGCCCTGGGGCATCATCCCAAGCCCAAATCACGACGGGACCATGATGAATCTGAACGATCCCGCCAACGCCCTCTTCCGGTATCAGTGGGCAACAGGCACGATGGCGTCGTATCAAACGCAGTATGCCCGCCCGTATCCCAATCTCGGAAGTGTCAGCGTAGTCTGCAATTGCTATCACATGGAGCATAACGCCGGTATCGTAAGACTGGAGAAGCGCTATTCCAGAGGGCTGAACTTCCAGGTTTACTACACGTACTCGAAGACGCTCGGAATGAGCAGCACCAGCAACCTCAATCCTTATCTGGATTGGCACCTGCTGAAGGCGCGCACCGCCCAGGACCAGACCCACAATCTCACGGGTACGATGAACTATGAACTTCCAGTCGGCAGGAACCGGCATTTCTTGAGCGGCGCCAATCGCCTGGTAGACGCGCTTTTTGGCGGCTATAACATCGCGTGGACATATACCATCGCGTCCGGACTGCCTACCGGCATGAGCATCAGCGGCGTGTCCCTGCCGAGTTACACCGCCGGGGGGCAGACATTCACGAACATCAACGTGCCGCAGTATCCGAGCTTCATGCCGAATTTTGGCAATGTGCTCTTGCTGCAAAGACCGAGCCTGCGGGACAACTGGCAGGACTTAGGCGGCGACCGTTTCAACCAGGGCAACCAGAACAGCATGATCGATTGCGGTCCAGTGGTGCTGAACCACGGGAATTCGTGCTTTACCTATGTCCCGGCGTTCAGCCTGGGGAACAACGGCGCCAACGTCTGGAATAACCAGAGGCTCATCGCTGCCAGCGGATCGATCGGGAAAGAAGTGCCGCTGAGAGAGAGAATGCGTCTGCAACTCCGCCTCGATTGGCAAAACCCGTTCAAGTGGTACAACTGGGGCGGCCCGAGCACTGCGTTGAACGTTCAAAGCGCTGCCAATTCCCTGCTCTTCGGGAAGATTAATCCCGGATCGAACGGCGAGACGGCGACGGGCACTTCAGGTTATGGTGGCACTCCGTTGCTCAACCTGAATGTAGGTTTGAAGTGGTGAAACGAGGAACTATGAAACTAACGCTGATTCTGGCAGCCCTGAGCTGCGCAATTTGCTGGGCCCAGCATCCGGAAGACTGCAAACCAAACGCTCTCAATGTTCCGGAAGCGAAGTACCCGTGCGTCTATCCGGACAAGCGCGTGCTGTTCCGCGTGATCGCGCCCGACGCTCACAAGGTTGTGGTGAGCTTGGGCGGCGGAACGGAGTTGACCAAAGGCCCCGACGGCATCTGGAGCGGAACCACCAGACCGCTGGTCGAGGGATTCCACTATTACAACCTGCGAATCGATGGGGCCAGCGTCGCCGATCCCGCTACCATGACGTTCTTCGGCTCCGGATGGGCCAACAGCGGCATCGAAATTCCGGCGCCGGACGCGGAGTTCTACGCCGCCAAGGACGTGCCCCGCGGCCATGTGAGCGAGCAGTGGTATTACTCCAAAGTCACGGGGAAATGGCGCCGCGCTTACGTCTATACGCCGCCGGAATATTTGACCAACGCCAAGGGGCGCTACCCCGTGCTCTATTTGCTGCACGGATGGGGCGAAGACGAGACCGGATGGTACACCCAGGGACACGTCGACTTCATCATGGACAACCTGATCGCGGCCCACAAAGCGAAGCCCATGATCATTGTGATGGATAACCTCAACGCAGTGAAGCCTGGCGAAAGCGCGGCCTTATTCGCGGGCCGCGGACTTGTCCCTGCCCCGAGCGACCATCCGCCGGAGCCGCCGGCGGCGCGCGGCCCGGCGCCCGGTCGCGGCGGCGTGCCTGGTCGCGGCGGTGCGCCCGGCGGAAGAGGCATGCCAGGGTTCAACCTCTCCACATTCACTGACATGATGTTCACGGATCTCATCCCCATGGTCGAGCACACCTACCGCGTAGCTCCCGGTCGCGAGAATCGCGCGATGGCCGGGCTGTCCATGGGTGGAATGCAGACCTTCACCACCGGTCTGAATAATCTGGACCGGTTCGCCTATCTCGGCGGATTTAGCGGAAGCTGCGGAGGGCGCGGCGGCACCTTCGATCCGAAGACTGCCTGCAATGGAGCATTTGCCGACCCGGCGGCGTTCAATAAGAAGGTGAAGGTGTTGTTCCTTGGCATCGGACAAGCCGAAGGGCCGGGCACGAAGAACTTCAGCGAGGAACTCACCAAGGCCGGGATTCACAACGTGTATTTTGAATCGCCCAATACCGCCCATGAGTGGCTGACATGGCGGCGGTGCCTGAACGATTTCGCGCCGCTCCTGTTCCGCTAATGTCACCGAGCCGCGGCCGTAAGAAACTGTAGATCATGCCGCCTTCCGGCCGCGGCTCTATGAGTAAGTTGTAAACGGAGCCGCGACCGTTAGCGCTTGTAAAAAATATCGAATTGCTTTTCTCTGCATTCAAACGCACTCCGATCCCCGCCACCTTTTACCGCGACCGTCAGGATCTGTGTGAAACCGAATTGACTTTTTTTCCGCGCTCGAAACGCACTCGCATCCCGGGCACCTTTTACCGCTCCCTTACGGTCACGGCTCCGTACGTAGTTGATTCTGCTAACGGAGGCGCGACCGTAAGGAAGCGGTAAAAGGTGCATCGAGAGGCGAATGGAGTGCGACGAGAACGGCAGCCGGGTTTCTTCACAACCCGTTAGGAAGCGGTAAAAGGTGCGTCGAAAGGCGGATGGAGAGCGACGAGAACAACAGCCTGATTTTTTCACAGCCGCGACCGTTAGGAAGCGAAAAGCGAACGGATCGCGACGAGAACAACAGCCGGATTTCGGCGCTACTTCGAATCGTCCACGACTTCGATTCCATTCACGCACGCCATTCCGATCACGGGAACGAAACTGAGCACAATCTTGCCCTGTGCAGTCGGCCGGACTCCCGGGAAGTTGCGCTCGATCGGCCGCCCTTCCCCGCCCGCCTCTTTCGAGATATCGAAGTTTTTCAACAGAGCCACTCCGTTGCAATAGACGTCAAACACGCGGCTTCCAACGCCGCCGACACCCGTGTTCCGCGGGCCGTAATGACCCTCGCAGAACTTCAGCGTTACGCGGTAGCGTCCATCGGGAACCGGCAGCGCATACGAGAAATGTCCCCATCGTTCGCTGGTATACACCGCCATGTCCGGCGCTTTCGAACTACTCTGTTGAGCCGGATTGGTGGTACGGACCAACGCATTCCCGCCCAGAAAATAGGAGTCGGCCCGCCACGGCTGGCCTGACGAATCCTGCCATGACGAAGTCCAACCGGCCCGTATGCGGATCGGCCTGACACTTCCCGCGGCCACCGGCAGCACCTCGATGCCGCTCAACATCGCCGAGCCTCGAATCGCGGAAAAGCTCAAATGAAGCTTTCCATCCTGCGCGGGAGAAACGTTGCGCAAGACTCGCTCATCGGCGATGTTCGAGCCGGCGGCATCCGCCACCACATCGAAGGCGTTCAGAACCGGCTTGCCATTCAGTATGATCCGGAACAGGCGCTGCCCCTCGCCGCTGGATTCGGCGCTGATGAAATCCGCCAGGCCCGTCTCCGCAAAATGAAGATGCAGTTCGTACGAACCCGGCTTGAGCGGGATGTCGTATTCGAAATCGCCCTGACGCAAATGCCGGTAAATGTCGGGATCCAGCGTCCGCGCGATCTTTTCGGCTGGACGGAACAGAACGTAGCCGCCAGACACGTAGCGGTCGCCGCCCCACTCACGGCCGCTGCGGTCCATATAACCGTCCATCGCGCCGGCGATCATTCGCAACTCGTCGCCGGCGGGCACGTTGACCGCGCCGCCGTGGACAACCGCGGACTTCGACCCGGCAGCGGTCGTGGAAACCGCTCCCCACCGCGACCATGCAAGAGCCGCGGCCATCACGAACATCGCCGTAGTAGAGAAAATGACGGCCCGCGTCAGCCACGCCTGCCGTGAGGGAGGCGCCGCCAGATTCGTCGATACCGGAAGGGTGGGAGGCTGGGCAACAGGCGGATCGGCCGCCGGCGGCTCGCCCGACACTTCCGGGGGCGTTTCGGGGCGTGTTTCCGGCGCGGGGTGTTCGGCAGCCGTGTCCCACCGGAATTCAGCGCGGTAGGACCCGGGCGGCAATTCGATTCGAACCGCATGAAACGAACCGTTTTCCGCCAGATAATGCTGTGCGATTTTCTTTCGAACTTCATTCGCCGTTACACGCACGATCGTGTGCTGGCCGGGGTCGAAATCCTGCGGAAGTTGGAACAACTCCACGCCAAGCGAGCGCTCCTTCAACGTGCCGTTCGGCCCGTTGATGGTATGTTCCACAATATATCCGAGGAATTCTCTGCAGCGCTTACTCGTGCGAAAAGCCGAACTTTCGAGCAAACGCTCGAGTTCCGCTCGTACCGCGCGCTCCCGTACTGGCTCAAGCCCCTGTGCTTCATGCCCGCCCATCGTTGTTCCGGCATCATATCACAACAGGAAAAGGCGTGCAGATTGGAACGTAACCGGGTTAACGCCCGGCTAACGGTTAGAGCGGCGGTAAATCAGGCGCTGTAAGGCGCACATTCAAAGAAGCTTGACGGGCAGACACGGTAGCAAACCTTCCCTTGCGTCAAACCCGGAGCTAGAATACCTTCGAACCCGATTGTGGCGGCGTTGGACCTCGACCCGAGACGTCGGGAGTCGTGTAGGCGAAGGCGGCCGGCGGTCGCCGCGAAAGGATACAGCTCTTGAGAAGAAAAGGATTGTTGGCTTTGCTGGTGGCCGTGACTGCCGCCGGGGTTTCTCTGGCGCAGACGCCGCCCGGCCGCGGCGGGTTCGGCGGACCGATTCAACTGAACCCCGACGACAAACCCGCATTTCCGGATCCGCCGGCCGGATTCAACACGAAACGTGAAAACGTCCCCCATGGCGAATTGACCGCCGTTCAGTACGATTCCAAGTCGCTGGGAACGCGCCGCCAGATGCGCGTCTATACTCCGCCGGGCTACTCCGCCGCCCACAAGTACCCGGTGCTGATTCTGCTGCACGGAATCGGCGGCAATGACCGCGAGTGGACCGAGGCTTGCCATGCGGACAATATCCTGGACAATCTTCTGGCCGACGGCAAAATACAGCCGATGGTCGTGATATTCCCCAACGGCAACTCCAGCGTGACCGCCGCCGCCGATGCCGGCTTCCGTGGAGAGAACCCCGCGGCGCGGGGAGCCGCCCCTGCCGCTCCGGCTGGCGCACAGGGAGGCGGACGGCGCGGTTTCGGCGGCTTCGAAAGTTGGGGCACTCCGTTTGAGAACGATCTGCTGAAGGACATCATTCCGTACGTCGAGTCTCACTATTCCGTCTACTCCGATCGCGAACATCGCGCGCTCGCCGGTCTTTCGATGGGCGGCGGCCAGACCCTGAATATCGGCCTGTCGCACATCGAAACATTCGCCTGGATCGGCGCGTTCTCCTCTGCTCCCAACACCAAGCAGCCTCCATCCGCGCTACTTCCCGACCCGGCAGCCGCCAAACAACTCAAGCTGCTGTGGCTGGGGTGCGGCAACAAGGACGGTCTCATCCGCATCAGCCAGGGTGTCCATCAATACCTGAAAGAGAACGGCGTGCCGCACATCTGGCATGTCGACGGGAACGCTCACGACAATACCGAGTGGGACAACAACCTGTACCTCTTCAGCCAGCACCTCTTCAAATAAAGAATGAACGTCAGGAGCTTCTCATGAACAAAATGATTCGGACTCTCGCGCTTTTGCCCTTGCTGTCGGGCGTAGCGGCAATCGCCCAGCCTGGCCGCGGCGCGCCGGTGGAGATCGATAAAACTCCGCCCACGGAAGACTTTAAGCCATCGGCGCTCAACCAACCCGGAAAGCAGTATCCCGAGGTCAACTCGCAGCGGCGCGTCCGCTCGATTCTGAAAGCTCCGACCGCGCAGGCTGTGATGCTCGACATCGGAGGCGTCAAGTATCCGATGACCAAGGGCGAGGATGGCGTGTGGACCGGCTTCTCCAACGCGCAAGACGAAGGCTTTCACTATTACCAGTTCAACGTCGATGGAGTCTCCGTTCCCGACCCCGGCGCAATCATGTTCTATGGCGCCAGCCGTTGGGGCAGCGGTATTGAAGTTCCCGCCCACGACGAGGACTTCTATGCGATGAAGAACGTGCCGCACGGGCAATTGCGGGAAGTCCACTTCTTCTCCAAAACAGCCAACAACACGATTGAAATTTACGTCTACACGCCTCCCGATTACGAAAAAGGATCGAAGCGCTACCCGGTGTTGTACCTGCAGCACGGAGCCGGCGAAGACGATCACGGCTGGGGCGCGCAGGGCCACGCGGGTCTGATCATGGATAACCTGCTCGCGGAAGGAAAAGCCAAGCCGTTCATTATCGTGATGTCGAACAGCTATCTGGTCACCGGCGGCGCAGGTGGCGGCTTTGGCGGTCGCGGAGCGGCGCCGGGTCGCGGCGCGGCGCCCGCGGGGCAGCCGGGAGCGGCGCCTGGCGGTCGCGGACCGGCGGGGCCCGGCGGAGCGGGCGGTCCCGGTCGCGGCAGAGGGTTCGCCATGACCAACACGCCCTTCGAGCACGCGCTCATCGAGGAGATCATTCCTTATATCGACGCCAATTTCCGTACGCTTGCCGATCAGCCGCATCGTGCGTTGGCCGGCCTTTCCATGGGCGGCATGTATACGCATGGAATCGGGCTCGCTCACCTCGACAAGTTCTCGCACATCGGCATGTTCAGCGGCGGCAGCATCGCTCCGTCGGAAATCAAGGATATGGCCGATTTTAAGAAGAGGGTCAGGCTGGTGTTTTTGAGTTATGGCAGCCGGGAGAACGGCGCCACTGCGAAGCAGAATGTGGAAGAGCTGAAGAAGGATGGCGTCAACGCCGTCTACTATGAGTCCCCTCTGACTGCTCACGAATGGCTGAGTTGGAGGCGCAGCTTACACGAGTTCGCGCCGCTGTTGTTCCAGAAGTGATTGAGGGTCGGGCAGCGTTACTCGATGATCACGACACCCCAGGGTCCGCCGCCCGATTTGATCTTCTTTTTCACGGTTTGCGTAGCCAGATCGACAACGGAAACATCGCCCGATGGCCCGTTCGCCGTAACGGCGGTGTTTCCGTCTTTGCTCAGCGCGATGCCCCACGGCCGCTGCCCCACTTCAAAGCTGGCGACCGGTTTGTTTGTAGCCGTGTCGAGGATCACCAGGCTGTGGCCGCGACCCGTGGTGACGTAAAGCTTCGACCCATCCGGCGAAAGCGCCAGCCCCATGGGTTTCACCTCGCCGCGTTTGCCGAGTGGAATCGATTTGATCTTCTCCTTCTTCACGGCGTCGAACAGAGCGATTGCGCCGTCGTTTTCCAGGTTGCAGTAGCCGTGCAGCCCGTCAGGCATAAATACAATGCTGCGCGGGCGGTGCCCCACCTGGAAGGTCTTCACGAGCGTGCCCGCCGCGGCATCCATGACGGCCAGCGTCCCTTCATCTTCCGAAGTCGAATAAACCAGCTTGCCGTCGGGTGTAATGCTGACGCCTTCCGGTTCGTCGCCCGTCTTGATCGTCTTCGTGACTTTGCCTGAGGGCACGTCAATGAAGCTGATTCCCGACGCATCCTCGTTCGACACGTAAAGCGTCTTACCGTCCTTGCTGACGGCGAAGTTTTCGGGGTCGGAACCGCCTTCCAGCTTTCTGACGATCTTGTTCTGCTTGACGTCCCAGACTCCGATCGCATCGGCGCTCTTATCGGCAGGCGGAAGAGTGCTCTCGTCGATTCCGGGAGGCGCCGGCGGCGTGCCGCTCAGCGCAATATAAATGTACTGCCCGTCAGGGCTGGCATGGATCCCGCGCGGCCGCTTGCCCAAAGGAACAGTCTGAATTGCTTCGAGCCTGGTCCCGTCGATGATCGTCATGTCGCCCGAGGTCTCGTTGCTGACATAGAACCGCGGGCCGGCAGGCATCGTGCTGCTCTGCTGCTGCGTGGCCGCGGGCTCCGGCGATTTCGAACATCCGGCCAGCAACAGGCAGCCGAGCGCCGGCATCCATTTGTGCATTAGTCTGCTCCCTTGAAAGTGAAAGAGACGTCACTCGCCTTGCGCGAGGTTACGGCGACCTGCTGCTGTTGCGTACCCAAATCCTCCTGCCACGCCTCCAGCGTGTAATTCCCCGGAGGCAAATTACTCAACTCGAATGTTCCGTCCGGCCCGGTGACCGCGTAATACGGGTTATCGACCACCGCGATCCAGGCGTGCATCCACGAATGGATGTTGCACTTGACGCGAATCATGATCTCCGGGGTTTTGAAACGGCGTAGGAGCGGCGGCGCACCCGGATCCTGGCTCTGGTTCCATTCGCGGTTGTTGTGGGGCCGCGGATGGATATTGTGCGTCACCGGATCGGAGTTGTCGACTTGCAAAGTCTGGCCCGTTTGTATCCCAAGCACGCGCGGATCGAACCAACAGCCTTTTTGGTCCATGATGACCGGCCGCGACGGCGGTTCGAAGTTCTTGCCTTCGAGCCCGGCTTTCACGTAGACGAAAACGTTCGCCAGCGCCCCGTCGCGCGATGCCGCGATCGCGTCATCGAATTGCGGAGTCTTGTGCAGTGCCGCGCACTGCGGATCTTCCGACATATCGACTCGCTTATGCGGGGGCGTCTTGCCGTTGAATGCGATCTTGCCGTGGATCGACCCGGCGGTCGCGGGATCAACCTTGAAATAAGTTACTGGCGTTGCGGCGGACGACGGCTTGTTTTCAGGCTGCTGCCGTGAACATCCGAATGAACAGAGGAGGGCGAGCGATGACATCCAGAGCAGCCCATCGCAAACCGGTCGTTTCACTGTATCGGCCCCACATTCTCGGGCGGGTCGCCCGTCAATGCCTCCAAAAACGCCACCAGGTCGTCGCGCTCCTGCCGGCTCAGCTTCAGTTCGTGAATTTCCTTATCCAACTGCGGATTTCCGTTGCCTCCGCCGGCATAGAAATCGACCACTTCTCGTAGTGTCTTTTTGCTGCCGTCGTGCATGTACGGCGCGGTCTGCGCCACATTGCGCAGCGAAGGGGTGCGAAAGGCGCCGCGGTCCGCTTCCTTCTTCGTCTGCTCGTACCGCCCCAGGTCCGTCAACTCGCCCTCGGGATTCATCCCGGCGCCCAAATTGTGAAATTTGCCGTCGGTAAACAGTGCGTAACCCTTGTCGATGGTATGACAGACGGAGCAATTTCCGCGCTGCTTATCGGTGAAGATAGCAAGTCCCTGAATCGCCGCCGGGCTCATCGCGGTCTTCTCGCCGCCGAAGTAGTAGCGGTCGAAGGGCGAGTTGCCGCTGATTACGGTGCGCTCAAAACTCGCGATTGCCATCTCCACCTTGTCCAGCGTGACCGGACCCGGTCCAAACGCGGCTTCGAATTCCCTCCGGTACGCCGCTTCGCGGTTCAGTTTCGCGACACATGCGTCGTGCGTCTGCGACATTTCGATGGGGTTCGCAATCGGCCCGGCCGCTTGCGCTTCCAGGCTCTCGGCGCGTCCATCCCAGAATTGCACGGGATTGTATGCGGCGTTGAGGATGGTCGGTGCATTCCGCGCGCCAGGCTGATTGTGCACGCCCAAAGCCACGCGATGCCTGTCCGTAAACCCGAGTTGGGGATTATGGCAACTGGCGCAGGAGAGCGTGTTATCGACCGACAGCCTCACATCGTAAAATAGCCGGCGGCCGAGCGCGATCGTCGCGGCGGTAGGCGGGTTGCCGGGTGGGATCGGAACCGGCGGAAGCCCGAGCGGCGCGACGATGGAAACGGGTTGACCGGGAACCGTCACAGCGGCGCTCGCGGCTTGCCGCTCGTGTCGCGAGCACGAAGCACTCACCAGAACCGCAAGCAAAATCGCCCTTCGAGATGGCATACGTCCGTAACGAAGCGCGAATGACGGCTCCGCCTCTCAGCGTACCAAATCAGTAGCGACCGGTCTCCAGACCGGTTGCAGGCGAGCGGAAGCTCGCCTTCGTGCCCTAGCGCCTGCGACCCCGTGCCCTCAGTGTCGATGCCCGCCGCACGAGTGCTGGTAGCGACCGGTCTCCAGACCGGTTGCAGGCGAGCGGAAGCTCGCCTAAGTCGCGCGCCGCGCCACCCGACAGGAAGGATTCCTGTCGGCACGTGGCAGCAGGAATCTTTCCTGTTGCAGGCGAGCGGAAGCTCGCCTTGGTGCCCTAGCGCCTGCGACCCCGTGCCCTCAGTGTCGATGCCCGCCGCACCAGTGCCGGTTCGAGCAGGATCTGCCGGGGACGCGAATCGCGCCGCTCCAGCAGGCTGAGAACCAGTTTCCCGGCGCGCTCCCCGATTCCGCTGCTCTGCTGGTCCACACTGGTCAGCGGAACACGAAGGAAGTCGGCATACGTCACGTTTCCGCATCCGACGATGGCCACATCCTCCGGAATCCTCAAACCGATTTCGAGAACTGCCTTCATCGCGCCCACGGCCGTAGGGTCGTTGAAGCAGAACACTCCATCGGGACGCGGACGCACATCGAGAAGCCGCTTCATGGCCGTATAACCGGCCACTTCGCCGGCGTCGTCGCCATGCTCGCGCATGATCACATATTCGCCCTTTTCCGGTATCCCTCTCGACTGCACTGTTTCGCGATATCCCCGCAATCGTCCCAGCGAAGTGCTCACCTCCGGACCCCCGATGTAAGCGACCCTCTTGCATCCGGCGTCCAACAGGTGCTGTGTGGCGATCCTTCCCACGTGCACATCGTCCACGCCCACGAAGTTCGCGCTGAGGTCATCGAAATGCCTATCGATGAGAACGTAAGGGATCTGTTGATCGCTGAGCCTCCGGAATAAGTCTCTGTCCTTCCGGGTGGACGCGACGATCAGGCAGTCGACCCGCCGCGCCAGCAGTTGTTCGATCTCCTGCTGCTCCAATTCAGGGTCGTCCTCGGAGGAGGCCAGAACCAGGCTGTAGCCCTTGGGCCGCAGGATGGACGAAAGCGCCTTCGCGACGTGCCCGTAGAACGGATGCACCAGATCCGGGACCACCAGCCCGATAGCGAAACTGCGCCCGGTCACCAGCGCACGCGCCGCCAGGTTCGGACGATAGTTCAACTCCTTCATTCGCTTCAGAACCCGCTCGCGAGTCTCGGAGCTGATGTCGGGATGGTCGCGCAGAACCTTCGAAATCGTGACTACCGAGAGGTTCAGGTCCTGTGCGATATTCTTCAAAGTGGTAGCCATCGTATTCCCGACTCTAGCGCAGGCACACAGCAGGTTCAAACCGGCACCCTGCGGCTTTTCGAGTCTGCGGGCGGCTTCCGCTCGGTTAAAGTCCGTTGCCCGGCGCAGGCCGCCGTTGGTATAGTTAGCGGTGACTGCAACGAAGAAATGGATTCCGCCGCCACATACCCGCGTGATGCCTCCATGGGTGCCGTCGACCCGCTGGCCGTACCCAGGCGCCGCCTCTCTACAGGCGCGGAAATCCCGGCGATCGGTCTCGGCACCTTCGGTTCGGATCACGTTTCAGCCGTCGGCATCGCGCAAGCCGTGCAAGGAGCGCTCGCGGCAGGCTATCGGCACCTCGACTGCGCCTCTGTATACGGGAATGAAGACCGCATCGGCTGCGCCTTGGAACAAGCCTTCAAAGGTGGTCTGAAGCGCGAGGAGCTCTGGATCACATCCAAACTCTGGAATGACAAACACGCGGAGGACGACGTCATCGCGTCGTGCCGCAAGTCGATCAGCGATCTGCGATGCGATTACCTCGATGCCTATCTCGTACATTGGCCATTTCCCAATTTTCACCCGCCCGGTTGCAGCGTCGAATCCCGCAGCACGGAGGCTCGCCCATACATCCACGAGAACTTCATGAGAACGTGGCGTCAGATGGAGAAACTCGTCGACCTGGGTTTGGCGCGCCACATCGGCACGTCTAACATGACCATCCCGAAACTGGACCTGCTCCTCCGCGACGCCCTCATCAGGCCGGCCCTCAACGAAATGGAACTCCACCCGCACTTCCAGCAGCCGGAACTGTTCGATTACCTTCGTTCTCACGACATTCAACCGGTTGGGTACTCGCCCCTCGGTTCGCCCGCGCGTCCGGAACGCGACCGCACTCCGGAAGACAGCGTCGATATGGATGATCCCGTCATCGTGGGTATCGCTCAGCGCCTCGGCATTCATCCCGCCGTCGTCTGCCTCAAGTGGGCCATTCAACGCGGCAGCATTCCCATTCCCCAATCCGCGAATCCCGCGCACTACCTTGCCAACCTCCACGGCGCTGTCTCGGCGCCGCTGCCCGAAAGCGACATGCAGGCCATCGCCGCCGCCGACCGGAACTGCCGCTTGATCAAAGGCCAGGTATTCCTGTGGAAGGCGCAACAGAGTTGGCAAGACCTGTGGGACCTCGATGGAGTGATCAGGCAATGACCGGCGCCTACCTTCCCGGAAACAGTACCGTCGAACTGCGGCAAGCGCCGAAGCCTCAGCCTGGCCACGGAGAAGTCGTTCTTCGCATGAAGGCCTCGACCATCTGCGGTTCCGACATCCGCTGCATCTATCACGAGCATCTGGGCAAGGGACCGGAAGGCTATCAGGGCGTGATCGCGGGTCACGAACCCTGCGGCCAAATCGTCGCCGCCGGTCCGGGCTGCCGCCGCTTCCGCGAAGGCGATCGCGCGATCGTCTACCATATCTCGGGTTGCGGTGTCTGCAATGACTGCCGCCGCGGCTACATGATCTCCTGCACGAATACCCGGTTCCGCCGCGCCTACGGTTGGCAGCGCGATGGCGGCATGGCCGAGTTCATGCTCGCCGAAGAGAAGGATCTGATCGCGCTGCCCGCCGAGCTCACCTACGCCGATGGCGCGCAGGTCGCCTGCGGCTTTGGCACGGTCTATGAAGGACTGCAAAAGATCGGCATCTGCGGCGACCACGACGTACTCATCACCGGCCTCGGTCCGGTCGGCCTCGCGACCGCCGCGCTTAGCCGCGCAATGGGCGCCCGCCGCATCGTCGGCATCGATGTCGTCCCCGAGCGCCTTGAGCTCGCCCGGCGTCTCGCCCTGTGCGATCACGTTTTCGCCGCCGGCCCTGCCAACGTAAGCGACGTGCTGGACGTCACCGGCGGCCGCGGCGTAGAGCGCGCTATCGATTGCTCGGCGAATGATTCGGCTCGCGCAACCGCAATCCGCGCCACTCGAAAATGGGGCCGCATCGTGTTCCTGGGCGAAGGCGGACGCGTGGAATTCAATCCGTCGCCCGATATCATCCACGACCAGAAGACCATCTACGGCTCCTGGGTCACATCCACGTGGCTGATGGAAGAACTGGTGGAGCGGCTGGTCCGGTGGAATCTCCATCCGGCCGACCTCATCACTCATCGATTTCCCCTCGATCAGGTGGGAAAAGCTTACGAGCTCATGAGCTCCGGCCGCTGCGGAAAAGTGGCCGTCTGCTTCGATGAAGAACTTACCGCGAGTACCGTTTGAAAGGACCTCAATGCCTCGCCCTCGGAAGAGCATGTTCAAAGGAATCGCGCTTCTAGCCTTCCCTGCCCTGTGCTGGGCGCAGAATCCGGACCTGACGCTCTGGTACAACAAACCGGCTCCCGTCTGGACGGAAGCGCTCCCCATCGGCAACGGCCACCTCGGCGCAATGGTCTTCGGGGGCGCGAACACCGGCACGAACAACGGAGATCAGGAACCCGCCCGCGCCAACCGCGACATTGCCGGCGGCAACCAAACCCGCGGGCAGGACGAACACCTGCAACTCAACGAAAGCACGGTCTGGCAGGGTGGCCGCACGGACAAGCTCAACCCCAAAGCACACGAAGGCTTCCTCAAAGTCCGCAGCCTGTTATTGGAATCCAAGGGGCTCGACGGCGCCAAAATCTCGGAAGCCGAACGCATCGCCGCCGACACCATGCTTCCCACGCCGCGCGGCCTTCCGGGGTATACCACGCTGGGCGATCTTTATGTCCGTATGGCCGGCGATGAACCGGCATCCGGCTACCGCCGCGACCTGAACCTCGAAACCGGCATCGCCACCGTCAGCTATACCTCGGGTGGAGTGCAGTACCGCCGCGAAGCGTTCGCGTCCGCGCCGGACCGCGTCATCGTTCTGCATCTCACGGCCGGCACGCCCGGCAAACTCTCCTTCACCGTTACGATGGACCGTCCGTCGGACTTCCAGGTACATGCGTTGAGCGATCGCGATCTCGCGCTGACTCAAGGCCCCGCCCACACGGACCAGATCAACTTTCAGGGCCAGGTGCGCGTGCTGCTTACCGGCGGCTCTATCGAGCGCAAGGATACGTCGCTCAGCATCTCTGGCGCAAACGAGGCCACGCTCCTCATCGCCGCCGCCACGGATCTCCGCGGCAACTCCCCTTCCAAAGAATGTGCAAGCATTCTCGATGCTGCTTCCGGCAAGTCCTTCGCCGCATTGCTTACTGCCGCTGTGCAGGACGAAAGCAAGCTGATGAAGCGGGTTGAGTTCCGCCTCGGCACGCCGGATCCCGAACTCGACGCTCTGCCGACAGACGAACGCCTGCGCCGCGTTTCCGCCGGAGGTGTCGATCTGGGACTGCAGGCGCTGTACTTCCAGTTCGGCCGCTATCTACTGACCGGGTCGAGCCGCCCCGGAGGTTTGCCGGCGAACCTGCAGGGGCTGTGGGCCGGCGAAATGAATAATCCCTGGGGCTCGAAATGGACCATCAACGTTAACACCGAGATGAATTACTGGATGGCCGAAGCCGCCAATCTCGGCGAACTGCACGTCACTCTCTTCGATCTGATCGAGATGGTCAAGCATCCGGGAACAGGCACAGGCACTGAAGTGGCTTCCAAGTATTACGGAGCCCGCGGTTTCGTGATCCACCACAATACGGATATCTGGGGCGACGCGCACCCCATCGATGGCGTCCCCTATGGCATCTGGCCCATGGGCGGCGCATGGCTCACGCTGCATGCCTGGGATCACTATGCATTCTCGGGCGACAAAAACTTCCTTCGGGAGCGCGCATGGCCGCTGCTTCACGATGCCTCTCTCTTCTTCCTCGATTACCTCGTGGATGACGGCACCGGCCATCTTGTTACTGGACCTTCACTCTCGCCTGAGAATCGTTACCGCCTGCCCGACGGCTCCGCGCATTCGCTCGCCATGGGTCCGACGATGGATATCGAAATCGTCCGCGAATTGTTCGAACGCACACTCCAGGCGGGCGACATCCTGAAGTTGGATCCCGCCTTCTGCAAGCAGGTCAGAGATGCCAGGGACAAACTGCCGCCGTTTCAGGTTGGCAAAGCCGGCAACCTCCAGGAGTGGCAGCAGGACTATGCCGATGCCGAACCGGGCCACCGCCACATTTCCCACCTGTGGGCGCTCTTTCCCGGGACGCAGATCAGCATCCAGCACACGCCGGCGCTGGCAAAAGCCGCGCGCGTAACGCTGGAGCGGCGCCTCGCGGCAGGCGGAGGTCAAACCGGTTGGTCCCGCGCCTGGGTGGTCAACTATTGGGATCATCTCGGCGAGGGCGAGCAGGCCTACGACAGCATGGCCGTTTTGTTCCGGCAGTCCACCTTCCCGAACCTCATGGATACTCATCCGCCAGGCGTGTTCCAGATCGACGGCAATCTCGGCGGAGCCAACGGAATGCTCGAAGCCGTCATCCAGTCCCGCTGGTATCCGGACCATAGCGAGGTTGACTTGCTTCCCGCTCTCCCCAGCGTGTGGAAGCGCGGCGCGGCGACGGGTATTCGCGTGCGGGGCGGCTCCGAAATTGACGTGAAGTGGGAGAACGGGAAAGTCAGTTCATCGCACTGGCGCGCTTCGCAGGATGAGCCGTTCGATATCCGCCTGCCCTCCGGCCAGCACCTTCGCCGTTGGACTGCAAACGGAAAAAATCAACCGGTTCCCGCGGAAAGGGACGGCGCAGTTCGTGTCTCGGTGCGGCGGGGCGGCGTCTACGATTTGACGTTCGAGTAAACCGCGTTTCGCAAATCTACGCTGTGGGCGCCGCGGGAGCGTTGGAAGCGGCCGCTTCCCGCACCCGGTTCAACTCGCGCACGTACTGCGCGATGCCGACATCCGGCCGGTTGGCCCAGATCGGGGTGCAGTTGGGATATTCCTCGCAACTGCCCCAGTATTGCGCGTTGGGAAAGCGGTCCTGCATTCCCTTGGCGCAATCGCCCACGATGATGACATCTCCGTCCACTTCCGTCAGCTTCTCTTCGAACTGCAAACCGGTGAAGACGTAGAGCGGACGCTTGAGTTTCGCCAGCGTGCCATCCGCCTTGAGCTGATCGAGTTGAATGCGCACGATTGCCTTGCAGCCTGCTTCGCAGGTTGAACCCATAATCACATTCACGTTCGGATACTGGCCTTGCAGGATGGTGCTCTGCCGCCGGAAGCGGCGTTTTACTTTATCCAGGGGAGCGCCGCTCAATTGGATCTCGTCCATGTTGTTCGTGCCAAGCCCCTCCGCGGCGCCGAGCACAGTCGAAGGCACGTTCGTGCCGGGATAATCCCAGTCCATCAGCGCTTCGCAGATCGTATCGACCGCCACCGGGTCCGGTCCGCCGCAAATCGTGTTGAAATCCTTGATCAGATCTTCGCTGTAAGGGCTGAAGGGCCCATTGCCCTGGCACGCATACAGCGAATCCATCACGAACCATGTCGGATTCGCCGCGCGAGTGAGGTTGACGATCTTCTGGTAAATATCGTCGCGATGGCAGCGGACCATCCAATCGTAATCGGGCAGGTTGCCGAATTGCAGCTTCATCGCGCCCGTGAAGGTGGTGTGCACGTGAACCTTCATCTTCGGCAGCCCGATGTACACGTCCGCGTCACGCACCGGCCGCGGCACCGGGAATTCGTTGAAGCTGATCGGCCGGTCGATCTTGTACATGTCGAACTCGGCGTGCTCGAACGGGCACAACTCCACACCCGTCCGCCTCGCCACTTCGGTCACACCGCAGACATCCATGGCATGACGGGTGTCCGCGCCCATCGCGCAGCGCTCGCCGATCTGAATCCGCGCCGGATTTTGTTCCTGAACAAGCTCGATGAGCGATTCCAGCATCCGCGGGTCGGTGGTGAAGCCGGCGTTCGGATCGATCGGGATCACCGTGTTGATCTTGATGAGAACCTTGTCGCCGCGTGAGACGATGTTTTGCATTCCACCCATCGTATCGCCGGCAATCTCTTGAATCATCCGCTTGACGCAATCGAGTTGCTCGCGCGAATATTCCCCCGGGCGTCCCAGATTTTCATCGCTGTGCGCGATCGCCACCTTAGTTCTTTTTGGCATCTTGATCCTACTAGCATTGCATAAAACGCAATGGCCGTTGCAGGCCAGATCATGCTATCAGGAGCCTTCCGGCAAGTCAACGGAAATGCAAGCGCCCAACAATTGGTTTGACAATCGACCGTGGAATCGGATATAGTTCGACCCGAAAACAAGTGGCGTTTATGTTGAACACACCATCCATTCAACTGCCGGCACGATTCGTGTGCGCGGGCCTGTTTGTGGCCTTTAGCGGCGTTTTGCTCTTCCAATCCGCACGTGGCGCTGAAGGCTCCGCGCCCGTCAGGATGACCAAGGCGGAAGATCACAAACGCACAATGGATCTTCTCCACATCACGGAACTCCGCCCCGGCAAAGCCGGACGCGACAAGGCCGACCCGAATTTCGCCAACTACGACGAAGCCAAGGCGAACCCATTTCCCGATCTGCCGGACCCTTTGAAGTTGAAGAACGGCAAGAGAGTGACGAAGGCAGCCGACTGGTGGAGCAAGCGGCGTCCGGAAATCGTTGAGGATTTCGACCGCGAGGTTTATGGCCGCGTGCCCAAGACAACGCCCAAAGTCAAATGGGAAGTGGTCAGCACCACGCCCGGGAAGAACGGCGACACCGATATCGTCACCAAGCAATTGCTCGGAGTGGTGGACAACTCCTCCTATCCGGATATCGAAGTGAAGATCGCGCTCACGCTCACCACGCCCGCCAATGCGAAGGGGCCTGTGCCGGTAATCATGCAGTTCGGCGGCGGTTTTGGACCGGGCGCTGGTCGGGGAACACAAGCCTCTGCCGGACCACCGTACGGTCCGAATGCGTTTAATGCTCCTCCGCCGCAATTAGGGGCGCCGCCGGCGGGCGCTGCGGGCCGCGGAGCGCGGGGAGCTCGCGGCGCTGCCCCCGGATTCGGCTTGGGCGGCGGCCGCGGACCCTCCGGCCCCACATGGCAACAGCAGGTGCTCGCGAAAGGTTGGGGCTATGCCACGCTGAATCCCGGCAGCATTCAAGCCGACAACGGCGCCGGCCTGACGCTCGGAATCATCGGGCTGTGCAACAAAGGCCAGCCGCGAAAGGCAGACGATTGGGGCGCCCTTCGCGCGTGGGCCTGGGGCGCGAGCCGCGCGATCGATTACTTCGAAACCGATCCGGCGGTGGACGCCAAACACATCGCCATCGAAGGACACTCGCGCTACGGAAAGGCGGCGCTCGTCGCCATGGCCTACGACCAGCGTATGTGGACGGCGTATGTCAGTTCGTCGGGCGAAGGCGGCGCAAAGCTGCATCGCCGCAATTGGGGTGAAATCGTCGAAAACGTAGCCGGAACCGACGAATACCATTGGATGGCGGGCAACTTTCTGAAGTATGCCGGCCCGCTGCACTGGAACGATCTGCCCGTCGATTCGCATGAGCTGGTGGCCATGTGCGCGCCGCGCCCGGTCTTCCTGAGCGCCGGAAAGGGCGGATATGACGCCGAGCCCGGAGGAGATAGCTGGGTGGACGCCAAGGGCACCTTCCTCGCCGGTGTCGGCGCGGGCTCGGTGTACGCGTTGCTCGGGAAGAAAGGTTTGGGCGTATCGGAGTTTCCTCCCATGGAAACGCTCATCGATACCGGCGATATCGCATTCAGGCAACATTCCAGCGGCCATACCGATCAACCCAATTGGCCGTACTTTTTGGATTTCGCGTCGCGGCACATGAAGTAGGCGCACCGTTCAGCCAAGCGTTGGGCCATTGGTTCGATGGCTGCTAAACTGAACAAAATACATTCTGAGATCGAACCGATGCCTCGAACAGTGAAGCGTGCGCCTCAAGAAACCCCGTCTATCCAGAGTCTGGATCGCGGCCTGATCATCCTGGAGGCGGTGGCCAAATCGGCGGATCCGATGTCGCTCGCCGATTTGGCGGATCTGCTCCACATCGATCGCAGCAGCGTCTTCCGCCTGGCCAACACTCTCAAGAGGCGCGGTTATCTGGCGATCTCCAGCCGCGGCAAGGACTACATTCTCGGGCCCTCCATCTGGCGTCTTTCGCGCCAGTACGACTGGAGCAATATGCTGATCACTCTCAGTCACGAGCACCTGAAGAAGTTGGCGTCCGCGACCAATGAGACGGCGCACCTGGCCGTTCGTGAGGGCAAACGAGCGCTGTTTATCGATCATGCCGCCGTGAACCATACCATCGCCGTCTCCGGCCAGACCGGCGAACTGGTCCCGCTGTATTGCACCGCGCACGGCAAAGCGCTGCTGGCCGATTGCGATTCCGCCCAACTGGAGGCGATTCTTGGCGCGCAGCCTCTGACCGGCTACACTCCTCAAACCGTCACCAGTATGCGAAAGCTGGTGAAACAGTGCGAGGAAATCAAGCGCCAGGGGTACGCTACCGACGAAGCGGAATTTCAGGAAGGCATTCGCTGCGTCGCCGCGCCGATTCGCGATCGCGACGGTTCCCTGATCGCTTCTATCGGAATTTCCGCGCCTATGACACGCTTCCCGCGCGAACGCTTCGGGCCCTGCAGCGAGCAGGTTGTGCAGATCGCCAATAGCATCAGCCAGGCCGTCGCGTCTCGCGAAGACTAGCCCTTACGGCTTTCCTTCAGCCGCCGCAAGCGCGAACAGAACGAATTCCCGGCCGTTCACTTCGTACACGGCGGCCACCCCCAGCGACCCGTTCGGCAGATCCTTCGGCGAGCAGGTTGTGCAGATCGCCAATAGCATCAGCCAGGCCGTGGCGTCTCGCGAAGACTAGCCGTTACGGCTTTCCTTCAGCCGCCGGAAGCGCGAACGCAATATAGCTTTTCGAAGTTGCCGGGGGCGTGATTCCGCCGGCAGGAACGTACGCTCCGGGCGGATAGCCATTGCCGCCGGAAACCGCGAATAGAACGAATTCCCGGCCGTTCACTTCGTACACCGCGGGCACGCCCAGCGACCCGTTCGGCAGATCCTTCGCAAAGATCAACTTGCCCGTCTCTTTATCCAGCGCGTAGAGCTTGGAATCGTTGCCAGCGAAAAGCACCAGTCCTCCGGCGGTGATGACCATGCCGCTCTTCGGAAACACGTTGCCTCTCATTTTGTCGCTCGGGCCGGCTTGCGGGACATCGCCGTACGGCGCTTGCCACTTGATCTTTCCGGTATTGAGGTCGTATGCGGTAATGCTGCTCCAAGGCGGCTTGATGACGTATCCTTCGTTGCCGTACCCCGTTTTATACCGCGACGGCGGCGCATCGACATCGGCCGGATAATCGGGCTCGCGCATCCCGCGTGCAAAAGCAGCGGCCATCGGATTAGCCACGCCTGCCGCCGGATTCGTGAGAAACGCGATCAGCGCATCCATCGATGGCTCTGGAATTGAAGAGAAGGAAGGCATCCCGCCTCTGCCGTCGGTGATCACCTTGCGAGTGGAATCTGCGCCAAGCCTGCTGATTACGGCGTCGATGCCCGGCCCGCGATCGCCTTTGAGATCCGCGCCGTGGCAGCCCTCACAAGCCTGTTCGTAAACCGAGCGGCCGATCTGTGCCGGCGTCGGAGCGCCACGTCCCGCGGGACCGCCTCGACCGCCAGCTGCGCCCCGGCCGCCTGCCGGGCGCGGACGCTCGGGGATCAGGCCTCCGTTATTAGCGGCCGTCGACTGCCCGGCCTCGACCAGCTTGAGAATGGAAGGCATGTCCTTGGACATCACGTACACGGTCCCGTCTGTCGGGTCGGCGGCGCTCCCGAAAAACAGCGCTCCGCCGTTCACGCTCGGAAGGCTGATCGTGTCGATCAATCCCGGCGGTGTGTAGAAGCCGGTTTTCGCGCTGGAGAGCCGGTCTTTCCACCACGCAATCTGTTCCGGCTTCATAAAGCCCGTGTACAGATCCTTCACCGTCATACCCTGCCGCCCGAAAGGCGGCACAACCGTGGGGAATGGCTGAGTCTTCGAGGCGATTTCACCCGGCACGTCGCTCGCCGGCACGGGGCGTTCCTCGATCGGCCACAATGGTTTTCCCGAGACTCGATCGAACACGTACAGGAAACCGTTTTTCGAAGCGAGCGCAACTGCATCCACGGACTTGCCCCCGTGCTTCACAGTCACGAGTTGCGGCGCGGCATCGGGATCGTAATCCCACAAGTCGTGATGAACGGTCTGGTAGTGCCAGAGATACTTTCCGGTGCGCGCGTCCAGCGCCAGCAGGCAGTCGGCGAACAAATTGTCGCCTTTGCGATCCCCGCCGTAAAGTTCGTATTTCGCCGAAGCCGTGGGGAGATAGACGATCCCGCGTTTTTCGTCGACGCTGAATTCACCCCAGACGTCAACACCGCCCATATACTTGTACGCGTCCTTGGGCCAGGTGTCGTATCCCATCTCTCCCGGTCGCGGGATCGTGTGAAAAACCCAGACCAGCTTGCCCGTGACCACGTCGAACGCGCGAATGTCGCCGGGAGGAGCCAGATAGCCTTCACCCGTGGCGCTCCCGAGGATGATGATGTTTTCGAAGATGCGCCCCGGTGTTCGCGATGCCAGTGGCCGCGTGGTACGGTCGAGGCCGGTCTTCAGGTCGAGTCTGCCGCCGTCGGCGAAGCTCTCCACCAGTTTGCCGGTGCGCGCATCTATCGCATACAGATAGCCGCTCGCCGAGACCAGGATGCGGCGGTCGGAGCGATCCTTACTCTCCCAATAGTTGGCGCCGCGCTGGCCGGAGATTCCGCCGCGTCCCGGAAAGCCTCCGCCGCCTCCGGGAGATTCGAAGGAGTGCGTCCATATCTCTTTGCCCGTAGCGGCGTCCACCGCAACCAGCGCGCCTTGCTTGGCTGCGAAGTAGGCCACGTTATCGACGACGATGGGGCAAAACGTATAGCTCGGATCCGCGGAAGTGTCGTAACTCCACGCCACCTGTAGCTTGTTCACGTTGCTCTTGTCGATCTGCTTGAGTGCGGAGTAGTGTGAGCTGTCGCTTCCGCCCAAGTAGTCTCTCCACGTCGTTCGCGTCTGCTGAGCAAAAAGCGTCGTCACGCCTGCAAGCAGCAGTGCGACAGCGGAAATATGGCGCATCAGTTCATCTCCCTCCCTTGCGCGCGGGTGGCCGCATTTGATTCCAGAAAATGAAAGTACCCTTCGGCCCCGATGTCACTATATCCGGAGCGCCGTCGCCGTTGAGATCCTTCACCACGAACTGCGAACCCACTCCGGACCGGTTGTGGATCAGTTCGGGAACGAACTCCGCGCCGCCTTCCGCCTTCGGATTGCGCACCGTCCGATACCAATACAGCACGGCGGGTCCGTTGGTATCGGGATCCAGGTGGCTCTCCAGGTGCGAGAAAAGGCGCTTGCCGGTGATGACGTCGGGGACGCCGTCACCGTCCAGGTCGGCGAATGCCAGGGCGTGCAGTTCGGAGAATGTTACTCCTCCGGCGTTTCGGGCGGCGAAATCGCCCATGATGTCGTGGCGGACGAAAGAGATTGTGCCTTTCGCGTCGCGCTTCTGCTCGAACCAGGCGAGGCCGAATCCGTGCGCGTTGAGCGACGTCACAACGTCGGGCAAACCATCGCCGTTCACGTCGTAGATTCCCATTTCCGCGCCGCCGTTGCCAAAACTCTCGGGATGGAACTTCCAGGGACCTTCCGCCGCGCCCCCAGCCGGCTGTTCCCACCAGCCGCGGCTGTTGACGACGTCCATTCGGCCATCGCCGTTGATATCGCCGATGCCCATACCGTGCGGGCCGCCGAGCCCCGGTTCCGAAATTCGATGTTCCTTCCACTGGGCGGTAGGGTTGGCCGGATCGGGCTTCGCGTAGCTCAGCGTGGCGCCTGGTCCGGCGAAGAGCACTTCGGGTTGGCCGTCGCCGTCGAGATCGCCGAATACCTCGATTTCGCTCGTCGCGTCGGGAATTACGTTGTATCGATCCCAGCGCCGGTTCGGCACTTTCGGATTGACAAACAGATAAATCGGACGCGAGTCGGTCACCAGCAGATCGTTCCAGCCGTCGCCCGTGTAGTCGTGGACGAAATACGTCATGCCTTCGGGGAAGGTGCTGGGCGCGTAGGTCCGCGCCGCGGTGAATTCGTGCCGGTCTGTGTAATTTGGACCGAGGAAGTAGAACGGTCCGGCGATCACATCGGGAATTCCGTCGTGATTGACGTCACCGGTGGCTGCGCCCCATGAGTAGAAGAAGTCGCTGAGGCGCTGCATGCGGAAGTGCGTGGAGACTTTTTCGGCGGGCTCGTGCTTGATGTTGAGGTCCTGGTAAGCGATGTCGCGAAACTTCACTGGGCCTGACCCGGCAACGTGCAGCGCCACCGGCCCGTAGCCCATCATGCGGTCGTTGGTGGCGGTATTGCCGAAACCGCGCCGTCCGTTGAGAGTCGTCCAGACCATGTCCATGTCGACAATGACCTGCGCCGAATTCCAATCGTTCGCAACCGGCGCCGGACCCGCGGGCATGCCGCGCCCGCCCCTGCCGCCTCTGCCGCCGCGCCCCGGGCCGCCGCCTGCGCCACTCGCTTTAGCGGCTTCGGCCTGCTCTGCCTGGTATTCGGAAAGTGTCGGCGCGATTTTGGCAAACCCCGGCACCTGCGCCTGGCCGTTCGATGGCGGACCCGTCGCCACACGCGAAAACTGAGCCGTCGCGCGAATCAACTTCGTTCGGCTGATTTCTTTTCCGTCCGCGCTCAATTCCAGTTCGTACGAATCGGTGTCGCCCGCCTTGATCGAGATATACACGCCCTTCAGTCCGCCGCCGGAAGTATTCTCCGCCCGCAGCAAAAGGCCGGCATCGCATTCGGCGGCGCAGTGGAAATCCGTGTAGAACTGTAGATCCTGGTAGCTTTTGTCGAGGACGAGCCAGCCGCCTTCGGGACTGGAGGGCGAGCCCGTAATTTCACCGTTTTCCGCGCGCCAGGATGCAGCCCCCAGCGTGCGCAATCCGGCAAGGGAAGAGCCCTTGAACACCGCGTCGGGAACAAAATCGTGAGTTGCTGCGAATACTGCGCACACCACAGCCGAAGCGGCGGCGAGGATTGCCGGCAATCTTCTCATGACCGAACGCCTCATTTCGACTCCCGGCATAGAGCTTGCACATTATGCAACAGTCTATGCGCCACGCACAAAGTGGATTGAGAATATCATAAGCCACCGAAACCGGCAACAGGAAAGGTAGCGACCGGTCTCCAGACCGGTTGCACGCCCTACGACCGGAACGAATACCCGAGCTTCACCAGATATTCCTTGCTCACCCGTGCAGTTTCGAGCGGCTTGAGCGGAGCGTCCGGACTGGGGTCGAGTTCCACCATCACAATCTTCATCTCCGGCGATTGCTCGAACAGGTCGAGCACCGCCGGCAGGTTCACTTTGCCCTGCCCCAGCGGACAATACTGCGCCCAATACCGGCCTCCGTTCCAATCCTTCAAATGGACGTGCCGGATGATGGGCAGAAAGTCTTTCACCACCTGCACCGGGTCGGAGCCGCCCTTGGCGAGCTGCCCGACGTCCGGACCGAATTTGACCACGCGCGTGTCCACCGCGTGCAGCGTGGAATACACTTCATCGCGAAGTTCGACGCAAGTGCCGGTGTGCTGATGCAGCACCGCCGTCACGCCCTGATCGGCTGCCGCTTTGCAGATTTCGTTCAGCGCCGCGACAATGTTGTCCTTGCTCGCGCTGAAATCGTAATTCGAGCGGCGAACGCCGTTCGGCCCGATGACTGCGGTAACGCCTCCGCATTTGCGGATCAACTTCGCCCAGCGGATAATCTTCGCCACCTCATCGGCACGCTTCGATGGGTCTGTCAGATTGACGTTGCAGTACGCCGAGATCAGCGGCAGCTTGTTTTCCTGGAGGACTTTGTCCAGGCCGCCCTTCGGCTCCCAAGCCTCCAACACCTCGCCGAACGTCTCATAGCCGTTGTAGCCGAGCGACGCGACATCGGGTATAGCAGTCGCCGCGTCCTCCGGCCGGTAGCCCCAGGTGATGCCCGTATGGCCGATTCGCAAACGCCGCTCCCGCTGCTGAGCGTGTCCCCAGCGGCTCGCTGCCGCCGCCGCGCCGGCGATCGCTGCCATTCGCGTGAGGAACTCGCGCCGTCCAGAGTGTCCGGTCATTTTGCCTCCTTTAGCTTCTAAGCGCACTTGCGCAATCTACCAGAACGGCTCTCCGGCCGGCACGAACTGGATCGGCACATCATGAATGAACGTCTTCATCCAATTGGCGAAATCCTCCATCCCGGGTTCCTCGGACATCACGTGCCCGAGCATGATGATGCCTTTCGGCATGCCGAGAGAAGTCGCGTCCAGCACGTACTCGACGTTGTCAGAGGAGCCGTCGGCCTCCTGCTGTTCTCCGCCGATCACCACATCGGCTTCCAGCGTCATGCGAGGCGTGGCATATCCGGGACCAATCAGTATCTTGCTCACCTTGGCCTTGGGGTCGCCGACGCAGCGAAGCGCGCGCGCCCCGGTCAGCCGCTTCACCTGGCTCGCGAACTCGCCCAGCGTGGTCTCCGGGATCGTGCGGATCCGCGGCGCCATCACCGCGTCCTCGCCCCCCTTCACGCCCACGCTGCGAACCTCCCCGACCACCGTATAATCGGGCTTCATCGCGTGCATGTTATCGTGATCGCGCCACACCACCATATCATTTTTGGCAATGAAATCCGTCTTGAGCTTATACAGCGGATTTTCGGTGAGATCCTTGGTATCGTCGCGGTCGTTCCAGAAGGTGTCTTCGTGCGTCACCACCATATTCAGTCCCGCCGCATGAGCGCGCTTCAGCATGCCGAACGTCGTCATCATCGTGACGGCGATTCCCTTTACCGTGACATCGGGGTTGCCGGCTTTGAAGGTGTCGCGATACGAGCGCTCGTTGAACGGAGCGTCGCTGTTTTTCTTGATCAGTTCGACAACCTCTCGCGCAGTCATTAGGCAGGCCTCCAATACGGATCGCCGGCATCGATCCAGGTAGCGGGAACGTCCTTCACCACGGATTTCAACCAGCCGGCGCATGCGCGCATTCCGGGTTCTTCGGAGACAACCCTGCCGACCGTAACCAGCGCGCGCTTCTCGCCGGCCGTGAACATATCCGCGGCGTACTCCGTGTTCTCCCATTCGCGAACTTCACCGGCCACCACCATATCCACTTCGGAATAGCGCGACCACATCGTTGCGGGCGTCATCGAGCCAGGCTGCACCAGCACGCGGCGCACCGTCGCTTTGCGGTCTCCCACGGCACGCAGGCCCGCCCGCAGCTTCAGGCGATCACGGATAGACGCGACAATGGCTTCGGCGGTCGATGGCGGAATTTCGTAAACGATGTCGTCCTTCACTCGCCCCTTCCCCCAGCCAAGCGCGCCCGCGAACGCTGTGAGCATTTCGTTCTCTTTGCGCGCCTGCCAGTGGTCGCGCAGGCGAAAGATCGCCAGGCCGTTCTTCTCGATGAATTCCCGTTTCGCCTGGACCACCGGATCGTCGGGACCGAAGCCCATCGGCCCGCGTCCACCGCCTCCTCCCGGCCGCGGTTGCCCGTCCTGACGCCCGTAGAACGTCGGCTCGTACGTGAGGATCAGGTTGGCTTTCGCCTTGACGGCTGCTTTCAACACGTCAAGCGTCGCCATCGCAGTGGTGGCGATTCCTTTGACAACCGTTTCCGGATTCCCTCCTTTCCAGCCATCCAGGCCGGTCGCGGGCCACTCGCCGCCCAGTTCGGATTGAATGCGCTGGATGACAACTTGCGCCGTGAGCGGCTCCGCGCCGGTAAGCACGAAGGGAGCCGCACTGGCGCTTCCGGCCAGCAGCGCGAACCGCCTGCGGCTGATGTCGGCGTCTTTCATTCCATCGCTCCTTCTCATTTGCCGGGCGCAGCCAGGCTGATCGTGATCCCCTTTAACGGCTTATCGTCAGCATCCAGAAACCGCGCGCAAAAGTCCGTCGCGCCGCCTGCGTTGATCACTGCCGCCCGCAGAACGTTTGCGCCCTTATTCAGCGTGAGCCGCTTGGAAACGCCGTCGTCGATCACCGTTTGCCTGTCGCCGTAGATGGCGGCGACCTCTTTCCCGTTCAGCCACCACACCGATGCGGCGTTGGAACCGATCGCCAGGCGCACTCCGGGCATCTCGCGCGGGCTGTTGACGATGGTGACCGCCCAGAACAGAACGTTCGACGTCGGCTTTCCGAGCGCGTTGGCGAAGTGATAGAGGTTGACATTGTAGAGTTTGGTCTCTACAGCGTGCCAGGTGAGCGTGGCATCGCCAACCGTGACCTTGTCGCCATCATGCGGAATCACTGTGAATTGACCAGGGAAATAATCCTTCTGAACAATGGCTTGAACGGCGCTATCCGTGAGTCCGTTGGCCGGGATTGGCTCGAGGATGAGCCACCGGGAGATGAAGCCATCGGCGGCCGGAGCCTTTTGCGCGCCCGTAGGGCTGATGAGAGTTGGCCCAAAGGATTGGGCAACAGCGGTGACGCTCAGAAGAGCGCAGCATGCGACGAGGCCGCCATGCAGGAACGGGTATATGCGTGGATAGTTCATGAAGATCCCACTTACGGCATCTTGATCAGCCAGCGTTGCTTGTCGCTCTTCGCGTCGAATTTGGACAGCGTTGCGGAACTCGCCCCCACAGCCGATAGCGCCATCGATTCATTGGAATTCGGTATCCCCTTCGGCTCGATCCGCCAACTGGCATCGGGAAGCTGCTCAATCCGCCACAGTTGTTCCGCTCCCCCGGTGAACGCCGGCAATACCACCAACTCGCCGCCATCCGTCGCCGCAAGCGCGCGGTCAGTTCCCGCGACCGTGATCTTGAAATAGGGCGACCCTGGATAGCCGCCGCCGTCAGGAGCCGGGGCGATCGTCCATTTTTGTTGCGCCTGACAAAGATAATTCGCCATCCGCGCATCGATTTTGCCTTCGGGCCATTTCGACGAAACCTGCGCGGCATCCTGTGCCGGGATCGGCGCACCGGTTCCACCGAACAACCCACCGCCGCCAGGGCCGCCTGGGCCGCCGCGACCAGCGCCTGCGGGAGGAGCGCCACCCTGCCCTGCTGCGCCGCCGCGACCCGGTCCACCGCCCGGCGCGCCGCCGTGACCGGGACCACCGCGTCCGCCGCGGCCGCGTGGACCGCCCACCGGAACTCCCTCAACCGCCATTTCCAGCGCCGTGCCCGTGCGCACGGATTCAATCTCGTACGTGCCTTCTTTCATGTTCTCGCCCGCGGAGGGCCAGCCGTCTTTCCACAACAGCGGCCGTATGTCGAGCACGCTTGCGCCGCCGCGATCCAGATCGGCCTCCCAGTGCATCGAAAACTTCTGCACGCCGTCTCCGAAATCGAGCAGGCCGAAGTGGCCGGGGCCGATAAACCGGCCGCCCGATCCGATCAACATTTTGCCGCCGCCCTGAATCATGTCGACGCCGTCGGGGTCCAGGTAAGGTCCGGTGACCTTTCGCGATCGCCCGACGCGGATGTTATACCCGGAGTCCGCGCCGCGGCAGCAGCTGCCGTGCGTGCCCAGAAGGTAATACCAGCCGTCGTGGAAGAACATGTCGGAAGCCTCGCAGTTGATCGCCAAGTCCCGGGGCTGGTCGTTCGGATTCACACGCTTGCCGGTTTTCGGATCGAGTTGCACCAGCCGTATGTAGCCGAAATACGATCCATACGTGAGCCAGAGGTGTCCATCGTTCGGATCCAAAAACACACCGGGATCGATCGCATTCGAGTCTTCCACGCCGTTGGAGGTCGCCACCACGCCGCCTTCTTCCCACTTGTAGTCGGGCGAATCCGGATCGAGCGTTTTGCTCCAGATCATGTTGACCGCGGCTTTCGGCTGCGCACCGATATTCGCCGCCACATACACGTAATACCGGTCGCCGATATGAATAACGTCAGGCGCCAGACCGCGCCGCGGCAGATTCGCGCCGCGCCGCCAGGTCCAACCGTCGTCCGAGACTAACCCGGCGCCCCCTGTGCCCCAGGTGTAGTACTTGCCATTACACTTCACGATCGTGGAAGGATCGTGGATTCCAATTTGGCCATCCAGTGCGAATGCGATCGAGGCGGCCACCGCGAGAGTGATGAGAACGGCAAATTTCATACCGGGCTATTGTACCCTCCATTCTGCGTCTATGTATAATATGCAAAATGGGTTTCGTATTCAAGAACAGAGGCTCGGCCCTAACCCGTCCTGCGCTCCTGGCCGGCATCTGTGCCGCCGGCGCGCTTTTCGGCATCCATGCGCTCCGCGGAGCGCCGCAATCCGTGCCCAATCCGGCTCCGGTTTTGAAGCAATATTGCAGTGGTTGCCATGGCTCCAACCTCGCCACCGCGGGCATTAATTTCGACAAGCTCACCTCCGCGCCTTCCGTCGCCGAAAACTATCAGGCTTGGCAAAAAGTAATCACCATGGTGGAAGGCAAGCGCATGCCGCCGAAAGGTATGCCCGCGCCTTCCGACGAGCAGCGCGTTCAAATCGTGAGTTGGATTCACGGTCAAATTGACGCGTACGTCAAGACGCACGCCGGCGATCCCGGCCGCATCACCATGCGGCGTCTGACCAGCGGCGAATACAACTACGCCATGCAGGATCTCACCGGCCTCGATATCGATCTCGGCATCGACGCTTCGAACGATTCCGTCGGCGGCGAAGGCTTCACCAATTTCGGCGACGTGCAGTTCATGCAGGACGCGAACCTGCAGCGTTACCTGGAAGCCGCCAAGAAAGTTGCCGACCACGCCGTGATCGGCGCCGGACCGCTCAGCTTCTATGTGGAAGGCGGTAAAACCGGCTTTGAAATGTCGGCGATTCACCGTGTCAAGGCCATCACCGATGCTTACGGCTTCCGTACCGTATCGGGCGAAGGCGGTTTCCCGTTCGGCCTGGAACGATACAGCAAGGCGCTGTTCGTAGCCTGGGAATATCAGCACCGCGCTGCCGCCGGCAAGCCCACAGCCACTTTCGTGAGCCTGGCTGCCCCTGAAGGAATCACCGCGCGTTTCGCGGAGCACGTTTATAAGACGATGAACCGCGCCGACCTGGTGTATCCCTCCACCGAGATGGCCGCGCGCTTCCACAAGCTGCCGCCGGCCGGCACGGACCTCGCCGTGGTCCGCAAGGACTGCGACGATCTGATGAAGTTCATCACCGGCTGGCCGGGATGGCTGTTCGCTCGCGGCGATGCGGCGCAGGGTGGCGCGGGCGACGAAAGCCCGCTCATCATCAGCGAGAAATCGCTGAAGGTAGAAGCGGCCCACCACTTCGTTTTCAACGCCGGTGGACGAGGCTTTCCGGGCGGAGGACGCGGAGCCGCGGGTCGTGGTGCCACCCCGCCGCCGGCGCCGACTACCGCGAAATTTTATCTCTTTGCAACGCCCGTCAATCCGGCAGCCAAAGGCAAGCCGGTCGTCGTCTGGCACAACCCCACCGTCACTTTCAGGGCGCCTGGGTTCGGCCGCGGCGCCACCACGGTTGCCGCAAACGCCAACGGGGCAGCCGACCCGAACGCCGTCGCGGCGGGCGCGGCAAAAGGCCGTGGAACTCCCGGCCCGGGTGTCCCGCTGCGCACAGTAGTCACCGAGGATTGCGCCCGGCGCCTGAAGTTTGGATCCAGCCCCGATGGCGCCCAAATCGGCCCCGATGATTTCGCGTCAGATCAGACCTCAACCATGATTGAAGTCGCCATCCCGCAAGGAATGGCGGGAGTCATCTTCCAGGCGAATGCCGGCATCGGCGCCGACCCTGACCAGGTGTTCCGCGTCATCCTCACGAATCGCGAAGACGGCGGCTCGCGCGGCATTCCCGTCCGCGCCATTCTCGGAAATCCGGACAGTGCCGGCTACAAGACGTTCAAGTCCGGCGTGCTGCAACTTGCCGCCGTCCTGCCCCCCAACTCTCAGGCTCCCGACACACCCGCCGATAAAGATCCGCCTCCGGAACCCTTCGACCCCACTTACAACGTTCCGGAGCACGACGCCTTCGATAACGACGTAAAGTACGTGCGCGATGACAACTTCCTTTACCGGAACATTCTCGACGACGAGACCCGCCGCAACCTCGATCAGGCTTGGGACGATGTCTATACGTCCTTCGAGTATCACGATCACTATTGGAAACTGATCGCCGAGCATTACCACCTCGCCAACCTCAAAGCGAAACACATTAGTGCACTGACCAAAGCGGATTTCGATTCCATGCCCGCCGAAGCACGCGCACATGCTGTGAGCCTGCGCGCAACCTACGATGCCGCCCAGGCCGCCGAAAAGGCAGCCCGCCCGGGCCACATCGAAGATTGCCTGCAGCTCGCGGCCCGAGCCTGGCGGCGGCCGTTGACCGAAAAGGAAACCGCTGCCCTTCGCGCCTTCTACCTGAAAATGTTGGCGGCCGACCAGGACCACGCTCGAGCCATTCGCGCCCTCATCGCCCGCATTCTGGTTGCGCCCGAATTCCTTTATAAGGTGGAACAGCCTGCCGCATCCCTAATCAAAACGGCGTCCACCTCCGCGGGCGCATCCGCTCCGTCGGCTCTCAACAACTGGGAACTGGCGAGCCGCATGAGCTTCTTCATGTGGGCTTCCATCCCCGACGATGAATTGCGCCGCGCCGCGAAAGCCGGCGAGCTGAGCGATCCCAAGCATCTGCGCGAACAGACTGCACGCATGCTGGCCGATCCCAAAGCGCGCCGCATGTCCACGGAGTTCTTCGGCCAGTGGCTCGGCTTCTACCACTTCGACCAATTCAAAGGCGTCGACACCAGCCGCTTCCCCGAATTCACTCAGGAAGTGAAATCTTCCATGTACGATGAGGCAGTCTCGTTCTTTGAGTACATGCTGCGCAACAACCGGCCCGCGAGCGAATTGCTTGGTGCGAAGTACGATTTTTTGAACGCGCCCCTCGCCAAGTATTACGGAATCACTCAGGACATCAAGAGCAAGACCCAGATGGAAAAGGTGGAGAATGCCGATGCCTTCCACCGCGGCGGTTTGTTGCGCCTGGGCGCAATTCTAACCTCCACGTCCGCGCCTCTTCGCACCAGCCCGGTGCGCCGCGGAGATTGGGTGCTGCGCCGCATCCTCGGCATTGCCGTCCCGCCGCCGCCTGCCGATGCCGGTTCTCTTCCGAACGACCCCAAACTCTTCGGCGGCCTCTCTCCGCGCGAGCGCCTGCAGGTGCACAAGCGCAACGCAACCTGCGCGAATTGCCATACACGCATCGACCCCCTCGGCTTCCCGCAGGAACATTACGACTCCACGGGCCGCTGGCGTGAAAAGTATGCCGAGGGCCAGAACATCGACGATTTCGGCGATCTGAGCGACAACACTCGCATCTCCGGCATCGATGGGCTGCTCGACTATCTGCAGACCCGGCAATCGGCGGAGGTGCGGCGCACGCTCGCCCATAAGCTCGTCGGATACGCGCTCGGCCGCACGGTTCAACTTTCCGACGAGCCGTTGATCGAAAGCCTGGCCCAGGCCGGCCCCACTGCCGGAATCGGCGATCTGGTCGCCGACGTTGTGGTCAGTAAGCAGTTCCGTAGTCGCGCGGCTGCCGGCGCTTCGGCCCCGGTCGCTCGTGTCGACGTTCAACCCAAGATACCGAACCTATTAGCTAAGACAGGTGGACAATGAACAAGCCCGAATCCAAATCGAGACGTCACTTCTTGCGCGGAGCCGGCGTGGCTCTTGCATTACCGTGGATGGAATCGCTTCCCGTGTTCGCGCAGGAGCAAGGCCCCGCAGCCGCGGCGGCTGCCAACAAACCTCCGCTGCGCTTCGCCACCATCTATTGGTCTAACGGTATCAAGCCGGCGCACTGGTGGGCCAAAGGCAGCGGCTCGGATATGGAGTTCGGGCCCAGCGCCGCGCCTTTGAAGGAGCATGCGCAGGATATTGTCTTCATTAAAGGCCTCTACAACGAGCAGGCCTACAAGAACCCCAGCCCGCACCAGGGCCGCAACGCCAATCTCCTCTCGGGCGCCTGGGTCAGTTCAGACCCGAGCGTCATCCGCGTCGGCACGTCCATGGATCAGGTGCTTGCGCGAGAGATCGGCGCACGCAGCACCGTTCCCAGCATGGCGCTCGGCATCGAGCCCAACGAATTGCGGCTGGAAGACGGCCTCTCCATGATCTACGGGTCGAACATCTCGTGGGAAACGCCCACCCGCCCGGCGACCAAAGAGATTTACCCCGCGCGTGTCTTCGATACCCTGGTCGACGACGGCAAGGGCCGCAAACTCGATCGCAGCATTCTCGACGCCGTGCTGCAGGACACCCACGACCTTCAGCCTAAAATCAGCACCGGCGATCGCAAGAAGCTCGACGAGTATCTGGAGTCGGTGCGCTCCATCGAAAAGCGCATCGATACCGCCAACAAGCAGGAGCGCATCGAGGGCTGGCGTCCGACTCTCGAAAAGCCCAACATGCCCCGCCCGGCGAACGAGATTCCGCAGAACGTTCCCGATCACATGAAGCTGATGCTCGATCTCATCGTGCTCGCTTTCCAGATGGACAAAACGCGCATCGCCACCTGCATGCTGAACAATGACCTTTCACAGATGAACTTCAAGTTCCTGGAAGGCTGCCACGGCGCGCTGCATCTTGACTTGACGCACAACGGGCACGTCCCCGAGCTCGAAGCCATGTACCTGAAGTCGAATCAGTTCCACATGAAGCAGTTCACTTATCTGGTACAGCGCCTGAAAGCCATCGACGAAGGCGGCTCCTCGCTGCTCGACAACTCGATTCTGCTCTTCACTTCGAGTCTGTACGATGGCGACGCTCACGGCGCGGATCAACTGCCCATCGTCCTGTCCGGCGGCGCGCAGGGCGCGTTGAAGGGCGGCCGAGCTATCGATTTCCTCGATAAAGGCAACGAGAATCGCCGCGCCTGCAGTTTGTACCTCTCCATCATGGATCGCATGGGCGTCAAACTGGACCGCTTCGGCGACACAGATAAACGGCTTCCCGAAGTTTTCGCATAAACCCGGGCGTCTTACCGCCCTCCCGCCGCTGGAACGGATGCGGCTTCGGCTGCCTGAATCTCACGCGTGGGATCGACGGCCAGCCAGGTGATCGCCCCGGCCATCGCAAAAGCGGCAGCCACCACGAACGAAGCAGTCCAGCCAAAATGCGCGGCGATCCACGGCGTGAGAGACGCCGTAACCGCGCCGCCGAATTGGCCGCACATGTTCATCACTCCTGAAACCGAGCCCGCGGAAGCGCCCGTCAACCCCGCCGCAACCGACCAATACGAGCTTTGCGAAAGGTAAAGAGACCCCGCCCCGCCCGCCAATACAACACATGCCATAGGCGCGTTCGTAACCTGCGTCCCCAACGCCACGAACACCGCGCACGCCGCCAGCGCCACCACCGCGATGGTGCACCGTCCCATGCGCTTCCCATACCGCGCCGTAATGCGGTCGCTGATCCATCCGCCCAGCGGAGAGCCGGTCATCATCGCAATGAACGGCAACATCCCATAAATCGCGCTGGCCTTCAGATCCTGATGCCGCACTTCGGCAAGATAAGTGAAAAACCACGAGAAGAACAGATACGCGACATAGCAAAAACAGAAGTAACTCGCGCTGAGGGCGATTACTTCTTTGCTTCGCAATATGGCGCTCCATGGAATAGTGCCCGAACCTGCCGGAAGAGGAGTGCCGATTCCGGCGCGGATGTGAGCCAGTTCCTCGGGCGCGGCCCAGGAGTGGTTCTCGGGCTTATCCGCGGCGATGAGACGCCACCCCAGACCCACGCCGCACCCCATCACAGCCGTAATCCAGAAGGTCCAATGCCAGCCGTAGTTGCGGATGATCCACGAAATCAGCGGCGGCGCAGTGGCTGCCCCGGCGCCCACCCCGGCGAAGATGATGCCGTTTGCCAGTCCACGCTCCTGCTGCGGAATCCAACTTGCCACCATGCGATTCGTCGATGGGAACACGCACGCCTCGCCGCTGCCCAACAGGAACCGTACTGCCAGCAGGAGCGGGAGCGCGAACACAATCGTGGACGGCGTCCAAGCCGTTGCGGACGTGAAGAGCGCGTACCAAACCGTCACCGCCCCCAGTACGCGGGCCGGCCCATACCGGTCCGCCAGCCGTCCTCCTGGAGCCTGGAAGATCGCGTACCCAAGCACGAATGCGCTGAGCACCCATCCCAGTTGAATGTGCGAAAGATGAAACTCCTGTTCGATGAAGCGCCCGCTGATCGAGATGTTCACGCGGTCCAGGTAGGTAACCGCCGCAATCAGGAACATCCAAAACACTAAAACCCACCGGAACCGGCCGCGCGCAAGAGTTTTCATCGCCACTCCATGTATGCGCATTGTGCAATAAGCAAAGCGATTTACGCAAGTACGCTGCGGCGGGTGTAGAATGGCGGCTGATTCTGAGATCCGTTTCGATGGGGGGAATCCACATGCGAATGCTCCGTTATGCGCTGCTCTGCTCTCTGGCGGCCGCGCCGGTCGCCGCCCAGAGAGGCCCCACGCCGTATTACGAGGACACGAACAACATCCCCGTATCGCCCGAAGTGCATGCCGATAAGACCGTGACCTTCCGCCTCTTCGCCCCGAAAGCAAGCGAAGTCGAATTGATGGGATCGCCCGGAATCCTGGAAGTCATCAAAAAGCCGATGCCGCTGAAGCGCGACGAGAAGGGAGTGTGGAGTTTGACCGTCGGTCCGCTGCCCCCCGGTTTCTACACTTACGGCTACGCCATCGACGGCGGCCTTCGCATGCCAGATCCTTCGAACCCCAACCTCGAAGTGCGCCGGTGGGGCGACACCAGCATGTTCATAGTTCCCGGCGCGGAGAAAGCCATTTATGAGGAACGGCGCGTCCCGCATGGCACCGTCCACGTCAACTTCTACGATTCCTCCAACCTCGATACGGACCGCATGGTCTACGTCTACACGCCGCCCGGCTACGAGACCGCCAAGCAAAAGTATCCCGTGCTCTACCTGCTCCACGGCAATGGCCAGATCGAAGCCTCCTGGACTTGGACCGGCCGCGCCAACGTCATCATGGACAATCTCCTTGCCGATGGAAAAATCGTTCCCATGATCGTGGTGATGCCCTACGGCCACATTCCCCGCGAAATCAAGTCCGCATCGCCTGCGCCGTCCCGCCCCAATGACCCCGCCGTCATCGAGAAGGAGCTGTTAACTGCGGTGAAGCCCATGGTGGAAAGCCGCTATCGTGTGCTGACGGACCGCAATCATCGCGCCATCGGCGGCCTGTCGATGGGTGCGGGTCAGTCTATGTCCATCGGCCTGCACAATTTGGATCAGTTCGCGTACATCGCTGCGTTCAGCGGCGGCGGCAATCGCGCCGAATGGGAGAAAGCCGATTCCAACATGCTCAATCAGAAGCTCAAGGTCCTGTGGCTCGGCTGCGGCACCGAAGACCCCGGCTTTAACGGCGTCAAAGGAATGGATGACCTGCTCACGAAAAAGAATGTGAAGCACGTCTGGAACGTTTCCGGCGGTGGACACAGTTGGCCCAACTGGCAGGTCTATCTGTCGAAATACGCGCCCTTGCTGTTTCGCTGATCAGCCCGTAGGCGAGACGCGATATTCGCGTTCCCGGTAATCGAAAAACTGGAAGTCCGCAAACCGGCGCGTCCCGGCGAGATCCTGGCAGCACATGCCGGCAAAACCGCCCGTGAAATTCGGCAGGAATGGCGGTCCGGCTTCATCGGATACGATGCTGGCGTCGAACAACTGCGGCAGCCAAATCCATTCGCCGCCCTCGACGCGATATGCAAAATGCAGACGCTCGAAATCCACCTCGGCGCGCAGTTCCACCGCCTTGCCCGCTGGAATCGGCATCGCCGCCCCGATGTCCTCGGCTCGTCCCACATCGGGCAGACAAGACATCGCCCTCACAAACGGCTGCCCGCGCTGCTCGCACGAAACGTACAGGTAGTGGAACTTTGAGGCGTTGTAATAGTAAATCAGCCCGGCCATCTGCTGGAAGTTTTCGGGCTCGAATTCCATGCGAGTTGCCGCCGTGAAGCAATGCGCCTGCTGCCGCCGCGCCACCAGCGATTGCCGGAACACGCTGCCCGGCGAATCCAGGCCGTACAGCCGCAGCCAACCGCGCCGCGCCGTGAGGCTGAACAATTCATCCGGCAATGGCGACCGCAGCCATTGGAACTCGGGCGGCAGTTCGTTTCCCTCGAACCCGCGCCGCTCCGGTGCAGCGGGAAACGGATGCTCCGGCAGATCCGGAGCCTCAACCTCCATTCGCGGAACGCGTTCCCCATCCGCCGTTCGCAGCCATCCGTCGTCACACCACCTCATCCGCTGGATCGCGGTCTCGCGTCCCAGCGTGCACCGCCCGCGATTGCGCAAAGGGCGTCCGCAAAGGTGCGCCATGTATGTCTCGCCGCTTGGCGTGTCCACCAGATCGGCGTGCCCGGCGCGTTGCAATTCGACATCGGGACGGTCGCGGGTTGTCAGGATGTATGTGTCCGGGTGCAGTTCGTACGGCCCCCGCAACTCGCGCGACCGCGCCATCGTCACCGCGTGCCCCCAGCCGGTGCCGCCTTCCGCCGTCAGCAGGTAATAATAGCCGTTTCGCTTGTAAAGATGCGGAGCTTCGGTGAGACCGATCGAGGTGCCCGTGAAGATCAGCGAGCGATCGCCCGTCAATCTACGCTCCTTCGCCGAGTACTCCTGCAGTACGATTCCCGCGAAACGGTTGCGCCCCGGGCGATGATCCCAAAGCATGTTGACCAGGTACTTGCGCCCGTCGTCATCGTGAAACAGCGAGGGGTCGAAGCCGCTGCTGTTGAGAAAGACCGGGGCGGACCACTCGCCGTCGATCTCCGTCGCGGTCACCAGGTAATTGTCGAGGTCGCGAAACACGCATCCGGAATTGGCGCCCAGCGTAGTCGTGCCGTAGCGTTTCACGTTCGTATAGATCAGGTGGAACTCGCCGCCGTCGTAGCTGAGACAGGGCGCCCAGATGCCGCAGGAATCCGGAACTCCCAGCATGTTCAACTGCTGCGCGCGCCGCAGCGGACGGGTGAGCAACCGCCAGTGAACCAGGTCTCGCGAGTGGTGAATCTGCACGCCCGGATACCACTCGAACGTCGAGGTCGCGATGTAGTAATCGCTTCCCACGCGCAGAATCGAAGGGTCGGGATTGAATCCCGGAAGTATTGGATTGCGGATGACTTTCATGACGTCTCAGCCGCGGCGGGAACTTCCCGCACTACCGTCCAGAGCACGATCGCGCCGAGCACGTCGAACCATCCCAGGCAAACGAAGAATGGCGCGTATCCTACCGTGGACACCAGCCCGCCAATCAGCAGCGAGAACAGCAGCAGACCGGCGTTGCCGAACAAGCCTGCCATTCCCGCCGCCGTGGCGACTTCGTTCTTTCGGAACAGGTCGGACGCCATGGTGATCACAGTAACCGATAGCGTCTGGTGAGCGAACCCGGCCAGGCTGAGCAGCGCGATCGCCGTATACGGACTGGCGACGAACCCCGCGGTGCCGACGCCCAGCATGAGCACGGCTCCGATCGTAAACGTCCATCGCCGCGCGTTGATCACGCTCAGCCGCGCCCGCTTCTGCAGAGCCATCGCCAGCGCGCCGCCGAAGATACAACCGAAATCGGCTGCCAGGAACGGCATCCACGCAAAAAGCGCAATCTGCTTCAAATCGAAGTGGCGCACTTTAGTCAGATAAAGCGGAAGCCAAAACGTCAGAGTGCCCCAGGTCGGATCGGCAAGAAAGCGCGGGATCGCGATGCCCCAGAAGTTCCGCTGCGCGCAAATGGCGCGGAACGAGGGGCGCGAGCCGTCTCCCCGCAGATGCTTTTCCTGACCGGCGGCAATGTAGTTGCGTTCCGCTGCGGAAATGCGCGGGTGCGTCTCCGGCGAGTGATAAAACAGAAGCCACAGCACCACCCAGAACACCCCGAGACCGCCCGTGATCAGAAAAGCGAATCGCCAGTTGTACGCCAGAATCGCCCAGGCGACCAGCGGAGGCGCAAGCATGGACCCGAACGAAGCGCCGATGTTGTACACGCCGCCGGCGAGCCCGCGCTCCCGCGCCGGAAACCATTCGGCCGTCGCCTTCATGCCCGCCGGGTTCGCCGACCCCTCGGCGAAGCCGAGCAGTCCACGCAGTCCCGCCAGCGCTTGCCAGCTATTCGCCAGCCCGTGCGCCATGTTGATCAGGGACCATGCCACCGCGAAGATTGCGAAGCCGGCCTTCAACCCGATCACGTCCAGCAGATAGCCGGCGATAGGCTGAGCCATGATCGTGCCCTGGAATGCGCCCACAATCCACGAGTACTGCTTCTCGGTAATGTGCAAGTCCTGAAAGATCGTCGGAGCGGCGACCGCCAGCGTGCTCCGCGTCAGGTAGTTGACGATGGAGCCGAGCATGATCAACCCGATCATCTGCCAGCGAATTGATCCGGTCTTGCTTTTTCCTGGAGCAGCCACGATTGCCCATTATTCTAGATCAGTTGCCTATTATGCAACAGCCCGGAACGACATTCCCGCTTCCGGAGGTATACTGGCCGAGACCAATGGCAAAGGCGGCCCGGCAGCGGAGAAGAGCGGACACCACCGTCGGGCGTGCTGCGAAGCCCACCAGGCGAAGCGCCCACGCATTGCGCCTGCTCGCGATATGCGGTCTGCTCCTCGTCGCCTATTCGAATTCGTTCCAATCCGGCCTGGTCTTCGATAACGCGCCCATCATCGGGCAGGATCCTCGCATTCGCCACGTGACCGCCGCCAACCTGGCCGCCATCGCAACCGGCAGCTATCGCTACTCGAACCCGAGCGTCGGCCTCTACCGACCTCTGACCACTTTCTCCTACCTCGTGAACTATGCGGTCCTCGGCAATGAGTTGCGCCCCGCGGGATACCACGCGGTCAATCTCGCCCTGCATTGCGCAAACGTAGCGCTCGTTTATGCCATCGGAATCGCCGTTTTCGCGGAAGCCGCGCCCGCCTTCGCGCTCGCGGCATTGTGGGGCGTGCATCCCGTGCTCTCCGAGTCCGTCACCAACATCGTCGGCAGAGCGGATCTGCTGGCCGCGCTCGGTGTCCTGGCCGGCCTCTTGCTCTACCTGAAAGCTCCGTCGGTTCCGAGCCGGCTCAAGCCCCTATGGTTCGCGGGACTCTGCATTTCCCAGGCCGCCGGCATTTTCTCCAAAGAGAGCGCCGCCGTCCTTCCCGGCCTCATGCTGCTGTGCGATCTCACCTGCCGCAACCGACCGGCGTGGCGTTCGCGCGCGTATGCCTGGTCCGCCGTGGCAATCCCGCTCGCGGCATACTTCTATCTACGCGCCCAATTGCACCAGCACATGGCGATCCCGTTCGCCGATAATCCACTTGTGCATGCGGGCTTCTGGACCGCGCGCCTGACCGCCTTCAAAGTAATCGGCAACTTCCTGTGGCTCTTCCTTTGGCCCGCGCGCCTCTCGGCCGATTATTCGTTCAACGCCGTGCCGTTGTTCGGGCAAGCCTCCGGCTGGCAGGACGCCGCGACCCTCATCGCCTTGGCTCTTTGCGTCTCCGCGGCGGCGCTGATCGCCGTTCTTGCGATGCGCGGGCAAGCCCGGAAACCCGCGTTTTTTTTCCTCGCGTTTTTTTTCGTTGCGCTGGCGCCCACATCGAATCTCATCATCCTCATCGGCAGCATCATGGCGGAACGCTTTCTCTACCTCCCTGCCGTGGGCCTCTCCGGCGCGGCCGTCGCAGTGATCCTCGCAGCGGTCAGGCGCGGTCTTCGCACGCCGCGATCCTCACGCGCCGCCTGGGCCGCGGCGGCAGTCGCCTGCTGCGCTCTCGCCGCGCGAACCTACGCCCGCAATCTGGATTGGAAGGACGAACTCAGCCTCTGGACCAGCGCCGTTGCCGTCGTCCCTGACAGCGCAAAGGCGCATTACGACCTCGCCAAAGCCCTCGAAGCCACGCCCGGCCGCGCGATCGAAGCCATCGCCGAGTATCGGGAATCGCTCCGCATCGATCCCGGGCACGCCGACGTGCACGATAACCTGGCGAACGCGCTGTCCGCTATTCCCGGCCACATGCCCGAAGCCATCGCGGAATATCAGGCTGCCCTGCGCACGCAACCGGATCGCGCCGAGCCGCATAATGATCTGGCGAACGCGCTCGCCGGCATTCCCGGACGCCTGCCGGATGCCATCGCCGAATACCGCGCCGCGCTGCGAATTCAGCCGTCCAACCCGGAGGTCCACTACAATCTGGCGAACGCTCTGCTTCGTCTTCCCGGTGGAGAAAGCGAGGCAATCGCCGAATATCGCGCCGCGCTCAGCATCGATCCCAATCACGCCGATGCGCGCGAAAATCTCGCCGGCGCCCTGGGACGCACGCCGGCCGGCTTGCCCGCCGCCATCGCGCAATATCGCGAAGCGTTGCGCATTCGCCCCGAATCGGCAACCGCGCACATCGGCCTCGCAAACGCGCTGGCCGCCACTCCCGGCGGACTCCGCAACGCGATTGCCGAATACCAGGCCGCCCTGCGCATCCGGCCGGACAGCGCGGAAGCCCACTACGACCTCGGCACGGCTTTGGCCGGCATCCCCGGCCGCTTGCCCGACGCCATCGCAGAATTCGAGGCTGCCCTGCGCAATCAGCCGGACCTCGTCGAAGCCCACGTCAATCTCGGCAACGCCCTCGCGCAGCTTCCCGGCCGGCGCGCAGACGCCCTCCGCGAATACGAGGCCGCCCTGCGCATCAGGCCCGACCCCGCCGTGCGCCGGATGCTCGAACAACTAAGGGCGGAGCATCGCCCGTAAATTCAGATCCGCTTCAGCGTATATTCCACCGTCTGGCCGCCGCCGCCGAAATCGACGCTCAGCTTGATCTGGTCCCCGGTCACCTTGCCTTTGTACTGCAGCTTCATTTCGTTCCCCTGAAAATTCGCATTGATGGTGAACGAGATGTTGTCGCCGTCAATCTTTCCGTCGGTAATCGTGGCTTTTCCCATCATCTGGCTCTCGGTTTCGCCGGTCAGCTTCGTGCCGTCCACCTTAAAGGTAAACGTCCGCTCGATAGCGCCGTTCGGACCTTCGGCCGTGCCTTTCCACTTCCCGCTGATATCCGCTGCCCACAGCGATATCGCCAATAACAGCACCAATCCTGCAACTCTTTTCATGAAGCTCTCCTTTTCACCTTCGAAGTCCTCGATTATTGGCCCGGACGCCATGCTAGCATGCTGGCGGCCAGCCAGTGCGCGTCTTTATCCCGATGGCAGCCGAGACAGGCGTTGGGACTCTCGGACGCGCCGAACCGCGCCGTCATTGCCGCGTCGGGAATCTCGTCGATCTGGTGGGAGCGGGCACGGAACATCAGCGCATCCATATTCCGCGGCATGTGGCACGAAACGCAGCGGCTGGCTTCGCTAGCGGCGCTATGCCGCGTATGCCGCTCCGGATGCTCGCGCAGTTGCTGGTGGCACTGCAGGCACATCTCATCGGAATCGGCAGCGAACTTGAGCGATTTCTGATTGCGAGCCGCGTCGTCCGGATGAGGATTGTGGCACGACATGCAAGTCGCGCCGCCCTCCCGGAAACAGCGCGATCGTTCGAAGGCCTCCCCGATGAACGTGGTCGCGCGGAAACGTCCGTCCGCGTAAAACACCTTGTGGCTGTAATCGGAAAGGAGATGCACGCCGTAGTCGCGCGAAAACGATGCGCCGCTCTGCGAATAGTTCACGGCTCCGCCGGCGTCCGGCTCGTGCGCCGCCGATTGCATGTGGCACTGCTCGCAGATGGCCACCGACTGCTCAGCCGAAACTTTTCGGAAATCCACGGGCAACGCTTCGCCGGAGGTCGTTCGCTTGGAACGCAACCCGCCCCGCATCGCGTCGGCGTGCGCGCGCGAGGGTCCATGACACATTTCGCAATCGATGCCGCCCTCGCGAAACTGCGCCGTCGTGGGAGACGCCTGTCCGCCTTCGTAACGCAACTGGCTGGTATGGCAAGGCGCGCAATCGCGCTGGTATAACGAGCCGTCCGGCGTGCCCTGGAAGTGCGCAATATCGGAGCGCGCGCTGCTGCCATCCACCATCTTCCAGTAATTCACCCATCCGCGTTCCACATCGCTGTACTGAATCGGCAGCACCACCAGCCTGCCGTCGGGCAATTTCGAAGCGTATGCCTGCTGCCATTTCGATCCGATCAGGCCATCCACCCGGTAGCGCGTCCACTTGCCGGAATCGGCGTCGCGCAGCTCGATGAAGCGCTTGTCGCCCTCCGCGCTCGTGCGGGCGTTGCCTCCGACCGTCTCTTCGCCCGAAAAACTGCCCATCACATCTCCCGCCGAGTAAGGGCGATACATTTTCGCCATACCCGTTTCCTTCCAGTTCCGGAATTCCGCCGCGTGACAGGGCGCGCACGCCGCCGAGCCCGCATACTCTCCGGGAACGGAATCGCCTTGACTGCGCTCCCAGGGCGGCACGCTCCAGTGCTGCGACGCTGCAAATTCATCGAAGCTTTGAGACCGGGGCTTCGCCGCGTACACCTCTTGCAAAGCACGGCGCGCAGCGTCCCGAAGCGCCCCGTTTGCCGCTTTCATCACCGCCGCGAAACAAGGCGCCGCCCCGTCCGGGTCCTTCCGCGCCTTTCGCGCTGCCCCGAGCGCATACAGCGCGACATAGTCGTTGGGTTTCGCGCGCAACGCGCCCAGCAGCCATGGTTCGGCATCCGCATAGCGCCCTTGCTCCGACGCCACGCGGCCCAGAGCGAAATTCGCCAGGTTTCGCAGCCCGTCCCGCACCTGCGGCCACTCCGCGGGCGCAATTGCCGCCGGCGGAAGCGCGCGCTCCAGGTGCCGCAACGCTTGCCGCGCGCTCGTTTCCGCCAATGGATATTCCTGGTGGCGCACGGCGAGATCCGCGACCATCGTCAGCAGAAAAGGATTTTCCGGCAGCAGCCGTAAAGCGCGCTTGCCCCACTCGATGGCCGCGTTATCGTCTCCCAGCACCGCCGATGCGCGCGCCGCCTGTTCGTAAGCTTCCCGCAGCATCACCGAACGCGGGTACCGTTCCACGAACTCCGCCGCCCGCTGCCTGCCCAGCCGCGGATCCTCCGTCTCCCATAGTTGCTTGAACGCCGCCCGCTCCTGCGAGTCCTGAATCTCGTCGAAGATCGAAGCCGTCTTCCCCGGCAGATTCGGACCGTTGGCGGTATCCACCTGCTGAGCCAATCCCGGGAAGACCAGCAGCAGCAGGCACATTCGCCTGAGCTGGATTTGAACGTTAGGCAAGTGACTCAATGGCGGCCGCGCGAAGCGCTCGCGCAGCCGCCTGTAACCTTGCTAGAAGGTGATTTTTGCCGCCAATTGCATCTGGCGCGGCGAATTGACTTGCGCCTGCCACTTCCCAAAGTTCGGATTGCCGAGAGTGGTGGCTCCGCCGATCGGGCCGAACGAAGTGCGATTGAAAACGTTGAACGCCTCACCGCGGACTTCCAGCCGGCCCCTCTCTTTGATGCTGAAGATCCGCGACAAGCCCACCGACTCGTTGAACCCATGCCACGTACGGAAGTCCGGGTTGAATCGCGTGGAATTGCCGAAAGCCGTAGAGGATTGCGCCGGGAAGAACGTCTGCGGCTGCAGATAGTTGTCTTTGAACGGATCGAACTTACCGGAATACGGCATCGTCCACCCTTCGTAAGTCGTGATCGTCGGCCGATTCGTGTACTCGCCGATCTGGAAGCTCGGAGCGTTCGTGCCGATATTCATCGGCAGCCCGCTTGCGTAGCCCTGTATGCCGGAAATTCGCCAGCCGCCCACAATCGCCGCCGGAATGCCTGTGGAGGCGAATCGCTTTCCGTGTCCCACCGGCAATTCGTAAACGTAAGTGAGTTTCAAGTTGTGAGTCTGGTCGAAAGATGCCACCGATTTGAGCAGCCGCAGGTTGTACATGTCGCCGTAGTAGTTGGCCGATTGGAACGAGCCGTCCGTGTCCGTGAGCAGCTTCGAGAATGAGTACGAAGCTTGCACGGTCAGGCCCTCGCTCAGCCGCCGATTGAATTTGAGCAGCAGCGCATGATACGTCGAGTGGCCGATCCGGTCCCCTCCGCCGTCCAGCGTGTTGATTGAGCTGTACTGCGGATACGGCCTCATGGACTGCGATACGGACGCGCCGTTCCCCCACACCTGGCTAAACGTCAGGCAATCGGGCGATGAGCCTGCGCCGCACGTCCATGGCGGGGCAACGCCGGCCGCATTAGCCGTCGCCGACCCCACCAGTGACCCCAATACCGCGCGCCCCGTAGCCGTGAACGGATTCAGCGCTGCCGGTAAAGAGCGGTACGGCACCTGGTTGTAGGCCAGGAAATTCGACGTAATGTCGCTGGCGAGCGTCGCCATCCATCCAACTTCCACCGACATTGAAGAGCTGATCTGGCGTTGCACGTTCAGGGAGAAATTGATTTCGGAATCCGGTTTGTCCGCCGACGCCGACGTGAGTCCGTAAGAAGGCGGGTTCGTGCCCACGCCGACTCCCGGATTGATGTTGGGTAGCGTCAGATTCACGCCCGGACCCGCGCCCAGTATATAAACCGGAGAGAGCCCGCCACTCTGGTCGCTCACCGTGGTGCGGATCGCAAATCCCAGTTGATGCGAAGACTGCCCGATTCCGAGCAGCGGACCGAAACTGCGAGTTGCCGCGCCGCGGATCACCGTCTTGCTGTTTACCGAATAAGCGAAGCTGAGGCGAGGCTGCCAGCCGCCGTACCAGTTCGGGATCAGGCTGTTGCTGCCTGTCCTTCCCTGCCCCGTGCCGGCGAAGATCGTCGCTCCCTTGATGCCGCCCGCCACCGGATTCGCAAGGTTGAAATCGAGCGTGCTCAGCCGGCCGTCCGATGCGAACGGCGCCACGTTCATCGAGTAGCGGAATCCCAGGTTGAGAGTGAGCTTGTTGCTGACTTTCCAATCGTCCTGCACAAACGCCTGGTGAGTCATGTAAGACACCAGCAGATAGCGCGGCGAGTCCATGTTGAACCCGCTCACCTGCCCGAGCAGGAACGAAGCAAACCCGCTGCCGCCTCCCGTCGATTCGCTCCCGGCCTGTGGCACCGAAGTGCTCTTGAAACTGAATTGCACGCTGCCGGAGCCATTCTGTACGCCGTAGCCGTCGTAATGCGCGTCTCCCAGGAAGTAGCCCCACTTGAAGGTATGGCGGCCCATCACCTTCGTCATATCGTCGTGCAGTTCGAACACTTCACGGTCGGAGCCGTTCGGCGCATTCGTGCCCCATCCGCTGAAATCGCCCGTGCTGATGATCGGGAAATTCGCGCACAGCGGGAACCCGGGCAGGCAGATCCCTTGCGTCTTCCAGTATCCCGCGGGCTCTAGTCCCGTCAGACCCGTACTCTGCACGGACCCTTCTTCCACCGCCACCGACCCGTGGTCCTCACGGAAATAGTTAAACCCTCCGTACATCCTGTTCAGCAGGGTTGGCGTGATTGTCCAATCCCAGTTACCGCGGTACACCTGAGTCGCGTTGTAACCCGGACTCGTGCCGCCAATCGGGTTCGGCAAACCTGGGCAGCCCGCAGGCCCGCACTCCGTGGTGTCGCGGTACCGGTTCATCAAAAAATCGATGTGGTGTTTGGAGCCGATGTTCTGGTCGATCTTCGCGCTCCACCGGTTGTTCGGAGTGATCGTCGTGCCGGTGTTGTTGAAGTAGTTCTGATTGACGTAGCCGAATGTGCCCGGCACAATGCCCGGACGGTTCGGCGCCAGCAGCTTGCTCAGATAGTTCACAATCGGCACTACCGTCGGGTCCCATCGATTCTGCGGGATGATATTCCCCGGGAACGGACTCCGTATGTAGGTTCCGTTGGACTGCAGCGCCTGCGTCTTCGGATCGTAGATCTGATACATCTGCCCGCTTCCATTGACCCAACCCGATAGGTCTCCGGTCCAGAATGCCGGCGGAGGCACGCTCGAGAACGATCCGTTGCCCGCGCCTACACGATTGCGGAAGCCCTCATACGATACGAAGAAGAAGGTCTTGTTCTTGCCGTTGTACAGTTTCGGAATCCATACCGGGCCGCCGATCGTCGCTCCGAAATTGTTCTGCTTGTAAATCGGTTTGACGCTGTTGAAGAACCCCTTCGCATCGAAGTCCTGATTGCGCAGGAACTCGAACGCGCTCCCGTGAATCTGGTTCGTCCCCGATTTCGAAACAAAGCTCAGCGTTCCGCCCGATGCGTTGCCGGTCTCCGCCTTGAAGCCGCTCGCCTCCACGTTAAACTCGGTGAGCGCTTCCACTGACGGGCTGTTCATCGCGGTTGCGCTTCCGCTGCCTGCGTCGCTGCCGATCTTATCGCCGGTGACTGATGAGCCATCCAGCGTCACCCCTACCGTATCGTTCCCGCCGCCGATCCGGAACGTGCCCGCCGCATTCACTTCTCCCGCCGCGGCCGTTGCCAGGTCGAAGGGACTGCGCGAGGTGCCGTTTACCTGCATCGGCAGCGAATCCACCATCGCGCTCGAAACGGTAGTCGCCACTCTGGCGTTCTCCGTCTGAATCACTTGCGCGGTCGCCGTCACCTCCACCTGCTGCTGCGCGGTTCCCACTTCCAGCTTGATGTCCAGGCGCGTCTCACCGCCGGGGTTTACCATCACCCTTTGCGCTTCGAAAACCTTGAAGCCCGGCACTTCCACCCTCACCTGGTAAGCGCCCACCGGCAGATTCGGCACCGTGTAATTTCCGGAAGTGCTGGTGAGTGTCTTGAAAGCCGTGTTCGTGTTCGATTGAACGACGCTGATCGCCGCGCCCGGTACAATTGCTCCGCTGGCATCCCACAAGGTACCCGTGATCACGCCCCGATCGCCTTGTGCCAGCAAAGGCATTGAGCTCACAGCCGCGAATAGCATCCAACCGAGAAACATCCGCTGTTTGTTAATCACCTGAATTGACTCCTTCCGATGACCGGCGCGTTTGCATATTACGCAATCGGAGTTGATTTTTACGCACCCGATGCTAACAGCGTCAAAACCTGAAGTCAAGGCAAAAATCAGCGTTTCCGGGGGGGAAGACAGGTTGCATACCGTTAAGCTTGGAGTGCCGGCAGCAATCCTTCCTGTCAGGCCGCGGGGGAGCGCGGCTGAGATACACATGTAAGGATAGGATCCCCAAGGACCTTCCACCGGCCCGTCCTAACCGTTAATTCGCCTAGTTACCGCGGCCGCCCCGTCCGCCCCGTCCCCCTCGACCCGCCCCCATGTCGATGCTGTCCACGTGCTTGCTCAGATCCCGCGCCACACCCACCACCATGAATTCCAACGGTTCGGTCCCGGTGTTCTCGAAAGAGTGCACCTCACCCAACTGGATCGGTATCGCGTCGCCTTCCTGAATCGGCGCGGACTCCGCGCCCCCGCGTCCGCCGCCTACCGTCGCCGTCCCCGACCCCTTCATCACGTAGTAAAACTCCGCAACTTCGTGATGCATGTGCGGACCGATCGAACTGCCGGGCGGCAGCAAGACATGGTCGACATAGGACCACGCCGTGAAAAAGACCGATGGGTCCAGCGCCCTGCGATACTGAACGGCGCCCTTGCCCCCGTTCATAGACGTAACCGAACGGAGAAGCGACCGGTCCAGCCGCATCGAGATGAACTGCGGGATCGGGTCGATCGGCACGTCCACCCGCGGATCGTTCAGGTTAAACGCATCGTACGTGTCCTTTACAAGCGAAACATTTATGTTCATCCACTGCACCGGCTTGTCCGTCGCGTTGTAAATGGCGTGCGAGTGGCCCAGGCGGCAGGGCGCGCCGGCCGGTCCCTTCAACACCGAGGTTCGGCCGTCTATCGTAAACTGCGCCTCGCCGTCGAGAATCACGAACATCTCTTCGCACTGATTATGAAAATGCGCGCCGATACCGCTCTTCGGCTCGAGCACTCCACGATGCAGAAACTGGAGATTCGGTTCCACCGCGTGAGCGTCGAACAAAGCCGTGAAATCCAAAAAACCGGCGCCGCCGTGTACCGCCGGGCTCTTCCGGAACTTGCCGGGGTCCGTATGAACGATACGCGATGCGAGTGGCTCCCGCGCCGTAACAACCAGCGGACCCAGCGCGCTCAGCCCCACAAACGTTGCGGCGAAGTAAAGGCGTTTCATCTGATGCTCCTCCCGCCTTGCGGCGCATTCCCCGCTACTTCGAATCGAAGAGCAGCGTCGAGTAGTCTTTCGTGCTCAGCGTATTCTCCACAGTCGGCCATACTTTTTTGTGGATCGCCGAGTTAATCCACTTCTGCCGCGCCTCTTCGCTCTGATACGTGAGTTGAAAACGATAGTTGATGCCCGCCGGCGCCGCGCCCGTGTACACCTTGCGCAACTTCAACAGCTTCACGTCGATGTAGCCGGGAAACTTCTCGGCTGCCGGCTTGAAGATCTTGTGAAAGTTGTTCAGCATCTCCGGCTCGTGCGCCGCATCCACCGTCAGGTCGCAATAAAGGACAATCGGGTTGGCCTCTGCCGTCTGCGCGCGAACTGCTTTCGTCCCGGCCACCGCCGCGATCATTCCTGCCAGGTAAGAACGTCTGTTCATTGACTGCTCCTCTCTCCTTCTGCCGCTCACTAGCGGTAAACCTGATAAAGCGGTTTCTCGCCCGGTATGTTCACCCGAATTCGATATATGCTCGTGCTCGCTGTTATATAGAGCGTCTTTCCGTCGTCGCCCCACGCGCAGTTCGCCGCCGTCTCGCCGGGCTGTATGGTGCCCAAATGCTTGCCGTCCGGCGAAAACACCCACACGCCTTCCGGCCCGCTCGCGTACACGTTGCCCTTCGAATCCACTTTCATGCCGTCTGGAATGCCCTTCTCTTTGGCATTGGCAAGGTCGTAGAACATGCGGGCGTTGGACACCCGCCCGTCCGCGGCCACGTCGTACTTCATCCAAGACCTCTTCCGCTCATCGGAATTGGAAACGTACAGCGTCTTCTCGTCGGGCGACAACGCGATTCCGTTCGGCCGGTTGAGATCTGTGATTACCGGCGTCAACTTGCCGCCGCGATACAGGAACACCGCATTGAACTTCAACTCTTTCGCCGGATCGGAGTCCTGCCCCGTCAGGCCGTAGGGAGGATCGGTGAAATAGAGCGCCCCGTCGGAACGGTAAATCAGATCGTTGGGACTGTTGAGCCGGTGCCCATCGTATTTATCGATGTACGGCGTCATCTTCATGTCTTTGCCGACGCGCACAATCCGCCGGTTGCCGTGCTGGCACAGAAGCACCGCGCCGTCTTTGTCGGCGATCATCGCGTTCGGCCCGATAAAGGCGCCCGGAGGCGCACTCACCGTGCCGCCCGCCTGCTGGATAATCACCTTCACTTCGCCCGACGGCGTTACCGAGCGAACCACGTTCCCTGGAACGTCGCTGAACCACAGAACGCCCTGCGGACGCCACAACGGGCCCTCGGTAAAGGTGAAACCGGTGGCCACTTTTTCGACCTTCGCATCCTTGGAAATCAGCGCGTCAAATGCCGGGTCCAGCCGGATGATCTTCCCTGCCGCGGCCGGCGCCGGCGCCTGCCCGCTGCACAAGACAACAACAGTCGATACAAGAAAAAGCGCGCAAATAGGCTTCATCGGTTAGCTCTTCAGGCTTTCTATTGTTTGCCAAAATTGTTTTAGAGTCAATACAGCTTGTACAATACGCAATCAGGCGGTGGCGCTGGTTCGCTCTATCGCTTGGCCCCGCACAGCCGCGCCGCATGCAGGAACGCAATCGTGAGAGGGGCGATCATGTCCTTCCGCGTCACTGGAAAGTCCCGGTTATTAAACATCGGCTGCACCCTCTCTCCCAGGTTCTTCCAGCGGCCGTCTTCGATTTCCCAGTACCGGCCCAATTGCGGATCGTCCTCCCCGGTCCAGCCGATTCGAAACTGGTCTGTGCCCGAAGCGAACATCTGGCTCATGTTCGCGTGCGCCAGATTCACCGAGTAGTTGTACTCGTTGACGTGGTTCGTTCCCAAGCCCTGCTCTTCATGCCACTCGACGAGGCAGCCCCGGAAGTGAAAATCGGAAAACCGCTGTTGGGGATCCGAGTTGTTCTTCGCCACGTACTCGTTCATCGCGTTCGCGATCCAGGCCGCGGTCTCGGGAAAGGCGCGCGCACTCGAAAAGTTCCACCACGTGTACGACGACGTGTGATTGGGCCAGTCCGACGGATGCTCCCAATCGTACGCCGGACCGGAAGTGAACGTCGATGGATCAACCGAGGGCTGCACGGCGGCATGCGGCGGATACTTCGGCGTCCGAAACGGTTCGGAATCGCCGCCGCCCGGGAGTTTCGAACAACCGGAAAGAGCCGCCGCGGATACGAGCACGGCCGCTATACAAAACCGCGATTGGAAGGTCATGTTTACGAGATATCGTACAGCAATCCCTTACCGCTCCATCTGCGCCAGCAGCCAGGAACGCGCAAATTCCCAATCCCTTTTCACCGTCGGGACAGACACTCCCATCAGACTGGCAATTTCCTGTTCCGTCATTCCCCCGAAGAACCGCAGCTCCACCACCTTCGCCGGACGCTCGTCCAGTTTCTCCAGACGATCTAACGCCTCATTCAGATTCTCCAGCCGCGCATCCAGCACGACCGTATGATCGAGCGAATCGTTTAGCTCCAGCTTTTGAACCTCGCGGCCGTGCCTCAGATCCTTGCGCCGCCGCGCATTGTCGATCAGGATGTGCCGCATCTGCCGCGCCGCTATATGCAAAAAGTGGAGACGATTCTGGCAACTCAGCGGCTCCCGCGAAAAAAGCGTGAGATACAGCTCATTCACCAGCGCCGTAGGTTGTAAGCTGCTCTCGTCCCTTTCGTTGCGAACACAGCGCGCAGCCAGTTCGTGTAGCTGTGAGTAGACCGCGCCGATCAGCTTACGGCCCGCTTCTTCATCGCCGTTTTGCCACTGCGTCAGCAATACTGTGGCGTCTCCCACATCGCCGTGCACCGGCAGCTTTCCTCCGTTGTTATGATAATCCGAAGCACGGCTTCGAGCGGTCCTCGCATCATGACTTCCGAAGAGTTCCACCGTCTTCGAAACACTTTCGAGCAACTCCTCGCCTCACCCCAACCGGCGCGCATCGCCATGCTGCGCGAACTATCGGAAACCGAACCCGACTTCGCCGCCGAGCTGCAGCGCATGCTCGCCACCCACAACAAGCCCGACAGCCTCCTGGATCAACCTGCGCTCCATGCGGCGCATCCGGCGCCTTCCCAACCGCCGCGCACGGGGTCGCGAGCCGGCCCCTACATTCTGGAAAAGGAATTGGGCAGCGGCGGCATGGGCGTCGTCTATCAGGGCACGCGCGTCGATGGAACATTTCAGCGGCGTGTCGCCATCAAGGTTCTGCGCCGCGACCGTGACGGCGACGTCTTCCTCGAGCGCTTTCAAAGGGAGCGCCAAATCCTCGCCCAATTGAACCATCCGCACATCGCAGCCATTCTGGATGGCGGAACAACCTCCGATGGCGAGCCCTACTTCGTCATGGAATACGTCGATGGCGTGCCCATCACGGCGTATTGCAAATCCCACGATCTGTCGCTCGACGGCAAGCTCGATCTCTTCCTGCAAATCTGCGACGCAATCCAATACGCGCACCGCAGCCTCACCATCCATCGCGACCTGAAGCCGGGAAACATTCTGGTAACGGATGCGGGCGCAGTCAAGCTCCTCGATTTCGGCATCGCCAAGTTGATCCACGCCGAATCCCCGTTGCCGGAGGAGGCCGCCACCGCCGCCATTCTGACGCCGCAATACACCAGCCCGGAACAGATTCGCCGCGAGCCGGTCACCACTTCCGCCGATGTTTTCGCCCTCGGAATCCTGCTTTACGAAATCACCACCGGCGTGCATCCCTTTGCACGAAAAGACACTCTGCCGCACGAAGCGATGCGTGCCATTTGCGAAGACGATCCCCCCGCCCCGAGCACAGTGGCGCAACACGGCGCGAAACAACTGCGCGGCGAACTGGACGCCATCATACTCACCGCGCTCAGGAAGCAGCCGGCCTGGCGCTATCCCTCGGTAGAGCAATTGGCCGACGATGTGGGCCGCTACCGCCGTGGCTGGCCGGTTCTCGCCAAAGGCGACAGCGCCTCTTATCGCCTGCGCAAGTTCGCCCGCCGGCAGTGGCTGCCGTTGGCCGCCGCAACCCTGCTGTTGTTTCTGTTGATCGGCGGAATCGTCTCCACCCGGCGGCAGGCGCGCATCGCCGAGCGCCTGCGCGCCCAAGCCGAACAGGAACGCTCCAGAGCCGAACAGGAACGCGCCACAGCCGACCGCGAAAGAGCCGCCGCGGAACAGGCCCGGCGCATCGCCATCGAACAGCAGTCGCTGGCCGAAACGCGCTCGCAGGAAGCCGAACGGGAGCGGCAGCGCGAACGCGAGCGGTATCGCGAAGTGCGCTCTTTGGCCTCCTCCGTCCTATTCGATCTCTCCGATGGAATACGGGATTTGGCCGGGTCCACAACCGCGCGCCGCCTGATTGTCTCCAAGGCCCGGCAGCAACTGGAACTCTTGAGCGCCGACTCCGCCAACGACCTCAGCGTGCAGCGCGACCTGGCCGCCGCCTACGAACGCATGGGAGAATTGCGCGTCGATCCGCACCGGCCCAACAAGCAGGACGCGGCCGCGGCGCTCGACGCCTACGGTCACGCTCTCCAGCTTCGCAAAAAGATTGCGGCCCGCGCGGGAGCGGATTCCACCGACCGCCGCGACCTCGCCCTCGGCATGTCGAAACTCGGCGATGGCCTGTACTTCTCCGGGAATGTAAAACAAGCCCTCGTCTCCTACCAGGACGCGTGGGATCTGGCGCAAACTCTATCGCGTGCCGATCCCGGCAATGCCTCCCTCCGCCGCGCAGTAGCCCAAGTCGGCGAGCGCCGTTGTGCCGGAGTACTGGCATCGGGCGATCCCGCCGGCGCGATCGAGCCGTGCCGCGAAGCAACTTCCACCTCGTCAGCATTGGCCAAAACGTCGCCCGACGATGTGGAGGTGCAGCGCATCGCCGCCACCACCGAGGCCTCTTATGCCAACGCGCTGCGCCTTTCCCGAAGACCGCGGGACGCTGCGGAAGAGGCCGCTCATGCGCTCGATTCTCTTCGCCGCCTGGAGACGCTCGCTCCCAATAATGCGGAGTACCGCCGTCTCGCCTCCTCCGCCGAAACCATTCTGGCATCGAGCCTCGCCGCCGCAGGCGACACTGCGGGAAGCACCGATGCTTTCCGCCGCGCCGTGGATGCCATGCAAGTGGCCATCGAAATCGACCCATCCGATCTCGGTTCGCCCCTGCGGCTGGCAGTGACTCTGCTTGAGGTCTCGCACAACATGGCGGCCGGTAGCGACAAGGCCGGCGCCCATGATACAGCGCGCAACGCGCTGCAACTTCTCGCCCACACCGCCGAAAAACCGGAAGCCGGCGCAGTCGAGTGGAATGAATACGCCGACGCGCTTCTCAAAGTGGATTGGCCCGATTTGCAGCAGCCTGCCAAAGCCCTCTCGCTCGCGCAAAAAGCCACCGCATCCACCAGTCGCAAAAATCCCTTCATCCTCGATACCCTGGCATGGGCCTACTTTCGTTCCGGCGAGGCGCCCAACGCCGTTCTGGCCGAACAAGAGGCGCTACGTCTGCTGCCTCCCGAAATGAAGGGTGGGCTGCACGATGAGTTGGAGCGCGGGCTGAAGACCTTCCTGGCCGGCAATCGTTAAAAAACATCCCATCTTACGCGCCGATTTTGATCCCTTTCCTGTCCAGGCTTCGCAATCACTCACAGCGGTACAAACTCCGCTCGAAAGGCAGGAAAAATCATGGCCGGGTTTTGCGGCAGTTGCGGCTTTCCCTCCGCCGAAAACAGCGCGTTTTGTCCACGATGCGGCTCGCGGCAGGCGACCGGCAGTCCGGTTGCGCCGCCTCAGCCGGCGCCGCAGATGGTTGCGTCCGGGGGAGGCTCCGGCTTGAAGATTCTACTGGTCGCCTTCCTTTGCATCGGCGTTGCCGGGGCGGCCGTGATCGGTGGTTTGTGGTACATGGCTCACCGCGTGAAAGAAGCCGTGGTGCAAAAGGCGAAAGAGAATGGAGTGGACCTGAATTCCATCGTTCCTGCCGCCTCCACGACCACCAATCGGCACAAGACGCACAAGCCTTGCGATCTTCTGTCGAAGGAGGAAGCGGCGAGCATGCTGGGTGAGCCGGTTGAACACACGGAATATCGCGAGTCAGCGTGCCTCTACTACGCACCCGCCGGGCTCAGCGCGAAACTCGCGCAGGATCAGGCGTCGGATACTTTCAAGCGCGCACAGCAGCCTGACGCGAAGGTGAGCGGCAACGAGATGGCCAACGCCGTGGACCAACTCGCGAACAGCATCGGCGCCGCTTCCGATCAGACCGCCACCGGAGGTGAAATGCCTCTGCTGATGCTCGTCGTCGGCGATGACGGAAAATCGCAAATGATGGCGATCAGTGCATCCAATGCTTTGTTCAGCGGCATCTTCAACGCTGCCGAGCCGGATGTCAAAGGACCGAAGTTTGGCGCGCAGATCAAGGGATTAGGCGACCAGGCGATCCGTCTCCCCAAACTCGGTTTGAACGTTCTCCAAGGCGAAACCCTCGTCCGAATCATCACTGGACCCGTGCCCGGAGCCGATGCGAAGTCCATCGATATTGCACGCTTCGTCCTCAAAAGACTGTAACGCTGAGAAGGAGAAATTATGAGAATGAACGCTTCGTTTATGAGCCTGGCGGCTCGAATAGCAGCCGCGGCCGCCCTGTTAGCCGGCTCCGCTCTCGCCGCGGATCCGTCATGCAAACCCCTGGCCGACGCCATGACAAAAGTCCTTACGGTGCCGGCGCACGTCTACTCCACGGACATCGCCGAGTATACCGGCGGCAAACCGCGGAACAGTGAAATCATCTACCTGAACGATAAGACCTTCGTTCTGGTCAATGGCAAGTGGCGCACCAGCCCGATGACACGCGACACAGTCGCGCGCATGCAAAAGGATGCCAAGGCGAACCCCGACACTCATATCATTTCCAGCTGCCGCATCGTCCGCGATGAAGCGGTCAATGGAGAAGCGGCAACCGTGTTCAGCGAACACACCGAAACCCCGGACCTGAAGAGCGATTCGCAAGTCTGGATCTCCAAATCGCGCGGTCTCCCGCTTAAGTTGGAGCTCGATTCGGAGGTCGGAGGCGGAGCGGCCGGCAAGAGCCACAAGACGTCGCGATTCGAGTACACCAACGTCCAGGCGCCTTCCGCCGTTCGGTGACGGCAACGCCTTCGCAGCCGTCCCGCCCGCGTCTGGTATACTCTGCAAATCCAATGCAGTAACGGAGGGTGGACGGGTGTCGCCAGCCTCGGGCGAACGATTCGGGCGTTATAGAGTGACCGGCAAAATCGGCCACGGCGGTATGGGCGACGTGTATCTCGCGATGGACACGGTCCTCGAGCGCCGCGTCGCGCTCAAACTGCTGTCGGGCAAGAGCCACAACGATCGCATCGCGCGCAAACGGCTGATCTCCGAAGCCAAGTGCGCGGCCGCCATCGATCACCCCTACGTCTGCAAGATCTACGAAGCCGGCGAAACGGACGAGACCGCCTTCATCGCCATGGAGTACGTCGAGGGATGCACCCTCGCCGACCGCATGCGCAAAGGTCCGTTGAGTTGGGAAGAGTTTCACCACGTCGCGCAGGAAGTTTCCGAAGCCCTGGCGCAAGCGCACGAGCAGGGCGTCACGCATCGCGACCTCAAGCCTTCGAACATCATGCTCACCTCCGGCGGGCATGTGAAATTGCTCGATTTCGGGCTCGCGCACCGCTTCGTGCCCGCGCCGGCGGACGCCGAAACCGACACCGCTCTCACCTCGCCCGGACTGCTAGCCGGCACTCTTGTATACATGCCGCCGGAGCAGTTTCGCGGCCTCACGCTGGACCGCCGCACCGACATATTCTCCTTCGGTTTGGTGCTCTACGAAGCCCTCACCGGCACACATCCGTTCCGGCGCGAGACCTCGATCGCCACAGCTGTCGCGATCGCCGGCGATCCGCTGCCTCCCCTGCGCCTGGATGAGGGCGCAGTTCCGCCGGGCGTCGAACGCCTGCTTGCGTGGATGCTCGCCAAGAATCCGGACGAGCGCTGCCAGTCCGCCAACGATGTGCTCGAAGTCTTGCGCGCCCTGGAAGCTCGCTGGACGGGGGACACCGCCGCCATTTTGCCGGGCGTCGATACCGCGGGCTCGGCTGCTCGCGCCATGGTCGGTCGTGAAGCGGAGCGCGAGATCCTGCGGCGTGGCTATGTCCGCGTAAAAGGCGGCAACGGTCTGCTGCTGGCGATTTCGGGCGAGCCCGGAATCGGCAAAACCAGCCTCGGCGAGATGTTCCTGGCGGAGTTGGCGCTTCGTGAGGACCGTCCCATCGTGGCGCGCGGCCGGTGCGCCGAGCAGCTCGCCGGAGCCGAAGCCTATCTGCCCGTGCTGGAGGCGCTCGAAAACCTGGTACACGGCCAGGCCGGCGCGGCTGCCGCGGAGGCGCTGAAGACCATCGCCCCAACCTGGCGGCAGCAGGTCGCCACCATCGAAAGCACCGATAGCGGCATCGTCCGCGATCTGCCCGCCGCATCGCAGGAGCGCATGAAGCGGGAACTCGCGGCGCTCCTGACGGAGTTATCCCAGGCGCGGCCTGTCGCCCTCTTCCTCGAAGATCTGCACTGGGCCGACGTCTCCACCGTGGACATCCTCAGCTTTCTGGCATCGCGTTTCGCCGGCATGCGCGTGCTGATCATAGTGAGCTATCGGGCGGCCGAAATGGCCGCGGCGCGCCATCCCTTCCTCGCCATCGCCAACGATCTCCGGTCGCGCGGTTGTTTCGTGGACGTCTCCCTGGATTTCCTCGGCTTGCCTGACGTGGAGCGGTATCTCGCGCTGACCTATCCGCGCAACGCCTTTCCGCCTGCCTTCGCGAAGATGATTCACGCGCGCACCGAAGGCAGCCCGTTGTTCGTCGTGGACCTGGTTCGCTATCTGCGCGATTCGGGTGCGATTCGCCAGGAGGATGGCACCTGGGTCCTGTCCGGCTCTCTGCCGGAATCACCCCGTGAGCTACCCGCGTCCGTCAAGGGCATCATCGCGCGCAAAATCGAAATGCTCGACGCGGAGGATCGGCGTCTGCTCGTCGCCGCCAGCGTGCAGGGCCATGAGTTCGATACGGCGACGCTCGCCGAAGCCGCGGAGATGGATCCCGCCGTCGTGGAGGAGCGCCTCGATCAACTCGATCGTGTCCACCTGTTCGTGCGCCGCGGCGAAGAGCGCGAGTTTCCCGATCGTACACTCACGCTTACCTACCGCTTCGTGCATGTGCTCTATCAAAACGTGCTCTACGCGTCGCTACAACCTACGCGCAGGGCTACCCTCAGCGGACGCGCCGCGCGCAGCATGGTGGCGCACCACGGAGAGGAGATCGCCCCCATCGCCGGCCGCGTGGCGCTCCTGTTCGAAAGCGCGAGGGATTTCGCGGCGAGCGCGAAATATTTTCTGGCCGCGGCGCAATATGCCGTCGAGTTGTTCGCGTTTCGGGAAGCGCTTTCCCTCGCGGATCGCGGGCTGAACGCCGTGCGGGCGCTCGGCTCCGGGCCTGAAGCCAAACAACTCGAACTCGGTCTCCAGATGGCCAAAGGCGTCGCGCTTCGCTCTACCACCGGGTGGGCGACACCCGAAATCGAAGAGACCTTTTTGCGCGCGCGCGCGATTTCCGAAGAGCTCGGGAATCCGCCGCAGACCCTGCCCGTACTGTGGGCCGTGAGCCTGTTTCACCTCATCCGCGGCAACCTGGTGGAGTGCCGCGATCTTTCCGATGAACTGGCCGCCAAAGGCAGCGCCGTCGAAAGTCCGCCTCTGATGATGGCGGGTTATCATCTGGCGGGCGTGTCGCGTGAGTTTCTGGGAGACATGGTGGAATCCAGCAGGCTCCTGAAACTCTCTCGCGAGTTGCACCGGCCTGAACAGCACGCCATGTACACCGCCATGTACGGCGTGGACCCGGGAATTCTCGCGCGCGCCATGTACAGCCGTCCCTTGTGGGTGCTGGGCTATCCCGATCGGGCGCTCGAAATCGCGCGCGAAACCGTAATGCTGGCGCGCCCGCAGCGGCAGCCGCTCACGTATTCCTTCGCCATGCTGGTGCTGGAAGGGGTGCTCGCGTATCGCGGCGAGGGCGCCGAGGCAGTGGCCGTCGGCGACGAAAACATCGCGCTGTGCAGGGAACACGGCCTGCCGCAGGAAGCCGAATGGAGCCGGTCTTTCAAGGGGTACGCCCTCGTGACTCTGGGCCGCGTGAGCGAAGGTATCGAACTGCTCACGGACAGCCTGGAAGTGCAGGCGCACTTGAAAACCCGCCTCGCACGGTCGATGTATCTGGCGCTCCTGGCCGAGGGATTGCGGCAGGCCGGCCGCATCGCCGAAGGCTTGAAAGCAGTCGACGAAGGCCTCCATTACGCGGCCTGGATTTCCGAGGGCGGATACGTCGCCGAGTTGTATCGCATGCGCGGAGAATTGCTGCGCGCGGCGGGCGACCATATCGCCGCCGAAGACGCCTTTCAGCAGGCGCTCGACCGGGCGGTGCAGCAGCAGGCGCGTAGTTTCGAGCTGCGGGCGTCCATCGGCCTCGCCCGCTTGCTCGCCGATCGCGACGATTTGCCGGCCGCCCGCGCCGTTCTCACACCCGCCTACAAATCGTTTACCGAAGGCCACTCAACCAGCGACCTGAGCGCTGCACGGAAACTTCTCAGCGAGATTGGATGACTCGATGAGCCCGAAAATGGATCGCACGTTTGCCGATTTCGAGCGCAAGCCGGAAAACGAGGATCGCTACCGCGCCGAAATCGTCCGCGACATTCTGAAACTTCAGGCGCAGTTCGCCAAACAACTGAAACAGCCTCTGGCGCGCGGCACTCATGCCAAAGGCATCGCCGTCCGTGCCGCCTTCGAAGTGCTGGACACCTCCGCGGCGGATCGCGATCCGGCAATGTCCGCACGCCTCGCCCAGGGGTTGTTCGCGCATCCCGGCGTGTATCCCGCCACCGTGCGCTTCGCCAATGCCGCATCGAAAGCCGCGTCCGATACCGCTCGCGACGTGCGCGCGATGTCCTTCGCGGTGGAGGTGCCGGCCGGCGTGCTCGGCGCATCCTCCCGGCGGATGGACTTTTCGCTGAACAGCGCCACCACGTTTCCGTTGAACGATGCGCATGCGTTCGCCATCTTTGTGCGCCTCGGCGCAGCCGGCGGAATCCTGGGCAAATTGAAAGCTCTGTGGTCGCTTTCCTTCCGTGAATTCCTGGGCTTGCTGCGCACGGCCTACCTCGGCATTGGGCAGCAGCGCTCCACTCCCTATGCGGGCTACGAGGAACAGCGCTACTGGAGCACCGTGCCGTTTCGCCACGGCCCTTCGGACGCCGCCAAGTACAGCGCTATGCCCAACCCGGCTAATGCGCGGGCAACTCCGTCAGACAATCCGAACTGGCTGCAAAACGCGGTTCAGGATCACGTAACGGCGCAAGGCCGCATGAGCGAATGGGATTTCGGAGTGCAGTTCCTGGACGCCGCCACCATGACCCATCGCGGCCGCAAGCGCGACGCGTCATTCTGGGTAGAGAATGCGGCCATCGAATGGAACGAAGACCAAGCGCCTTTCCATACGGTCGCGCGGCTGCGCCTGCTCCCGGAATCCGTGCTCACGCCGGAGGAGACCGCGGCGCAGTACATCGACGTGACCACGAATTGCCTGCCGGAAAACCAGCCGCTGGGCGGCGTCAATCGATGCCGCTGGTCCGCCGAACATGCCAGCCGCTTGGCGCGCCAGGGCGGGGTGGTGGACGTTCCCGCCGCGGCCCCGGTGCGAATCGGCTTCTGGCGCACGGCGATGCGCGGCGCCGTCCTCGGGCTTCTCGGCCTGATTCTGCTGGCGCAAGCCGCCGGCATCTGGTATCGCTGGAAGACGCACGCCAACGTCCCCGCGCTGGAGCGCGTCGACTCGGTGAATTACCTGGACCAGGGCTGGGGCACGGTTGCCGATTCGCCGCAGCGGCAGACCTACTATTACACCGCCCAGGGCGCGTCCATTCTGGGCATTCACTATAGCTGGTTCGTCAATGTGGAGCGCCCGTTCCGCAGCGAGCGCTTCGCCGATCCCGATCACTTGCGGCAGCTCAATTTCATTGTGGACCCCTCGCCCACGCGCGCCAACCCGGACCACTTGCCCGTCGGCTTCGCAAAACACTTCGATGAGGAAGCGCAGGACTACATCATCGATCTCACGTGCGCCGCTTGCCACACCGGGCAACTGCACGTCACGCGCGAAGTAAAGCCGCTGACCGCGGGCGCTCCGAAAACGGAGACCACCGCCATTCGCATCGACGGCGGTCCGGCGATGACCGCAATTACCGATTTGACGGCGGGAAGCTTCACCGTCGAGCTGCTCGGCGGACTCACCACCACGCTCGGCAATCCGCTCAAGTTCAACCGCTTTGCCAATCACGTGCTCGGCCGCAACGCCACGCTCGCCAACAAAGCCGCGCTGTGGGGTGACGTCGCGTCGGTCGTGCTGCGCGCGGGCCACGTCGGCATGTTCGGCGGTTCCAGCAAAAAATGGTTCCCCACGCAGGAAGGCTACGGCCGCACCGCTGCCATCGGAAGAATTGCCAATGGCGTTTTCGGCGACCATGTAGACGCGGTCAATTACCACACGTTCCACAGCCCGGAAAGCTATCCATACTTATGGAATATCTGGAAATTCAATTGGGAGCAGTACGGCGCCTTCGTCGCGCAGCCCATGGCGCGGAATGCCGCCGAGGCGCTGGGAACCGGCGCGAAGTATCGCCTGGTGGATGACTACGGCCGTCCCGTGCCCGCGGACGAACAGTATCGGACGTCGTTCAACCTGCCCGGCGTAGAGCGCATCGAGCACACATTGCGCACGCTGCAGCCTCCCCAATGGCCGGTTAAGCTGCTGGGAGACGTCAACCTCGAAAGCGCCGCGCGCGGCCGTGCGCTCTTCGTCAGCATGCACTGCATCGGATGCCACGGGCCGGAAGCCGCATCGCGCGACTTCACGGCGGCGTTTGCGCCGGGCATGGTGCTCTCCAAAACCGAAGTGCTGCCCTTCTGGAAGATCTCGCGCAAACCGCTGCAATTGATCGGCACGGACCCGAATGTTTCGCGCGAACTGGTGGATTACCGGGTCGATATGACGCGCGCCGGAATGGATGTTGCCGACGTGCAAGGGATGCTGCGCAATGAATTAGAGCAGCAAAAGCAGAGGCTGTCCACGTTGATGGAGACGCTGCGCAGCGCGCCTCCCGGCGGAGCGTCCGACCTCTATTATACGCAGCAGGCTTACAAAGATACCGAAACGCAGATCGAAGCACTGAGCCGCCTCGATCTGCGATCCGTCTCCATCGGCGAAGGCCTGAACATTCTGGACATGGCAATCCGGCGGAAGTATTATGCGGAGCACAACTACTCCGCCGCACAGCAGTCCTGCTTCAACGGCTTCGGCATGCTGGACCTGCCGGATGTGGATCTGGGCTACAAACCCCGGCCGCTCGAAGGCGTGTGGGCCACCGCGCCGTTCCTGCACAACGGCAGTGTTCCCACACTCTACGATCTGCTCTCGCCGGTGAAGGAACGGCCGCGGCAGTTCTACACCGGCTCGCGCGATTACGACCCGAAGAATGTCGGCTACAAGAGCACGGCAGAGGATGGCGCGTTTCTCTTCGACACGACGCTGCCAGGAAACTCAAACGCCGGGCACGAGTTCTCAAACGAAACCCGCGCCGGAGTGATCGGCCGCGAACTGACGCCTGCCGAGCGGCGAGATATCGTCGAGTACTTGAAAATCCATCGCGACGATCTGGACGTAATCGATTACCTGAAGCAGCACAACGGGCAGTATCCGCCGCGGCAAACCTGGGCCGTCCCGGATTGCTCCGCGATGCTCACAGCGGCGGCCAAATAGACGCGGCTACTTCTTCAGAATCCGATCGGCCTTAGCGTCGACCTTCTTTTTATCGGCCGCGCTCAGCTTGCCCTGATGCTCCATCTGGGAAGCACGAGCTTTGGCGTTGCGCGCGTGGCTCGCATCGGGCATCGGATACTTCCGCTGCTCCGGTAACCCGAATTCACTCTTAGGTTCTGTATTTTTCTTCGCAGTCGTGAGCTTTGCCATGCCAACCTCCTACCACTCACCTAGCAACTTTGTCGCCGATACGTGACAACAGGAATCCTTCCTGTCGTGCCGCGCGCGCGGCAGCATTTGTGGTGAAATTGCTCTTCTCTGTGCCCGCTGCGTAATCTCCGTGTCTCTGTGGTTCAAAGACACTGCCCCGACCTCACGTCCCCATCCCCCGAGTCTCCGCATGATGCCGCACGTCGACCCCTTGCACCAGGAACAGCACATCCTCGGCGATATTCGTAGCATGATCGGCGATCCTTTCGATGTTCTGAGCGATGAACATCAGAGCGACAGCCCGATTCACCGTAGTGCGCTCCTCCTGCATGAACGACACCATCTCCGCATAAACCGCGTCGCGCAACCGGTCGACCTCGTCATCCGCAATCAGCACCGACCTCGCCATCGACGCATCATTCTGCGCGAACGCATCCAGCGACCGGTGCACCATCGTTTCAGCCAGTTCCGCCATCCGGGGAATATCGATGAGCGGACGCAGCGCCGGCTCCTGCATCAAGCCAAGAGCGCGCTGCGTGATATTCACCGCGAGATCGCCCATCCGTTCCAGGTCGCTGTTGATTTTAATGACCGCCGTGATGAAGCGCAGGTCGCGCGCCATCGGCTGAAACAGCGCGAGCACACGCGTGGCGAGATCGTCGATTTCGATCTCCTTCTGGTTGATGAGGGCCTCGCTCCACATCACCTCTTTGGCGCGGTCCTCATCGCGCTCCACCAGCGCGTAGACGCTGTTGTGGATGGAAGCCTCAACCAGGCCTCCCATTTCGAGCAGCTTGCTTTGCAGTTCTTCGAGCTCTTCGCGGAAGTGGAGCATAGTTTTATCCAAACCGGCCTGTGATGTAGTCCTCGGTCTCCTTCCTGGAGGGACGCTTGAATATGGCCGCGGTCCGGTCAAACTCAATCAGCCGGCCCATGAGGAAAAACCCGGTGAATTCGGCGACGCGCGCAGCCTGCTGCATGTTGTGCGTCACGATGACCTGCGTACACTCCTTCTTCAGGCTGAACATCAGGTCTTCAATCTTAGCCGTGGCGATTGGGTCCAGCGCGGAACAGGGCTCGTCCAGCAGCAGCACTTCCGGGTCGATCGCCAAGGCGCGCGCGATACAGAGGCGCTGCTGCTGGCCGCCTGAGAGCGAGTATGCCGATTGGTGCAGCTTGTCTTTCACTTCATCCCACAGCGCCGCGCGGCGCAGGCTGTGCTCCACCTTATCGTGCAGGCTCCCGTCACCCTTCAGCCCGTTCACGCGGATTCCGTATGCCACGTTATCGAAGATCGACTTCGGAAACGGGTTCGGACGCTGGAACACCATGCCGACGCGCCGCCGCAAATTCGTCACATCCAGATCGGCAACGTTCTCGCCGTCGAGCGCGACGGAGCCTTCGGCGCGCGCATGCCGCACCATTTCGTTGATGCGGTTGAGCGTGCGGAGAAACGTCGATTTGCCGCAGCCCGATGGCCCAATCAGCGCGGTAATCCGCTTCTCCGGGATTTCGATGTTGATATCGTGCAGCGCCTGAAATGAGCCGTAGAAAAAGTTCAAACTTCTGACATCGATCTTCGTTTTGTGCGGCGGTTGCGAAGCCGCGGGCCGGCGATCTGAGACCGGCGCGGGAGCATCCACGGGAATGGGCGGTGGAGACGTTTGCCGCGGCACGGCGGTATCGGGAGCGGTATCCATGATGCGTTAGCCTTTCTGAACGGCGATTCCGCGCGACAGAATCCAGCGCGCGCCAATATTCGTGGCCAGCACCAGACCCAGCAACACGAGCCCGGCGGCCCACGCCTGCCGTTGCCATTCTTCGTACGGAGCGACGGCGTGGGTAAAGATGACAACCGGAAGCGAGGCCGTGGGCTCATCCAAACCTCGCGCCCAGAATTGATTGCCGAGCGCTGTAAACAGGAGCGGCGCGGTCTCGCCCGCGATGCGCGCGATTCCGAGAATCATGCCGGTCATGATGCCTTTCGAGGCGGCGGGCACCACGACATTCGCAATCACTTTCCACTTGGGAGCGCCCAACGCCAGAGCGGCTTCCCGCAACGGCCGCGGCACGTTGAGCAGAAACTGCTCGGTAGTGCGCAGCGCAATCGGGATCAGCATCAGGCTGAGAGCGAACCCGCCGGCGAGCGCCGAGAAGCGATGCATCGGCACCACCACTACCGTCCACGCAAAGATGCCGATGACGATCGAAGGCACACCATTGAGCAGGTCCGCGGTATAGCGGATGGCAAACGTGACACTCTTACCGCCGAACTCGGCCAGATAAATTCCGCCGAAGAATCCGATCGGCAGCCCAATCAGCGCGGCGAGCCCTACCATGGTGGCGCTGCCCGCAATCGCATTGGCCATCCCTCCGCCGGTCTCGCCGACCGGTACCGGCAATTTCGTAAAGAAGTTCCAGTCGATGGATTTGCTGCCGTTGTAGACCAGGTACCCGAGAATCAGGAACAGAACAGAGGCGGTAATCATGGTGAAGACGCCGGTGAGCCCAAGCATCACACCATTCACGAACTTGCGGTATCTCAGCCGGTTCATGCGTGGGCCGTCCCTTTGCGGCTGGTGGCGATCACCAGCAGCCGCGCGAGCGCGTTAATAATGATCGTGATGAGAAACAGCACGAGTCCCATTTCGACCAGCGACGATTGATATAAAGCGCCGCTCGCCTCCGCGAATTCGTTGGCGATCACGGCCGCGATCGTATGTCCCGGCGCGAGCAGCGATGCATGAATGCCGGGATCGTTTCCGATCACCATCGTCACCGCCATGGTCTCGCCGAGCGCGCGTGCCAGCGCCAGGAAGATGGAGCCGAAGATGCCCAGCCGCGCGAACGGAACTACCACCTGCGAAGTGGCTTCCCACTTCGTCGCGCCCAGCGCGAGAGCGGCTTCGCGCTGGTCCCGCGGCACCTCCAGCAGGGATTCGCGCGAGATGGAAATGATATAAGGCAGCGTCATGATCGCGAGAATCAGGCCGGCGGCCAGATAGCCCACGCCGAACGCGGGTCCCTGAAAGAACGGAAGAAACCCCAGCGTCGCTTTCAAAAACGGCTCGCCGTAGGAGCGCAAGAGCGGCACCAGGCTGTACATCGCGAGTAGTCCGTAGATCACGCTCGGCACGGCCGCGAGCAACTCCACCAGAAAGGTGCACCCATTCGAAAGCCGCGGCGGAGCAAGCTCGGCGAGAAAAACGGCCGCACCCACACCCAGAGGTATCGCGATCATCATCGCCACCACGCTCGTCACCACGGTGCCGTAGATATAAGGGAGTGCGCCGAAGATACCCTGCACGGGGTCCCAATCCGTGCCCGTCAAAAACGAAAACCCGAACTTGTGGCGCGATGGCCCCGAGTGCAGCCACAGTTCCCAAACCAGAAAGATGGTAACCAGGAAGACGCTCGCAGCGAACGCGAGAGTGATGAGATGAGCCACCTCATCCCCCCCGCGCAAGGTTGTCCAAAGACTCTTCCGCCTCCCGGATCTGCCTGCGACAATCGCAGCCGTAGACATATAGTTACTGAATCTGCAAGATCTGCTTCGTTTCGAGAGCCACCACCGATTTCGGAAGCGGCGCATAATACAGCGGAGCCTGAGGCGCGACGGCCTGGCCCTCATTCAGCATCCACTTCAGAAACCCCGTGATCGCGGCCTTCTTCTTTGCATCGGGAATCTTGCTCGGTATCAACAGCCACGTAAAACTGGAGATCGGGTAAGAAGTTTTGCCCGGAGCGTTGGTAATCGAAACGCGGAAGTCCGCGGGCATCGATTTCGCTGCACCCGCGGCCGCCGCCGTGACGCTTTCAAGGCTGGCCTTTACGAACTGATGCTCCGCATTTTCCACCACGGCGGACTGCATCCTGTTCTGCAGCACATACGCCAGTTCCACGTACCCAACCGCGCCCGGAGTCTGCTTCACAGTTCCCGCGACGGCTTCATTTCCTTTTTGGCCGAGGCCGCCCGGCCACTTGGGCGATTGGTTCGCGCCCACCGCTTTCTGCCATTCGGGGCTCGTCTTCGTGAGGAAGTCGGTGAAAATGAACGTGGTGCCGCTGCCTTCCGCGCGGTGCACCACAACAATGTCATCGTTCGGAAGCTTCACGCCGGGATTCAGCCTGGCGATCTGCGGATCGTTCCACTTGGTGATCTTCAGCATGAAAATCCGCGCGATCACTTCCGGCGTGAGCTTCAGATCCTGCTTCAAACCCGGCAGATTGTAAGTGACCACCACTGCGCCGAGCACCGTCGGGAAGTGCAGCGGCTTCACTTTGCACGACGCGATTTCTTCATCGGTCATGGGCCGGTCGGACGCGCCGAAATCCACGGTCCCTTCCTTCAATTGCGTGATGCCTGCCCCTGAGCCGATGGATTGATAGTTGATTTCCACGCCGGAATGCAGCTTCTTGTATGAATCGAACCAGCGGGAGTAAATCGGGTACGGAAACGTCGCGCCGGCGGCGTTGATCGCCTGCGCGCTCACGGCGCCGGCGACGCTGAATCCGGCAACCGCGGCCAGAGTCAGACAATTCGAGATCTTCATATTCATCCTTTCTTTTACGTTCGCACGCCGATGTTACAGCGCAGTTCAGGGTCTGTTACAGTTCCATAACAATGAAAGATCGGGCGGGCGATTATCCGCCCCCTCTTATTTGGCCGGGGCCGGCGGCGGAGCGCCGGGGAGAGTGTAGCGGATGTTCAGGAAGATGGTGTTATCGTGCGCGCCGCCGGGCTGTCCGGTGGCCACGAACCACGGGTTGCGAGTGGCATACTCGTACTGCATCATGTAGTTGACCGCGCCCCACTTGGCGTCTTTCCAGATGGTCTGGTTAAAGCCCAGCGTGACCTCCTCAATCGAGCGATTGTGGTTGTTCGGCGAACCCGTGAATCCGTATCCGACCGGAGTCGTTCCGTTCGCATCGAGAGCCACATTCCTGCCGACCCACACGCCACCGTAATAGGCGTACAGGAGCGTGTTCTTCATGGTCAATTCGATACCGTCCGTGGTGCTGTGGTTGTGGATCGGGCTGATCCGTCCATCGGAGCGCACCACCACGTCCGGGACGGTTCCGAACAGATACCGGCCCGCGCCGTCGCTCAGAAAGTTGTTGCTGACCAGGCGCACATTCTTCGCGATTCCGAAATTGACGTTGGCCATGCCGCCACCGCCCGCCTTTGTGAAATGCTGATTGCTCGCCTGAACATAATCCTTAAATGCACGAACGATGCCGCCAACCTCGAAGTGCAGGCGCGAGCTCGGGTCAAACGCAACCTTCGCGATGATGTCCGGCATCAGGTTCGGCGTGTTGAGCACGTTGCTGGAATTGTCGAAAACGCTGCCGGCGAAACTGGTAAACGCGTTCGGCAGAGTGACGGTGGGGGCGCCGGCCGAACCGCCGATGTACTGGTTCGGATTTTCGAACGAGACACCCGCGGTCACCTTATCCTTCGGAGCGTGGAACAGTACGCGCAAGCCCGGCTGCCGCGTCCACGTGAGGCCGATCAGGTAGTTCACGTCGATCACCTGCGAGTAGAAGAGATCTCCCGGAAGAGCCGAAATTCCTTTGCGGTTCGGAGTCATCATGCTCCAGCTCTGGCCCGCCAGGAATTCGATATTGTTCTTACGCACGTCCACCCAGAACAGGCGGAGGCGCGGCACGAAACCGCCATTAGTGACGCCGAGATTGTTGCCGCCGCTGGTGCCCAGGAAGTCGAATTCGTTATAACCGGTGACGTGGGCGCCGTGGACATTGGTATCCATACGGAAGCCGAGCCGCGAGTTCTGCGGGCTGAAACGAAACTCGCTGAGGTGGCCGGCCACCGTGTTCCCGTACGGAACAGACGCGAAGTTGGAGCCGATGCCGCTCGCTGCGTTGCGATCGCGCCAAACACCGGTCAGGTCCAGGAAGCCGATCGGAATGATGCTGGTTTCGCCGATTTGCAACTGCAGCGGCGATACGGCCCCCGCGCCGCTGTTCGTCTGCGCAGCCTTCGGCGCAGAAGCGGTTATCGCGCCAGGAGTGAGCGTCGGGACCGAGCTTGCGACATCTCCTCCGATGCGGCGGAACGGCTGCGCCGCGGGGGCGGCTTGCGCCTGGTTCGCACTCAGCGCGTCGATGAGCTTCTGCTGTGCCTTAATCGATTGCGCGAGCGTTTCAAGTTGCTTTTGCTGGTCCGCCAGCGTTGCCTTCAATTTCTCAATGTCGCTTGGGTCCATGCTCTGGGCACACGCAAGCGAACACATCAACAGTGTGAGCGTAGTGAGTTTCATAGAGGGCAGAAACCTGAGTATAAGAAACGGAATGTGAAAATGCTGTGAAGATCAGTTTGCGGGACTGTTATCTTCAACGGGCGGCAGCGCGACCGTGAAAATCGATCCCTCTGCCGGGCGGCAAAATCGGGTCGCGGCGGGTTACTACGCCGTTACGCCTTGCCGCTCTTCGGCGGCAATTCGGTCGGCATACGCCTTCATGTCCACGGCGGAAACCGTCACGAGATTCTTCTCGAGATCTTCGCCCGTTTCGATGAGATGCAGCAGGTGAAGCATCGCGATGCGCGCGCACCAGGCATCGTCCATCGTGCGGCCCGTCTCCTGGCTGAGCTGCCGCAGGTCTGCGTGCGGCAGCGCGATCGTCTTTTCGCTCGCCTCGCCCGCTTCGTCCGCGAGCACGAACTTCACATCCACCGTATCGGCATGGCGCAGCGAAATGGCCGTTTGCAGCCACTTGAAGAGGACCTGGAACTTGCGGCCGAACGGATCGGGCCCGGCCTCAAAGGTGCGAAAGTTGAGCATCTATCGTTATCTTACAATGGTGCTGGACACAGCATGCTGGTAGCCGAACTCATAGGACAACGACAGTTTCGCTTGACGGAGCAGGAGATTGCCGGCCCCGCGCCGGGCGAGGTTCAGGTGCGCGTCAATGCCGTCGGCATCTGCGGCAGCGATGTGCATTCCTACGCGGAGGGCGCGATCGGCGATACTCCGTGCGTGTACCCTATGGTTCTCGGGCATGAGCCCGCGGGCACGGTGGTGAAGACGGGCGAAGGCGTGACCGGCTGGTCGGCGGGGGATCGCGCGGCGCTCGAGCCTGCGCTGTATTGCTATCACTGCGAATATTGCCTCGCAGGCAGGCACAACATCTGCGCGAATATCCGGTTTCTCAGCAACCCCGGGATTCCCGGCTTCTTTCGCGAGTTCGTAAACCTGCCCGCGCACAACCTTTTCGCGATTCCGAAGACGCTGCCGCTAGAGCTCGCCACCATCGTGGAGCCGCTGGCCGTGGCCATGCATTCGCTGGAGTTCGCGTCCATACGCCTCGGCGAAACCACCGCGGTCTGGGGCGGCGGCCCCATAGGGCTCCTCACGATAGCAAGCCTGAAGGCGGCGGGCGCGGGTCGGATATGGTGCGTGGAGCCTCTGCCCCACCGGCGCGAGATGGCGAAATGCATGGGCGCCGATGCGGTGCTCGATCCCCGCGAAGTGGATGTTGCTCGCGAAATTGTGAAGGAGACCGGCGGCCGGGGAGTGGATTGCGCGCTCGATTGCGCCGCGAAGGAACACACGATCAACGAAGCAATTCGAGCGGCACGCAACGGAGGCCGCGTGGTCCTGACCGGAATTCACTCGGCCGCGATCGTGCCGTTCGAGGTCTCGCCGATGCGCCGCAAAGAGCTCGCGATCTTCAATGTGCGGCGCAGCAATCACGAAGCGGCGGCAGCGCTCGAATTCCTCAAGAACAACGTGAAGCTCTTCGCGCCGATGGTAACGCACACCAGGCCGCTGGAAGAAATACAGGCCGCCTTCGCGCTGGTTGAAGCCTACGCCGAAGGAGTAGGAAAACTGGTGATAGCGACAGGTCTCCAGACCCGCCGCTGAAGTTTGGCCATCCGCTCACTTGAGAGCAGTCGCGCTCCGCGCGACCCGACAGGAAAGATTCCTGTCGGCACGGCTACGGAGCCGGCTCCACGTGAACCAGAACGTCTGCCACCCAGTCGAGCGTTTCTAGAATACGAAGCCGCGCCTGATGCGCGATATCGTGCGACTGGCGAACGGTCATCTCCGGGTCAACTTCGAGGTGCAGGTCCACGTGATAGCGCAAGCCGGTCTTGCGCGCGAAACACTTCTCCACTCCCCTGACGCCGGGCACGGTCGCCGCCGCCGCGCGAATCTGCCGCATACGGCTTTCGTCCGGCATCGTGTCCATCAATTGCTGCGCAGTCTCCCACGCCACTCGCGCTCCCGAAAGGATAACGATGATTCCCACGATGAAGCCGCCCCAGCGGTCCGCATCCAGGAAGCGCGACGGATCCGACAGCGTGAGTCCCGCCGCGATCAGCGCGACGCTCGCCGAGACGCCGTCCATCGCGTCATTCCAGGCATCGGCGGTCAGCGCATCGCTCTCCAGCTTTCGGCCGGCGCGGAATTTATACGTGGCGAGGGTCGCCTTGGCGAAGAGTGACACGACAAGCGGCCAAATGACGAACGCCCGCAGCGCTTCGCGCGGGGCGCCCAGGTGCAGCAGCGAAAGCACTGCGATGAGCGCGCCGCCGACCGACAGGCCCATCCCGATCAATAAGCCCGTCAGTGTTTCCGCACGGCCGTGACCGTACGGGTGATCTTCATCCGCGGGGCGGGCCGCCAGCGTCAGCCCGAGCAGCACGAATCCCGATGCGAAGATGTCCGCGGCAGATTCCAAACCGTCGGCCGTCACGGCAGTGGAGTGGCCGAGCAACCCCGCGGTAATTTTGATCGCCGCCAACGCCCCGCTGACGGCCATGCCGACTGCCGCGACACGTTGACCGATATTCATGAGCGGCCTGCTCCGTCTGGCGCTTCGGTATTGCGGCCATGAATTACCGCTCGCTCACGGGCTAGCAGCTTGCGAAAAAATCGAATCGTTTCCGTATCCCCGGCACCTTTTACCGCTCCCTTACGGTCACGGCTCCGTATGTAGTTGATGCTGCTAACGGAGCCGCGACCGTCAGGGAGCGGTAAAAGGTGCATCGAAAGACGAATGGAGCGCGACGAGAACAGCAGCCGGAGCGCTCGCCGGTAGTCGCAGCAATTCACCAAAGTCGCGGCACTACGCCCGCGCGGGGTCGGCTCTTTCGGTGTCCAGGCCGAGTTCAGCGAACGCAGCCTTAGCCTTTCTGGCGTCGAACTTCTTCTCGCGCGCGAGACGCGAGAGGGCAGCTCCGGCGATGGATTCCGCATTCACCTCGAAATGCTTCCGGAGGTATTCGCGATTGTCGCTGCGGCCGAACCCGTCCGTGCCGAGCGATTCCAGACGGCCGGCCAGCCACGGGGCCAGTTGATCCGGCACCACCTTCATATAATCGGTGGCGGCGACGATCGGCCCTTTCGTTCCGCGGAGCGCTTCCAGAATGTACGGCGTGCGCTCGGCCTCGTCGGGATGCAGCCGGTTCCAGCGCTCCACTTCGAGCGCGTCGCGGCGAAGTTCGTTATAGCTGGTGACGCTCCAAACATCCGCGTGCACCCCGTACTTCTCGCTGAGGATCTGCTGCGCGCGCAGCGCCTCATTGAGAATCGGACCCGATCCGAAAAGTTGAACCTGCGCCGGCTTTTCGGCGGCCTTGAAGCGGTAGATGCCCTTGAGCACGGCATTGCGATCCAGATCCTTCGGGATCGCCGGCATCGCATAATTCTCGTTATAGAGCGTGAGGTAGTAGAAGCAGTCTTCCTGCTCCTGATACATGCGCCGGATGCCGTCCTGCACGATGATCGCGATCTCATACGCGTAGGCCGGATCGTAGGTGCAGCATGTCGGCACGGTGCTCGAAAGCACGATGCTGTGGCCATCCTGATGTTGCAGGCCTTCGCCCGAGAGCGTGGTGCGTCCGGCGGTGCCGCCGCAAAGGAAGCCCTTGCCGCGGGCGTCGGCGAATGCCCACACCAGGTCGCCGATGCGCTGGAAGCCGAACATCGAATAGTAGATGAAGAACGGAATCATCTCCACGCCGTAGTTCACGTACGCCGTGCCCGCCGCCGTGAACGACGCCATCGACCCCGCTTCGGTGATGCCTTCTTCCAGAATCTGGCCGTCCTTGGATTCCTTGTAATAGAGGAACATTTCGGCATCGTGCGGCTTATAGAGCTGGCCGCGGCTGGCATAAATTCCGAACTGCCGGAACAGCGATTCCATGCCGAACGTGCGCGCTTCATCCGGAATAATCGGCACGACGTGCTTGCCGATTTGCGGCTCCTTCATCATCAGGGTGAGCACGCGCACCATAGCCATGGTGCTGGAAACTTCGCGATCCCCCGAGCCTTCGAGCGATTCCTTGAAGTATTCGAGCGCGGGCGCCTGGATGGCTGTGGGCGGCACATTCCGGCTCGGCATATACCCGCCAAGCTGACGCCGCCGCTCATGCATGTACGCGATCTCCGGACTATCCTGCGGCGGGCGATAGAACGATGCGTTGCGGGCCGCCTCGTCGGGAATCGGAATCTCGAATCGCGAGCGGAACTGCGCGACTTCCGCTTCGTTCAGCTTCTTCTGCTGGTGGCTGATGTTGCGGCCTTCGCCCGCTTCACCGAGGCCGTAGCCCTTGATGGTGTGAGCGAGAATCAGCGTCGGCTTGCCTTTGGTTTCCACCGCGGCTTTGTAAGCGTTGTAAACCTTTTTGGGATCGTGGCCGCCGCGATGCAAGCGCACCAAGTCTTCGTCGCTCAGATGGGAGACCAGATCCAGCAGCTCCGGGTATTTGCCGAAGAAATTCTTGCGAACATAAGCGCCGTCTTTGGTGACGTAGGTTTGGAACTCGCCGTCCACCACTTCACCCATACGCTTCATCAGCAGGCCGGTGGTATCGCGCGCCAGCAGGGCGTCCCAATCCTCGCCCCAGATGCACTTCACTACGTTCCAGCCCGCGCCGCGAAACGCGGCTTCGAGCTCCTGAATCACTTTGCCGTTGCCGCGCACCGGACCATCGAGCCGCTGCAGGTTGCAGTTGATGACGAAGATCAGGTTGTCCAGGCACTCGCGGGAAGCCAGAGTCAGCGAGCCCATGGATTCGGGCTCGTCCATTTCTCCATCGCCCAGAAACGCCCAGACTTTGCGCGGGGTCGCCGGAATGATGCCGCGATTTTCCAGGTAGCGCATGAAGCGGGCCTGGTAAATAGAGTTCAGCGGCCCAATGCCCATGGAAACGGTCGGGAACGTCCAGAAGTCCGGCATCAGCCACGGATGCGGATAGGAGGGCAGGCCCGGCGTATCGCGCAGCTCGTGGCGGAAATTCTTGAGGCGATCCTCGCTCAAACGCCCTTCGAGGAAGGCGCGGCCGTAGACGCCCGGCGAGGCGTGGCCCTGGAAATAAATCAGGTCGCCCGGCTGGTCGCCGTATTTGGCGTGGAAGAAATGGTTGAACCCCACTTCAAGCAGGGTCGCCAGCGAAGCGTAGGTGGAGATGTGGCCGCCGATACCGGCGTCGTACTTATTCTGACGCACCACCATCGCCATAGCGTTCCAGCGGATGAGGCTCTTGATGCGGCGCTCCATCGCGCGATCGCCCGGGTACGGCACTTCGTCCTCCGGCCGGATGGTGTTCACGTACGGTGTATTGAGTTGAATCGGCAGCTCTGCGCCGTTGAAGCGCGCGCGTTCAGCGAGTTGTTCCAACAGGTACGCGGCGCGATCGGGGCCCTGCTCATCAATCACCTGGTCAAGCGCTTCTACCCATTCGGACGTTTCCTGTGGATCGAGATCCACAACCCTCTCATTCAGTTTCTGGTGCATGGATACTTTCATTATAATGAACGCCGCTGCCGTGCCGCTCGCAGCAGGGCTATGAGTACAATGTGGACATGGTACGAGTGGAGCACGTATTGAATTCGTGGAAGACGGTCCGCTACGATGCGGCGGCGACGGTAGAGGAGTTTCCGGCAGACGATTTTGGCTTCCGGCCCACGCCGGATGTCGACAGTTTCGCCCAGATTGCGCTGCACATTTTGAATGCGGGAGCGGGACTTACCGGCATGATGCTGGCGGGAGAGGCCGATTTCACGGTCCCCGGTTTCCGCGACCGGATGAAAGAGAAATTTACGACCCTTACGCCGGAATCCGGCGGCGCGGCGATTGCCGCCGCCATGCGGGAGTCTATCGACGGGCGTACGGCCGAGTTGGCGAAGCAGCCGGCTGAGTGGTGGGCTCAAACGATGACGTGGTTCGACGGATCGCAGATGACCCGGCAGGAACTGCTGCTGTTTTTTAAGGAACACGAGCTGACGCACCGTTCCCAGCTCTTCATGTACCAGCGGCTCAAGGGCATGGTTCCGGTTACGACTCGCCGCCGCCGCGCTCAACAGGCTGGCGCTAAATAAAATCGCGGAAGTTGTGTGTCTTCCGCTTGCGTGTTTGCGATCTTTCGATTATCAGTAATAGTTCGGGAGGAATTTCATGGTCAACTGTCCGGTATGCGAAGGCGCGATTGACGTGGATGAGGAAGATGTTGACGAAGGCGACACCCTCAGTTGCGATGAGTGTGGCGCGGATTTGAAAGTAGTCAGCACGTCTCCACTAGAGATCGAATCGGCCGAAGAATCCGAAGAGGATGAAGACGAAGACGAAGACTTTCTCGACGAAGACGAAGAGGAAGAGGCGGAAGGCGAAGCCGATGAGGAGTACTAGGCTAAGCTGAAGGTATGAAGAAGCTCATTCCTGTCCTTTTGGCGGCGGTTCTGCTTTGCGGCATCGGCTGGACGCAAGGCAAGAAGAACAAGGGCCAGGACACGACCCGCAGCGTGGAAGGGGTGGTGAACGGTCCGGACGATAATCCGGTCAACGGCGCGGTGGTGCAGCTCAAGAACACGAAGACGCTGCAGATCCGTTCCTTCATCACGCAAAAAGCGGGCCAGTATTATTTTCACGAGTTGAGTCCGGATGTGGACTACGAGTTGAAAGCCGATTTCAGCGGAATGGCAAGCGGGACCAAAACGCTGAGCTCGTTCGATTCCCGGAAAGACGCCGTGATCAACCTGAAGCTGAATCCGAAGAAGTGAGAATCGGTCTATTCGGGTTCATTCGCGCCGGTTCGCGGCCCTTTTCGTTTTCTGATCTCTTCCAGTCTTTCGCCGATCCGCTTTTCGAGGCCTCGATCCGTTGGGTGATAGTATTGCCTTCCCTGTAGGGATGGCGGCAGGCATTCCATATCAACCAGGGCGTCCTTAAAATTGTGGGCGTGCTGGTAGCCTTCCGAATAGCCCCACTCTTTCATCGCTTTGGTGGGCGCGTTGCGCAGATTCATGGGAACCGGCTCGGCAGTGGTGTTGTCGACGTCCTTTTTGACGGCGGCCATGGCGCGGTACGCCGCGTCGCTCTTGGGCGCGACACAGAGATAAATGGCGGCCTGCGCCAGCGCGAGGTCTCCTTCCGGAATTCCGAGGAAGTGCACTGCCTGCATGCAGGCGACCGCCTGTTCGAGCGCTCGCGGATCCGCCAGGCTGATGTCTTCGATGGCCATGCGGACCAGGCGCCGCGCGATGTACATGCGATCTTCGCCCGCTTCCAGCATGCGCGTCAGCCAGTAGAGCGCCGCATCCACGTCACTGGAGCGCACGGATTTGTGGAGCGCCGAAATGAGGTTGAAGTGCTCCTCACCGCCTTTGTCGTACAGCAGCAGCTTGCGCTGCATAGCGTCCTGCAGCGAAGCCTCGGTCAATTCGCCACTCACGGCCGCGGCGGCAGCGGCTTCCAGGGTGTTGTAGGCCTGCCGCGCGTCGCCATTGCAGTAGATGCCGATCTGTTCGAGCAATTCGTCCGTCGCGGTGAGGTTGAGCAGCGGTAGCGCCCGGCGGAGAAGGGTCACGATCTCGGGCACGGTCAGGCCGCGCAGCGCATACACGCGCGACCGGGACAGGAGCGCCGAAATCACCTCGAACGACGGATTTTCCGTGGTGGCGCCGATCAGGATGATATCGCCGCGCTCCACGTAGGGCAGAAACGCGTCCTGCTGCGCTTTGTTGAAGCGGTGAATCTCGTCGATAAACAGAATGGTACGCTTGCCCAGCCGCCGGAGCCGTTCGGCGTCCGCCATGACGGCTTTGATTTCCTTGATGCCGCTGAGCACCGCGCTGAACGGGATGAATTCGCAGCGAGTCACGCGCGCGATGAGTTTCGCGAGGCTGGTTTTGCCGACGCCGGGCGGCCCCCATAGGATAATGCTGGTGAGCTCGTCGCGCTCGATCTGCCGGCGCAGCGGCTTGCCCGGACCGAGAATGTGCTCCTGCCCGATGTAGTCTTCGAGCCGCTCCGGCCGCATGCGTTCGGCGAGCGGACGGCGCGAATCGGCGCGCTCCGGTTCGGGCGGCGTAGTATCGAAGAGGCTCATGACTTCACGGCGCGCTGGCGACGCGCCTCATATAACAGGATACCGGCGGCGACCGCGGCGTTCAGCGACTCCACGCCCACGGTGGGAATCGACACATCGCAGGCCGCGGAGCGCAACGGCTCACTGACGCCGCGCGCCTCATTGCCTATGATCAGCGCGCACTTGCCGGTGAGATCCACATGAGCCAGCGGGCGCACCGGACCGGCGGCGGTGGCCGGAACTCCGGCGAACAGCTCGATCTTATTCTGCTGCAGCGCCGCGCGCGCCAGCGCGGCATCCACGCCATGCAGAAACGGCAGCCGGAATAACGACCCGGCGGAAGAGCGCAGCGTCTTGGAATTAAACGGGCTCGCGGTGCCTTTCAAAAACAACGCGCCGGTGGCGCCGAACGCTTCGGCGGCGCGCACGATTGTGCCGGCGTTGCCGGGGTCCTGCAAGCCATCCAGAATCACCACCAGTGAGTTGCCGCGAAAGAGCTGTTCGAGTTTCCATTCGGGAGGCTTTACCAGGGCCATGACGCCCTGCGTGTTTTCCGTGCCGGAGACAGCCTGAAGAAGCGCGTCCGGCAGAACGTAGACTTTCACGCCGTTGAGCCGGCGCACATGCGCTTCCGCGGCGGAACGCACCGAATCCGCGGCCAGCACCGCCTTCACTTCGCAATCGCTGCGCAGCGCCTCTTCGAGCAGGTGGAATGTTTCGGCCACGCAAAGGCCATCGCTGGTGAGGCTTCCGCGAGCCACGGCGCGCCGCACATCTTTGAGAAGCGGATTCGCGGCGCTCGTGATGGCCTCGGGCCGGGGCATGCACGATCAGCATAGCAGGCCTGCCCCGGCGCATATTGGGAACACCGCCCCAAGCCGAAAGAATGGCCTTTCCCTGTTGCCCTGCCGCCGAGGCGTGATTAAATAAGGATTCGAAGTCCGAATAGCGCAGATGAAACGGGCTGTCTGGAACCTGCTGGTCATGGCTGTGACCGCGTTGCTGTTGGCGGTAGCCTATCTTTCGCTGCGCATCGAGCGGCAATCCACGCGCGACGAAGCACACCCGGCCGATGTCATCATCGTGCTGGGAGCCGCCGAATATCGCGGCCGTCCCTCTCCCGTGCTGAAGGCGCGGCTCGACCATGCCCTGGACCTCTACCGCGCGGGACTGGCGCCGCGCATCCTCACCACCGGCGGCGCGGGCGGCGATCCGGTTTACACCGAAGGCGGGGTGGGCCGCTCCTACCTGATGAGCAATGGGGTGCCCTCGGAAGCCATCATCGTTGAAAACGAAGGCGCGTCCACGGTGGAATCCACTTCCATGGCCGGCGAGATCATGCATCGCATGGGGCTGCATTCGGCGATTGTGGTGAGCGACGGCTATCACATCTACCGCGTGAAGCGAATGCTGCAATTCCGCGGGCTGGAAGTCTACGGGTCGCCGCGAAAGGAGCAGGCCACGGGCTCCGTGCGCGAGCAATGGAACTATGTGAAACAGGCGATCGGGTATTTGTTGTGGCGTGCCGGGGTGGCTGTCTAGCGGCAGACGGAACGGAAGCCGGCGAGCGGCTCGCGGATTAGAGCTTCAGCAATTCCCGCTGTTCGATTTTGGCGTCATCCCATTCGATGCCGTAACCGGGGGCTTCGGGCAGGGCCAAATGCGCGCGTTCGACTACCGGGGGATGCTTCTCAAAGTGGTAGTAGTTGCGCATTTTCAGAATCAGATACTCGGCCAGCGGACATACGGCCGGCGATTGACTGGCGATGACATGCAGCGCGGCGTGCACGCTGTGGCCGTGCGGAATGACGGGCACGTCAAACAGCGATGCCAGCGAACAGATTCTGACGAGCTCCGAGGTTCCGCCGCACCATTCGGGATCGCATTGTACGACGTTGAGCGCGCCTTCCTTGAGGTAATCGTAAACTTCCCAGCGGCCCTGGATGTGCTCGCCCGAAGCGATCGGGATGGTGGTGCCTTTGCGCATTTCGGCGAAGCTGCCGATCTTTTCCGCCTGGGTGGCTTCTTCGATCCATCGCGGCCGGTACCGCTCCGCCTGCCTGGCCCACTCCAACGTGTAGGTCATGTCCCAGCCGCTGTAGGCGTCGAACATGAGCTCCACGTCATCGCCGACGGTCTCGCGCAGAACGCGCACCAGGTCGACATTCTTCTTCATGCCTTCGGGACCATCACCAGGTCCGTACGCCATAAACCATTTCTGATAGCGGAAGCCCTCGCTTTTGAGTTGCGCGGCGCGGGCGCGAACTTTTTCGGGCTCGAGCGAGTAGCCGAGGCAACTGGCGTATGCTTCGACGGAGGCGCGCGTGGGACCGCCGAGCAGCCGGTACACCGGCACGCCGAAATGGCGGCCACGCAAATCCCACAGCACGTTATCGACAGCGCTGATGGCCATCAGAAAATAGCCGCGGCGGGAATGGCGGTTCGACCGGTACAGCTGATCCCACAGCTTCTCCTGCGCCAGGGCGTCTTTGCCGATCAGGAATGGCCGCAGTTGTTCCTGCACGACGATTGCGACCTCGCGGTCAATGGGTCCATAGAGCCCCTCGCCGTCGCTCGTGCGGATTTTCAGGTACAGCGCGGTTTGCGGGCTCGGGCCGGGAGTGCCCGCGGCGGCGTCGCGATATGGCTTGGGGCGGAGCTCGTCATAGATATCGAGCGGATTCACCTGCGGCTGTCTATCGATGCCTCGGACGGTATCGGCATGGCCGCGGAGCTGCCAGACCTCCACGGCCTGGATCGGCAGCGGCTTGGTCTGGGCGAACGCCGCCAGGGGAACGGTGGCAAGGAAATTTCGCCGCGATAGCTTCATGCAAGCAGGGTATCAGGATAAACGGTGATGCAGATCGGGGGGGGGTGTGCGTGGCGCGTCCGGAGGATGGGAGCGGCGGATTTTTTCGAGGGCGTTTTCGATGCGTTTCACCATGGCCATGAGGATTTGCCAGCGGGCAGTATCTGGGGCGTAGCCTTCCGCGAAGGCCTCGAGTTCGGCGATGTTATCGAGGATGCGCCTTTCGACCATAACGGATTTGGCCCCGAGGCGGCTATTCTCGCGAGCCTGGAGGACCTCCTTACGGACGGCGGAGATGATGCGGGCGATTTGCTCGGCGTTCTCGGGGCGGAGCTCGACGGCGGCGCCGTTGTGGCGGATGGCTCCGCCGGAGATGTGGGGAACAATCAGGCGAAAGGTTTCGGGCGAGATGTGGGTGATGTTGGAGAGGTCGAAGTATTCGGGGCCGAGCTGGGAGAGCACGCTGATGATGCGTTCCGCGGTGATGCGGGTCATGCGGAGGTACCTGGTGCAGAATTCGTCCCAGGTACAGTGGACGGCTTTGTAGAGTTTGTTATCGCGGATGTCGCGGATGGTGGCGGCTTGGGCGGCGGAGCATCGAGAGGCGACGATGCGATAGGCGGTCATCTGTCCGAGGGCGATGCCGGCGCTGAAGGGCTCAAGTTCGGCGGTTTTGCTTTCGATTTGCTTCACTGTTTTAAAAACCGAAAGATCTTTCGGTTTTGATTCCTAAGTCATTGGACTTACTGAGTGGGCGGAGTCAAAACCGAAAGATCTTTCGGTTTTGCCCGGCTTGGCACAGAAGAACAGGACGCCGGCGCTTGTAAGTCGCCAGGGTCTCCCCGGTTTCATGGTGGCACGGGCGGGGCCGGATTCCGCGGGGTGAGTTAGTAAGTGGTTGGAGGGTAAGGGTAAAAATATTTTGAGATCGTGTGAAGGCTACGCCCTTACGGGGGATCGGTTCCGATGTGGCGGGCTAACATCTGAGTAGCGTGATCCGGCAAGGTGAGCCGCGGTAGGCCTGTGACCCACCTACTCCTGACGCAGCGCCGCCACGGGAGACATGAGTGCTGCGCGGAACGCCGGGATCAGACAGGCGGCAAGCGCAACAGCCGTCAGCAACAGAGGCACGGCGATAAACGTCAGGGGATCGACGGGCGGTACGCCATATAGAAGCTTCGCCATGAGCCGCGTAAGTGCCAAAGCACCGACAATTCCGGCCGTCGTACCGCAGAGCGCCAGAACCATGCCTTCGCGAGTGATCAATTGGAGAATCTCCGTGGGGCGTGCACCCAATGCCAGGCGGATGCCGATCTCCCGGCGCCGTCGCGTAGCGGCGTAGCTCATCACGCCGAAAATCCCTACCGCCGAGAGCACGGTCGCAATAGTTGCAAATACCGCCAGCAGCGCCATGTTGAAACGCGCCTCAGCGTTGGCGCCCTCGACCACCGCGTTCATGGTCTGCACTTCGGAAATCGTCACATTGCGATCGATCTGCCAGACGCTGGTCTCGACTACCGAGGCCAGGGCGGCCGGATCCCCTTTCGCGCGCACCACCAGCGTGATGTAGTGGCCCATGGCGTCGGTGTGCTGCAGGTAAGGAAGGAAGAATTCTTCTGCCGGAGGCGCAGCCCAGTCGTAGCGCACGGCATTCTTCGCGATACCAACGACCGTGAGCCAGACGGGCATTGGGTGCGAGGATGGATTGTCCAGCGTAAGACGCTTGCCGACCGAGTTTTCACCCGGCCAGTATGTCTGTGCCATATACTCGTTGATAACCACGACACCGGGAGCGGTTGCCGTGTCCCCGGCCTCGATGCTTCGGCCGCGCAAAACCGGAATCTTCATCGTCTCCAGGTAACCGGGAAGCGCCAGCCGAAACGCTCCGTCGGGTTCCTCGCCTGGATGAGGCAAGGCCCGGCCGTCCACCCAGAATGGCCGGCTCCAGAGGTCTCCAGCGACGGGCAGATGGTTCGTCATACCCGCGGAGACAACGCCGGGAATCGAGCGCACGCGCTCAAGCGCGCTCTGATAGAACTCCTGCGCCCGCGCGGGCGCGGCCTTTTGCGTTCCTCCCACCGAGAGGATCATCGTGAGAATATGGTCCGGCCGAAACCCTGGGTCGATGGCTTGGAGAGCAAGAAAACTCCGCACCATCAATCCCGCGCCGATCAGCAACATCAGCGACAGCGCAAACTCGGAGATCACCAGCAATCCGCGCACCCGTTGCCGCGCTTGCCCGGTGCTGGACCGGCCGCCTGCCTTCAACGATTCGGCGGAACTCTGTGCGGAAGCCTGCAGCGCCGGCGCCAGTCCGAAAAGGATTCCGGTCAAGAGCGATACAGCAAGCGTCGCGCATGCCGCTCGCCAGTCGAGTGACAGGGTCTCCAGGCGAGGAATGCCCGGCGGACCGAAGCGCACCATGGCACGAACGCCCGCCCATGCCAGCAGCAGTCCCACGGCGCCGCCGATCATAGCCATCGTCAGGCTCTCGGCGAGGAATTGGCGGAGGAGACGGGCGCGGCCGGCACCCAGCGCCGCGCGAACCGACACTTCGTGAGCGCGCGCAGACGAACGCGCCAAAAGCATATGCGCGAGGTTCGCGCAGGCAATCAACAATACGAATCCGACGGCGGAGAGGAGCGTGAGAAGCGCTGGGCGGATCTTCCCGACCACCTTTTCCTTCAGTGGAATGATCCGCACGTCGCGGTTGGTGCCCGGATATTGCCGTTCCAGACGTGCCGTGATGGCGGAGAACTCCTCGCGAGCCTGCTCCAGCGATACATCGGGTTTCAAGCGCGCGAACACGCGCAAGCTATTCCCGCCGCGTTTCGATGCGCGCGGCCCCAGGGCGAGCGGGGCCCACAATTCGGTGTGAGTCGCCCAGAAAGGCGCGAACTGGAATCCGGCCGGCATCACGCCAATTACCGTGTAAGCTTTGTTGTCGAGTTGTATGCGGCGGCCCAACACATCTTTGTCTCCGGCGAACTGACGTTGCCAGAGGCCGTAGCTCAGGACGACCTCAAACTCGCGTCCCGGTTGATCCTCGTCCGGCGTAAAGAAGCGTCCCATGGCTGGAGGAATGCCGAGCAGTGGCAGAATGTCCGCGCTGACGCGCAGCCCCGAGAGCTTTTCCGGTCGATCCGAGCCGGTGAGATCGGGCCCAAAGACTTCTGCCGCGCCCATGTTGTCGAAGGAACGGCTTTGGGCTTTCCAATCGACAAAATCCGCAGGAGCGACTGGTCCAGTGCCATGGTTCAGAATGACCACCAGAGGTTCCGGGTCGCGATAGCCCAGCGGACGCAGGAGAATCGCGTCGACAGCCGTGAAAATCGCCGAATTCGCGCCGATGCCAAGCGCAAGAGCGATGACCGCGACCGCCGTGAATCCCGGATTGCGGCGCATGCCGCGCAGGCCGTAACGAACGTCGCACCAAAGTTGCTCCAGCCAGGTCCAGGACCACATGTCACGCGTGATTTCCTCCACAAGCCCCTGGTTGCCGAACTCGCGGCGTGCGTTCGCCTCGGCCTCGGCGGCAGATTCCCCACGCTCCATGCGGTCGCGGACGGCCATGCGCAAGTGGCTCTCGATTTCTTCTCTTAAACGGCGGTCACGATTGCTCATGGCTCAGGATTCCTCCGATCGCGATTACCAATTGCTCCCATCGGGAGCGCTCCGCGAGCAACTGCTTCTTGCCGGCCGCGGTGAGGCGGTAGACCTTTACGCGCTGCTGGTTCTCCGACTTCTTCCATTCCGCTGCGATCCATTTGGCGCGCTCCAAACGATGCAGCGCGGGGTAGAGCGACCCCGTATCCGCCCGCAACACATCGCCAGAGCCGGTGCGGATGGCTTGGCTGATTCCATAGCCGTGCCGCGGCCCCCATTGCAGGGTCTGCAGGATCAGCAGGTCGAGCGTGCCTTGCAGCAATTCAATCCGGTTGCGGTATATGGGCGGCTTCGTGACCATGTGGACATTCTACATCCGACCGTGTAGACGTCCTACTCCCCACGCGGTTAGCAGGAAATTCAGGTGACTACAGGGAATAGGGCTAGAATGCCCATGCAGACCGAAGGGCGCAGACTTAACGGAGAACGCTACCTCCACAAGGCAGACGGCGTCTTCGGGTGGGTCGTCAATCAACCGGAACGCGGGGATTCTCAGAGGCGCCCGTTAACCACGAGTAGTCGTGCATCGTTTATCGATCCCGCGGCTCTGCCGCGTAATGCCCATGTCTCTTTCGTGGCCTTGAGATGGTAGCGGCCGATCTTCATTTGGTGTGTTGGCGACTACACGCTCAAGTGGATCCACACACGCTGCCCGTTCAGTGAGGCGGACAGCGCGTAGTTTGCATTTTCCCCCGTCGTAGGGTAAGTGTTGTTCGTGATCAATATAGACTTCCTGGAAGCACGGGAGAGAAGGAGGGAAATCCTCCATATTCTTAAGGACCAGCAGGCCGAGGATGCTGTGTGCCTCGATCAGATTAAAGCAGTTGCTATCGAGGGTAAGAGATCTCTGCTCCATGCGCTGGCACGGTGGCTCTCCTCCATTAGACCTGGGCAAGCGATTACCAAGGAGATAAGAAACGCATTCAGGGCTCTCGGTACCGGCTTAACGGCTGAAGATTGGCAGATGACGCAAACGAACTACGATGATGCCGAAGCCCGATTGAAAGAGGCTGCTGCCGAGGAGGCCAAAGCACAAGCTGAGTATGACAGGGTAGCACCATGGGGCGTCGTATCGTCCTTTTTTGCTGATGATGGTAGAAAAGGACAGATTGAGCCCATAAAGGTCCGCCGCGATCAAGCCTCCCAGAATCGACAGAAGGCGGAAGCCGCGATGGAAGCCCCAAGGCACCTTTTGAACAGTCGCTCTGAACGCCTCCTGCGGGCTATATCCTCACCGGAACAACTCCAGATCGTCTGTCGTGATCCTCAAATTGCCCCGAATCTCCTTCCGATCATTCAAGAGACGGCTTCGAAGGCTGGCAGCCTATGGATCACCCATTCACGCAAGCACGTTTCTACATCGGCAAAGATGGAAGGCGCTGTCCGGCAACTCCAGGGTTACTATAACGGCGCATCGGCATCCGCGGCACTTCTTTCCCAAAGAGGAGGTGTTGCATAATGCGGCGCAATGAAGTCTTCGACCCAATCATCGATAGCATCGTCTCGGAATACGCCTGCGACTTACCCTCTGTCCCGAAAGATCTCGAGCGAGACTTGAAAACGGCCGGTGGTTGGGCGGGATTCTTGGCTGGCGCAGGTACCGGAGCCTGGACAGGTGCGCATTTGGGAATTGCCGGGGGGCCTCTTGGGGCAATCGCAGGCACGGTTCCAGGCGCGATCATCGGCGGCTTGCTGGGCTATTTTGGCGGCCAGAAGGCCGGAGAGAAGTGCAAGGAATAGTGCGCATGTTGGTCTGGTTTCGAGCGACCCTCCTCGGCCGACTCTTCAACGGGACGGGCGTCCGAAATCTGGTTTACGCCTTTCTACCCAAGCCGTCGTGTCGCGTATCGCCTTCTCGAGTTCGTGACGGTGGACAACCGTAGCGTGGGCTGCCCCGCGGTCAACTTGCCGCAAAACGCCCGACGATTCCTTGTGGGCGACCCCACCGAAGTCGCCCTGCCATTCGACGGTATGGCGACGCGTCAAAGTAGATGGCCTGATGCTGGCAAGCCCCCAACATCCAATCGTTCTTACAGTAGCTTGCCGAGCTGGTCGGCGGTTAGTTGGCAGTCGTGGAGAATTCTGTGGAGCAGACCGGGGCCGATCGTCTCGCCAGAGTGAACAGGCACAACGGTGCTTCTGCCATCCTCGTGACGCAGGAAGTGTGGCTGCCCTTAATGCGAAGAACGCGAAAACCGACTCTTTCGAGGGCGGCAACAAGGTCGGCACCGGTGACGCGGGGATTCCGGCTCATGCCGCGATGGTCACGCGCTGGATACCAACGAACTCCAAGTCCTGCCCCGGCACGCCGTCAACTTCAAGACATAGCTCTATGGCTTCGCGAACGCGCAGCATGACCTCATCAAGAGACTGCGCCTGCGTATGGCACGCCGGAATTTGTGGAACTGAGGCTACGTAGTAACCTTCCGAATCGCGCCCAATAACGACGTCGAACTGGCGTGCCATCGCGTATGTCCTCGACTCCTATTGTAGACGGCCCTTCGAACCATTTGAGGCCGCCACGTGTTACGGGGAATTGCCACGTCGTCATTGCGGGGCCAAGGAGGCCTCAAAACGATGAAACGTGGCAAGCACGGTGAAGCCAAGAAGTCTCCCCCGAAGCGCAGCTTGAACCTGCCAGACCTCGATCAGGCAAGATCAGCCTTCCTCAACAGCCTGCCCTCCCAGGAATCCCAGAGAGGGTACCGGCACGCCATCGACGAGTTCATCACCTGGTATTGCTCCGAACCCAGGCTGTCATTCAACAAGGCCGTTGTCACGCGCTACCGAATCCATTTGGAATCTCGCCAACTTGCGCCGGGAACGATCAACGGCAGGCTCGCGGCAGTCAGGCGCCTCGCATACGAAGCCGCTGATTCCGGACTGCTCACCCCGGATCTGGCCGCTGGTATCCAGCGGGTCACCTGCGCCCGGCTATGCCGCGATGCCGGTGGGGAGCTGGACCAGATCCACTTCCTGCTGGGCCACGTCTCCGTCCAGACGACGGAGCGTTATCTCGGTTGCAAGCAACGAATTCGGGGAGCGGTGAACGACCGGATCGGCATGAACCGTAGCGACGCCGGCCTTCGGGGCGCGTCGGCGACTATCCGTCAGAGTCGCTCGCCGGACCTATGGCGCTAAACACCCATCGCCTCAAGAGGCGCAAAAGCGAGATCGATTGACCGTTATGAGATCTCCCGCGTCGGCTGAGCCGGGCGGCTGACGCCGAGACTTCTTGTGTTCAATAGTCATCGAGGAAACAAAGTCCGAGCGAGCTGATACCCGAATGGACCCACAACACAAGTTTGACGTTGCATTGTCATTTGCGGCCGCACGAAACCATCCGGATGTGTACGCCCGAGGTGCGGAAGTGGCATTTCCGGGAGCTCTGGGTGGATCGTCGGTCATCCGGAAACAGGGTGAGTTTTCGGCAAGCGTGCATGAAGTATTCGGTCGATAACTGTTAAGGTCGTTCTTCCGCTGGGTTTTCCGGCGAGGAGGAAGGCCATGGCGCGAAGCAAAACCCCCAGCATCAGCCTTGAAGAAGCAAGAGCACGTTTCGAGGAATGGAGAACCACCCGAAGAGGGAAAGCCCGAATACCGGCTGAACTTTGGTCCGCGGCAGTCGAGGTGGCCCGGAAGGAGGGGATTAATCGAAGGGCGCGAGAGTTGCATGTGGCGTGGGACGATCTGAAGCGGCGCATGCCGGCCACAGGAGCAGTTCCGCAGCAACCGGCCTTTGTTGAGTTGGTCACGCCGCAGATGCAATCGGTTCCCGAATGCACGCTTGAAGTGGAAGGGCGCAGGGGAAAGCTGCGAATCCAGCTGAAGGGTGCTTCGGCTTCATATCTGGCGACGCTGAGCCGGGAGTTGGTGGAGTCGGCGTCCCGATCCAGATCACGCCGCAACTGCGCATCCTGGTTGCGGTAGACGCCATCGACGGCAGGAAGGGCATCGATTCTCTGGCACAGCTATGGCCGGGAGAAACTGGCTGCAGATCCATTTTCCGGCTGTCTGTTCATCTTCCGCAGCCGCCGGGGGACAGCGATAAAACTGCTGGCCTATGACGGCCAGGGGTTCTGGCTCGCCACGAAGCGACTGTCGAAGGGCCGTTTCAAATGGTGGCCCAGCGGCTCTGAGCCGGCGCGAACCCTGCGTGCACACCAGGCGCAGTTACTGCTGGCGGCCGCCAATCCGGATGCCGAGGCGCCGCCGGTATGACGGCAGGTGAGCGCGTAAAAAAACACGCCAACCCCCTTGCGTTCCAATTTCGACTCTGCCACACTGCGAGAAGAATGCCGGAATGGAGATACCGGGGCCGCACTGTTACCACTGAAGAGATCGACTTCATCCGCAGATTAATCACTGACCATCCCTCGGCAAGCCGCCGCAGACTGTCGGAGAAACTCTGCGAGGCCTGGCAATGGAAGCAGGCCAACGGCGCTCCACGCGACATGGTCTGCCGTGGCTTATTACTGATGCTCAATCGCGCCGGGCAGATCGAGTTGCCCGGGATTCGTTTCCGGCCTCCCAATCCCCTGGCCCGGCGCGAGCGGCCACAGGCGATGCTGATCGACACCGCGCCGCTCAACGGCGCGCTCGCCGACATCCGCCCGGTCTCGCTGCAGCAGGTTAGAAAAACGGCCGATGAGCCGTTGTTCAACAGCCTGATGGAGCAGCATCATTACCTTGGTTATGAGCAGCCGGTGGGTGAGCACCTGAAGTATCTGGTGTGGGCGGACTGTGGAGGAAAACCACGCCCCATCGCCTGCATGGCATGGAGTTCGGCCCCTCGTCATCTGGGCAGCCGCGACCGTTATATAGGATGGAGCGCCGAAGCGCGCCGACGCAACATTCGCTTCATTGCTTACAACACACGCTTCCTGATTCTGCCGTGGATCAAAGTTCCGCATCTGGCGTCGCATATACTGGGCCGCGTAACGAGCGCGCTGCCCGGAGACTGGGAGCGGATGTACAGCCATCCGGTCTACTTCGCCGAGACCTTCATCGATCCCGGTCGTTTTCGCGGGACCTGCTACCGCGCTGCCAACTGGGTGTTGATGGGAAGGACGACGGGCCGAGGCAAGGCATCCAACAGTTACGTACCCAACCGTTCCATTAAAGAGGTGCTCGGGCTGGCGCTGACACGCCGCTTTCGCGAGTTGCTGAGTGAGTAGAAAAATGCAGACCTCCCGGCGCCGTCTCGATGTGAATGTGGAAGAACTGGACCGGGTGATCGATGCAGCGGAAGACGGGCCGCTGAGCAAGGCGGACTGCCAGAAGCTCAAAACCACGCTGCACGCGCTGGTGGAACGACTGGCGCCAAAGCGAAACACGGAGAAGACCAACTCCGTGCTGGAGCCGAAAAACTCATCCTCTACGGAAGCTGAGTCAGCGGAGCCGAAGCCGGCTGGTCATGGGCGCAACGCAGCCAGTGCCTTTACCGGCGCGGAAAAAGTTTCCGTACGACACGCGCAACTCAAACCGGGCGACCCTTGCCCGGAATGCCACGAGGGAAGAGTATACCGACAGAAAGAGCCGAAGACGCTGATACGCATCGTGGGGCAGCCGCCGCTGAAAGCGACCGTGTTCGAGATGGAGCGTCTCCGCTGCAACGGCTGCTGCCAGGTGTTCACCGCGGCGGAGCCAGCCGGCGTCGGAACCGATAAATACGACACCACCGCCGTGGCGATGATTGCGTTGTTGAAATATGGCACGGGCGTGCCCTTCAACCGGATGGAGCGGCTGGAGACACAGCTCGGGATTCCATTACCGGCCGCAACCCAATGGGAGTTGATGGAGGCAGCCGCGAAGCAGCTCAAACGCATATGGGGCGAGTTCATCCGGCAGGCGGCGCAGGGCAGCGTGGTTCACAACGATGACACGGGCATGCGGATACTGAAGCTGGTGCGCAACGCCGGCGACGGGCGCACTGGAACCTTCACCAGCGGCATCGTCTCGATCTGGCGGGAGTGGCGGATCGCGCTGTACTTTACCGGCTGGAAACATGCGGGCGAGAATCTCGCCGATGTTCTGAAGCAACGCGCGGCGGAGCGCGATGCCCCCATTCAGATGTGCGACGCTCTCTCGCGGAACACGCCAAAGCTGCCGGGTGTGGAGGTTCTGCTGGCCAACTGTCTGGCGCATGGAAGGCGGCAGGTTGTAGACGTTGCCGCGAACTTCCCCGAAGAATGCCCGTATGTGCTGGAGTCGCTGGGCGCCGTATACCGCTTCGACGCCGAAGCGAAAGAGCGCGGGCTCGCGCCGGAAGAAAGGCTGACGTTTCATCAGTCGAATAGCGCGCCGGTGATGGACGATCTGCACCAGTGGCTGAAGAATCAGTTTGCGGAGCACAAGACAGAACCGAACTCCGGGCTGGGCAAGGCAATCTCGTACCTGCTCCGGCACTGGCCGGAACTGACACTGTTCCTGCGACAGGCGGGCGCGCCACTGGACAACAATATCGCCGAAAGAATGCTGAAGAAAGCCATCCTGCATCGTAAGAATGCGCTCTTCTACAAAACAATGAACGGAGCGCGCGTGGGCGACCTCTTCATGAGCCTGATCCACACGTGCGAACTGAATAAGGTCAACCCGTTCGACTATCTGGCGGAGCTGCTCCGGCATCCTGCGGAAGTGACCGTAAACCCGGCGGAGTGGATGCCCTGGAACTACAGGCGCGACGCAACCGCGGTGGCCGCGTAATATCATGATTCGGGTCGCATGGCCGAAAGCATTCGACTCCGGCCATGGTAAGGTGACGCTCTGAAATGCCCGGGAAACGGGCTTCCGCAAAGGCAAGATCCGGCAACGTTTTTGGCCAGTTACGGAAACGGTCGAAAATGTTGCGGGCAGGCTTGTATGCCCGCGTTTCCACCAATGATCAGCAGACGCTGGCGATGCAGAACCGGGCGATGCGAGAGTATGCCGCCCAACGCGACTGGACGATCACGTTGCAGGTTCGCGAAGTGAACTCCTACGCCGCCAGTCGAGAAGCTACTGCAATCCCTGCCGCCGGGAGATTGATGTGGTGCTCGTATGGCGCCTGGACCGCTGGGAGCATCTGAGGGTCGGGTTCGTTTCCTAAGGGAGACTCTGGACCTGACCCCGCCGGTCGAGCAATGGCCTGCCTGTTGACAATCTTTGCTGAGTTCGAAAGAGATCCTGCGGGAGGGAACCAAGACTGGCGTGGCGCATGCACGGGAGAACGGAAATCAGCCAGGTCGGCTCGTAACTGCGAACGTCCACGCTGTCGAAATCCGGAAACTCCATTGCCTCGGTCTCAGCAAAGCTGAGATTGCCCGTGGGCAACAGATCGGCCGCGCCTCGGTTCGCCGCATTCTGGCGGATTCGCAGCCTTCATCGCGCGACTCTTTGTGCATAAACTGAACAAGGGAGAAGAATATGGCAGAGTTGGCCGCTATCGAGCTGAAGGCGCATATACCCTCCAAGGACTTTGAGCTGTCCAAGAGCTTCTATCAAGACCTGGGCTTTACGCTGTGTTGGAGTCACGATGGTTTGGCATATCTCCATTACGGTCCGCATGGAGAGCACGGCAAACCCGGCATTCTCCTTCAGGACTTTTACCTGAAGGAATTGGCCGAGAACTTGCATATGCACATGATTGTTAACGACGTCGACGCCTGGTGGGCGCAGGTTCAGGATCAGCGGCTTTGCGAAAAGTATGGCGTACACGCCGAGCCGCCGGACGATAGACCCTGGAATATGCGTGATTTTGTGCTGGTCGACCCTTCCGGCGTGTGCTGGCGGATCAGCTCACTGTATCGAGAGTGAAAAGCGATCAGACTAGCTTCTGTGAGGGAGATCCAATTCTAGCCATGGCACCGCATTCTCCACCTTGAGGATCACGTCTGCCGCTTCGGTGAGGCTGTCCCAAGATAAATGCCCTACCGTGGGGGCAATTCGGCCAACTTGTCCCAAGCAGCCATGGCGGAGGCGGTGCCGGATGAAGATCTGCCGAAAGGACAACGCACCTCTACCGAAAACTCACGAAACAGGTCCGCAGGGGAACCAATCGAAAAATGCCCACGCGGACTCCCAACCGTGCAAGACAATAGTAGTGAGATAACCAATCATCTACATCGAGACATTTGTGGCTCCGCGGGGTGTGACGTGACGACAGAGGTTGAGGCGCCGTACTCGGCCATTGTGCTGGGCGCGACGGGGAACGTGGGCGGACGCATTGTGCAGCTTCTCATCCAGAGCTCGCTGTGCAAGCAGGTGGTGGTGGTGACGCGCCGCAAGACGGATGCCTTCGCCAATTCCAAGGTTTCCGAGGTGGTTGTCAACATGGACCGGCTCGAAGTGGAGGTTGCGCCGCGCGCCCAGGGAATCGACGTTGCGCTCGCCGCGTTCGGCGTTGGCAAGGGCAGCGCGAAGATGCCGGAGGCGGAGGTGCGCAAGATCGAAGTCGACTACCCGCAGGCCTTTTGTCGCGCCGCCAGGACTGCCGGCGCTCGGGTGTGCGCGGTTATGACAGCAGTGGGCGCGGACCCCGCGGCCGGGATGAAGTACGCGAAGATCATCGGCGAGAAGGAAAAGGCCGTTGAGTCCGTCAAGTTCGACTTCCTCGGCGTGTACCGTCCCGCCGTCATTCTCGGCAACTCCAACACGCCGGGCGTCCTTGGGTACGTCATGCCGCTGCTGCACTGGGCCATGCCGTCCAAATACCACTCCATCCATAAGAATGACCTCGCGCGCGCGATGGTGGCGCAGTCGGAGCAGGCATTCCTCGCGATCGCGCAGGGCAGCGCTCCCAAGGAGCCAACTGTGAAGATCCTGGAGTACAAGGAGATGGAGCCCTTCTTCGTTAAGGGCGAGAGGGGCGCTTGAGCAGCACAGGCTATTCTGGAGATAGCATTTGCCCATACTCATTCCAGATTCCGAACTTACCGAGACCTTTGTTCGCGCTTCCGGCCCAGGCGGCCAGAATGTCAACAAAGTTTCCACGGCCGTCCAACTTCGCTTCGATACCGGCAAATCCCGCTCGCTCCCAGCCGACGTTCGGCAACGCCTCCTTACATTAGCCGGCAGTCGCGCCACGCAAGACGGCGTGTTAGTCATCACCTCTCGTGCGCACCGGACGCAGGAGGCCAATCGAGCCGAAGCCCGAGCGCGACTGAACGAGCTGATCGCCCGCGCGGAAGTTGTGCCGAAAACCCGCCGCCCCAGTCGACCCACGCTTGCCTCCAAGGTCCGCCGGCTTACGGCAAAATCGCAACGATCCTCCTCAAAGAAACTGCGCGGCCGGACAAGCGACGACTGAGGGGGGCCATTGAAAATCGCCACTTTCAACATCAACAACATCAACAAGCGTCTGAACAATCTGACGGCTTGGCTCAAAAGGGCCCAGCCCGATGTCGTTTGCCTCCAGGAGCTAAAAGTAGAGCAGCGGGCGTTTCCTGCAAGCGCCCTTCGCGACCTCGGCTATGGCGGAGTTTGGATTGGTGAACGCTCGTGGAACGGGGTAGCGATCCTGACGCGGGATTGCGACCCCGTGCTGACACGCTCCACGTTGCCTGGTGATCCCGCGGACAGCCAAGCGCGATATGTCGAAGCGGCGGTCAACGGAGTGCTGATCGCTTCGATCTACCTGCCGAATGGCAACCCCCAACCGGGTCCAAAGTTCAATTACAAACTGGCCTGGTTCCAGCGGTTGATCGAACACGGCGCCGAACTCATGCACGCCGGCGTACCGGTCATATTGGCCGGCGACTATAACGTCGTACCGGCTGCGCAGGACATTTATCCAACGCGATCGCTCGATAAGAACGCACTGATTCAGCCCCAGAGCCGAGAAGCGTATGCCCGCCTGCTGTCCCAGGGCTGGACCGACGCTCTGCGGAAGCTGCAACCCGAGGGTCCACTGTGGACGTTTTGGGATTACGAGCGCAATCGGTGGCCTTTAGACAAGGGGATGCGCCTGGATCAGTTTCTTCTCTCTCCCGCCGTGTGCGAGCGGCTGGTCGATGGAGGCGTAGACCGATGGGCCCGCGGAGAGGAAAACGCGAGCGACCACGCTCCCGCATGGATCAGACTCGGGTCACCTGGATGAAAAACGCCCGTGTCTCCCGCGTGGCATCGTGGGGACAACCGGTCCAGTGACGGTAAAATCGGATGCGTGCTTACACCTGACAAAGCGGTCATCCGCTGCGAGAACACCGCGGATCGGCCCACGGTACGGTCCGTTAATGAGGCAGCTTTCGGGCGTCCGGACGAGGCTGACCTGGTCGAACGTTTGTGGTCCGAGGGTGTTGTGCTCGTATCGCTTGTTGCGGAGGTAAGGAGACAAATCGTGGGGCACATCCTGTTCAGCCGGATGTCAATTGATACCGCTCGTGGTTCCATTCCCGCGGTGGCCTTGGCCCCAGTGGCAGTCTTACCCGAGTATCAGCGCCGGACCATTGGAGGGCAACTCATTCGTGGTGGCCTGGATCTGCTATGCGGGCAGGGAGAGCACATTGTACTCGTGCTCGGACACCCTCACTACTATGCGCGTTTCGGCTTTTCGGCGGAGATGGCGCGCTCTCTTGAGAGCCCATTCCCTCCCGACGCTTTCATGGGATTGGAACTCATCCCCGACGCTCTCGATGGGGTTTGCGGCAAGGTCAGGTATCCCGTTGCGTTTGGCCTCTGAATCAACCATGGCGTCACTTGGACGAATATGTTTCTCCTGTGGCGTCGAGATGGTGATAACCCGTCAAGTTGATTGCGTGATCGGCAGTTCTTGTAGCCCGCCATTTGATGCGTGAACACCCCGGCCTACCTTTTTCCGAGTGGCGCGTCGCTTTGCTTTCGCGATGAGACCGCGCCGAGACCACGTTACCGCACCCTCGCCGATCTTTCGAACCATAAATAACAGGACTATTGACAATCTCCGGTCGTCCCGCAGTGGTAATAAAGGATCGCCTGGCACTGGTAAGCTGAGCTGCTGTCACACGGGTAGGTTTTGGCGCCTGCCCTAATCTTGTAGACATGCCAGGTAGTGGGCACATGGTTGATGTACTTACCATTGCTGTTGGCTTCCGCACCCACACCCGAAGACCCGCCGGCGTTCTGAACATTCAGGTTTTGGCGATGGTTATCGACGGCGAACGTGACGGTCTCACTGGATGCGCACGTTGAGTCCGGGCAGTAAGTTAAGGCGACAGTGTACGGTCCGCTGCTGACGGTCTGGCTGTCAGTCATTTGGGACGTTGTGCCGTATGAAATATCGACCTCTCGCAGCTTGCGTTTGGTGTGTGCGTGATCCGCCCAGTAAGCGTTGCCGCCGTGCTCTTTTAAACCGAACCGCGACTGAATCGTTAGTGACCCGCCGGACACGATAATCGGGTCGTCGTCGCCGGAAAAGGGGCCAAGTCTACCGAATGGCAACTCCCATCCGCCGGTCATCACGTTATAGGTGGTAAGAAGAGCGATCAGAATGGAAATCACGCTTGCCGCCGTCCAGACCACTTTTAGGATCGACATAGAACCTCCTTCCTTACCCGAGGGAATGCGATCTATGATATGCGAAAGCTGGACCGAGTGCTAACTTATTTCACGGTTCTCACTATTTCGCGCAAGTAAGACTGAATGTCTTTGCGCTGGCTGTAGCTTGCGAAGACCGAGTCGCCCCATTCGGAATGCAGTTCGGCGAGACAGGCAGCGCCCTTCGCCGCAGCTTCTCCAGCTCCTGCCGTGTCGCCCGACCGGCGCAGTGCGCGCGCCTCTACGACCCAGGCACGCCATTCCAACTCCTTGCGCCCCGCGCCATGCGACCCGACTCGCGCCTGGCGAGCGGCGTCGAGGGCGGTTTGCGGGTCGGATGCGGAGGCGACAATCTCCGCCAGAGCCAGGCGGTAATCGAGCAAACTGAACTGATCCCCGAGGGTGGTCGCCGCGTCCACCGCCTGCTCGCACGGTCGAGCGGCGTTCCGCAACACCCCCGAACGCAGTTTCGCGAGACCGTCTACGCAGCGCGCGGTGTCCTTCGCAGTCTTCGTGGCGGAGGCCATTTCGATGGTCTTGCGCGCGTGCGCCTGGGCAGCCGCGTATTGTCCCTGGCTGAGTGCCATCTCCGCGCGCACGCCCTCCACCAGTCCGGGCAGCCGAACGTCTACGTTGAGCATACCTTCGGCTTCCTGCAAGACCGCTTCCGCATCCTGGTACCGTCCCAGGCGCCATAGCAGCTTGGCACGATTGACCAGGCCGATGCCGGTAGCGGCGCGATCGTTCACCTGACGCGCCAGTTCGGAGTGCTTCTCATAATGCTCCAACGCCTGCGGCCATTGATCGGTCTGAAAGAAGAACGACGCCATACCCTGCTCAGCGGTAAGGATTTGCAGCGTTTCGCCTGTGGCCTTGGCGCGCGTGAGAAGCTGCTCGAACTCCGTGCGTGCCTTGTCATTCTGGCCAAGGTCGCGATGGGCGCGCGCCACGGCTGTAAGCGCCTGCGTGGTTTCGAGCGCGAATCCGGCCTGGCGATAGTACGCCAGCGCCGGCTCGGCCTCTTGCAAGGCGCTCTTCACATCCCCCTGTTGCAGATGAATGCTCGCGAGTTGGAGCAATGCGCGCGCTTCATTGCGATGCAAACGATTGCGACGCGCAAGGTCGATGGCCTCACGCAGCGTGGCCTCGGCGCCCAGGTAGTCGGAGCGGCCGAAGCGCGCCAGGGCGAGATCGGTGAGGCCGCGCGCCGCCAGATTCGCCTTTCCGACACGACGCGCCCACTCCACGGCGGCCGCGGCCATCTGCTCGGCGCGCTTGGCGTCGCCTTGCTGATAGGTCACGCTGCTCAATTGCAGAGTGGCGGCGATCTCCTGATAATCGGTCGCGATGACGTGGGCCGTTTGAATTGCCTTTTCGAGGTCGGCACGCGCATCCTGAAATTTTTTTCCTGTGGTCGCGAGCACGCCGCGCTGGAACAGCACCTCCACCTGCCCCTCTGTATTGCTGAGCGCCTCATATAGAGAATAGGCTTTGGCGAACTCGCCCTCCGCCTCCGGCAGCCTCCGCATGCGCAACCCAAGCAGGATGGCGGCTCGCAGGTGGGCGGCTGCGTTTTGCGGATCGAGCCGCGCCGCCTCGTTGTATGCCTCGAGGGCCCTCGAAATTTGGAGGTTGCGTTCGAGCGCACGGCCCAAATCCACGAGCACCTGAGGCTTTTCGGACTTTGGCACACTGCCGCCAAGCTCGTTGTACTTGGTGATGGCGCTCGGGAAATCGCCGGCCAAAGTGCGGTGGATGGCCTCGACGTACAGAGTGTCGGACTTGCGTTGGGGCGGTCGATTCGCCTCGTCTTCAAGGGCCACCAGCATCTCCTGGTTGGCCTTATCGGAATCGTCAATTTCGTTCCAGGCTTCAGCCAGGCGGGCGTGCCCCAGAGCGAAGCCCGGATCCACAGAAACGGCGCGCTCCAGAGCGCGAGCAGCGCGATAATAGGTCGCATCGCGCAGCGCCTCTGTGCCCGCCTGATACCATTTCAGTCCTTCAGGCGATGGCTGGTTGCGCCCGCGAATCGCAGTTCTCCACACAAAAACCGCGCCGACGAGCAGCACCAGCGTCACGACGGCCGCGATAGCGCGGAGAGGCGACCACCTGCGAATGGTAACGGTCACACTCGCGCTCTCGCCGCTCAGTTCCTGCACGAATTCGCGTGAGCTCGCATAGCGCGCAGCGGGGTCCGGGTCGAGCGCCCGCGCGAGCGCGCGCTCCCAGCAAGCGTCGAGCTCCGGACGGACCAGGCGCGGCGACGGCGCGGTTCCTTTGGAGCGCCGCATCGCCGACGCCATCGGCGTTTCGGCGGCAAACGGCAGTTGGCCCGTCACCATCTGATAGGCAACGGTGCCGAGCGCATATACGTCCGATGCGTAGGTAGCTGCGTGGCCGTCGAGCAACTCGGGCGCCATGAAGTCAAAAGTGCCCATCACCTGGCCTGTGAGGGAGAGTGTGCTGTCGGATGCAGGACTCACGTTGCGCGCGAGTCCGAAATCCGTCACTACGGCGCGCGTGCCCGCAGTCTGGGGCACCAGGATGACGTTGGATGGTTTGAGATCGCGATGGATGATTCCGGCGGTGTGTGCGGCTTCGAGGGCGTCGGCCATTTGCGACAGTAACGGCAAGGCTTCTTCGGGCGATATGTGCTTCTCACGCCGGAGACGAGCGGACAGCGTTTCTCCGTCCAGAAACTCCATGGTGAGGAAGACGGTGTCCGCGCCGCTGCCATCCTCTGCAGGATGACGCACCAAATCGAAAACGCGGCAAACGTTAGGGTGCGAGATCTTGCGCGCGAGCTGAATTTCCTGTTTGAAGCGTGCCACCATCCGGCTATCCCCGGCAGCGGCGGGAAGCAGGGTCTTGAGGGCGATCCGGCTTTTCAGTTCTAAGTCTTCGGCTTCATAGACTTCGCCCATGCCGCCGCGGTCGACAAAGCGGACGATGCGGTAGCGGCCACAAACCTCTTGTCCCGGTAGGAGCGAGGGCTGACGTGGTGGCGTCATGCGATGAGGCCCAGTCTAGCGGCTCGCGGATATCACTGCAAGACGACCGCACCTCTGTTGTTTGGCCCCATCGAAGGAACAGCCAGGCTTCATGCGCAAATCGTTTGTGTGTTCGGGACTTTCGCGGCCAAATGGTACACCAAAAAGGAATCCGCGCCAGCTCAGTCGCTGCCAAGACCCGCTTTGAAGCACGCACGAACCGAAGTCCAATCGGAATCAGAAAGCCGCCCAATCAGGCGCACTTCTCGCTTGCAGCAGCGTGACGGGAAACAACCTGAAGAAAGACGGCTGAGATCTTCGTCGCGTCTGCGCCTGGAAACGCGTCGACTACGACGTCACCTGCTTTCAAGGCCCTTCGTACTCCTGCTTCTTAAACCGTTCGAGAGATGCGAGTGTAGCTTCGCGAAGATCGTCGTCAGACCAGGAATCCGACCAGTCAACCCGGCGGTCGCCCCCGAGATCCGCAAGCTGCTGCGCCCAAGCCAGCACTTTCCCGGCCTCGTCCGGCGGAAGCATCCGCACAACTTTGATCAGCGACTCTTCACCACTCGGCTGAACCGCCAAACTTCCGACCTTAAGACATCGTGTACCGATATGATGTCCGCCTCCGGCGTCCAACCCGGGACAAGTTTGTCTCCGGGTATGTCAGGCGAGATTAGCGTAACGGTTTTGCCATCTACAATTGCCGCTTTGTAGGCGAAATCTTGAGGCACTACGACATTCAGTAGAATGCGTCCCCTTTGGTCAATGGCCGATGGGGAGAGGCTGCCCGTGGCCAGTCGTACGCCGGAGGGAAGAACAATCGGCTCGGCGTCCGCTGAAGGAAGGTGGACCCGCACCATTCCCCGGCTGGTTTGGACGAGAAGCATCCGTCCCGCCGGGTCGATCGCCAGGTCTTGGCCTTCGGTGAGCCGCACTGGCGGCCCCCCGCTCTCCGGCATCGAGTAGACCGTGTCGCGAGAGACATAGTAGACGGTGTGGAGGCTGGAGGAGACGGCCAGCGCAGTTGCATTGCCGCCGGGAACGGGAATCTCCCGCCGGAGCACACCGTTGCGAACCGAGGCAAAGCCAATCCGGCGCTTTCCGGGCGGACCAAGCAGAACTGCGACCTCATCGGCGTTCACGAGCGAAGCGTAGGAGGCTTCTCTGGCGTCGCCCTGCAGAAAAAGACGAAAATCCTTCCCCGGCATTCCGCAAAGTAGCCGCAAATTTCCGGCGAGCGGAGCCGTGATCAAGACACGCCCATCCTTCAACACAAGTACTCGATTTCCGGCCGGCGCCGGCGCTGCCGAATCGGCAATGAATTTGCCGCTCACCGTGAAACGCAATATCGACGGGGTCATTTCGGCCGAGTCCACATAGATGGATCCATTAGCTGCCACGTCCGTATAAAACGGCGGCAGCCCGTTGGCGAACGAGAAAACACGCGTGTGTCCCGGCTTCCCGTTTCTCTCGACCCGGATCAATTCGAAGCTGTTTTGTTGCCTGCCCAGCATCAAAACGCCTTGGCCGTCCGCAGTCGGGGCCAATGGGATGCCGAGTTGGAAATCGAGCCTGTCGACAGGCGCTTGGGGATCCAGCCGGCGGGATTTGCGCGTGGCAAGGTCCAGGATATACGGCTGCGTGCCGTATTCGATGCCGGCCTCGTCGGTCGCTCCAATGAAAACGAGCTCTTTACCATCGGGAAATGCGCGCAACGGCGGACCGCTATCGAACCGATCCAGGTACGCGGGAAGAGGCTCGCTTCGGCCCGAGTCCGGCCAGAAGCGGAACGCCTCATCGTGACCCCGGGGCGTCCGCTTGAGCACGATCAAGCTGCCGTCGGGCAGCGGCTGCGGAGCCCAGCCGTCTTCCAGCAGCAGTGTCGGTTCTCCGCCGAGCGGCGGAATGGAATACACTCCGGCGGGCCGTTCCCAGAACCGGTCGAAGAACAGCCGCGAGCCGTCCCGGGCCCAGGCTACGTTGGTCACGGAACCATTGGTGATATCGTGCGTGAGGACGTTCCAACTCCCTCCATCGGGTTTCATGATCGCGACCTGGGTCTGCCCGTCGACGAGAGTGAGAAGCGCCAGCATCTGGCCGTCCGGAGAGACTCGCGGCGCGAGAGCAACGACAGGGCCACCCAAGCGAACTCCGGCCCACGCCGGCGTGGCGGGCTGCCTGAGCGACTGAAACCAACCTCCGAGGAACGCGCCCGCGGCAACGGCAGTCACGACCGCGGCCGCGCCCAGCCATCGCAGCCGGCCGCGTGGCGAGGCAGCAACCGTTACAGCCGGCAGCGCGAGCGTTTGGGACAGCCCATCGCGCGTCTGACGAAGCTCCCGATAAAGGTCGCGCGTTGAATCGTACCTCTGGTCCGGGTCTTTGGAGAGGCAGCGCTCGATCGTCCAGCGCACCGGCGCGGGAAGGGCGTGCGGCAGCGGCTCTACATCGTCGCGGATGATCGCGGTCATCGTTTCTACGTCACTGTCGCGTTGAAACGCGCGTTTCCCGGTGGCGAGTTCGTACAGGATTAGCCCAAAGGAGAATTGATCACTGCGGTAATCGAGTTCCCGGCCGCGCGCCTGTTCGGGACTCATATACGCGACGGTTCCGACCACGGTGCCGGGATGCGTAAGAGTGAGGGTGCGCGTCGCGTCGGTCGCCAAAGCAAGCTGCCGCTTCGCTAAGCCGAAATCGAGAATCTTGACGCGCCGGTCCCTGGTGATCAGGATATTGTCCGGCTTCAGATCGCGATGGACGATACCGGCGGCGTGTGCGGCGGCAAGCCCGTCGGCGATCTGCACGGCTATATCGAGCAGCTTGCGTACGTCCTCCTGACCACGCAAGACTGTGCCCTCGACGAACTCCATGACGAGGTAGTTGTCGCCGACGTCGAAAATCTGGGCGATATTCGGATGATTGATCCCGGCGATCGCGCGCGCCTCGTGTTCGAATCGCTCGCTGAACTGCGCTTGCGAGAACTTGAGCGCGACAATGCGTTCGAGCCGCGTATCACGCGCCTTCCACACCTCGCCCATCCCGCCTGCACCGATAGAGGACAGAATTTCGTAGGGGCCTACGCGATCGCCAGCTGACACTGCCGCCACGTTGCCCATTGTACCGATCTAACCCGGTGTAGAGTTTCTTGCGGCACTGCGGTGCGCGCCGGGTGGATAAGTGCGCCAGGAACGTAGGCCGGTGTGAAGATTATCACCACGAGCACGCCGCCGGCGCCGGAAATGTTCCGTTCGGAGTGTATACTTCGACTACTCCAAGACGGCAATTCTACAGTCCTGGATTACTAAAAACCCATGCCTCTCACCAAACAGTGCCAACGCGCGGTCCTCGCCGTTTTCGGTCTTCCTCTCCTTGCGCCGTTCGCTCATGGCGCCGTATTGGATTACGATCTTTTCAAGACCATCGCCTACTCGCAAACCAGCAACGCGCAGCCAACGACGCCCACCGTATTCTTCGGTTCGGTCGCGGTGGACTCGGACAATACCACGGACTTCACCGCTGGTAACGTGACGAGTACCAGCGCCTTATCCCCGATGGTGCTCATGGTGGCGGACATGGCCGGCAGTTTTCAGTCGGCAGGTTTGGGCTCGCAAGCGGAACTGAATGCCGATTTTCCAAATGGCACCACCTATACCTACAACATCAGCGGCGGCACGCTGGGTAGCCAAAGCGCCACGCTGAGCACGCCCGCGTCGGATGAGTATGCGGCGACGATTCCCTTCTTTACCAATAGTGGATTCACTTCGCTCCAAGGCGTGAACGCCACGAACCCGATCACACTGACCTGGAATCCCTATGCCACGCCCGCTGGGATCAATACTCCACTGATCTTTCTCGCGATCAGCCGCGCCTCCGACGGTGCATTCGTCACCGGCACTTCGGGCAACAACTCACTCGCTTCCTTCACTGTACCGGCGAACGTGCTGCAGCCTGGCACGCAGTATGACGTGGACCTGGTCTACAGTGCCCGCAACGCCACGGCGAATGCCGGGTTTGGGGGAGCGACAAGCTTTTACTCCTATGACCTGCGCACCGACCTGGACTTTACCACGGCTGCCGCAACCCCCGAGCCTTCTTCGCTTTCTATCGCTGCGTTGGGCATCCTGGGCTTCGCAGGCTTGCTGACATGGAAGCGAAAACGGTTCATTTGATGCCGAGCGGGCCCTTGCGGGGCTGTGCGGCGCCAGCCTGCCACCGGCGATGGCCTGGCGCTTAAAGCTCAGTAAGTCGCGAAGATCCGCGCGATTTCTGACACATTGCGCGTCTTGGTGAACGCCAGCATTAGTAAGATTCGCGCCTTTTGCGGGTTAAGATTGTCCGCAGGCACCATTCCCATCGCATCATACTCCTCCCGAGCGACTACGCGCCCGTTTCCTGTTCGGCTGGACCGCACCAGAATGGGCCTCGAATCGAGCGGCATTGACAGGACTTGTTTGAGGGCAGCTTTTTCAAAGCTAGAAATAAGGCCGGCGCCCGTTTTGTTGCGCTTGGTTGAGGTGCGGTAGAAGGAGATCTTGTCGGAATCGGCGTAACCGAGGTATCCCAACTCCGGCGCTCGAAACGTCTCGACACGATCGGTGTTAGTTTTCGTGACGTCCCGTGCGCCATGAATCTCGTCATTCATTACGATGAGCACACCTTTTCCGCGTGCCTCTGCTGATCCGGCTACCCGGATCGCATTCAGCAGGTTCAGAGGGCCGTCCGCACTGATCGCGGTGTTTGGCCGCATGGCACCGACCAGCAGAACTGGCCGATCATCCTTGATTGTCAGGTTTAGGAAGCATGCGGTTTCCTCCAGCGTATTTGTCCCGTGCGTGACCACAACTCCTCGCACTTTGGCATCCTGAGCGAAGATTTGGTTGATGCGGTTCGCGAGCGTGATCCAGTTCGCAATGGAGATGTCCGCACTACTGACATTCGTGATTTGCTCTACCTTCACATTTGCGTATTGCCCGATCTCCGGAACCGCTTTGACGAGGTCCTCGCCCAACAACGAGCCTGACTTATACTCGGCAAGGCTGGTCGAAGATGCGCCTTTGCCCGCAATTGTTCCACCGGTAGAGAGCACTTCAACAAGCGGTAGGTCGCTGGCGGTTTTCTGCTGAGCAGCGCATGGCAGAATGCACCCGACTGCGAAGAAGACTCGGATGACAGTAGATATCAGGAAGGGAGGCCGTGGCGCGTCTTGATGATTGTAGCGGGCGATTTAGCGATTGAGCCGCCACTTAGTGTTTTCGCGGCTCGCTGATCCGTGCCGTTCCGTAGGAAGGGCCGATCCGTCCATGGAAAATAAATCGCGCATCATCTGGAAGTATCCATCAGGCTGACGAGTCGAGAGGCGGGTGCCATCAGGCGCGGTCTCATATTCATAGATTCCGTGTTCGGCATGGGGAAAGCGGCCGAAAACCTGTCACGGAGTGGCGTCGAGGGGAAACATGCCGGCGGTAGCGGTTTCCCACCAGATCCTCGTGTTGAAAGCCGGATTCCGTTTGCGTCGATGACCTCACCTGCAATGGAAGACAAAGCAGGAGCGCCAGGCGGGGCTAAAGCAACCAGCGGCAGCGCCGCGAGCGGCCAGAAACCATATCGACGCATCAGCCTGAGTGTATCGCCCTGCGCCCCCGCAAGCAGTCACCGCTGTTACTTGCTCCTGAAACTCGCTATCCTCTTCGCGAGCCACTCTTGGACGGTGGCGAAGTACAGGGGAGCGAATCGTCGCAAGGATGCCATTTCCGCGTTGCTCCCAGTCTTTGCCTCAAGCTGGAGATGATCCGCCTTGGGTATGATTCGCAGCATATAGTCGCGGTTGTTTCCAGCTTTTAAGGCCATCTCCCAGGCATTCTTGTTCTTCTCCGCCAGAATGTTGTCGTCCAGTTCGCCGAATAGCGCGAGTACCGGCGTCTGGAGCCGGCGTAATGCCGGCCCTGGATCGTAGAAATATAGCCTTCGGATGAGCTGCCAGTAAGCGTCGTTCGGCGTCCCCGGAAAGCTGCTGGGGGCCGAGCCCATGCGGGCGACGATCTGGGCGCGAGCGGCTGCATACTGTTCCCACCCGCGGCCCGTCCGGGCGAACTCGTACTGGAGCTTCATGAGTCCGACGATACGCTGGATTGCCGGGGCCGGCATCCCGCCGGCCGCCATTTCACGTTCCGCTTCATCGATGGTCGTCTCGGCGGCTGAGACACCGGCTCCGGATACGCTGATCAAAAAGGCAATGTCCTTTGCCCGGATTGCGGCCAGTGGCATCACCCATCCCGCCTGGCTCACGCCGAGCAATCCGATCCGGCTGCGTTCGATATCCTTTCGGCCCTTCAGGTACTCGAAAGCCGCCACGACATCGCCCGCCAGATCGTCGAAAGAGGCCGTGTTCCAATCGCCCGTCGAGCCGCCGACTCCCCGCTTGTCGTACCCGAGAACCGCAACTCCATGGCGGATCAGAAACCGGGCAAACGGAAGCATGTACTCGCGGTCCTCCGCCCCTGATCCGTGCACGAGAATAATGGCTGGGTGTGTCCCTGCTGTTGCCGGGCTGATGAGCGTGCCTGCAAGACGAATCGCCCCGCTTGAAAAGGCAACGTCTTCCCGCCTCTCGATCTCCACGCGTCGCGCTGTGCGCGGGGAAGCGTCTCCTTTGCGCCATGTCAGCGACATCAGCTTGCCCTGGCCGTTTCGTTGAAAGTCGATGTGGGACTCCATCGCCGTTGGAACGGCAGCGCCGGGTCCGGCAAAGAACCGGTCGTCACCCATCGGATACAACGTTCGAACCTCACCCGATTCGTCAAACGCGACTAACTGATTCCTCCCGGTGAACTCGCTCCACATCTGGATATAAACGAAGGCATTCGGCTCCCACTGATACACGCCCGCATACTCGCGGAGAACATGCTCGTCCATCGAGCGGACTGCTGGGACCTGAGGAGCCGAAACTGCGGGTTTACTGCCGATCAGAAGGGCGAAGAGGACTACGCCAATGGCCGGTGCTGCATGTCGGATTGGCACGTACCTGCATCCTATCCCACTGCACTCGCTCGCCAAGGATGCTTGACTACCCAGCGGTAACGCCCTATTTCCCGGGTTTGAAGGGAACAGCCGAAATCTGATTCTCGCCGGCAAGCTCCTGTTCAACCAATGCGTTCCCTCCCTGCGTCGCGAGGGGTTCACGGGATGAACCCACGACTACGTTCCGGACCGGGTCATTCATCTGCAACAGTTGCGCATATGTATCGCCCACCATGCTTGGTGGGAGTCCGTTGGCAAGCAACTGGATCAAGGCAGCGTTGAATTGATTAAACACTGGATCGGTGGTAGAGAGCCCACTGCCGTTGACCGGCTGCGTGTAAACAGGATGCGGATACGTGGCGAGCGCAGTGTTCATTGCGTACGGATTCACCGTCGAAACACGAACGTTCGATCCCGCAGTTCGCAGAGCCGTGTCCAGATTGTTCGCGTAGACGCGCAGCGCGAACTTGCCGGAATTGTAGGTATCCACGAAGCTCTCGCCCAGCGCGGGCACTGCTGCGCCGGTGGTGTAGGACGCAATGGACGCCGTGAAGATGATGCGCGCGTACCCCTGTTGCGGCATGAGGGGCAAAATAACATTCGTCATCATTACGTGTCCGAAATAGACGGTGCGTAATCCGAGATCGCGCTGTGCCAGATAGGAGGAGAAATCCGTCGGCGGCAAGGGTACAATCTCCCCAATTACGAAGCGCCCTGCATTGTTTCCCAGAATATCGACGTGACCGTGCCGCTGAAATACCGGATGGGCCACGAGCGCCCCGACGAACGCGAGCACAGAGGCCTGATCCGCGATATCTAATGCGAGTAACGGATAGGCCGGAGGGTTCGGAACTGCAGCCGGGTTCCGCGACGTGCCAATCACGTCGACGCCGAGTGCGCTGAGGGCTTCTGCGACCGCGCGACCGTTGCCGCGCGATGCCCCGGTGATGACCGCAAGCTTGCCGGCGAGGTCAATCTCGGGTTTGAAGTGATCCAACGGGTAAAACACCGGAGCGATCGTCACGGCATTGCCGTTTGCCTGAGCTTTGGCCTCGGGAGCAAGGTTAGCCAGGACCGGAGGCAGCAGAAGTGAACCCGCCGCCAGGGCCGCGGGAGTTTTCATGAAGGAGCGGCGAGTGCCGCCTGCATGTTCCGGAGATTTCTCGTTATGTTTTTTCATCGACACCATCTCCCCCAAAAAGGTTTGAGGGTGATGGGATTGTACGCCCCTTCCGCGCGAAAGGCAACGGCAGCAACCCGGTTGAGAAAATTTCGCAGTCGAGCAGAAAGAAAAGGACCGCGAAGCGAAGCGGAGGCGTCAGCGCTGCCATTTAGACAGGCGTGGCCGCCCTCACTCCGCGGACTTCACGCGCAGCGGGATAGACATAAGGCCCCAGACGCAGCATCGGCACGCTGGCCAGCGCCAAGGCGCATGCAAAGCACACGAGCATCAGCCTGTAAGAGCCGGTTCGGTCGTACGAAATTCCCATGGCGAAGGGGCCCAGGCCGGCTCCCAGCATAAAGATAGAAAAAAAGTAACCACAGATCTCACCAAAGGACCGCATCCCCAGGTATCGCGAAGCCAGAAAGGCTATCAGATCCACCTCTGCACCCACGCCCAGGCCGACCAAGACAGCACCGACGGACGCCGCGCCAGTGCGCAACGTTGACGCCAGGACGACCATGCCCAGAAGGGGAGTGAAAAAGAAGATGGCGGCGACGTAAGGTGCGTGGATGTGGTCCACCAGGAACCCGGAGAGCAGCCGGCCGCCGATCAAGGCTGCACCGGCGACCCCGACCATGGCGGTAGCGGTCTGGGCCGAAACCCCTCGGTCGGCCAGCATCGGGACCAAATGCGAGATCACACCTCCGGTAGTTCCGGCCACGATGAAAAAGCTGAAGGCGAGCATCCAGAATCGGGAAGTTTGCAACGCCTCAATGCCCGTAAGCCCGGGCGGCGTTGGAATCGATCCGCTGTGAACAACGGTTTCGCGTCCGTCCGCCGGCCTGCCCACAAAGAAGGCTACGGCAGGAAACGCGAGAACGAATACCAGCGCTCCGAGGCCCGCGTACGCTCCGCGCCAGCCTACAAGAGCGATCAGCGCGCGCACAAACTGCGGAACGACAGTGGCGCCCAGACCGACTCCCGACATGGCGATGCCGAGCGCGAGCCCGCGTTGACGATCGAAGCGGGACGAGATCGCCTTGGCGTAGATCAGCGGCGTCTGTCCAGCGGCCCCGAGTCCCATGAGAGCGTACAAACAGATGAAGGCACTTGGCGAAGCAGGGACCAACGCCACCGATGCGGTAGCGAGAGAGAACAACACGATGGCGGGCAACGCGACCGCCCGAATGCCGACTCGATCCACCATACGGCCAAAGAAAGGCGTCGCGATTCCCGTCGTCCAAATTCCGACGACCATGGCGAATGAGATCAGGCCACGACTCCACCCAAATTCCCGTGTAATGGACGGGAAGAGCGTCCCAAACGTGAACTGCATGACCGGGCCGTTCCCGACGAGCAGACCCAATACAGACGCGAGTACGACCGACCAGCGGCTCCTGAGAACCCGAACCATAGCCCCTCTCCTCTGAAGAGTTATTCCCTGCCCGATAAGCCGAGCAGCCTTGCCGCGTTATTGAAGCAGACGTCCGCGCGAGCCTGTTCATCAAGCGATACGGTTTCGATAAAATCCGCGGCCGCGTCTGCGGACTCGTAGGGATAGTCGACGGAAAACATCACGCGGTCCAGGCCGAGCGCGGCCGTCGAGCACAGCAGAGGTTCGGCGGAGAACATACCCGACGTGGTCACAAACACGTGCTCCCGAATGTACTCTGAGGGGCGCTTCTGCAATTTCATGCCGTAAATTTGGGCCCTGCTGTCGAATCGCCAAAGCAGGAACGGCAACGTCTCGCCCAAATGTCCGAGCACCAGCCTGACTCCCGGAAAGCGATCGAAGATGCCGCCAAAGATCAGACGGAGCGCATGGGAACCTGTCTCAACCGTCCATTCCCACATCGCACGCTTCAGCGGGGCGCACCCGGCAATGGCGGGATAGCAGGAAATGGGATCGGCCGGATGGAGGTAGATGGGCGCCCCGAGCGCGGCGGCGCGCTCCCAGACCGGGTAGAACTTCGGATGATCCAGATATTCTCCAAGAGTATGGCCATTGATAAGGGCGCCACAGAAGGCGAGCTCGCGCACGCACCGTTCGAGTTCGTCAGCGGCCGCGGCAGGGTCTTGCATGGGTAGACAGGCAAAACCGGAGTAGCGATCCGGCTCCTTCTCGATTTCGCCGGCGAGCAGGTCGTTGGCTTGTTTTGCCTTACGGCAGGCAACGGCCGCCACAGGCTCTGTTTGGATACCAGGGCTGGTGAGACTGAGAACGGAGCGTTCGATGCCGGCCTGGTCCATCGCATCGAGGCGCATGCTGCCGAAGTCAAGCAGTTGGGCCCGGAGCCGCTGGTAGATCGCCGGATCGATATCGCCGACAGTAGGAGCCCAGTATTCCTCAAAGCCGGGGCACAGGAAGTGCTCCTCAAGGGCTATTTTCTTTGTTGTTCGCACCGTGTCAGCCTCTCCCCCGATCGAAGACTTGGCCCACAAGGATCCCAGAAAGTATGAGCGATGCAACCGAGTATAGCCCACGAGGCAGCGGATCGCCCGTGAAACTCGCGATGCGCAAATGGTGGAAGTCCAACCAGTCCGCGCGGGACCGATACTCGTGTTCGTATTCGCCGGCACATTGACGATCTGCGGCTTTGACGACAGTTTGACAGTGGCTGGCCCGTTGCGGTGTTGATTCCATGTACTACCGATCTGGAAAAGACAAGGCTTACAAGGGACTGATTGCCGGAGCTATCGGCGGCCTTGCAGCTTCGTGGATTATGACTCGCTTTCAGTTCTTGCTTGCGCGCACCCTAGGCAATAGCGATCCGCACGAGGGCCAGGGAGAGGACGCCACCGTCAAAACCGCGCAGAAAATTTCGTCCGGACTGCTGCACCATGAACTCTCCCCAGGAGAAAAGAAAACGGCCGGCCCTATTGTGCACTATGCTTACGGAACCAGCATCGGAGCGCTGTACGGTGCTTTGGCCCAAAAGTACGAAGGCACTACATCGGGTTTTGGCAGCGGCTATGGCGCAGCAGCCTGGGCGCTCGGGGATGAAATCGCAGTGCCTGCACTCGGACTTGGGAAAAAGCCGGCGGAGACACCATTGTCCCAGCACATGCAGTTTCTCGCAGCTCACGTCGTGTATGGCGTCACCCTGGAAGGCGTTCGCCGCCTCGCTCTAGGATGGCTGTGAACAAGCTGTTGGTGACTGCGCTCGGCGTCTATGCTCTTGGTCTCACCGCGGACGCCGGTCTGCCTTCTGACCCGGCCCGAAAACGCACAGTCCTGGGTGTGCGATGGGTCCGTAGTACTGCGGGCCGCCGAAGCCGTTTTGCACGAGGACACCGGTCAGCTCGAAGCGAGCGGTGACGTGAAGATCGCTCGCGAGAGAACTACTGACTCTCGCCTTGGTCGATGAGGCAGACTGGTCTTAACCCCCGACAGCCTCGTTAAAGATCGACGTAAAGAACTCGCGGGAAGTTGGCGAGCAGCCTATGTGCAGGCTGCCTCTTCCTTCTTCGATGAATCCCAGGTACCCGTTCCAGCCGAGATCGTCCAGGACGAATCGCAGGCACTCCAACTCGACGGGCGGCAGGCCGGAGTAATCCAGGTCGAAGACCTGGCCGGAACAATGCGCCAGCTTGTTGATGTCCTGGTGAGCATCATCCGTAGATTCCACCAGCGAAGTGACGGTCAGCGGCTCGAACTTCTCGTGCTTGCCTCCCACCTCGTCAAAGAGCCGCCGCGTTTCGTAGGAGATATACATCAGAGTGCCGATGGCCGCGGGGGAGGCCTGCGAATAGGCGTCCAGATTGGCGGAGTCGGTGGGGTCCAGGTGCAAGCGGTAGCCGAAGTAATCGGGGCGGTCGAAGGCTTTGAAGAGACGCTTGCCGAGATCGGCGCGGATGTCTTGACAGCTTTTATACACAAGGTCGTCGCGCTTAAGCCAGACGGCGAGGCGGTAGGGCGCACGCACGCCCGTATAGAAATCGCTGCGATATTCCTGTGCGAGGCTGACGAAGCCGGCCGGATCGCGCCGGTACATGGCGAGCAACTGCTCGGCGCGCATCACGCGGAAGTAATACGTCGGCGAGTAATCGCGCTGCATCTGCTGCTCGATGGCTTCATAAAGCTCGTGATTCCAGGCGGGGTTGCACGAAAAAAACATGCGAGGGACGCTGACTTCGTCCTTAGGAATGCCTCGTGCGTGGCGGGTGAGATCGAGCATCGTCGCGACGCAGCCCTGGCCGCAATGGTAGGCGAAAATGGCCCAATCCAAGCCGCCGAATTTCTGCTGCATGCCCGCGAGGTAAACGGCCGCCGCTGGAATCGCGCGATCCGGCGAGAGGCGGTCATCGCGGACCGTTACGGTGTACGGAGTGCGGTGCGTGATGGTCCGGTAGCGAGCCTTCTTCCCAGTTCCACTGACGTGCACGCGCTCTTTGGAGACGTGATACCGCGTCGACTGAACGACGCGGAGGCCCATCTCCCTCGCGGTGGCGCCGGCGATCTGCATGATGCCCTTGGGTCCGGTGGAGCTCTCGGCTCGCGAATCGCCCCAGCTTTCCAGGTAGGCGATGGCTTCGATGAGGGTGGCGGGAAGGCCGCTCTTCGAGGCGGCGGTTTTGAAAATCGCCTGCAGCCTCTTGTCGGCGGTGATGCGTTTGGCTCCCGGAATGGCCAGGGGCTCGCGCATGATGCTGAAGGTCTGCGACTGAATCATCAGATTCGTGCGGGCGTCCAGCAGTTCCCGGGAAATATCGTCGCGCGCCACTCCAATTCCGCTCACCCGGTGCTCCGGTTCGAAGTGTCCGGAGGAGCCGGCCTGACCCAGGGGCGCAAGGCTCAGGAAAAAAAGGGCCGCGAACTTCTTCATTCCTTCTCTCTAGTTTAATCCCTCGGATGGGGTTGTGACGGAACGATCTTCGGCTGTGTAACTGCAATAACGCTGGGGATGAGTCCTACGGCCCCTGCCCCCCATCATTTGGCTCTTCCGGCTGACGAGACCGAGATCGAGATCACAGTCGGGCGCAAAAAACTGCGGCTCACCAACCTGCAAAAGCCGTTCTGGCCGGAACTGAACATCACCAAAAGCGACCTGCTGCAGTTCTATATCGACCTGGCGCCGGAATTGATTCCCCATTTGAAGAATCGCGCCATGGTGATGAAGCGATACCCGAACGGCGCGGCGGGCGAATTCTTTTTCATGAAGCGCGCGCCCTCGCCGCGTCCGCCGTGGATTCGTACGTGCCCGATCGAGCACGCGTCGGGGAGCATCATCGACTTTCCGATCGTGCAAGACCTGGCAAGCCTGCTGTGGGTGGTGAACCTGGGTTGCATCGATCTCAACCCGTGGTATGCGCGTTGTGACGACGTGCATCGCCCCGACTATTTGCATTTCGATCTGGACCCGGTGCCCGGCGCCGAATTCGAACAGGTGCTGCAGACGGCTCTGCGGGTGCGCGAGGCGCTGGAGCGGCGGCACATGCCCTGTTACGCGAAGACCACAGGGTCGCGAGGCATCCACATCTACGTGCCGATCAAGCGCACGCTGGTGCAGAAGCAGGTGTGGGGGTTCGCCAAGTCGCTGGCATTCGACCTGGCGCACGAATTTCCGGACCTGATCACCAGCGAGTACCGCATCGCCAACCGGCCGCATGGCCGCGTGCTGGTGGATTACAACCAGAACGCGTGGGGCCGCACGCTGGCGAGCGTGTATTCGGTACGGCCGAAGCCGCAAGCAACGGTATCGACGCCGGTGACGTGGCTGGAGGTGGAGCGCGGGTTCGCGATCGAGGATTTCCGCATGGACAATGTGCCCGAGCGCGTGCGGCAGATGGGCGATTTGTGGAAGCCGCTGACGCTGGCGCGCGGCCGCGTGGACCTGGAGGCGCTGCTATGAAGATCGCGCCGATGGAGGCGCTCTCCGCGGCGGAGTTGCCGCAGGGCGACGAGTGGCAGTATGAGCCGAAGTGGGACGGCTTCCGCTGCATTGCTTCACGCGATGGGGATGAGATCGAGTTGTGGTCGAAGGCCGGGCAGCCGCTGGGCCGGTACTTTCCGGATGTTGTGGAGGCGCTGCGCAAGTTGGGGGCGCACCGGTTCGTGCTGGATGGCGAACTGGCAATTCCGGTGGATGGCGACCTGGTGTTCAATGAATTGCAGTTGCGGTTGCATCCGGCGGCGAGCCGTGTGAAGATGCTGTCCGAAAAACATCCGGCGATCTACCTGGTGTTCGATTTTCTGGAGGATGAGCGCGGCACGATGCTGCTCGACAAGCCGCTGCGGGAGCGGCGGGAGCGTTTGGAGAAATTCGCCGCCCGGTACTTCTCGGACGCGGTGAGGCTCTCGCCGGCAACGCAGTCCTTGAAGGATGCGCGGCGCTGGCTGCGGACCATGGGCGGCGGGTTGGACGGCATCATCGCAAAGAATCGCGAGGCGCTGTACGAGGCGGGCGAGCGGACCGGGAGCATGCAGAAGATTAAGGATCTGCGGACGGCGGATTGCGTGGTCGGCGGCTTCCGGTATGCGACCAAGGGGAAGTTGGTGGGGTCGCTGCTGCTGGGGCTTTATGGCGAGGACGGGCTGCTGCATCACGTGGGCTTCACGAGCGCGATTCCGGCGGAAGAGAAGCGCGAGTTGACGAAGAAACTGGAAGCGCTGCGCGAGCCGCCCGGATTCACGGGGAAGGCGCCGGGCGGCCCGAGCCGGTGGAGCACGGAACGCAGCGGGGAGTTCGAACCGCTCGCCCCGAAGCTCGTGGTGGAGGTGCAGTTCGATCACTTCACGGGCGGGCGGTTCCGGCATGGAACGAAGCTGCTGCGGTGGCGACTGGATAAGGCGCCGAAGCAGTGCACGATGTCGCAGGTGGAGCATGAGAGCCGGTCGCCGTTGAGGCTGATTGCGTAGGGTGCGGCATCGCATCTCACCACCGAGACGCAGCGCGGCTAAGCCGCAAACGGATTGGGCCGCCGTTCCGTGTGGATTTGCGGCAGCGCATTAACCACAGAGACGCTGAGAACGCAGAGAGGTCACAGAGAAGACCGGGATCACCGCTGAGGCGCGAAGGCACGGAGGCTTTGAGGAAGGCACCCCGGCGCGTCGCTGGGCGGTTCGGCAGCACCTGACGTCGCGGGCCACAAAAAAAGCTCGGAATAGCAATGCAGAGGACGCCGAGAGATCACAGAGAACACATAGGGGGTCAGGCTGGCTCGGGGTCCGCACGCTCTCCCCTCGGACTCCGCTGAGGGTATTCTGGATTTAATGGCCCTTTCTCGGCGGCAGTTTCTGGCGGCGCCTGTGGCGGCTGCCGCTCAGCCGGGCGGGCGCATTGACCGGCACGCTTTGGTTCGGCGGCATAATCCCACTCTGACGGCGTTCGACATGCAGTCTCCTCTTTCCGTGGGGAATGGCGAGTTTGCGTTTACGGCGGATGTGACAGGCTTGCAGAGTTTTCCTGAACTGTACGACGCCAAGATGCCTCTCTGCACGATGGCTCAGTGGGGTTGGCACAGTTCCCCTAATGAGACAGGTAAGAAGCCGGCCGATTTCCGGATGACCGGGTTCGACACGCATGGCCGCCAGGTGTTCTATCCCGTTTCTTCCGACGGGCAGAAACCTCTGTATGACTGGCTGCGCGAGAATCCGCATAAGTTTCATCTGGGCCGCGTGGGCTTTGTCATCGACGATCCGGAGCAGGTCGCGGGCATTTTCCAGACGCTCAATCTGTGGAACGGAATTCTGCACAGCGAGTACACCTGCAAGGACGAGCGCATCGTGGTGGACACATGCGTTCATCCGTCCATGGACGCGCTCGCGGTATCGGTGCGCGGGAAATTGCCGGTATGCTTCGAGTTTCCCTACGGATCGCCGGGCATGAGCGGGGCGGACTGGCGGAGCCCGGCCAAGCATCGCACCGAGGTGCTGGTGCACTCGACGTCGCAACTCGTGCTGCGGCGGCGATTGGACGGCGAGGAGTACACGGTCGCGATTTCCTGGCAGCGCCGGGCGGCGATGAAGCGCGAGGCGACGCACCGTTTCGTGCTGCATCCGGCGGGTTCGGGGCTCGACTTCGTGTGCGCATACCGGCGGCGGGAGGCGCCTTCGGCCTCGCGCGTGTTCGCCGCATCGCGGGACGCGTGGCCTCGATTCTGGAACAGCGGCGCGACGGTCAGTTTTCGAGGGAGCGAGGACGAGCGGGCGCGCGAACTGGAGCGGCGTGTCGTGCTGTCGCAGTACCAGACGGCCATTCAATGCGCGGGAACGCTGCCTCCCGCGGAGACCGGACTGACGTGCAATAGCTGGTACGGCAAGTTTCACCTGGAGATGCATTTCTGGCACGCGGCGCACTTCGCCGTGTGGGGCCGCGCGCACCTGTTGGAGCGCAGTTTGCCATGGTATGCGGCGATTCTGCCTTCGGCGCGGCAGCGCGCGCAACAACAGGGCTATGCAGGAACGCGGTGGCCGAAGATGACGGCGGCGGAAGGCCGCGAAAGTCCTTCTCCGATCGGTCCTCTGCTGGTGTGGCAGCAGCCGCACCCGATTGCGATGGCGGAGCTTTGTTACAAGGCGCATCCCTCGCGTGCCACGCTGGAGAGGTATCGCGACCTGGTGTTTTCGTCGGCCGATTTCCTGGCGACGTTCGCGTGGCTGGACACCACTCGCGGCGAATACATTCTGGGACCTCCGGTGATTCCGGCGCAGGAGAACCATCCACCGCGGGAAACCTGGAACCCCACGTTCGAGCTCGAGTACTTCGCCGATGCGCTGGAGACGGCGCAGCAGTGGCGGGAGCGCCTGGGCCAGCCGCGTCATCCGCGATGGGAAGATGTGCGGCTGCATCTGGCGAAGCTGCCGGTCGGCGACGGCGTCTATCTGGCGCATGAGAATTGTCCGCAGACGTTCACGGAGCGGAATCGCGATCATCCGTCGATGCTCTATGCGCTCGGGGTGCTGCCAGGAACGAAGGTCGATAAAGAAACGATGCGCCGCACACTGGACCGGGTCTTTCGCGACTGGCGATGGGCGGACACGTGGGGCTGGGATTACGGCGCGGTGGCTATGACGGCGGCCGCGCTCGGCGAAGGCGCGAAAGCAATCGATGCGCTGATGATGGATACGCCGAAGAATACCTGGCTCGCGAACGGCCATAACTGGCAGCGGGACAACTTACCCGTGTACTTACCCGGCAACGGCGCGTTGTTACTCGCGGTCGCGAAGATGGTTACTCTCGGCGCGTTTCCAAAAGACAAGTGGACGGTGCGCGCGGAGGGGTTTTGAGCGCTGCCGTACAATGGAATCGAGGCAAGTAAACATGCGCCCGCTAGTTTTGCTGGGGCTTCTGCCCGTTCTCTGCGCCGCGCCCGCGCTGCAGATCGTCAATCCGATACTGAGCCAGATGGATGGCGGGGCGAGCGATCCGCCGAATTTTCAACATACGCCCGGCGAGGTTATTTTCTTCAGTTGCCGGATCTCGGGATTCACCAAGACGCCGGAAGAGAAGATCCACGTGGCATATTCGGTGCAGCCGTTCGACCCGAGCGGCGTGCCCCTCGCCGAACCCTATAAGAACGAGGTTTCCGACGAAGTAACCGTGCAGGATAAGGATTGGATGCCGCGTGTGGCGACGGAGATCGCGATTCCACCGCTGGGGGAATCGGGAACCTTCAAGATTCTGGTGAAGGCCGAGGATTTGATCGCGCACACGACGACGGAATTATCGGTTCCGTTTCTGGTGAAGGGTCATTCGGTGGAACCAAGCGATCAGCTGGTGGTCCGCAATTTCCGTTACTTCAAAAGCGAGAACGACCTTCAGCCGATGGATAAGCCGGTATATCATGCGGGCGACACGCTGTGGGCTAAGTTCGATATCACGGGTTATAAGTTCGGGCCGAAGAATAAGCTGGATGTAAGTTATCAGTTCAGCGTTTTGAGCGGCACGGGCAAGGTGTTGTTTACACAGCCGGACCCCGCGGGAGATCAGACGGAATCGTTCTATCCCAAGAAGTATCTCCCGGCGGAGTTCAGCGTCGCGCTGCAATCGAACGTCAAACCCGGCGAGTACGGGTTGCTGATCACGGTGAAGGACGCCGTCGGGAATCAGACGGCGGAGAGCAAGCAGACGTTCGTGGTGCAATAAGGGACATGCGCCAAATGGTGGTGGTGGGGGCGGATCCGCTCCCGGTCGAGGCTGTGATTCAGGTTGCGCGCGGCGGCGCGGAGGTGCGGCTTACCGGAGGAGCGCGGTCGCGGATCGCGAAAGGGCGCGCGGCGCTGGAGGATCTGCTGCGGCGCGGCGAGCGCATTTACGGCGTCAATACAGGGGTCGGCGGCAATGTGGGGATTTCGCTGGCGCCGGAGCAGATGGATCTGCTGCAACACAACATCGTACGGTACCTGGGATGTGCGACCGGCGCGCCGCTGCCGAACGACGTCGTACGAGCAGCGGCGCTGTTGCGCGTGGTGACGTTCGCGACCGGCGCTTCCGCGGTGCGCAATGAGCTGGTGGATGCGCTGGCGGCGCTACTGAATCGCGGAGTGACTCCGATCGTGCCGCGGTACGGGAGTGTGGGCGCGTCTGGGGATTTAATGCCGTCCGCGTACATCGGCCGGGTGCTGGCGGGTCAGGGCGAGGCTGAGTTTCAGGGCCGGCGATTGCCCGCGATGGAAGCTCTGGAAGCGGCGGGATTGCGTCCCGTGCGGTTCCTGGCGAAAGAGGGTCTGGCGCTGATCAATGGCACCACCTTCATGACCGGAGTGGCGGCGCTGGTGTGGTTCGATGCGCGGCGCGTGCTGCGGGCGCTGCTCGGCGCGGTCGCGCTTTCCATAGAGGCATTGGAGGCGCCCGATCTTCCATTTGCGGCGTGGGTGCATGAGTTGAAGCCGCATCCGGGCCAGGTGGCGGTGGCGGCGTTTCTGCGCGAAATGCTGCAGGGGTCGGGATACACGCAGGCGTCGGGCGGGCAATCGTGCTACTCGCTGCGGTGTGTTCCGCAGGGGCTCGGTCAGGTTTGGGAAGCGCTGGAGGACGCGCGGCCGACGCTGGAACGCGAGATCAATTCAGCGAACGACAATCCGCTGGTGGACCCTGAGAGCGGCGCACTGTACAAGGCCGGGAATTTTTACGGCGGCCACATCTCGCGGCTGCTGGACACGTGGAAGCTGGATTTCGCGGCGATGGCGAATTGGGCTCACGCGGTGATCGCGGTGCTGGTGGACGATCGCTTCAACGGGGGCCTGCCGGCGAATCTAACGCCGGAGCCGGGTCCGAACTCCGGCTTCAAGGCGATTCAGCTCAGCATCACCGCGCTGACGGCGGCAGTGCGGCAGATGGCGGGCGCGAGCTCGATTCATTCACTGCCGACTGAGCAGTACAACCAGGACGTGGTGAGTTTGGGCATGCACTCGGCGGTTACGGCGATGGATGCGCTGGAGTGCACTCGCAACGCGGCGTCGATGCTGCTGCTGGCAAGTGCGCAGGCGGTGGATTTGCGGGGCGGACCGGAAAAGCTGGGGGCCGGATCGCGGCGGGTGTACGAGTCGGTGCGGCAGGTGGCGGCGTTTCAGGAAAAGGACGCGGCTCTGGAGCACGAAATTGCGGCGGTGACCGCGAAGATACAGAGGGGAGATCTGGGATGAACTGGAACGACGCAGCGGAGGACTTCCTGAATCAGGTGCTGGCGCAGACGCCGCGGCCTGTCCGCGAGGATACGGAGCGGCGCCTGCGGGAGGTTGCCGAGTCGATGGCGGAGAGCGAGGATAAGCGGCGAGTGGGCGTCGAGACGGTGATCGCGGCTTGGGTTGGGGAGACTCCCGAGGCGCTGCGAGCAGACCTGCCGAGGCAGATGGAGCGGTTCGGGTTGGATCCGGCGGAGTACGCGCACTTGTTGTGACGGTGGTGCGTTGGTAGAGGCATCGCATCTCACCGCAGAGACGCAGAGGACGCTGAGAGGGCACAGAGAAAACGAAAGGGCGTTCCTGATGTGTTCTCTGTGAACCTCTGTGTTCCTCTGCGTCTCTGTGGTGAAATGCGATGCATCAGGTTTGAATAGTTTCGCCTCTTTTTGTCCTTTTGTGATATTCTGGAATCGAGAAGACTTTCTCGATAAAAGATTCTCGATATGCGGCGACTCGAATCCACTACCAAGCTTTACAAGATTCCGGATGCGAGCATTCGCCGGCTTCCCATCTACTACCACTTGCTGCACGCCATGCTCGATACCGGTGTGCAGACCGTTTCCACCACAGTGATTGCCGAGGCTCTTAACCTCGACCCGACGCAAGTGCGTAAGGACATTGAAGTTACGGGAATCGTCGGCAAGCCGAAAGTGGGCTACCCGCTGGAGACCCTGGTGCGGTGGATTGAAAAGTTCCTGGGCTGGCACGAGATTAACGAAGCTGTACTGGTGGGCGCGGGAAGTCTGGGGACGGCCTTGCTGGGGTACCGGAAGTTCCGGGAATTGGGCTTGCGGGTGGTGGCTGCGTTCGACGCGGATAGGGAGAAAGTGGGCAGGCCGCTGGCCGGCGTCGAAGTGAAGCATCTGGATGAACTTGCTCCGTTCTGCGCCGCGAAGGGCATCCGGCTGGGGGTAATCGCGACACCATCGGCGGCGGCGCAGGAGGTCGCGGATCGAATGGTGGCGGGAGGGATTCGGGCGATTTGGAATTTTGCTCCGGTTCATCTGCGTACCCCGGTGAGCGTGATTGTGCAGAACGAGGATTTGTATCACTCGCTGGCCTCTCTTTCGTTCCGGTTGGAACGGATGCTCAGCGCCGAGCGGCGGAACGAGGACACAACACATGGCTAAGAAAATTGATGTAACCGAACTGATTCTTCGCGATGCGCATCAGAGCCTGATGGCGACGCGTATGGCGATGGAGGATATGGTTCCGGCGTGCGCGAACCTGGATGCGGCAGGCTTCTGGAGCGTGGAGTGCTGGGGCGGCGCGACGTTCGACGCCTGCATCCGCTTCCTCAATGAAGACCCATGGGAGCGCTTGCGGACGTTTCGCAAACTGATGCCGAACACGCGACTGCAGATGCTGTTGCGCGGGCAGAATCTGCTGGGCTACCGGCACTACGAAGACACGGTGGTGGATCGTTTCGTGGAAAAAGCGGCCGCCAACGGCATGGACGTGTTTCGCGTGTTCGATGCGCTGAACGATATACGCAACCTGCGCCGGAGCGTGGCCGCGGTTCGACGCACGGGGAAGCACGCGCAGGGCACGATCTGCTACACGGTGAGTCCGCTGCATACGACGACGCAATTCGTGGAGATGGCTGAGCAACTGATGGAGCTCGGCTGCGATTCCATCTGCATCAAAGACATGGCCGCGCTGCTGAAGCCGCAACCGGCATACGACATCGTCAAGGGCATCAAGGAAGCATGCGGCGACATTCGTGTGCATGTGCATGTGCATGCCACCACGGGCGTGACCATGGTGAGCCTCATGAAGGCGATCGAAGGCGGGGCCGATTGCGTGGATACGGCAATCAGCTCGCTGAGCCTGGGTCCGGGCCACAACCCGACGGAGAGCCTGGTCGAGATGCTGGAAGGCACCGGGTACACAACCGAGCTCGACGCGGCGCGGCTGCTCAGGCTGAAGCGGTATTTCAATACCGTGAGGCCGCGGTATCAGGAGTTCCTCTCCAACATCACGGGCGTGGAGACGGAGATTTTCCAGAGCCAGATACCGGGCGGCATGATCTCCAATATGGAAAGCCAGCTCAAGCAGCAAGGCGCGGCGGACAAGCTGCAGGAAGTGTTGGAAGAGGTGCCGCGCGTGCGCAAGGATGCGGGGTATCCGCCGCTGGTCACGCCGAGCAGCCAGATTGTGGGGTCGCAGGCGGTGTTCAACGTGATGATGGGCCGGTACAAGGTGTTGACCGGCGAGTTCAGCGATCTGATGCTGGGGTATTACGGCGAGACGATCGGGCGGCGCGACCGGCGATTGATCGAGATGGCCGCCATGCAAACGAAGAAGGACCCGATCAGCGTGCGGCCCGCGGATTTGCTGCAACCGGAATGGCAGAAGCTGCGGTCGGCGGCTCTGGAGTTGAAGGGATGCAATGGCAGCGACGAGGATGTGCTCACGTACGCCATGTTTCCGCAAGTGGCGCCTAAGTTTTTCGGCACTCGCGAGCAGGGGCCGAAGAACCTGAGCAGAGATCCGGGCGCGAAGCCGGTAGAAGCGCCGGCGGCGCCGCCGGCGGGCAACGGGAATGGCCCCGTGTGCACCGCCGTCACATACGACGTGAAGTTGAACGGGCGAACCCACAAGGTAACGGTATCGCCGGCCGCATAACGGGAGGATGAGATGCCAACAGTAACAGCACACTCAATGCATGAGAAGGTGGAAGAACTGCGCAGGCGCGCAAACGAAACCAGGCTGGGCGGCGGCGCGGACAAGTTGCAGAAGCAGCGAAAAAGCGGAAAGCTGACTGCGCGAGAGAGGGTGGAAGCGCTCATCGATCCGGAAAGCTTCGATGAGACCGGGCTCTTCGCCGAGCACCGCAGCGTGCTCTTCGGCATGGAGGGCAAGGTGCTGCCGGCCGATGGCGTCGTGACGGGCGCGGCGTCGGTGGACGGGCGCCTGGTTCATCTGGCGAGCCAGGATTTCACGGTGTCCGGTGGCTCGGCAGGCGAGGTGCATTCCATCAAGGTCGCCGAGATCATGCAGCAGAGTCTGAAGACCGGATCGCCATTCATTTTTCTGAACGATTCCGGCGGAGCGCGCGTGCAGGAAGGCATCGATTCGCTCTCCGGATACGGCAAGGTGTTCCACACGAACGTGATGCTTTCGGGTGCGGTGCCGCAGATTTCGCTGATCCTTGGGCCGTGCGCGGGCGGCGCGGCATACAGTCCGGCGCTCACGGACTTCATCATTCAGGCGCGCGGGGCGCAGATGTTCATCACCGGGCCGCAGGTGATCAAGAGCGTCACCGGCGAAGAGGTGACCGCCGAGGAATTGGGCGGCGCGGACGCGCACATGGCCCACTCGGGCGTAGTGCACTTCGTGGCGGAAAACGATCTTCACGCGATTCAGATCTGCCGGAAGCTGCTGAGCTTCCTGCCGAGCAACAATCTGGAAGACCCTCCGCGCGTGGAGGGCGATAGCAACGTGGACCCGAATCCGGCGTTGGAAGACGTGGCGCCGGTGGATGCGAAGAAGAGCTACGACGTGTGCGACGTGATCGCGAAAGTGGTGGACTTCGGCGATTTCTTAGAGGTGCAGGCGGGGTACGCAGCGAACATCGTGGTGGGCCTGGCGCGCATCAACGGGCGGACGGTCGGCGTGATTGCCAATCAGCCGGCCGTCAACGCGGGCGTGCTGGATATCAATTGCTCGAACAAGGCGGCGCGGTTCATCCGCTTCTGCAATGCATTCAACATCTCACTGCTGACGTTCGTGGACGTTCCGGGCTTTCTGCCGGGCGTGCAGCAGGAGCACGGCGGAATTATCCGGCACGGCGCAAAGATGTTGTTCGCGTACTCGGCGGCGACGGTGCCGAAGATCACGGTGATTCTGCGGAAGAGTTATGGCGGCGCGTATCTGGCGATGTGCGGGAAGGATCTGGGCGCGGACCGCGTGTTTGCGTGGCCCACAGCGGAGGTGGCGGTGATGGGCGCGGAAGGCGCGGCGGAGATCGTCTTCCGGCAGGAGATCGCCGCGGCGGAGGACAAGCCGGCGAAGCGAGCGGAGCTGATTGAGAAGTACCGTGCGGCCTTTTCGAATCCGTATGTCGCGGCGGGGCGGCGGCTGGTGGATGCGGTGATCGAACCGGCATTGACGCGGCGGCATGTGGCTCAGGCTTTGGAGTATCTGCACACAAAGCGGGAGTTGCGGCCTCCGAAGAAGCACGGGTTGATGCCGCTGTAGGAGGCGATATGGTGCAGACCATGACGGAGATCGACGAATTGCGCGCGCAGGTTGCTGCGCTCACGGCGAGACTGTCGGCGCTGGAAGGAACCCGGCCGGCAGCGGCGGCGACCGGGATTACGGAAGAGGAAGTCATCGCAATTTCTGCCGCGGTTGCCGCGTATTTCGGAGTCCGCGTGCACATCAAAGCGATTCGGCTGGTGAGTTCGCGCGCCTGGGCGCAGGAAGGCCGAGTCAGTATTCAGGCGTCGCACAGGTTGCACGGATAGGGCCGTTTATGAAACTCAACATTAAGATTGACGACAAGACCTATGAAGTGGAAGTAGAGGCCAGCGAGCCCGAGAGCGCAGCGCCGCGCGGGTTTGCGATTGAGCCTTCCGGCGTGAGGCTGCCCGCGCCGGCGGCCGCCGCGCCGGTGAAACCGGTGGACGAGGCTCCCGTGAATGAGAGCAAGGTCTGCCGCAGCCCGGTTTCCGGCATCGTGGTGCGGGTGGCGGCGCAGGTGGGGCAGATGCTGCAGGCCGGCGATGTGCTGCTGGTGCTGGAAGCCATGAAGATGGAGACCAGCGTGACGTCGCCGGTGGCAGGCAAGGTATCGGCCATCAAGGCGGCTCAGGGAGAAAGCGTGCAGAACGGACAGGTAGTGGTGGAGTTCGAGTGATGAATGCCGAATGGAAGCAGGTTCCGGGATTCCTGTTTTTCGATCATGTGGCGATTTCGGTGAAACCGGGCGAACTGGAGGCGCACGTCGCTGCGTACAGGACGCTCGGCTTTGAGGAGATCCATCGCGAGGACGTGCTCGGGAAGGATCAGGTACGCGAGGTGCTGATGCAGGTGGGCGACGGTCCCAACCTGATCCAGTTGATTCAGCCTCTGAATGAGGAATCGCCGGTAGCCAAACAGATCGAAAAGAACGGCGGGCGCGGCGGGCTGGCCCACGTCGCGCTGCGTGTGCGGGATATCGGCGCGGCGTACGATTACATGAAGGCGAACGGATTCAAGCTGATCGATGCGGGTCCGCGGCCGGGGTCGCGGGGTACGACGGTGTTTTTCGTGCATCCCAAGACGACGGACGCAGCCGCTTTCGGGTATCTTTTGGAAGTAGTCCAGGAGGGGAGCCATGCCTGACGAGACCCCGGGAATCGAGACTCTGCACGTGGCCGGCGAATTTCCGCCGGTGAGCACAGCGGAATGGGACGCGGCCATTCGCAAGGACCTCAAAGGCGCGGATTACGAAAAGAAGCTCGTGTGGCGCACGGAGGAAGGGATCGCGGTGCGCCCGTACTACCGGCGGGAAGACGCGGCGGGGCTGGAAGGGCGCGTTTCGTTGCCGGCCGGGCATACGTGGACAGCGCGCGAGGAGTTGACCTTTCCGGCGAGCGCGGTGCGCGCAGACCTGCTGCAGGATGCGGGCGCAAACGCCGTTCAGGAATTAGGCATCGCGCTGGCGCAAGGGGTGGAGCAATTCGCCGAGGCGCCGCGGCCCATGGAGTTCGTCTTCGCGGTGGGAGCGAATTACTTTTTCGAGATCGCGAAACTACGTGCTGCGCGGATCTTGTGGGCGCAGGCGGCAGCGGCATTCAACGCGCCCGGCGGCGTAACCATTCACGTGCGCACGGCGCGCATCGATAAGAGCGTGTACGACGTGTACACGAATCTGCTGCGCGCGACCACGGAGGCCATGTCGGCGGCGATCGGCGGCTGCGACACGATAGCAGTGGAGCCGTTCGGATATTCCGCGCATCTTGCGGTGAACGTGCATCGCGTGCTTCGCGAGGAGGCGCATTTGGACGCAGTCGCCGATCCGGCGGCGGGGTCGTATTACATAGAGGTGCTCACAGACGCGCTGGCGCGCGCCGCATGGAAGCTGTTTCAGGAGATCGAAGGCGCGGGGGGATATTCGGCGGCAACGGCGTCGGGGTTCGTGGAGAAGCAACTGGAAACCAGCCGCGCGGAGAAGCGCAAGGCCGTGGCGTACCGCCGGCGCACGCTGGTGGGGGTCAACAACTATCCCAACGTGAAGGAGAAGTTGCCGCGAGCGCACGCTCCTGCGCCGCTCGGTCCGGAAGAGTTCCGTTTGGCGGAGCCCTTCGAGTGCATTCGCGAGCGCACCGCGAGGCATGCCGCGAAAACGGGACGGTATCCGGAAGTGCTGCTGCTGAAGCGCGGCGACGTGAAGATGCGGATGGCGCGGGCGAACTTCTCATTCAACTTCTTTGGCTGCGCAGGCTTCGATATTGTGGAGAGCGAGCAATACGCGGGCAGCGGCGCGGATCTGATCGTGCTTTGCAGCTCCGATGCGGAGTATTTGGAGATGGCGCGAGAGGTTTGCGCTTCGGTGAAGGTTCCGGTGATTGTCGCCGGCAATCCGAAGGAGCAGGTGGAGGCGCTGCGAGCGGCCGGGGTCCAGGGCTTCATTCACATAGGCAGCGATGCGGTGGCGGTACTTACGGAGTGGCAGGATCGGCTCAGCATGGAGGTGGCATGAAACCCGATTTCACGAAGATCGAATTTGCTCCGGCCCGGGATGCGGACGCGGAACAAGCGGCATACGCGATGCCGGACTACGCTGCGGGCCTGCCGCCTTTTCTGCGCGGACCGTATTCAACGATGTACGCGATGCACCCGTGGACCATCCGCCAGTACGCCGGATTTTCGACTGCCGAGGAATCGAACGCCTTTTACCGGCGCAATCTCGCGGGCGGGCAGAAGGGTCTTTCGGTGGCGTTCGACCTGGCGACGCATCGCGGCTACGATTCGGACAACGAGCGCGTGGCGGGCGACGTAGGGAAGGCGGGTGTGGCGATTGATTCGGTGGAGGACATGAAAATCCTCTTCGACCAGATCCCGCTGGACGAGATGTCCGTTTCGATGACGATGAACGGCGCGGTGCTGCCGGTGATGGCATTCTATATTGTCGCGGCCGGGGAACAGGGCGTGGGTCCGGAAGCGCTCAGCGGAACGATTCAGAACGACATTCTGAAGGAGTTCATGGTCCGCAACACATACATCTATCCGCCGGCGGCTTCCATGCGGATCATCGGGGATATTTTCAAGTACTGCGCGGCGAAGATGCCGAAGTTCAACTGCATCTCCATCAGCGGCTATCACATGCAGGAAGCGGGCGCGACCGCCGACATAGAGCTTGGCTACACACTGGCGGACGGCCTGGAATACGTTCGCACAGGCATCGCAGCGGGGCTGGATATCGACGACTTCGCGCCCCGGCTGAGCTTCTTCTGGGGCATCGGCATGAATCACTTTGTCGAGATTGCCAAACTGCGCGCGGCTCGCGTGCTGTGGGCAAAGCTGATCAAGGGATTCCATCCGAAGAATCCGAAGAGCATGGCGCTGCGTACGCACTCGCAAACATCGGGCTGGAGTTTGACCGCGCAGGACGTGTTCAACAACGTGACGAGGACTTGCGCGGAGGCGCTGGCGGCGGTGCTGGGGCACACGCAAAGCCTGCACACGAACGCGCTGGACGAGGCCATCGCGCTGCCCAGCGATTTTTCGGCGCGAATCGCGCGCAACACGCAGATCTATTTGCAGGAAGAGACGGGCATTACGAAAGTGGTGGACCCGTGGGGCGGCAGCTACTACGTGGAATCGCTCACCGATGAATTGATTCAGAAGGGGTGGCATCACATTCAGGAAATCGAGAGCCTGGGCGGAATGGCGAAGGCAATCGAGACCGGGCTGCCGAAGATGCGGATTGAAGAAGCAGCGGCGCGACGGCAGGCGCAGATCGATTCCGGGCGTGAGACGATTGTCGGCGTGAACAAATATCGCACCGCGACGGAAGAAGAAATCGAAGTGCGGGAAGTGGACAACCGCGCGGTGCGCGAAGCGCAGGTCCGGCGGCTGGACGCAATCCGCCGGACTCGCGATACGGCGGCGGTGAAGGAATCGCTCGGGGCGCTCACGGAAGCGGCGCGGAGCGGCAGCGGCAATCTGCTGGAATTGAGCGTGAATGCGGCGCGCGCGCGGGCGACGCTCGGGGAGATTTCATCGGCGCTGGAAAAAGTGTTCGGCCGGTATCAGGCGGTGAGCCGCACAATTTCGGGCGTGTATTCGTCGGAGAGCGAGCGCGACCCGGCCTTTCAAAAAGCGCGCAGGATGGCCGAGGAGTTCGCCGTCGAAGAGGGCCGGCGTCCGCGCATCCTGATCGCGAAGATGGGGCAGGACGGACACGATCGCGGAGCTAAGGTGATTGCAACGGCGTTCGCCGATCTCGGTTTCGACGTGGATGTGGGGCCGCTGTTTCAGACGCCGCGCGAGGCGGCTCGCATGGCGGTTGAAAACGACGTGCACGTGCTCGGGATTTCCAGTCTGGCGGGCGGGCACAAGACGCTGGTGCCTGAGGCGATCGCGGAGTTGCGGGCGCTGGGCCGAGCCGACATTCTGGTGTTCGTGGGCGGCGTGATTCCGCCGCAGGATTACGAGTTCCTCTACAGCGCGGGCGTGACGGCGGTCTTCGGGCCGGGCAGCAAGATTCCGGAATGCGCGCAGACGATTCTCGCCGAACTGGCGAAGACGCTGAGCGCAGCATAAACGATGAGCACACGGAGGAGACTGCCGCTGGAGCGGTATATCGACGGGATTGTGCGCGGAGACCGCGTGACGCTGGCGCGCGCCATCACGCTGATTGAAAGCGACCGCCCGGCGGATATGGAGCCGGCGGGACGGCTGCTGGATTCCATACTGCCGCATACGGGCCGCGCGCGGCGCGTGGGGATCACGGGAGTGCCGGGGGTCGGGAAGAGCACGTTCATCGACGCGCTGGGAATGCATTTGATTCGCGAGCGCCGGGAGAGAGTCGCGGTGCTTTCGATCGACCCTTCGAGCCCGGTGTCGGGCGGCAGCATTCTGGGCGATAAGACGCGCATGGAGCGGCTGTGCGTCGAGGGCAATGCGTTCATCCGGCCTTCGCCGGCGAGAGGGCATCTGGGCGGAGTAGCGCGGCGGACGCGCGAGACCATTCTGCTCTGCGAGGCCGCGGGGTTCGAGAACATCCTCATTGAGACGGTGGGCGTGGGGCAGAGCGAAACAGCGGTGCGCAGCATGTGCGATTTTTTTCTGCTGCTGATGCTCGCCGGCGCCGGAGATGAACTGCAGGGGATGAAGCGCGGCATCATCGAAATGATCGACGGCATGGCGATCAACAAGGCGGACGGAGACAACGTTCGCAGGGCGGAGCGGGCGCGCGCCGAGTATGCGGGTGCGCTGCATCTTCTGCCGGCCAGCGGCGACGGTTGGGCTCCGCGCGTGCTGACGTGTTCGGCGCTGGAAGGCACGGGGATCGACCAGATCTGGGAGATGGTGCTGGAGCATCGCGCGCTGCTGGAAGCGAACGGCTACCTGGCGAGACGGCGCAGCAGGCAGGCACTGGCGTGGATGGAGGAGTTGATTGTGCTCGGGCTGGAGGATCGCTTCCGCCGCGACGATGCGATCGCGGCGCGACTGCCTGAGTTGCGTGCAGCCGTCGAGCGCGGAGAAGCTACGCCTCTGGGGGCGAGCGGCGAATTACTGAGACTGTTTTCCGGGCGGGGTGCGTAGGGGGCGTCGATTTGCCGCGCCAAGCGGTTTCGTGTCGGTTTGCGGCATCGCAAGTTCACCACGGAGACGCAGAGGACGCCGAGAGATCACACAGGAGACCGGGATTCCCGCTGAGCCACAAGCGGATTGGGGCGCCGTTCCTGTGGGTTTGACGGCGATCTTGCGGCGGTGCCAAGCGATCCAGCACGGCCGGCGGTGAGGCCGCCGGGTAGACGTAGCGCATCGAAGGGCGGAGCAGCAAAATCGCTACACCTGAAAGTTGCTCTTGGATGATACTAAATGGGAAATTGTGGCGGAGAGGGGGGGATTCGAACCCCCGGTACAGTTTTTGACCGTACGACGGTTTAGCAAACCGCTGCTTTCGACCACTCAGCCACCTCTCCGCGAGGTGTGGAACTGGTCTGCAAATGCAATCGTACCACAAGGGGGCAATGTGCGACCGGCGGGGACGGCTGCGGGCGTTGCGAAGCCCCGGGTTTGCTACACTGATTCAGGAGAGGCCCGAAACGGCTTTTCCGCCGTGCGCCCGTAGCTCAGCTGGATAGAGCGTTTGCCTCCGGAGCAAAAGGTCGGTGGTTCGAATCCACTCGGGCGTACCACTAACTCATACAAAAAACATACACTTTAATCCATTCTCTATTCTTTCGCCCACTCAGATACCCACTCAATTGGAAATGAGGTTTTGCCCTTTGATTGCCAGCCTCAGGCCCGCTTTTTTATTCGGACAACCTTCGGCTTCGGGTTGCATAGCTCGCGGTCGAGCTTAGCCACTGCCTCGCGATGCTCCGCCGTGATGGCCTGCATATAGTGCCTGGCGGTGACATTCGGACTCGCGTGCCGCAACTGTTGCTGTGCGCCTTTCACGTCGCGGAAGAATGTGGCACAGGTCCGGCGGAGA
>DATNFO010000030.1:0-71101 GCA_035606355.1 Candidatus Limnocylindrales bacterium | reverse complement strand
GCAAAGGAACACCGTAGACAACGGCGTTGCCCGCGTTCCACCCCCCTCCAGGGCAGACGCGATCGAGGAGCATCTCGACTCCGAGGCGAAGCCTTTTCTGCAGTTCGCTGCCGCGGATCAGTTCCTGACTCCTTGCGCGTTCCAGCGCAATGAGGGCCATCGATGTGGGGACCACCCAGCTCACGGTCTCTGGAACCCACGCCCAGCCGTACTTCGCCGGATCAAACTGAACTTGCCGGTCTGACAGCCGGAACTTCAAACGAACGAGCCATGAAGCCTCCATCGGCCGGCAATTAATCAAACTGTGGAGGGCCCCGGCAAACGTCTCTGGAGCCGCACCCAAAATCATCAGCGTGTTGACTGCCATGGCGCTTGCCCAGAGACTGACGCCCGTTGTCCCGTTCCCAACAGCCGGCCATAGTCCATTCGGCCGCTGACACGCCAGCAATGGCTCCAGTTCCTTTCGCGTAACTGTCGAGGCGTACGAAGACGAGAGCAGGGCCAGTAGAGCCAATGAGGTCGGCTCTGTCCCGAACTGCTCGCCGCAATGGCTCCATCCACCCGCACCCGGCAGTCGGCGATGGCGGAGTTCCGCCAGCAGGCGGCATCGCGCCAGCCGCTGTCTCTCAAGAGCAGCAAAAGACAAGTTCATGTCTGTCCTTCTTGGTCGCACCCGCTCCCGCGTCTGGATCTCACACTAGCGGTGACGTTTCCTTCGAGTTTTTATCGCAGATGCAGTCGGACGCCAAATCGCCGCCGACGCTTTTGGAGCGTTGCGGAGCCTGCCCTACTATTGCTCTACGGAGAGAAACACTCCCGCCAGTGGGTGAATGCCTATGAGGTCAGAAATGATGCGTCAGATCGTTGAGACCATCGAAGCCGACGTCCAGTCAAGGCCCTCAGCGATTGAATTTGAGATGGCTTATCAAGCTCGCGTCGCGGTTGATCGAATCAAATTCGCCATCAGACACGCCGAACAGTTTGTTAAACCCTGCGATGCGCTGCGTGAGGCTGGACTCCAATTGCTTGACGCCCTCCAGCGTCTTGAATCCCTTGATCGCCGCTTTCAGGCTCGGTCTCGAAGCGCCGCGCCGCACGAGAATGGAAATCTGGCGGAGGCGAGGGGATGAACCGAGAATCGGGGCCTGACTTAAGAACTTGGCCGCCGATCAGCATGGGATGGACGGAATGAGCGACGACCTACTGCTCAACTGCAAAGATGCGGCGGCTTTGCTCGGGATCAGCCCGCGAACCCTGGAGCGATACGTTGCAGAAGCACAGATTCCGTACATCCGACTCCCACAGCGCGGGGAGCGAGCACCGATTCGTTTCTCCAGATTGCAGCTGAGGAAGTGGCTCGATCAGCACACCATTAAACCGTCGCCATTATCGAGGTTCAGAGGAAACACACATGCGGGGGAAGTACGTGAAGACAAAGTACCGGGGCGTCTTTCTGCGTAATGGGATCGCCTACATCCGATACGCGGTACCCGGGAAGAAAAGAGGCTCCGTAGTTTGGGAAAGCACTGGCCAAAGAAACACCCAACTGGCTGCCGAGAGGCTGCGACAACGAAAGACCGAGATCGCCGAAGGACGGTATTTTCCAAATCGTCGCTTCGAGAAAGCCCTCTTCGCCGAGCTTGCGGAGTATTGGTGGGAGAATCGCGGCAAACAGACTAACAGCAAGTTCGAATACCGTTACCCCAAGATCCTCGAACACTTCAAGGATTTCGCGGCACGCGATATCACGCCAGAAGCTATTGAGAGCTTTCTGAAGAGCCTGCATCAAGTTGAGTGGGTCCCCGTAGACGGCTCAGCCAAATACGATCCGAAGGCAAAGCGCACCAAAATTGCAAAGAAGCAGGTGGAGACGGATGCTCCCCTTTCGGCATCCAGCAAGAACCAATACCGCACGATCCTATCAGGTATCTTCTCGTTCAACATCAAACGAGGACGATACGACGTCAACCCCGTCAAAGCTGTTCGACAAGAAAAGGAACCGGCTGGCCGCGACTCGCTCATGATGCCGGACGAATTCCGCCAGTTTCGTGCAAAGTGCCAGGAGCTCGGTGACTACGAACTGGACTGCTTCTCGGTGTTGGCTACGACCACCGCCCTCCGAAAGGGATCTCTCTTGCCCCGAAAATGGAGCGACGTCCACAATCTCGAAGGCGATCTTCCGTTCATCATGGTTCCGATCACGAAAAACGGTGAGCCCAAGGCCGCATTGCTTTCCGACGAAGCGGTGGACGCGCTGAAGAAGCTCCCGAGCTACGGTACGTCGGAATACCTCTTCCCGGCCAAACCGAATCCCCGGTTCAAAGGCGACTTCAAACGACCATACGCCTGGGATCTCGGCAAGCGGTTCCGTAGAGTTTGCCGGCTAATTGGCATTCGGAGCGGAACGATCGGAGAGGTGGGACCCCGAATTCATGATTGGCGCCACTTTTCAGCTTCGGTCCTCTTGGGACAAGGAGTGCCGGACAACGTGATCGCAAAACACACCGGCCATAAGAGCAAGGAGCTGGAACGGTACAAGCATCTCTTCCCGGAGCTTCGTCAGCAGACGGTGCAGTTGATCGATAAGGAAGTCAAAATTCCAAAGAAAAAGACGTGAGCGACGAACTGTAGCACGTACTGTAGCACCGGAAAAATAGCCGTCCGGCACTCTCGGCAAGCCATTTAAAAACAAAAGGTTATCGACCGAGAGTCCTTGAGACGTTCGGCCTGTCACGTCGGAGGTCGCGGGTTCGAGGCATCTCCTTTTGTTCTGCTTTTCGGCGCATACCAGCCCGCAGGACGGCACATTCATTTCCGCTTTCTCCGAAGACTCGCATGCTCAAACAGCCACTCGGCGACGTCTCGGCCACGAAAGCGAATGTTGGCTTCAATCTTGAAGTGCGGAATCATGTTCCGTTCCGCGTAGCTGTAGAGTGTCTTGGGGCTGATTGAAAGAATCGACGCGAGTTCCCGTGCCGTTATCAGTCGCTCGGAACGGCGCAGGTGCTCGATGATATCCGGAGCCGGTGGAACGGCCGGGGTAAGGGTGGGGGAGGCTGACATTTGATGCTCCGCTAAGACTGCAAATTGGCACTCGCCAGTGCCTATTTCACGATCACACGAGAAGGGGATTCTGCAAAAAGCCCATCACGCGTCCCGGGCATGGCTCGGGTTCAATTCGAACCCCGAATGTGCCATCGATCCGCGGGCGGGTTTGCGCTAGAATGAGTTCGTGACGATCCTGCAGCAATCGAGCGGTACGACCGGTGGCCACATTCTCACCCAGTCCGTGTTGTCCGTTTTGTTGTCTGTTTTGTCGTCCGAACAGGCGGAAAACGGTAGACAACAAAGACAGGAGAGACGAGGGCATGGTCTCGGATTTCCTTTACAATGAGCTAAGTACAAGAATCGCCGGAGTGCGGGAGTAATTCAGTGGTAGAATGCCAGCTTCCCAAGCTGGACGTCGCGGGTTCGAACCCCGTCTCCCGCTCCATAAATCAACAACTTGCAAGAAATCTCGCAATTTGGATTCCGGTTGCCCCCATCAAAATCCCCATCAAAACGCGCTGGCAGCTACGGCCCAAACGTCCCTTGGTGAAGTTCAGGCGCTGGTTCGACTATCAGAGTCCTGCGGGATCTAGGAATCGGTTCTGAGAAACGGACGCTACGCGACCGGGGCCGACGACCTCTCTATCGCGTTCTGAACACGTTGGATCTCATCGAGTAGCGTGTCCTGCCCCCGCTTCTTCTCGTCTAAGAGGTACAGAAGGTATTTCGCGCGGGTAGCTTCAACGTAAAACAGCGCTCGGTCTTCCGGTGTGCCTTGGTAGCGATCAACGTCGGCCAGGAAGACTACTGGAGCGTCGTATCCTTTGGCGCTCGCGACCGTGGACAGCGTAAGGTGGTCCTCCCGGAACAGGTACGATTCTTTGTCGGGGGACTGGCCGTAGACGCGCATAAAGCCTTTGATGTTATCTGGACCGAGCTTTTCGGCAACAAGCGCCGGCAAATCTTTGAAGCCATAGTCGGTCCGAAAGAGCACGAGAATATCGCTCAGCCGAACATACTCCTCCGCTACCAGGCGCTTGATCTCCTCAGCAATCCACTCAAGCTTCTCAGTCTGTGAAGAGAAGGCTCTGATGATTGGAGGTCCCCCCTCGCGCTCGGCGAAATGGACCGTGACGTGGCTGGGCGTCTCCGTGATTAGGGAGTTCGCGCGGAGGGTGTCGACGTCCAGGAACGTTCGAGTGCGAACCGCCGAGATCGCTTGGCTGCCATAGAGGACGTTGAACGCAGTTTCCAGAATCTGGCGGCTGTTTCTAAAGCACTGCTTCATCACCCTGGTTCTGTCCCCTCGCGCTACATCGATGCCGATGTTCGACCACGTCGGCTGTGGCCGCGCATAGACATTTTGGGCGTTGTCATAGAAAAATGATCAGCGGTCTCTCGGATGTAGCCGCATCCGTCCGCACCAGATCCATCAAGAGCTGATGTTCTTCCGGCAAGAAGTCCTGTCCCTCGTCAACGAAAACCGCGTCGAAGAGGGTTTCATAATGTTTCTTCGGATTCCGTCGGGCAAGCTCTGCCAACTCCTGGCGATAATACCTTGCCCTCTCGCTACCGCTCATGTGATCGAAGCTCACGTATGGCATCGGCGGGTTACGTAGCAGCCGCTCGAAATGGCAAGCCGTGAGGCACTCCCTCGCATGCTCAGTCTCATCGCCCAAAGCATCATCAATCTTTGCAACCAGAAATGGTACCAGCGACTTGTTGAAGCAGACGACTGCTACGCGGGGGAAACTCGCCTCGACACCGTCGGAAAGCTCCGAAACTTTGCGCCGAAGGTAGCGAGCCACCACATTCGCGAGGACTACGCTCTTGCCGCTCCCTGCAACACCACGGACGACACGAGGATGCCCGCCGACCGGTAGCCGCGACAATTCCTGCTGCTCACTAGAAAGATTCTTGTCGGTGTTTTCAGCCTCTTCGATCATGCCGCCGATGCGGTCCACTTCTATTGGGGTCTGCCTCGGCGGTCTCATGCGGTTCAGCACCGCTGAATCACCAAATACTCCTCGCAATCGATCGAAATGTTCCTCGTCGATAGGGGTTGATCGATGCTGTCTCGTCAGTTGGTCGTTCACGAGACCTACTACGCGATCACGCAACCGGTGGCGGTTCTGCAGATCGTCTCTAAAGAGGAGCACCGAGCGGTCGAGGCACTGATCGTAGCCCTTGGCGCACCATTCACGCTCGGTGATATTCGGTAGTGCGATCGCAAAGCTGAAAATCGGGGTAGCGGCCCGGAACCCACCTGCTCGTTCGACTGCCGACTTCACATCGAACATGGTCGTTTGAACCTGCTGAAAAGCGTTCTTCGACGTGCCACCTGTCTTAAGGAATAGGTGTCCGGCTGCAACTCTGACGACGTCTTCTATTCGGTGTCCTTTTACTTCAATGACCAGAACCCCGACCTCAGGATGGCAAAGGAGAATATCGTGCGGTCGAATCGACTTCTTTGCCAAGTATGGTTCAACGTACACGAAGCCGTGACGCGACGCTCCATAGCATTCCAGAACGGCGATGAGTGTATCAGCGTGCGGTTCGTTTTTGATGTCCTCATGCCCGATGATTTCGACTCGCGCGTCACGAACGGCGCGGCTCACGCGTACACGCCAGTGTGGCCGGAGTGAGTGTTGCTGTGCGGTCCCCATGTGATTTCCGGACGCTAGTGTAGCGTAGTGCGTGCCGGCGACTTCAGCGATCAAGGAAATCAGTTATCAATCGAAACCGAAAAGACAACTCAAATCGGTACAATAGCTCTTCTATCCAATGGAAAGCTTACTGCCAGGAACGGAAGTACAGGCGCGCGGTCTGCGCTGGGAGGTGGTCTTTTCTCAGCCGCTGGGCGGGCAGACGATGTATCGGTTGCGCGGGCTTTATGGCGCGTTCCGCAACCGCGAAATCGAACTCCTGCACCCGTTCGAGACGATCAAACCCACGCTGCGGGAACTGGCGCCTGAGCGGGCGGGCCCGATCCGGAATTGGCTCGTGTACCACCATGCCTTCCTCTTGGAACAGGCGCTGGGGCCGGATGCCTTTCTGGCCGTGCAGCCTGGGCGCCTCCGGATCGAGCCGTACCAGCTCGTTCCCGTGCTCCGGGCCATCCGCATGAGCCGTGTGCGTCTGCTCCTCGCCGATGCGGTCGGGCTGGGCAAAACGGTCCAGGCCGGAATGGTTGTGGTGGAGCTGATGGCACGGAAGCTCGCGCACCGGGTGCTGTTCGTCTCGCCCGCCGGGCCGCTGCTGGATCAGTGGAAGACGGAGATGCGCGAACGTTTCGGCCTGCGGCTGGACGTCCTCGATCGGGCTCGCCTGGAGGAGATCCGCCGCGAGCACGAACTGGGCGCCAACCCGTTCGATCACGCGCCGCTGGCCCTGGCCTCCATCGATTTCCTCAAGCAGGAGCGCGTGCTCGAACTGTTGGAGCGCTCCAGCTTCGACGCGGTCGTGCTCGATGAAGCCCACCACGTGATGGACCTCGGCGCCGGGCAGGATCGTCAGGACTCCCAGCGCCGCCGCCTGGCCGAAGTCCTGGCCCGGATTTCCGACAGCCTGATTCTGGCTACCGCCACGCCGCACGATGGCAACGACCGCTCCTTCGCCTCTCTCTGCGAGCTGCTCGATCCCTCCCTGATCGACGGCCGCGGCGATCTCCGGGGCGAGGCGTATCGCGCCCACGTGGTCCGCCGACTGAAATCGCACATCATCGATCCGAATACGGGGCAGGAGCGTTTCAAGCGCCGGCGCGTCTTCCCGTGCCCCGTGACCGTCACATCGGCGCGTCACGCGAATTTCATGACGTTGCAGCGCCGGCTGGTGGAGCTGGTCGCGCCGATGCTCAGGAGCGCGTTCCGCAACCGCCGGTTCGACGAGGCGCTGGCGTTCATTTCGCTCCTGAAGCGCAGCGTCTCCACCGTCGAGGCCTGCAAACGCACCCTCGGCGTGGTGCAGGAGCGTTTCGAACGCGCTCTGCGGGAGGACGCGGAATCCTAGGAAATGCGCCGGGAACGGGTACGGACCTTGCGCGACTACCAGCGCAAATTGGCCCGGTATGGCACCCTGAGCGCCGAAGAATCCGAGCAGCAGGACGTCCTGGAAACCGAGGACCTGGCGCAGCAGCTCGCCGACCTCGAGCGCCAGGTGCGCACCGGTTCGCGCGGGCTGGCGAAGGTAGCGACTGTGGTGGAGGCACTCAATGAATTGCTGGACCTCGCGGCGGCCGCCGTACCCGAGGATCCCAAAGTTGAGCGCGTGCTGGAACTGGTGGAAGAGACTCGGGCCGAAGAGCCGAATGCCAACATTCTGATCTACACGGAGTACATCGACAGCCTGGAGGCACTGGCTCCCCGCCTTCAGCAGCGCTGGGGTGCCAAGGTTCTTACCATTACGGGCCTTTTCGACGACCGCGCCCGGACGCGCGTGACCGAGCGCTTTCGATCCGAATCCGGTTTGATCCTGGTAAGCACCGACGCCAGTGCCGAGGGCCTGAACCTGCACCAGCGCTGCCACAACCTCATCCACCTGGAACTCCCGTTCAACCCAAATCGCCTGGAGCAGCGCAAGGGCCGCATCGACCGCTACGGCCAGGAGTTCGAACCGCTCGTCCGCTACCTGTTTCTACGCGGCACGTTCGAGGAGCGCATCCTTATGCGGCTCATCGTGAAATACGAGCGCCAGCGCGCCCGGCTCACCTTCGTTCCGAACACGCTCGGCCTGGATACCTCCACCGAGCGCGGCAGCGAACGGCTGCTGAAGGGCGTCATGGCGGACGAAGCGCGCCTCTTCGAAGCCGACGAGCCGCTGCCCGATCTCGCGGGCGAAGAAGAGCCCGGCAACGATGAGGCCAGCCGTGAATTGTTCGAGGAGGTGGAGCGCTCCTTTCACGTCTTCCGTGAAACCGCGCGCACGCATGCCTGGCTGGGAGAGGCCGGAATGAACGCGGACCGCCGCCAACTCGAAGAGGCGGACCGCGCACGTGCCGGCGGCGGCCGTGCCGAGGCGGTCGATATCACGAGCTTCGTGGCAGACGCCATCCACTTCGACGGCGGGCAGGTCCATGGCTCGCCGGCTGATCCGGTTTTCTCTGTCACGCTGCCGCCGGCCTGGCGCTACGGCCTGGAGGATATGCCCGGCCACGACCCGGAAACCCATACCGTCCTGCTTACGACCGACATCAACGTGACCAGCCAGGGAGACCACAGCGTCGGGTTCCTGGGCCGCGCGCATCCTTTGGTGCGACGCGCATTGGAGCGCGTTCGCAGCCTGACCTACTGTAGCGCCGCCGAAGCCTACCAGGATCATCGCGTGAGCGCCGTCCGCGCGCACGTCGCCTCACCGGAGCTGCTCTTCACATTCCTGGGCCGGGTCGAAAGCCGCTCCGGCCCCGAGTTGGAGCACGTCCTCGCCGTCCGGATTGCGGAGAATCGAGAGCCGCGCATCGTCGATCCGGAGGAATGGACCCGGATCGCAGCGCCGGAACACGGCATCCAGCCGGCCGAACTGTGGAAGAAGCGCTATGCGGAGTGGGGCGATGCAGTACGCGAGCGTGCCAGTGCCGCGGCCATCGCGCATTTCGAGTCTGCCTCCGTGGAATTCACCACCCGCCGCCGCACATTGCTCGAATCGGAGCAGCGCGAACTTGCTGCGTGGCTGCGACAACGCATGATCGAGATCACCAGCAAGGCGGAAGAAAGCTCCACGCAGACGGAACTCTTTCAGGAGAGCGCCGCATCGCCGCAACCGGCGCCGGTGTGGCGCACGCTCATCGAGCCTTTGGACCGGCTAGCCGGCTTCGAGACCGATCGCGCCCAGCTCACGCGCCTGCGGAATGAGGCCCGCGCGGTCCTGGAATTGTATGAGCACCGGCGCAAGGATCTGGACGCGCGCCTGGCCCTGGTCGCGCCCGTGGTGCTGCCCCTCGGCATCCTCATGCTGATTCCGGAGGGCGCGGATGCCGCTTAGACTCCTGGCCGAGTGCTACTTTCGCGGCCCCGCGCTTCCGGAGCCGTATGTCGAGTTCGAGCTCGAACGAGAACTAAACCGGCTCGACCTTCTGCCGAAGACGACGGGCGAGGAAGGCCGAGCGCTGGCGGATTTCTGGACCGTTTACCGCCGCCGGCTGCGGGAATTGGCGCCAGCGACGGCGCGCTGCGCATCCGGCGGCAAGTAATCGAGCCGCTGATGGAACGGCTGGGCTATGCGCGAATCGAGGACGGCGGTAAGGTGCGGACCCGCGAAGGCGACGAAGACGGCGGGTGGCTCCTGATCAACGAGGCCGATGCGCGGCTGCGCGTGTGGACGGCCAGCTTCGATGAAGACCTCGATGCCCCCGCCAGACGCGGCGCTGCGTACCGCTTCAGCCGGGTCCAGATCGCCAACCGCGTGCTCTTCGCCTCGGGCGAACGCATGGGCCTCGTGACCAACGACGCCGAGATCCGCATGGTGATCGGCGACCCGGCGCGGCCACCATCTGAAGTTGTCATCCCGATCGACCCTGAATGGAAGCGCAGCCGCGAAGTTCCGGATGCATTCCGTCTCCTGTATGCGCTGGCGCAGCCACGTGGCATGGCAGCGCTGCCTGACATTTTGGATAACGCGCGTCCAGCAGTCGCGGGTCACGAGCGACCTCCGCAAGCAGGCGCGCGAAGCGGTGGAACGATTCGCCCAGGAGGTGCTGGACCATCCTGTCAACGCAGGACGGCTCGCCGCATTTCCGGACCGCGCACGGCTTGCCCGCGACCTCTGGCATGAGGGCCTCATACTGGTCTACCGCCTTCTGTTTTTGCTCAAGATGGAAGCCACGGACGATCCGGCGCGCAGTTTCCGGTTCGCCTCGTCCACGCTTTGGCGCAAAACCCTTTCTCCCGGCCAGGCGCTGCACCCGGTCGCCCGTGCCGTGTTGGAATCCGGCGAAGATACCGGCACATTCCTGGAGGACGGGCTCCGGCAGCTCTTTCGCATGTTCTCCGGGGGTTTGGAAGCGAGCGAGCTGCACGTGGCGCCGCTGGGCGGTATGCTCTTTGGCGAAGAGGCCACGCCGTTGTTGCAGCAGTTGGCCTGGGGCGAACGCGCAGTGGCTATCCTGCTCGACCGTCTTCTGCTGACCGAACCGGGCCGTGGCGAGCGGCGGTACGTGCACTACGGCTCACTGGAATTGGAGGACTTGGGCCGAGTTTACGAGAACCTGCTCGAATTGGAGCCCGGCATCGCCACCGAACCCCTCTGCCGGTTGAAGCGCCAGAAACTCGAAGTGGTCGTTCCAGCGGCCCAAGGCGAGCGCTACCGCGACAAGACGCCATCCGCTGAGGACGAAAGCGGCGAGGAGGAACAGGAGGAATCCGAAGAGGAATCCGCGCCTTCTCGCGGCCGGACACGCATCGAGTGGATGGGGGCGATTGCTCCCGGCCGCTTCTACCTTCGCGTCGGATTGGGGCGAAAGGCCAGCGGTTCATATTACACCCCGAACCGCTTCGTCCGCTTCCTGGTAGAACAGACACTTGGGCCGCGGGTGGATAAAATCAGCCCGCCGAAGGACCCGAATCCCGTCGCCATTCTGAAGCTGAAGGTGCTCGATCCAGCGATGGGGAGTGGCCACTTTCTGGTGGACGCCTGCCGTTTCCTGGGTGCGCGCCTGTACGAGGCCTGTCAGGCCTGCGACCTGCGCGCCAACCCAGCCGAGAGACGGGCCGAGGCAGCGGTAGACGCGGAAGTGCGCGCGGCCGCGCTGGCCGAAGCCGAAAAGTATCGCGGGCGTGTCATGGCTGTCGCCGGTCCGGATGGCGAGTTGCTGAGTTACCTGCCCAGCCGTGCGGTGGAAGGTGGCGAATCCGGCGTTTCGCAGCGCCGTGCGGAAGCGCTTTGCCGCCGGCTGGTCGCGGTGCATTGCCTGTACGGCGTGGACAAGAACAAGCTCGCTGTCGAATTGGCAAAGCTCTGCCTCTGGATCGAAGCCCACGCCGAGGGCCTGCCGCTCACGTTCCTGAATCATCGGCTCGTGGAGGGGGATTCGCTCACTGGGCCGTCATTCGACCATCTGCTCACATTCCCACGCGACCGCTCTCCGCTGGAGGGCCTCTTTGCCGACGGCCTGCGCCAGCGGTTCCGCGCCGCCCTGGCCGAGGCGCTGTCGCTGGTGAATGATCTGGAGGCGGACATCGGCACGTCGCTGGCGGAGCTCAAGAAAAAGGAGGCTTTGAAGCGCAAGCTTGATGCGGCGCTGGCGCCGTTCCGCGCGGTCGCGGCTTCCTGGGCTGGGCGGCTGATGTCTGGCGAGGGCACGGGTACGGAATACGTGGATATCGCGCGGCACGCGCTCGCAGTCGCGGCACCAGATGATCCGCTGGCGGATTCCGGCGTCTGGCCTTTCGATCTGGCATTTCCAGAGGTGTTTTTTCCAGACGGGAATTCGAACAATCGGCGCGGATTCGATGCAGTTCTGGGGAATCCACCTTGGGATACCGTGACCAGCAAGGAGAAAGAGTGGTTCTCTTCGTACGACATCTCCGTTCTAGACGCAACAACCAAAGCTGAGCGTGAGGCAATCCAGAAGAGGGTCCTTGACGATCCGGAGCGCGTTCGAGAATACTCCGCATATATCGGGGGCTTCGAGGCGCAAAAACGAATCTTTGATGCTCTGTACAGTTACCAGAAGGTGAGCGTCGATGGCGATCTGGCGGGTAGATTCCTCGATCTCTTTCGCGTCTTCATGGAGCGGGACCAGCAACTCCTCGGGCCGCTCGGTGTCACAGGCGTCGTCGTCCCTTCCGCGTTCCACGCGAACGAGGGGGCCACCGGAATCCGTCGCTTGTACCTCAAGAACCTATGCCTTCGCCTCTGCTTCTCGTTTGAGAACAAAAAGAAGCTGTTTGAGATCCACAGGAGCTTCAAATTCGCTGTTATCGTTGCCGAAGCGGGCCGCCGAACTGAGACGATTTCGTGCGCGTTTTATCTGCATGACGATGAATGGCTGTTTGGCGAGAGTCAAGAGAGGCCCCGCCTGTCGTACGGATTGGATTTCATTACGCAGACAGGAGGGGAGTATCTTGCGTTCCCGGAGATCCAGCAGCGCATCGACGCCGAAATTTGTAGTGCTTGCTACACGAACGGGAAGCTGGTCAAGGATTTCTGTCTCGAATCCGGTATTGGGCTCGCGGTCGAATTGAACAAGTCCAAGGATTCGTGGCGATTCTCGCCCCTTCCGACAACGATCGACTACCGCGATCCGTGCAATTACAAAGCACTATTAGGAAAGGGGCACCTCCTGCTGGCTGAGGGCAAGACATTTTGGCAGTTCGATGATCGCTGGGGAGACCCTCCAATCAACTCGGTACCCATCGAACGGTTAAGGGACAGAGATAACCTGCTCAAAGCGGCGGCTTTCTTTCGGTTTGGATTCCGGAATGTCTCGTCCGCTAGCAACGAACGAACCGCCGTTTTTGCACTTCACCAACCTGGGGTCGTATTTGCCCATTCGGTTCTGGCACCGGAGCGCACGCCGTTTTCACGGCCTAATAGCAGGGCCTTGATCGTTGTGGGCATCGCGAACACACTTACGTTTGACTATATGGCACGGTTGAGGGCAGGGGCGAACCTTAGTCTCTTTATCGTGGAATCTCTTCCACTACCAACGGTAGCATCCGCCTTTGTAGCGCACGCTGCGCTACGACTCACATGTAACCATGATGGCTACGCTCCGCTCTGGAAGGAACAACTTGGCAGGGCTGCGGATTCCGGGGGATGTCGATCAGCGTTCCGAACTGATGTCGATCACGATTCCGAAGTGATGCCGATCAGTGTTCCGAACTGATGCCGATCGGTTTTACGGCTGTAGTTCGGAACGGTGATCGGCATGAGATTGGAATGACGGCGTAGGGCAGCCGTGGCGACTGGACTCCACTGAAAAGTGGAGATTCCCAGTTGCCACAGAAGAGGCTGACCATGCGCAAGTTGAAGGAAGTTCTGCGGCTCCATTCCCTCGGGTTGAGCCAGCATCAGATCGCCCGCAGTTGTTCCATTTCTCTAAGCACCGTCCACGGATACGTGTCCGCCGCGCAAGCGGCTGGCGTCAGATGGCCGTTGCCGGACAACTGGGGCGAGCAACAGCTCGAGCAGGCGTTGTTTCCGCAGCGTCCCGCTCCCTCGGTTTGGCGGAAACATCCGGAGCCGGATTGGACCAAGGTCCATGAAGACCTGCAGAGGCACAAGGATCTGACGCTGCAACTGGTCTGGCAGGAAGGACGCGAGAGCAACCCCGAGGGCTATGGCTATAGCCGGTTCTGCGAACTCTACCGGCGTTGGCTGAAAAAGCTGGACATGGTTCTACGGCAGGAGCACCGCGCCGGCGAGAAGATGTTCGTCGACTACGCCGGCGCCACGATACCGATCCACGATCCGCAAAGCGGCGACGTGCACGCGGCCGCCGTCTTTGTGGCCGTGCTGGGCGCCAGCAGCTATACCTTCGCGGAAGCCACGACCGGGCAGGATCTGCGGAACTGGATCGGTTCGCATCAGAGAGCCTTCGAGTTTTTCGGCGGCGTGAGCGAAGTCGTGGTGCCGGATAACTTGAAGAGCGCCGTCACGCATCCCAGCTATTACGAGCCGGATTTGAACCCGACCTATCGGGACCTGGGGGAGCACTATGGCGTGGCGATCATTCCGGCGCGGCCGTATCGCGCCAGGGATAAAGCCAAGGCCGAGGTGGGGGTTCAGGTAGTCCAGCGCTGGATCGTTGCCGCGTTGCGCAAGCGCAAGTTTTTCTCGCTCGCCGAAGTCAACCAGGCCATCGCCGAGTTGCTGCTGCGGTTAAACCAGCGGCCGTTCCGAAAGCGTGCAGGCAGCCGGGCCACCTTATTCGCGCAACTGGACAGGCCGGCACTGAAGCCGCTGCCGGCCACGCGCTACCAGTTCGGAGAATGGGAAACCGCGCGCGTCAATATCGACTATCACCTCGAAGTCGAGCGGCACTTCTACAGCGTGCCCTACGCGCTGGTCCACCAGGAACTGGATGTACACCTGACGGGTGAGACCGTGGAGATCCTACACCGCGGGATGCGGGTGGCGTCCCATGTCCGCTCCTATGAGGCAGGAAAAGCCACGACGCTGACCGAGCACAGGCCCAAGTCGCACCAGAAGTATTTGGGGCGCACGCCCTCGCGACTGATCGAAGAGGCCCAGCAGACTGGGCCGTGCACCGGCCAACTGGTGGAAGCGATTCTGGCGGCCAAGCGGCATCCGGAGCAGGGCTTTCGGTCGTGTTTGGGGATTCTGCGGTTGGCGAAGGTCCATCCTGCCGAGCGCATGGAAGCGGCAGCGCGGCGCTGCTTGCGGGCACGGGCCTACAACTTCCAGAGCATGGACTCAATCCTGAAGAACCAGCTCGACCGGCTGCCGATGCCGGGCGATCCGTCCGCCCAGACTGCCGTGGACCACGACAACATCCGTGGCGCCGATTACTTCGATTCCCCTCCGGAGGCCGATCCTCCGGTGATTCCGTAGACAACAAGGAGAACTATGCTCAACCAACAAACGATAGAAAAGTTGTACACCATGCGCATGCGCGGGATGGCCGACGCTTTCGCGCAGCAACAGGAAGATCCGCAATCGACGCAGCTGAGCTTTGAAGAGCGATTTGCGTTGCTGGTGGACCGGCAGTGGAACTGGCGGCAGAACCGGGCCTTGGAGCGGCGGCTCAGAGATGGCCGGCTGCAAGGCCCAGCCTGCATTGAGGACATCGATTTCCGCGCGGCGCGTGGCCTGGACAAGCAGGTAATCCGCCCGCTGATTCAGGACTCGGACTGGGTACGCCGCCACCAACACATCTTCCTAATCGGCCCGACCGGGATCGGAAAGACTTTCCTGGCGCGTGCGTTTGGCCAGAAGGCGTGCCGTGATGGGTTCACTGCTTACTTCGTCACCGCGGCGCAGCTCTTTCGGGAGCTCGAACTGGGACGGGCTGACGGCAGCTATGGCAAGAAGCTACGGGCCTTGGGACAGGTAGACGTGCTGATCGTCGACGACTGGGCGATGGCGCCGAATGGCCGAAGCGGAGCGCCGCGCGTTTCTGGAGATCTGCGACGAGCGCTACCTGACTAGGTCAACCCTCCTTACCAGCCAACTGCCGATCGCGAAGTGGCACGCACAGATCGGAGACGCCACCGTGGCGGACAGCATCTTGGATCGGCTGGTGCATGGGGCTCACCGCATCGAGTTACAAGGCGAATCGATCCGGAAGCTGAAAGGCCGCAATGGCAAAAAGGGCGAGTAGCGGGGCGGCCGCCGGTTGTTTTTGGCCGCTAACTCCAGTCGCCCTACGGGCTCCTTCCGTCAGCGGCCAAAAACACGGAGAGGCGCAAAAGGGAAATTTCCGATGAGTCGCCCCGACGAAAACCAGCAAAACTCTTGACGGATGTCGATCACTATTTCAAACTGAGAGAGCCCTGCGTCGCTTCGCTCCGTTCTGATCGGCATCAGATCGGAATGGCTGATCGACATTATCGGAATGCGCACCCCGAACTCGGATCAAACCCTAGATCGCCTCCTAGACAAACTCCAACCCAATCGAGTTCCAGTCCCTGGCACTCGAATTCACTGGCGCAGACTTCGAGTGCTGCGGCTGAACGGACATCGTCGCCTCCCGCAAGAAACCAATCTTCATGTTGAAAGCCGAGCCGAAATCCGGAGGACACCTCGAGGCCATAAGCTCGCAAGCGCAATGCGCCTGAACTGGCAACGAGGCCGCACTTGCCGGCGTACGGTGCATTGCCGGATTGAGCCAACAACCAAGCGCGAGCTTGATTTAAATCCCGAGTGTATCTGATCGGAAACTCCCGGCTTTCCTCGAAAAGCAAGCTGGCCGTTGCTGAATCGCACTTTAGCACCGCCTCCACCCAATCGCTGACCATTCGTGCCGCCATTTCAGCCGCACTCCCGAAGTGCGATTACATCTACTGTGCTTCTACTTGCAATTTCGGGCATCCCCGGTTCTGAAGCAGCGGACTCGCCGCGAAATGCGTCCGCCCATGCTTGTTGAAGTTGCACCAGTCTGCGCCCCCTGGCGCATTCCGTGCTATACCTGGGGCACGTGGCTATTCCGGTATTACGCGTAGTTATTGCCTTGCTGCCGTCGATCGCGCTGATGGGCCAGGATGCCCAAAGCGTGCCGCAGAAAATAGCCGCCCTCGAACAGCAGGTGCAAAAGGCGCTTCAGGAGCAGAAACCGCAGGTCGCCATCCCCCTCCTCCGCGAAATCGTCACGTTCGACCCCAAGAACCTCAACGGCCAGGCGAACCTCGGGGTGCTCCTGTTCTTCCAGGGCGACTTCACCGAATCGGTGCCGCACCTTCGCGCGGCCCTCGATATGCAGGCCGGCCTTTCCCGCCTGGAAGCTCTCCTGGGAATCGCCGAGAAGCGCACCGGCAATACCACTGATGCCCAGACCCACCTCGAGCACGCCCTGTCCACGCTCGATGACCAGAAGGTTCAGCTCCAGTCCGGCCTCGAATTGATCGAGCTTTATGCCGCCGCTTCCCAATTTGAGAAAGCCCTCGCAGTCGCCGGAAAACTCCGGGAAGCTGCACCGCAGAATCCGCAGATCCTGCTGGTCACCTATCAGCTTTCCCGCCAGCTAATCGACCAGAGCCTGCTTACCTTGATGGTCGCCGCGCCCGATTCCGCCGAGATGCACATGATCATGGCCGGTGAACTCGGCCGCCAGGGAGATCACGCCAGTTCCGTCGCTCAATACCGCGAAGCTCTGAAGCTCAATCCGGCGCTCCCCGGCGCTCACTTCGAACTTGCCGAACAACTGCGGGCCTCTTCCGATCCCGCTTTCAACGCACAGGCCGAAGCCGAATACAGAGCGGCCATCAAGCTCAATCAGAACGACGCCTTGGCCTGGCGGCAGCTGGGAGCCGTCCTCTCCGCGAAAGGCGATTTCAAAGCCGCCGAGGAAGGCTACCGCAAGGCTCTCGCCCTCCAGCCCAGGGATTCGGAAGCCAAAACCGGCTTGGCCACCGTCCTGATTTCTACCAACCGCACGGCCGACGCCATCTCCCTCCTCGAGAGCGCCATCCACGACGACCCCACCAACATTGCCGCCCACTTTCGCCTGAGCAATCTCTACCGCCGTGACGGCCGTACCGCCGACGCCCAGCGCGAATTGGACGCCTTCAAGCACTACCAGGACGTGAAGAACAAGATCGGCAACGTCTTCAAACAGCTAGCCGCGCCGCCCGTTCCCCGGTGAGATGCCCTCCCGCGCCCAATACGTCCGCCGCGCCCGCGCCCTCCTGAGCGTCTCCCTCCTGGGATTCTGCCTCTATGCCCAGCGCGCCAATACACCTTCTGCCGCTGCGCTCCCCCAGCTCGCGGACATCACCGCTTCCACCAAGATCCACTTCAACCACCTCGCTTCCCCCGACAAGAAATACATCGTCGAATCCATGAGCGGCGGGGTCGCCGTCATCGACTACGATCGCGATGGCTGGCCTGATATCTACTTCACCAACTCCCCCGATGTCGACATGCAGTTGGCCGGAAAGAAGGCCCGCAGCGCCCTCTTTCACAACAACCATGACGGCACCTTTACCGATGTGTCCGACAAGGCGGGCGTAACATATCCCTGCTGGGCCAACGGCGCCGTAGTCGGTGATTACGACAACGACGGCTGGCCCGACATGCTGGTGACCTGTTTCGGCGGCCTCGTCCTGTACCGCAACAATGGCAACGGCACGTTCACCAACGCCACCCAGGAGGCCGGACTCGCCGGTGACACCAAGTGGGCCATGGGCGCGGCGTTCGGCGATTACGACGGCGATGGCCTGCCCGACCTGTTCGTCTCACACTACGCCGCCTACGATCTCCACGACCTCCCCGCTTTCGGCTCCATGGTGACCTGTACCTATCACAACATCAAGGTCCAGTGCGGCCCCGCCGGTCTCAAAGGCTCGCCCGATAACCTCTACCACAACAATGGCAACCGCACCTTCACCGACGTCTCGAAACAGGCCGGCGTCGACGATCCGCAGAACCTTCTAGGCCTCACCGCAGTCTGGTCGGACTTCGACAACGATGGCAAACCCGACCTTTTCGTCGCCAACGACGGAGCCCAGAATTACCTCTATCAAAATAACGGCAAAGGCCGGTTCACTGAAATCGCCTTTCAGGCCGGGGTGGCGCTCGAAGAAAACGGGAGGGCCCTGGCAAACATGGGAGTCGCTCTCGGCGATTACCTGCACAAACAGCTCCCCTCCATCGCCATTACGCACTTCAGTGAGCAATATCTGCAACTCTTCCGCAACGACGGCAACCTGACTTTTACCGACGTCTCTAACATCTCCAACATCGCCCGCGCCACGACCCACGTCGTCGGCTGGGGCGACTCCTTCTATGACATCGATAACGATGGCTGGCTCGATCTCATCGCCGTCAACGGCCACGTATACCCACAGGTTGACAATGCCAAGATCGGCGTCTTCTACCGCGAGCCCGGCCAACTCTTCCTCAATCAGCGAGACGGCACCTTCCGCGATATCAGCGACCAGGTCGGGCCCGCACTCAAAGTTCCCCGCGTGGGCCGGGGACTCGCGATCGGCGACCTCTTTAATGACGGCGTCCAGGAAGTGGTAGTCGAGAATCTCGAGGGAGAGCCCGTAATCTTCCGTCCCCAGGGAGGCCCCCACAACCACTGGATTGAATTCGAACTCGGTGGAACTAAGAGCAACAGGCTGGCTCTGAATGCCCGCGTCCGAATTACCGCCGGGAGCCTCGTCCAAACCGACGAAGTGCGCAGTTCCGGCAGTTACCTGTCGCAGAACGATCTCCGCCTGCACTTCGGGCTTGCCGGCCATTCCCGCGCCGATAAAGTTGAAGTCTTCTGGCCGTCAGGGGCGATCGACACGGTCACCAACTTCGACGCCGATCGTTCCTACTGCCTCAAAGAAGGCGCCGGCATGGTGCCCTGTTCGGCAATTCGTCCTATGCCTCACCTGCCTTGAGATAACGCGTCGGGCGAATGACTCCTGGGTCCATCACCTCTCCACGCTGACCACGTTCAGAGGGCATTTCTAGTTGGCATCTAATAGGACATTCTGACTGAGCGGCGCCGTTGACTTCGACTTGGAATCTCCATATACTCGCAAGCGCTTAGGGGAGGGGACCATGAAGAGATTATCTCTGTGTAAAGGGCTCGTTCTGTTCACTGGCCTTATGTGCGCATCGCTTGCGTGGGGCCAAGCCACGAATTCAGCCGACGTTACCGGGACCGTTACCGATCCGACAGGAGCGGTCGTGCCCGCGGTCGCCGTCAGTATCAAAGACATCGATAAAAACACCGAGCGCGCAGTCCTCACCAACGAGTCCGGAGTTTACGATACCGGACCCCTCGTGCCTACCGATCGTTACCTGATCACGTTCAAGAAAGAGGGATTCAGCACAATGCAGCGTGGGCCTTTCACGCTCACTACTGGCGTCACCGGAATGAACGTCGAATTGAGCGTCGGCCAGGCGACGCAGCAAGTGATCATTGAAGCCGCCGCGCCGCTGCTCGAAACCACCACCGCTGAAATCTCTCAGACCGTGTCGCAGGAGACCCTGAAGAACCTGCCGCAAACTGGTACTACTCCGGACTGGCAGTCGTTCCTCACCTACCTGCCGGGGACGCGCGGTAACGGCACCAACAACGCCAACGCGGGTATGGGTGGCGTGTCGGTGAACGGCAGTATGCCGTTCTCCAATGCCCTGCTGGACGGCGCCTCTACCAGTTCACCGATGAGCAACAACGTGATCAACACCCCGATCTTCGATACGGTAGCGGAAGTGAAGATGAGCGATTCGGCCTTTACGGCGCAGTACGGAGGCGGCGGAATTGTCTACAACCAGATCTCCAAAGGGGGCACCAACCAGTTTCACGGTGTGGCGTTCGACTATTTCAAAAACACGGCCCTGAATGCCGCGCCCTTCGGGTTCAACGGCGTCTCCTTCAAGACCCCGCAGCACGTCAATGACTTTGGCGGGACCATCGGCGGACCCGTGATCAAGAACAAAGTGTTCTTCCTCTTCGCCATCGAAAACACCATCAACCACACCACTCCCGCGGTCAGCTTCCTTACCGTGCCGACGCTGGCCATGCGGCAGGGCAATTTCGCGGGAATGAATCCGATTTACGATCCGACCACGCAAACGGTCGATCCTGTTACCGGGGTGGTCACTCGCCAGGTGTTTCCTAATAATCAGATCCCCACCCAATTGCTGGATTCCGTAGCGAAGGCCATTCAGTCGTACTATCCGGCGCCGAATTTATCCGGGCAATTGAACCCGGGCGGTCTTGTTACCAACAACTACAGTTACCTCGCCCCGGGCGACGCCCCCAAGCGGAAATACTTCGGCCGGTTTGATGCCGACGTGACGAGCAACAACCGAATCACCGGTTCGGCAGCGTGGAACGACGGTCCGGCCAGGCCCTTCAGCCCGGTGGCCCCGATTAACCTGAATCCCGGCGATGTCATGAACATGAGCGGTCAGCTCTCCGATTACTGGACCCTCAACGCCCACATCACCAACGAATTCCGCATCGGGTTCATGGGCGAATATGACATTTTCACCCCAGCGACAATCGGCCAGGGTTACCCGCAGAAGCTGGGGCTCCAGTTCTCGAAGGCAGACATCTTCCCGGCGGTCAGCATCAGCAACTATTACGGCTTGGCGCCGGGCTCGCCCTCGAACACCAATTATAAGGAGAACACGTTCGACATTTCCGATCAGGTGACGCTCATCAAAGGCCGTCATCTTCTGCACTTCGGCGCCGGCGCCCTCATCTTCCGGGCCGATTCCACCGCCTGGGGCAATCTCGTTGGCGCCTCGGTCGGCTTTACCGGCGTCTATACTGCGGGCAGCAATACCGGTGCTCTCGCTTCCAATAGCGGTTCTGCGTATGCCGACTTCCTGTTGGGTTATGTCCAGAATTGGAGCGCCCTCAATTCGCCGGAATACGGCGGCCGCCTGAAGAATCCGGGCGTTTTCGTTCAGGACGATTTCAAAGTCACGCCGAAACTCACCCTCAACCTCGGCATGCGGTGGGAAGGCAACACCGGCTGGTCCGACGTCAATAACAACGTGCGTTCCTTCGATCCGAACGTGATCAATCCGGCCACCGGCAAACCGGGTGCCATGTGGTACGGTACGACGGCTGCCAACGGCAGACATTCCCTTCAGAAGCCGGTGTGGAACAACTGGATGCCGCGATTCGGTTTTGCTTACCTGCTGGGCACGAAGACCACGATCCGGGGCGGTTTTGGCATGTACACCTTCCCGTGGAATGTGGACAGCTATGGCGGCGGGTTGGGGCAGGCGACACTCAGCCAAGGCAATGAGGCCGATTCTACCGGCAACGTGTCACCCGTGGTGATCCTCTCTTCCGACGGAAATACCAACTATCAGGGGTCTCGGGGCAAGGCGATCAACGCCATCTACGGCCCCAAGCCGACCACTCCCGACGCCTACAACGGGCAGTCCGTCAGCTCCTACCAATACAACGCGCCGTCTCCTCTCCTCCGGTCCTGGAATCTGACTGTCCAACGTCAGATCAGCGAGAGCATGGTGGTGGACTTCGGATATGTCGGCAGCAATCAGTCCCACATTTACTACGTGACTGACCTGAACCAAGTTCCTGAGGACAAGCTGTCGCCCAATGACGCACAGTTCCGTCCCTATCCGTACCAGACGGTCAGCAGCAATACCACCCAAGGCTACGGGAATTACAACGCGTTCCAAACCGGAATTACGCGCCGCTTGCGCATCGGCCTGACGTTCAACTTCAATTACACCTGGTCCCATATGCTGACCAACCAGGACTCTTCCGGCTGGGGCTCGCAGCAGGGTGCCACGCCTTATCAGAGGGCGTACAATCCTGATGCCAACTACGGCAATTCCAACTTCGATGTTCGTCACATGTTCAAGGGGCACGTCTCTTACGATCTTCCGCTCGGCAAGGGGCGGCAGTTCGTGAATCAAAGCAGGCCCTTAGATGCAGTTATTGGTGGCTGGACGTTGTTCGGGGATTTCATCGGGCAAACCGGGAGTCCGTTCACCGTCAACATGCAGACGAACAACAGCTATTCGCTGTCTTCGAACAACGTGTGGTATCCCAACGTCGTCGGAGATTGGCGGGACGTGCCGGGTGGCCAAACCATCGATCACTGGTTCAACGTGAACGCCTTTGCCTCTCCCACTCCCGGAACCTTCGGGAATTTGGGCAGAAACAGCGTCTGGGGCCCTCCCTTGACTTCCGTCAACGCGTCGCTCCATAAGATCTTCACCTTTACGGAGCGGCTCAAGCTGGACTTCAGCGCCAATGCCAGCAACGTCATCAATCACCCGTCGTTCTCGCTGCCGGACAAGGCAATCGGCCCCGGGCACGTCGGCAGAATCTCGGGCACCAGTGTCGGATCCCGCAACATGGAGCTGGTAGCTAAATTCCGCTTCTAAACTGCTTCAATCCTGATGGATGCAGCCACGAAGTCGCAGCCCTGACGCCAAGAAACTCGGATTGATTCTTCGGCCTTCAGATTCTAAATGGTCTCTCGACCGAACGGAATTGGGTGCAGGTGCGAAAGCTCGGCGAATCTTCTGCGACACGCCTCCATCCATAAAGCAGTTGACGGACGGGGCTGCCGAACAGAACTGTGCCACCGCGATCGCGTCGCGGTTGAAGCTGTCGGTGTGGCGCATTTGCCTCCGCAAACAGGACTCGAACCTGCGAACCTGCAACCCTTCAGTTAACAGCAGAGGGAAAGCGAAGGCCCGAATGTCGGCTCTTCTATACGCGCTAATTGCTCAATTCGCCGTAGGCCTCTCGGCGTAATCGATCACGATGAATTCGCCAGGCCCATCCCATCCACCAATTTCAGCCCCAGCCGTTCCACGGCGCCCTGCGGCGGTTCAAACGGCCATCCGCCGTGCGTATTTTTTCAACGTCGTCATTCGGCCAGCGCAAGTCGAAATCGAACTGTCCGGCGATTCCGGTTCGATCGATGATGTTCCGATCCAAATAGGAGCCCCGCCACGCCGACAGGCAGAACTGCTCCATGGTGGCACCGTGGATTTCCAGCCCGCCCTTCACCGGTTTGCCGAGGTCGCAAAACGGAGGCGGTGCATCCACGCAAGGTCGCCATGTCGGGCGTCCCGATCCCGGAACGAAACACGCCACCTAGGCATCTAACGGTTATCACAATCGCACGTCAATCCTGAATGCATTGGCGCTTGGTTCGCATTTCCGCCACCGTGATACTGGGTGCCAGGGGCATGCTCAATCAGAGGCTGTCCGCTGCGGAAGCATCGGATCCTGCAGGCACTTGGCACGGAGACTCCGTTTGCGCCGCAGGGCTTTCCGGGTGCCACGACGAGCGCGTTGTGTACTACGTCAAGCGCGTCCCGAACAGGCCGGATCGCGTCATGATCCAAGGAAACAAGATCGTTAACGGCGAGCCGGTCACGATGGGTGCTGGCGAGTGGCAGTACGATGCGGCCGCAGCCAGCTTGGAGTGGCGGATGCCCCAACAGGTGTGGCTACTCAAGATTACCGGCAGCCGTATGGTAGGAACACTCAAGCGCACCGATGGCACCCTTCTTCGGAACATGACGCTGGAAAAAGACCGGTAGGCGGTCCAAAGTACTCCACAACCGTACTGGCCTCCGTTTTGAGATCGCTGATGTCCGCCGAAAACTGAAGGAAAGAAAAGCTGCCCATCCGAAGTGTTACGTGGAGAGCGCTCACGTGATTGTTTTTTAAAAGTTTCGCTCGCGGTCAAGGCTTCAGCATAGGACAGGAAACACGTCTTGAACGACAACCCCGATCCGCAAGGACAGAGCGAACTCGTTACTGATGATGCACGGCGCATTGCCACGAATCGTATCGTGAGGGGGATAAATGCGGGCAACAAGAACACCGCGCCAGTCCCAATCCTGGGTCCACCTGAAAAGCGCGGCAAGCATATAGAGCAGAGTGTTCGCGAGCTTCCATGATCTTTAGGCTGCCGTTCGGATGTGAAAGTTGGCCGCGGACATCGCGCCCGGGCCAGATGTCGTGGAACTCGAACGCAATCAGGCACGAGTGCCTCTTCAGAGCGGTCCGGATTTAGTTCCCGCTACAGCTTGGAGACGGAGTCCAAGGATAGATTTTGGGAGTGCCGAAGAATGCCGGGTCGGCAGTGTCCGAGGCCGTTCTCCAACTATAAACCTCGACGGTGTTGTTGTCGGTGCGAAACTTCAGCAGCAACAGGGTTCCGTAGCCCAAGGAACCAACATGACGGGTCGATACTGCCCGAACGGTGTTTCCGAAACTGTCAGTCATGTGGCCACTGTGAATCCCGTTCTGAGCGTCATTGTGCGAATGGCCATTCATCATTAGGATGATGCGAGGGTTGTCTTTCAGATTGGCCCATATGCCAGCGCCGTCCAGCAATCCTGCGACGTTAGAGACCTCGCAGTCCGCCTCTCCAAATCTGCAGGGATGGCTTTGGTCGTCGCCTGCTACTTCGGCCAGGAACATATGCTGTCCAAGGACGAACTGCCGGTCTGTATCAGCGTCCATATAGCTCCGAATCGTGGCAATGTCGGCAGCGCTGGCGAACAACTCCAAGCTTCCAAGACCCATCTTTACTATGCCAACACTTGTCGGGACGTCGACACGCTGATACTGATTGACGAGTTGCGGATGATAGGATGCCAAGCCCCCAAGGAAGTTTCCGCCAAACGCCTGAGTCAACGCCCACCGGGATATGACCGTGGCAAAGAATGCGTTCCAATTACTCGCACCGGCCCCATAGCTGACATCATGGTTTCCGGGTGCGGATGTAGTCGGGATCCCAGCTACCACGAAATCGCTGTAGTCATTCGCCACGTGCATCCAATCAGCGGATGAGCCTGTAGAAACGTCGGCGACCTCATCTCCCAGCCCCATTACGCCGTGAATATTCCACGATTCTTTATGGGCCAATATCCAAGCTTTAGCGGTAGCCCAGGCGGCTTGGTTCGCTGGTACTGGATTTCCACCCAAGTCGTCGTAGTGAATGTCCGGCACGCCAACAATTGTGAAGGAGCTTGGCGCCTGAGCCAAGCTGGTGCCAGTGCAGCCCAACGGTTGAATATCAATCGCGTTAATCATGGGCGAATTCGCCGGCCCAGAGGAAAACTGAATGGTAATCTGCCCGTTTGTGACCGTCACCGGGAATGATCGGTCAATCGCGATCAGCGCCCCTCCCGCGGCCGCAAAGATATCGAAGTTGGACAGTACCGTACCTCCATTGATGGCGACATTGAATACCCTCTGGCCGGGGCCCGACTGAGATACTTCGGCGAATTTCAGAACGACATTATACGGGCCGTTTGCCACGCTGAACTGATAAGAGAAGGTATAACCGTATCGGCAAGACTGATAGAGAGCCGGCGTAGCAGTATTTGCGATGTTCTGGGAGACTATCCACGGACTGCCGCCGCTGTAGGAGTTATCCGCTGACCACGAATTTCCCGCAGCATCCACCAAGGCGGTACCACCGGCATGCACCCGAATATCTGAGGTGCTTCCATTGGCTCCATTATTCGGGACGCCGACTCCCGGAATGACTTCGATGGCATTTATCATCGGAGCGTCTACCAGTCCCGCGGTGAACCGCAGTGTGATTTGTCCATCGGTAACTGTGACCGGAAACGACTTGTCGATCGCAACCATCCACCCGGCCGCTGAAAAAATGTCGAAATTGTTAAGAACCATGGAGCCGTTCAGCGACACATTGAACAGTCGCTGTCCTGGTCCGTACCTGGAAGGTTCCGCGAATTTCAGTGTGACAGTGTAACTGCCATTCGGCACAGAGAACTGGTAACCGAAGTCACTGCCCCAACGACAGGTCTGGTACAACGTGGGAGTAGTCGTGTTCCCTGCCACGGCCGTTGTGCTGAATGCGTAGCCGACGGTGGCTGTATCGGCGCTCCATATATTGCCTTGCGGGTCGGTGTAATTAGGTCCGCCGGCGTTTACGCGAATAGGTGTGAACGTCTGGTTCGCCGGGGTTTGGGCGAACGCCGACACGGTAAGAAAAGCGGCACAGAGAGCGAGGCGTGTGAAACACATGGGTGCATTGTATGCCAGTCCAGCGCTGATTGCACGGGAAACTAAGCTGCTCGCTTAAACAGGCAAAACTGAGGCACGACGTCGCGCGATAACCGGGAGAAGCGCAAGGGAGTTACCCGATCTTAAATCGGCAAGCTTGAACAATCCTACAGTGGGGACGCGCGGCTGGGACATCGCGCTGCAGGTTCGCGAACTGAACTCCGGGGCAGCGCAAAGAGAAGCCCACGCAAGAATACTGGAAGCCGCTCGGCGGCGAGAGATCGACGTGGTGCTGGTTTGGCGGTTCCCGCTGCGAAGCTCAAACAATTCCGAAAACCATTGTCTGAGGAGTCGGTCTGTGGCGAGTTAGGAGACGTCCAGTCGCCCACAGGAACTTCGTCGCGGCGGCAATAGGGTTCGGGCAGAGTCATTCGACTTCGTTCGGCCCGCACGAAGCTTATGTGGCCGGCTGCACGGCGGTCGGCTGAGGGACCTGCAACTTATCGGCGCCGCACAACGTGTCGAGCATTACGAAGTAGCGGCTTATGGAACCGCGAAGGCTATCGCGGACAAGCTCGGACTTGCTGCGGCGGCTGAGCTACTCAATGAAACCTTACAGGAAGAGGAAGCGGCAGACAAAACATTGACGGAAGTTGCCGACGGGCTCTACAACGATGCTGCTTCGGGCGATTCTGAATCGGAGGAGGAGGATGAATCTGATGAGCGGGATGAGTCTGAGGAGAAGATGAATCTGAGGATGAGGATGAATCCGAGGAGGAGAAGTCCGAGGGAGTTCGCAACGCGGATCGGGGGAACAAGAAGCGGAGTTCAGCTGAGAGAGTCGCCCGTTAAGACGCCTCACGGCGCATTTCCACCAGTCGAGGCCGTCTCTGAGAAATACGGAAATCCGCGAGTATTGGCCATTTTGGGCGATATTCGCCCTGTTGGCAGATAACCAAATGAGAATGAGCCTCAAACGAGTAAGGCGTGGCTCCTCAGGTAAGACCCGAACCTACAACCCTTCCGTTAACAGTTGAGTGAAAGCGAATGCCCGAATATTGCGCATTCCGCGCGATTTCGACCAGGCTCGTACGATGCTGTTTGCAACATCAACCAATTAACTGATGAATTGGGGCCGCCGCCGGATCGCAATCGATGCGATTACGACGAAACACACGAGTTCGATGGACGCGGGTTCGGGAGTACCGACAGTATCACTGAAGACTCGCAGTTCATTCAAAGCCATAATTCTTGCCGGCGACTTCTGATTCAGCGGGCGCTCGCGGTAAGGCGGACCTGTTTGAGACCACCGGATAAATCTCACATTAGAAGCTGGAGCCGGCCAACAGCTATCCAGGGACTTGTTAGACAGAATCTTGGAGCGGCGCGAATTCACGGTGAGGTGGACGTGGTCCGGCGCGACTTCCGGCTTCGTTGTGTTCACACCCGGTTCCGCTAATTGCTTCCCTATCGGTATGGCGTGGCGCTGGAATACCGCATGGTCGCCGAACCTGTCCGTGCGCAGTTGGCGACTGGCACGACCCGCTCTCATCCAGGTGGTCCTGCCGTTGTTGCTGGCCATCATGGTCGCGATCGTGGGGCTGTACGTTTGGCGAATACGAACACCGGCGCGGCAATCCCTTCGAATTTCTTCATGGGTTCCAAGGAAACATTTGCCTCCCCGTCGTGGACGTTTTCGAACTTTTGCGGGTCTGACTAACATCATCGCCTGAAAGCTTGACGGCTCCGCCGACGCCCAAATCTGAATTGCTTCCCGACACCGGCTTGTTTCAGCACGGCGTTGCCGTGTGTCGAGACAGAATCTTGCTGGTCAAAGCGGAAGTGCCGGTGCGTATAAGTGACTCAGGCGCATACTGCGCGCCGGGAAGCCAAGGTTAATCTGGTCGCATCCACCCGCCGGCAGCCTCTCGGTATCCTGCGCATCGCGCCTGTGCGGCGCAATTCTCCATATAACGCACCCACGCACAAGCGGCTCTCCCCGTTCGCTCTGCCGGCGCTTCTTACCAGTGCGTGGGCGATCCGTCCGGACGCAGATACGTCGGGCCGGGGCCTGCTTCCGTGACAGTTTGGATCAGCGTGAGTTGCTTCTCATCCACGGAGACGCCGAGTCCGGGTCTGTCGTTCGGCCACACCTTGCCGTTTCGGCACTCCAGGAATTCGTGCAGATACGGCACAGGCCGTTCGCCCTGGTTGTATTCCATCAGCACCTGACCTGGGAACGCCATCATTGTCTGCATGTGGCCAACCGTCGCGATCGGGCCTGTGAAGTGCGGCATAATCCCGACTTTCTGCAGGTCGCAAAGCGCCATGATTTTCAGCATCTCGGTGATCCCGCCGACATTCGGCAGGGAGGCTCGTGCAAAGTCGATATCGCGCTGTTCGACGAGCGGAGCGAAATCCGCGCGTGTCCCCCATTCTTCTCCTGCCGCCAGCGGAATGTGAGTCATTAGGCGTAGTTTGGGGAGCTGCGTGCGAAACTGTTCTTCCCGGAGAGGATCTTCCGCGCAGAACGGCCGCGCCGGCGCGATCAGATTACAGACCTCGACCGATTCCGGAAAGTCGAAGCTCTGGTGAAGGTCGATCATCCAGTCGCCATCCGGCCCGACGCCTTCGCGAATCTGTGCTGCCGCTTCGGCGATTTCGCGGATGCGTGAGCGCGAGTTGAAAGTACCGCGGCCTGCCACGCCGACAGGCCGATCCGGCGAAGCAGCGCCGCGTCCGGCGCCGCCCCTACCTCCCGCGGGAGGTCCACCGGCGGGTGTGGGCCGAATCGCGCTGTCCACCCGGAACACCCGGTACCCAGCCGCCATGGTCGCGGTGGCGCGCTCCTTCAGACTCATTCGCTGCAAATCGGCTGGCGGAACCGCGCCTGGCGGTACGCCGTTGGTCGCGTATAGTTCGATGTGCTGGCGCGCCTTGCCGCCGAACAATTCGTAGAGAGGGGTGTCGAGCGCCTTGCCCTTGATGTCCCATAGCGCCAAATCGATCGCACCAAGCGCATGCAACCGTTCTTTGCCTGGTGAGTAGAACCCATCCATGAACCCGTGTTGCCAGATGAATTCCGTATCGAAGGCGTTCTTGCCGATCACGCTGCGCGCCATATTCCGCACGGTATCCGGCGATCCGCCTTGACCGACGCCGGTGATGCCGGCTTCCGTATCGACAAGCACGACCATGTTGCTCTGCGGAAAAGCCTGCGGACCGTTGGACTGGTAGTTCGGCGGATAATAGCAACGGATCTTTGTCACGCGATTCAACGGTAGCTTTGCTGCCGATGCCTTTGTTGTCCAGGAGGGCAGCGCCAGCGCGGCTGCCAGTCCTTTGGTGAACATCCTGCGATCCATTTTCATATTTCGTCCTTTTCCCCTTATTTGGCTTCTGTTTGGCACCGACACGCAATTTGGAGGACTGCGCGCATTCCATCATATAACCGCGAAGCAGCGTGACACGCCCTCTATGCCGACGATGAACGCATCGTCCACCGGCACCCAACTTCAGCGACGGCGCGCCAGCATGCGGTCATAGGCCGCGCGAAGCTCCGCCAGCTTTTCCGATGGCACCGGCTCGGGAGCACGGGACGCACCATACTGGCGGCAGAACTCGATGCTGCGTTTGAGGCTCTCGACAAACCGGATGCACTCGGGGCAGTCGCGGAGGTGCTCCTCGATGTCGCTGCACGCGCCGGGCGGTAACTCCCGGTCGAGGAACTGGGAAAGCTTTGCGAAAATTTCGGCGCAGTCGCGGTCGTTCATGCGGATGGCTCCTGCGATCGCAGGTAAGCATCGAGATGCTTCCGCAGGGCGAGACGGCCGCGATGAAGGCGCGTCTTAATAGTGTCGATGGAGACGTCGAGTATCTCCGCCGTCTCTCCGGTGGTCAGTTCCTCGACATCGCGCAGGAGAACGACGGAGCGGTAGATCTCAGGAAGCGCGCGGATACCCGCAGTGAGGGCGTTGCGAAGCTCGGAATTCAGGAGGAGATCGTCGGGGACGGCGGTCCAGTCGGCGATCTCGATTCCGCGGCGGCCGTCGAGCGGGTTGGGCCTGAGATCGTCGAGCGAGAGTTCGGCCGGCGGGGCGAAGACGCTCTTGCGCCGCTTCATGAGGCACTCGTTACGGGCGATGCGGAAAACCCACGCCTTCAGGTGAGCGGGCTCGCGGAGTTGGTCAAGCCGTTCGAACACGCGGATCAGAGTCTCCTGCGCGACTTCCTCCGCGTCCTCCCGCTGGCCGCACATGAGGAAAGTGTAGTGCGCGAGACGGCCGCGGAAGGAGTGGACGAATTCGTCGAACGCCTCTGCGCTGCCGGCGAGGAGGTCGCGGGCGAGGTCGAGGTCGGAGGTCCGGGGCACGCGCTTATGGTAACTCGCGGCATCCTTACACCCTGTGCCTCGCGCCGAGTCTCTCGAGGATGGTGATCAGCGGACACCAATCCGTGAAGGCGGACTGGAAGAGGTTCATTCCGACGAAGGCAGTGAACAGAAACCAGGCGGGGTTGACCCAGTAGCCGAGTGCGACGCTCAGCATGACAAAGCATCCGGCGATCAGGCGGACGTAACGTTCGATTGACATACAGTCTTTCTCCTTCTATTCACGATGAAATAGACGATCGGGACGGTCATGCGCGAGAGAGCGAGCGAGGCGATCTCGCCGGCCATCAGCGCGATGGCGAGCCCCTGGAAGATGGGGTCGAAGAGGATGACGCCAGCCCCGACGACTACCGCGGCGGCCGTCAGGAGCATCGGGCGGAAGCGGACCGCTCCGGCGTCGATGACGGCTTCATCGAGCGGCATGCCTTGGGAGAGCCGCAGCTCCACAAAGTCCACGAGGATGATGGAATTGCGGACCACGATTCCCGCTCCGGCGATAAACCCGATCATCGAGGTTGCGGTGAAGAACGCTCCGAGCAGGCCGTGCGCGGGCAGGATGCCGACGAGCGAGAACGGGATCGCGGCCATAATGACGAGCGGCGTGACGAACGACTGGAACCAGCCAACCACCAAGCCATAGATCAAAATGAGGACGGCGGCGAAAGCGATGCCGAGATCGCGGAAAACCTCGTAAGTGATGTGCCACTCACCGTCCCACTTCATGGAATAGCGCTCGGCTGTGTCGGGGAGCGCCGCCATGTGCTGCTCGATGGCATACCCGCCGGGCGCTTTCAACTTATCCATTGCGGGGCCGAGCTTGAGGATTGCGTAGACCGGGCTCTCCATGGCGCCGGCGACGTCGCCGGTCACATAAGTCACGGGCAGCAGGTTCTTGTGATAGATGCTCTTGTCCGCCAGGAGTTGTTCCTCTCGCGTGATCTCGGAAAGCGCCACGGGGCGGCCGGTGCGTCCTATGACCTTCAGGTCGCGGAGCTGGCCGATGTCCGAACGCGCCGCGCGATCCAAGCGGAGCAGGAGGGGGACGTCTTCCTTGGCGGCGTCGGCGTGCAGCAGGCCGGCCTCGTAGCCGGAGGAGGCTAGTGCCACCGTGCGCGCGATGTCGTCGTTGGAAACGCCGTGGAGCGCGGCTTTCTCTTCGTCAATCGTGATGCGGCGCATCGGCTGATCGTCCTCGACATACCAGTCGACGTCCACGATTCCATCGGTATTGCGCCAGAGGTCGCGGATGCGGCGCGCGATGGCGATGCGCTCGCGGAGGTCGGGGCCGTAAACCTCGGCGACCAGCGTTTGTAGCACGGGCGGCCCGGGCGGTACCTCGGCGAGCTTGATTCGCGCCCCGTAGCGCTGCGCTACCGGGAGGAGGCGCTGCCGCACCTGCTTGGCAATCTCGTGGCTCTGTAGCTTGCGGTCGTGTTTGGAATGGAGATTCACCTGGATGTCAGCCACGTTCGACCCGCGCCGGAGATAATAGTGGCGCACCAGGCCGTTGAAGTTGAACGGCGACGCGACACCGGCGTAGGTCTGAAGGTTGACGACCTCCGGCTGGTCCAGGGTGGCGCGGGCGAGGGCGTCGGTGGCGCGCTGGGTCTCCTCCAGGGTCGCCCCTTCGGGCATGTCGACGATCACCTGGAATTCGCTCTTGTTGTCGAACGGGAGCATCTTCACTTTCACGAACTGGAAGTAGAAGAGCGAGCAGGAGCCGAGCAGCAGCAATACGACGCCGCCGAGGAAACTCCAGCGAAGCACGGGAACGTGCAGCAGACGTCCCATGAAGCGGCGGTACCAGCGCGTGACGAAGTCTTCGCGCTCGTGCCGGGTGTGAGCGCCTGGCTTCAGGATGCGCACGGCGGCCCATGGGGTCACCAGGAACGCCACGATGAGCGAGAAGATGATGGCGGCGCTCGCGCCTACGGGGATAGGGCGCATATAAGGACCCATCAGCCCGCCGACGAAGGCCATCGGGAGGATGGCGGCAACCACCGTGAGGGTCGCCAGGATGGTTGGGTTGCCGACCTCGTCCACAGCTTCGACCGCGACGTCGAAGGGCGCGCGATCGCGGTTCGAGGGCATGCGCCAGTGGCGCACGATATTTTCGACAACCACGATCGCATCGTCCACCAGGATGCCGATCGAGAAAATCAGGGCGAAAAGGGTGATGCGATTGAGCGTGTACCCATAGAGATAGAAGATGGCGAGCGTGAGGGCGAGCGTGACGGGAATCGCGATGAAGACGATCAGCGATTCGCGCAGACCCAAAGTGATGGCGATCAGGATGCTGACTGAGACGACCGCGATCAGCATGTGCAAGAGGAGCTCGTTGGACTTTTCGGCGGCGCTTTCGCCGTAGTTGCGAGTGATGTCGAGCTGTATGTCGGCCGGGATGACGCTCCCCTTGAGTGCGTCGACCCGGTGGAGGACGTTCTCCGCCACTGTGATGGCGTTCGTGCTCTTGCGCTTGGCGATCGATAGCGTGACAGCGGGGAGCAATTCCGGCGATCCCGCGCGAGCCATCCGGACGTATTGGGTCGGCTCGTCGCCGCCATCGGAGACCTCGGCCACGCTGCAAAGGAAGACGGGGCGGTCGGCCGCGACGCCGACCACGACGTTGCGGACGTCGTCGGCGGTGCGGAGGAACTCGCCGGTTTCGAGGACGTACTCGCGGTTCCCCGCTGCGAATCGCCCGGAGGGTAGCCGGCTGTTGGAAGCGCCCAGCGCGCCGGCGACCTGGAGCGGCGCGAGGTTGTACGAGGCAAGCCGCGCTGAATCGAGCGTGATGCGGACAGCGCGGCGCTGGCCGCCGAGGATGGTGACGGCGGAAACATCGGGAGTCTGCTTGATGGTGTCGTGGAGCTGGGCGGCGACGCCGCGGAGCTCGAAATCGTTGTAGCGGCGGCTGGACAGCGTGAGGGCAAGAATCGGGACGTCGTCGATCGACCGCGGCTTCACAAGCGGCTGTGACGCGCCGGGCGGGATGAGGTCGTAGTTTGCCTGGAGCTTCTGGTTGAGCCGGACGATGCTTTTCTCTTCGTCCTGGCCGACGTAGAAGCGAACGATCGCGAGCGACATCCCTGGGCTGGAGGTCGAGTAGACGTACTCGACGCCGGGAATCTCCCACAGCAGCTTCTCCATCGGCCGGGTGACGCGCTCCTCCACTTCGTGCGCCGTGGCGCCCGGCATCTGGACGAAGACGTCGATCATCGGCACAATGATCTGGGGCTCCTCTTCACGCGGGAGCTTCCACACGGCAAAAGCGCCGGTGAGGAGCGAGCCGGCGATGATCAGCGGCGTGAGCTTCGAGGAGATCCAGACGCGGGCGAAGCGTCCCGCCGGGCCGAGTGATGTCACGGGCGGACCTCCACGCGGGCGCCATCGGCGAGGCCGGCAGGCACGGGAGCGATCAGTTTCTCCCCGGCGGTGAGCCCGGACAGGACTTCGAGCTGGTTTCCGGCGCGCCGGCCGGCGGTGATGAGGCGCAGTCGGACCTGCTGGTCCTCCACCACAAAGACCTCCTGCAACTGGCCCCGCTCGATGAGCGCGTCGGCGGGGATGCCGAGGACGCGCCGCGAGGCGAGCGGAAAGGCGGCGCGGCCGAAGACGCCCGAGCGCACATTCGGCAGCGCGGGGAGGTCGATCTTGACGACGTAGGTGCGGGACGCGGCGTCGACGGCCGGGACCACCTCCGAGACGCGCGCGTTCACCGCGCGGTCTATCGTGTCGAGGGCAACCGCCACGGTCTCTCCCGGGGGGACAGAGGGGACTCGCGACTCATCCACGGAAACTTCGAGGCGGTAGCCGCCGTCGCGCTCGATGATGAGGAGCGGAGCGCCGGGGGTGGCGAGGACGCCCGGGTCGACGGACTTGGCTGTCACGATGCCATCGAACGGTGCCGTAATGCGGGCGTAGTCTCGCATAATCGAAGCGGAGCGGATCTTCTGGTCGACTTGGGCCAGCCGTGAATCCAGCTGCGTCCGCCTGGCGCGCGCGGCCTCATACGCGGCCTGCGCGCTCTTGAGACGGGCTGTGGCTTCGTCGAGCTCGTGCGGCGAGACCGATTCCTTGGAGGCGAGCTCGTCGATGCGGCGGAAGGTGGCCTGCGCAAGGTCGAGACTCGCCTTGGCGGCGGCGATACCGTTGTCGCCCTCCGCCATGGCGTTCTGCGCTTCGGTGCGCGCGGCCTCGGCGCGGCGGACATTGGTTTCGAGATCGCGCGAATCGAGCGTGACGAGCGTTTGGCCCGAGCGTACGCGGTCGCCGATGGCGACCGAGACCTGTTGTACGTAGGCCATCACTTTGCTGGAGAGGATCGCCGAGGAGCGGGCGCGAACCGCGCCGGTGGCCTCGTAGGTCTCGGGCCAATCGGCACTCGCGGCGAGGACCGTGCGGACGGCGACCGGCGCGGCGGCCGGCGCGGCCTGGCGATGCTGTTCGGCGCCGCCGCCACATGCGGCGAGGAAGACCGAAAAGGAAATCGGAATCAGGAGCTTCATTAGTTCAGGACCTCGGAGTCGGGGGTGAGGCTGCCGGCCGCGAGTTGGAGTGCTGCGGCGGCGAGGCGCTGGTCGTGGATCGCGGAAAGATAGCGGGTGCGGCTTTCGAGAACCGCGGTCTCGTTCCGGAGCAGGTCGGTGACGGTGGTCATGCCGGCCTCGTAGCGGTTCTGCGTGATGCGGAGGCTCTCCTCGGCTTCGTCGGCTGCGGCCCTGGCCACCTCGATCCGATGGCCGGCAGCGGAGAGAGCGGCGCAGGCGCGGCGGACTTCAAGGCGAACGGCGGAATCGACGCGCTGCTCGTCGGCGCGCGCGACATCGATGGCGTAGGTCGATTCGCGAACGCGCGCCTTGTCGGAATTGCCGTTGAAGAGATTCCAGCGTAGCCCGATGGAGGTCAGCCAGTTGGCCCCGCCGCGCGTGATGAAGCGCTGGCGGTCCACCTCCCAGGCGCCGTGAAACATCACTTCCGGGAGATAGGCGGATCGGGCGGCGTCGGCCTGCACGCGAGCCAGGTCGGCGGCGAGTCGGCTCTGGCGGGCTTCGGGGCGGGTGGTGGAGCCCTGCTTTTCGAGAGCCTCCAGCGTCATGTCGGGAACATCCAGTGCGGCGAGCGCGGTCGTGAGAACGTGGGGAGCGTCGAGCGGTGCGCCGAGGACGTCGTTGAGCTCGGCGCGGGCCACGTCGAGATCGGCGGCACGCTGGATCCGCTGTTCGGTCACGCCGGCGAGGTGGACGCGCAGGGAGAGCACGTCGGCATCGGTGGCCATGCCCGCCGCGCGCACGTCCTCGGCGCGCTTGAGATCCGCCTCGGCAGAGCGTAGGGCATGCTCGGCGCTCTTGAGGCTTTCGGCGGCGAGGGTGGCCCCGTAGTAGGCGCGAAGGACCCCGGCGATGATCTGCATCTCGGCGCGGCGCTTGTCCTCGGCCGAGAGCTCGCGGGCGAGGGTGGCGGATTTCACTGCCGTGTGCGTCTGGCCGGCGTCGTAGATGGGCTGGTCGATGGTGACGAGCGACTGGAAGTTGTTCAGCGGGTCGGGACGATTGAGCGTTCCGATGTTGAGGTTCTCAACAGTGAACTGATGCTGGGTCAGCAGAGAGCCGAAGACGTAGACCGGATTGTTGCCGGCGCTCCACGACTCGGAGTAGTTCAGTTTGGGAAGGCGGCCGCCGCGGGCTTGGTCCACGCGGGCCCTGGCGGCGTCAACCGCGGCCGACGAGGCAGCAAGGCCCTTGTTTTCCCGGAGGGCAAGGCGAACGGCGTCGCGAAGGGACAGGGAATCCTGTGCCAGCAGCGGGGCCGCGACGAGAAACAGTGCAAACCGAATCATGGCTCACCTGCGAAGATGCGCGCGGCGCGAATCGGTGACAGCGGTCAGCTCTCGGCGGGACGCCAAAGGCCGCGGTAGTCCGCTGTGTAGGCCGCCGTCCCCGAAGCGTCGACGCTGACACTGTCCGTGGCCACCGCCGCCCCGCTCCTGGTTCGCCTAAAGCGCGCGTGATGGGGCGCACGCACGTTGCGCCGCAATTTCGGTCGCCCCTACGGCCCTACCTGGACATCGAAATTCGAAGACCCCTCGTTGTCCTGGAACCACCGTCCGCTGCGATGCAACCCCGCCGGCTTCCTCAATCACGCACTCCCCGCCAAGCCTTAGGACGTACTCGCGATGTTCCGGACCGGCTGTGGCGAAAACGTGGAGCCCCGCGAACTTTCCAAACTGCACCGCATTACGCTCCTACAGCGGCCGCCCCCTCTAGACTGTTCTTAGGGCGTACAAACAGCAAACCCTGACAGTTGGAGGTGAAGTGTCCTCTCATTCCAAACGCGTTCTGGCGAAAAACCGGTCGCAAACGGATCTAACTCAGCGCAACTGATACTCGAGAGAGAGCTGTCGAGTTGCGATATCCTGGATACCAAAAGGCCGCTCTACTGCTTGAGCAACAGGTCACGAGAGCTCCTTACATTATGAATAAAGCCTATGCTCGGCAGTGGATTGGAGAGGTTCTACTCCTGAGGGGCGAGCACGCACTCGCCTATGTATTTCTTCAGACTGCATCGCGGCTTTGGGAACAAGTCTCCCCGCCGCGAGTATCGGGCGCCTTAGCTCTTATGAGTCAGATTGAGCAACAGTCGACTGTTATCCGACTTAAGGAGAAGGCTGCGGAGAAGGTCTGTCTAGAGTGGATTGTTGGACACGATATTGAGCCCGATTTGCAATTCCGCCGGCCATCGATCCGTATATCCGCCACATTGCCATAGACTCGGTGCCTATCTCGGCGTTCGCCAGAACTTGCGCGATGCTCCTTGCGACCACCTTGGCCTAACGCCGCTGGAGGAAGCATAACGCCAAACGTTAAGGCAACTTTCATAGCAGCTACCCACGAAGCGCAGTAGGTCCGATCCATCGGAATCCGAGACAGCCGGGGCTTGTACTACGAGCCGTCTCACTTCTCCCGGACGGAATGCGGGCTAAGTGTGAGCGAACGAGGGCGACCAGGCGTAGGATATGTCAGAACAGCTTCTCCAATTCGCATAGCCGGCAGCATTCTGAGTTGCTGCAATGGCGAGATCGTCACAGCACAGCTCGCGTTCTTCGCGATTGCGGCTGGAGATCCACCACACGGCCGGGTGGTCGAACAGGAGCGTCTCGATGGCCATCTGCGCCCAGTTAACGAGATAGTTGTGGCGCCGGATGTGAGCGAGTTCGTGCGCAAGCCGGTAGCGTTTCGTCTCCAGGCGAATCATTTCGAAGCCGATGTAAAGTTTGGCGCATCATCGCAGAGGCCCGCTCCAGAGGGCCACGGTGGGCCAGATGAGCTGCGTTCCTCCGAAGGATTCGAGCCGCCAAACAACCTTCGTTTCGCGATGCGCATAAAGAGCACGGCGTCCATGGCCATTCCGCCCACACAGGGCTCGGACAATCGGCGCAAGGTAGATCGTAATGCCGCCGAGTGCCGCCGGCCAAGGAGAATTTAGAATCTCGTATAGAGTGGGTACTGCGTCCTGGCCGATGGCTGGTTTTTCTTTGACTACAAAGCCAGCGGAAGTGCTGTCGTTTTATCCCGGCGTCGACAGTGGGGCGGTCGACCGCCCCGAGCTTTTGAAACGAACGGCAGAACCAGTTCTCTAAGCCGCGATAAGAGCGCGCGAGAGCGCCCTAGCTTCCGGAGCGGAGCCGCCGGGCGAGCAGAGCGAGAGCGCCGAAACTCAGGAGAGCCATCGAGCCCGGTTCCGGAGTGGCGCTGGACGAGCCCAATACATCGATCTCGCGATATCCCACATAACCGTTCTGGGTAGTAGGAAAGTCGAACCGTATCGCTTCTACATTGGTTGCCAACGGTGTGTTCCCGGTATTCGTAATCGCTACTCTTTCATCAGAGGGGTTGGTGCCGCTGGTATCGAACTGCGAAGCCACAGTAAACAGAGGCGCAAAATCGGTCCCGTTGCTTGAAACTAAGATGATGTAGCTCTGTTGCGATCTCCCCGCATCGCGCCAGCCAGTGAAGGTGTCAATCTCCATGATCGTCGCCGGCGCCAGCAGGGAGTACGTGATGGAAGCACCATTGTTTATGATCGTCAGGTCAGGGTTCGGGCCACCTTCAACCAACGCCGGGGGTCCGAAAAGACCGTTGGTCAGAGCCGTTCCGGCGGTATTGCTTAGTAAGCCTTCCTGATCGGTTGTTCCGCTAATCGACGTTGGGGTCAAGCCGTTGATTAGGTCCGTTGACAGGACGGCAAAGCCGGTGTGGCTGATGGCGTCTGTTTCGACAATGGCAGCTTGCGAAACAGTGCCAAAGAGGCCGATACCAGAAGCAACGCAGAGCCTGAGAGCGAATCGGTTCCAATTCATTTATCTAGTTAGTCTCCATTTCCGAAGCATGAAATACATCCCGCAACTGTACCGGCGAATAAGGGGAAAGTCGACACTCCCGAAGGTTAATAACTGCCGCGGCCACGACTGGTCGAGTCCTAGTACTTCAGTGTAAATAGATTCGTTCCGGCAGACGCTCGTCTATGTTGAGGATGGTCGAAAGATGGACGTCGCTGGCGAGATGCTTGCAGATGGCTTCTGCGTCTACGTGGCCTCAATCGTGGCGTGGAACGACAGTGACGGTGAATTATTTGATGATTCTGAGCGAAAACGGATCGCTCGAAACATCAAGCTGTCGTTGGAGTCGCAAGGAACACGGGTCGTTCTCGATTGAATCCCCAAATCAACTTGCGGCCATCGGCGCTGTTGGAGTCATAGGCTTGCCGCCGAGGTTTTTGTCCGCCAGCTTTTCGGCCCGCATTTGAGCACGTGCCCATGATGCAGCAACCGGTCAAGCATGGCACCCACTGCTGCGACGTCGGCCAGTAGCCTACCCAAGTCATCCACGGGGCGGTTGGAAGTCAGCAGCGTGCTGGCGCGTTCGTACCGTCGCATCACGATCTCCAGCAGATCTTCGGCAGCCGTCTGCGGCAACTTAAGCATCCCGAAGTCATCAACTCGCCAGGACCCGTTGGGGCGGCGCATTACCGGCCGACCTCGCCTTCCAATCCTCCTTTCTCGTTGCCGCTGGACGGGTTGCAGTTTTCTGGCCCCAAGATCGAAATGCCATTTAAGTGCGAAAGTCGGCCTAGCGTTTGCAGTGGGCCGGGAAACCATACACCTCGGCCCCACTGCCGACGTCCGTGTGAGCACTGCCTTCCGGTATTCGGGCCGGCAGCCGCTTTAGAATGCCGTTACGCTCGGGCACGGCACCCCTACAGCAGGCAACGACTCTATTGCTGCGGGCTCGGAGAGGTGACTTTTCTCGTATCCAAGAAGGCGACGATCGCCGATAAGTCGTCCGGCTTCAAACTGCTCGCGAATGACGGCATGTTATAAGCCCCGTTCAGAATCCGCAGCGTGATCTGTTCGTCTGTAAGCCGGTCAGCCACCGTCGAAAGGTCGGGACCGCGCTGGCCGCCGTTCCCGTCGATTCGATGGCAGTACTCGCATCCCTTTGCATGGAACAGGACTGCGCCGCGCGAAACCGGTTCGGCGGCTGCCTGCACTACCGACGCCTGCAACTGCCGCGCACCGAAATCGGGCGACCATGGCGAGCGCTCGCCCTGATACCACAACACACCCACGCTCATGACGATCACCAGCACGCTGGCAATCGCCCACGGACGCCGCGACGGCGCACGCTGCCCTTTATTGAACAGCAGAGGGAGCAGAATCAGACACACACCCGCAACCAGCGGCGCTCCCACGATTACGTAACTTTCGGTCCCATGCGGCAGTTGCGCGAGCACGGCGAAATACCACAGGAGATACCAGTCGGGACGCGGATACGCTTCAATGATCGTCGGGTCGGGCGGCTTCGTAAGTTCGGGAGGGCCGATCCGCCACGCCAGAAAAACCACGCACGCGACCACAATTACGCCGAAGACTACGTCGCGCCACGCCGCATCGGGCCAGAACGGGACGCCGTCGCGCTTGAGCATCGATTCATACCATGCGCGATAGGTCTTCGGATCCACAGGCCTCGCCGGATCGGGCTTCTCCGAGATGCCATGGCGCAGCACGAGTGCGAGATGCAGTCCCACCATCGCGAAAATCATTGCCGGAATGAAGAAAACGTGATACGCGAAGAACCGGCTCAGCGTCGCGCCGCCCACCGTCTGACCGCCCATGATCAGCCGCGCCAGCCAGTGTCCGATCACCGGAACGCGCCCGGCCTGCTCGGCAGCCACGATCGTCGACCAGACACCGTTCTGGTCCCACCGCAGCAACTGCCCGGTGAATCCCATCAGGATGGTTAGCCCCAGTAACACCACCCCGACCACCCAGTTCAACTCGCGCGGGAATTTGTACGAGGCCGTCAGAAAAGTGCGGATCATGTGGATGCCTACTAGCAGCACCATCGCCGAAGCGCCGAAGTAGTGCATCCCGCGCAGCAGGTGGCCCAGGAACGCGTGATGCGTGATCCACTGCAGCGAGTCGTAGGCCTGTCCGGCGCTGGAGACGTAAGCGGTTGACAGCGCGATTCCCGTGACTACCTGAATCAGGAAGGCGAACAGGGTCGCGCTCCCGAACACGTACTGCCAACCGGTGCGCGGTGGCACCGGGTGTTTCATGATCGGCCCAATCACCTTGGAGGCGTCGGTGCGGGCGTCGAACCATTCCCATGCTTTGTGCAGAAAGCGCATAACTCAGGTAATCGGAGTCGGCATAGTTAGAATTTCCACCTGCCCGTCGCGCACGCGGACTGCGTAGTGCGTGAGCGGCCTCGGCGGCGGTCCGGCGGCGACCGTGCCGTCCTTGTAATACACGCCTCCGTGGCAAGGACACATGAACAATTCGGCGTCCTGCAGCCAGCGCACCGGGCAGCCCAGGTGCGTGCAATTCACGGCGAACGCGATGAACTCGCCGGATGCTTCACGGCGCAGCCATGCGCCCGTCTGTGCCGTCACGCCCGCCCACGCCACCGATGACGCGTCTTCAAACTTCACCTCGGTCGTGTTTCCCGGCTGAAACTGGTCGGCGGTTCCGACGCTGCGCCATCGCGTAGACGCCGCTTCGAAGAGTGGCGCCACCAGAAAGCCCACTACCGGGACTCCGATCAGCAGTGCGGCGACGCTTCCCAGGCCGATGCTGATCCACGCCAGAAACTTTCGACGCTCTGGCGACAGGTTTTCGCTCATCGAACCAGTTCTCCGATCCACCCGACCAGCGCGGCGACTGCGAGACCGGCGCCGACCACCGTGATCGCCATTGAAGTAACCGGGCCAAGCAAGGCGAGCGTCATGCCGAGCGCCAGCATCGCCGGCCAGTACGTCGGCCGTGCCAGTGTCTCCGGCAAAGGGCGAGACCATCCCCGTTTGCCGGTACCGGATTCCCGCGTCATGAAGCCTCCGCCACTGCGTTCCCTTCTTCGCCGTACCACCGCGCGAACATCGCCATGATCGCCGTCAGGTAGACGAAGCAGCACGGAACCCACATCAATAGTCCGCCGATCTGCTGATCCATGGCCGCGGAGATGCCCCAACCATCGCGGATCGCCGGCAGAACGCCGTACGTGTCGAGCGGATGGGCATAAGCGGGATATAACAGATGCGGCGAGAACGTGATCAGCACCCCCATAGCTGTGCACGCGCCGCATGCGCTGAACAGGTAAGCTACGGCTTGCGGAACGGGCGCAAGCCGTAGCTGCGGGAGAGGCGACAAGATCGGCCACCAGAAGATTGTTCCAGTGACGAGCAGCGAAAGATGTTCGGCGATGTGCAACGCCTCATGCGCCAGCGCCGTGTTGAAGACCAGGGGGATGTGCCAGAGCGCCATCGCGCCGATACCCGCACTCCACGCGATGCCGGGATTGGCGAGCACTCGCTCGAGTCGTGCCATCGGCCTGCGCGATAGCAGCCGTTCCATCCACACCGGCGGGCAGCCGATCAGCAACAGCGCAGGAATCAACAGAAGCAAACCGATGTGCTTCGCCATATGGGCGCTGAACAGGTACGTGTCGGCGAGCGTGTCAAGCGGCGACGCCAGCGCGAATAGGAGGAGCAGAATGCCGCTGATCCAGACGGCCGCGCGTCGCGGAAACCGAAGCCCCTCGGTCGCAAAGTACGCCGCCGCCAGCGCAGCACAGCCCACGAGGACGGACGGTTTCCAGTCCCATGCGGAGATTGCGAAGGCACCGAAGCTCATAACCACACCGTCAGATACACCAGACTGTAAATCACAATCCAAGCCACGTCGACGAAGTGCCAGTACATCGAAACTGCGCCGAGCCCTGAGATCTCCTTCTCTCCGACGGTGCGAGTCAAATTGAGGATCAACACCGCAAAGAGCGCCAGCAACCCGCACAGCACGTGAAAGCCATGAAAGCCTGTCAGCGTAAAAAACGTCGCGCCAAAAAGATTGCGCGCCGGCGTGATGCTCTTCGAAATCAGCCCGATATATTCCATCGCTTGTCCGAAGATGAAAACCGCGCCAAGCACGATGGTCGCGATCAGCCACATCAGGAACGCGAACTGCTGCCGGACGGCGAGACGACGTTCCGCCATCCACAAAGTCCCGCTGCTGGCGATGAGGCAGATCGTGAAAATAAGCGTGCGCCGGGGATCCAAGCTGGTCGATGCATTGGGGCCATGCACCGTCGCGCCGGAGTAATAGATGTAGGCCGCGATCAGGAAGATGAAGAAAACCGCTTCCGAAGCGATGAAGACGGCAGTCGCGAGCTTCGCCGTGTTAAAGCGGGTCACGAGCGCCCTCCGGAGGGATGCGCGAGGTCCCAAAGCGGCCTGGGGCTGCGCACCGGCGGCACGGTTTCGAAGTTATGCTCCGGGGGCGGGGAACTGGTGGCCCATTCGAGCGTCCACGCATTCCACGGGTTGTCGCCTGCCGCTGCGCCGCTGCGCCGGCTGATCACGATATTGGCGAGCAGCACCAGCACCGAAATGCCGATCACGAATCGTCGAAATCATATTCATCAACGCCCATCCGGGCTTATCGGGATACGTGTATACGCGGCGCGGCATTCCATCCAGACCAAGAATGTGCTGCACGAAAAACGTCATGTGAAACCCAATGAACATCAGCCAGAAATGGAGCTTCCCCCATCGCTCCGAAAGCATCCGGCCGCTCATCTTCGGGAACCAGTAGTAAATCCCCGCCATCACCCCGAACAACGTGCCGCCGAACAGTACATAGTGCATATGCGCGACCACATAATATGTGTCCGTCACCTGCCAGTCGATCGGCACGGTAGCGAATGTGACGCCGCTCAGCCCGCCGATGGTGAACGTAAACAGGAACGCGATAGCGAACAGCATGGACGTGGTAAACCGAATCGACCCGCCCCACATGGTGGCAATCCAGTTGAACACCTTCACGCCCGTGGGCACGGCGATCAGCAGACTGGATGCGCCGAAGGCGTAGTTCCACGCCGGTCCAAGTCCGGCGGCGAACATGTGGTGCGCCCATACTCCCAGGCTGAGTAGCGCGATGGCGACGGTGGATGCCGCGACGAAACTGTAGCCGAAGATCGGCTTGCGCGAGAACACGGGAATCACTTCGGAGATGATGCCGAACGCAGGCAGCACCATGATGTACACCTCCGGATGCCCGAAAGACCAAAAGAAGTGCTGCCACAGAATGGGCGATCCGCCGCCGATCTGAGTGAAGAAGTGCGCGTGTAGCTGGCGGTCCACCAGCAGCATCACCAGCGATGCATTCAGCGCCGGAAGCGCGGCGATGATCAGGAACGAATTCACCAGCACCATCCACACGAACAACGGCAGCCGGCGGATCATCAGTCCTTCCGTTCGCAGGTTGATGACCGTCACGCTCAGGTTGATGGCCGTGGCAATCGTGCCGACGCCGATGCCGAGCAGAGCCAGCGCCCAGTAGTCCAATCCGTTGCGCGTCGAGTATCCCTTTTCGCTCAGTGGCGCGTAACTGAACCATCCGGCGCTCGGCGCGTGGCCGGAAACGAAGCTGAAATAAAGTAAGATGCCGCCCAGCAGAAATACCCAGTAACTGAAAGCGTTCAGCCGCGGGAGCGCCATGTCGCGCGCTCCGATCATCAGCGGCGTCAGGTAATTGGCGAGGCCCAGCAGCGGGACCACGACGAGAAACACCATTGTCGTCCCGTGCATCGTGAATACCTGGTTGTATGCGTCGGAGGTGAGGAAGGTGTTGCCGGGCCGCGCGAGCTGAATGCGAATGAGCAGCGCCTCGATACCGCCGATACAGAAGAACATCATCGTGGTCAGCAGATACATAATGCCGATCCGCTTGTGATCGACCGTAGCGATCCAGGCGAGCCAGGCACCGCGCGCTGGAGCCGCGGTGCTGTCGACCAGACCGGGAGTGAAGGGCACATCACTCATCGGAGCGTCTCCAGAAACGCAGTAAGCTGCGTGAGATCGTTGCCGGACAGTTTCAGGTTCGGCATATAGCAGCCGGGCTTGATGACGTTCGGCTCCTTCATCCATTGCCGGAGATTCTGGGGCGTATTCTCCAGCCGGTCGGCGGCGAGCATCTGCCGGCTGGCGACGTGCGTCAGGTCCGGCGCATATTGCCGCTGCGAATTGATCCCACGGATGTTATGACAATTCGCGCATGTAAGGTTACCGAAGAGTTTGCGGCCCGCCGCGGCATCTCCTCCAGCCGGCGCCGCGGCAGGGGCCGACTGAGTTCCGAGCCAGGATTGGTAGGTCTGCGCCGGCTCCACAACAACCCGGAACCGCATCCAGGCATGCTGTGCGCCGCAATATTCCGCGCAGGCGCCGCTGAACACGCCCGTCTGTTCCGGACGCATCCATACGAAGTTCTTGCGCCCCGGCACAGCGTCGATCTTTCGCGTCAGTTGCGGAACCCAGAAGTCATGGATCACATCGGCGGCGTCGATTTCGATCAGCGTCTCCTGCTGCAGTGGGATATGGATTTCGTTCGCGGTGACGACATCGCCCGGGTAGCGGACTTCCCACCACCATTGATGCGCGTTTACGACGATATCGGCAGCGCGCCGGATGGGATGATCGACTCCGCGCGCCGTCATCACGCTAAGTCCAAACAAGAGCCCGACCAGAGCGAGCGGCACTGCGGTCCAGGCGATCTCTAACTTCCGGTTCCCCGTAGTCTGGTCCGGTTCCGGATCATTCCCGCCGCGCCGTCGATAGCGCACCAGGATATACAGCATGGACAGAGTCACTACCGCGAGAATGAATCCGCAGACGTACATGCACGCGTCCCACAGCCACAGTAGTCTTGCTGCTTCCGGCGATGCGGGACTGAAGACGCTGAGGTGCATCGGATAGCCTTGCCGCTTGACGCCGGCAACTCCGAATATAAGTAGCGCGGTCTAAAAAGGGCGTCAAAATTCTCACGTCCGGCGTCAACGCGACGTAAAGACAGACGGTATGCGAACGGATCGTTCTGCACGGACGCGCACCTACGGCACGAACAGGATTCCGATTGCGCGTAAGGATCTGGGACACTGGTCGTATGCGGGGCGCAGTCGGGGGAGGGATCGCGGCCGGAGTGGTGGCTGCTATCGGAATCCACCAGATGCGTGCACGCGCTCACGAGAAGCGAGCGCGATCGGAACTCGACCGCTTGCTCGCATTACTGCCGCATTGCGGCGACGAAGACCAGGCCATCTCTGCCGCGGAGCGCGCGTTCACGTCCGCCTTCGCCTGCCCGCTGGCCATCCTCTCATATACCGGCGAACCTGCTCTCAGGCGCCATACGCCGGGCTATCCGGCGTCTCCGGACGATCTGGCTGCCGGGCGTCAGGCAATGTGCGGCGCCAGGGTAATTCGGCGACGAACCGGCAACGGAACTTACTCGCACTTTGTTCCCCTGCTTACATGGCGTGGCGCCGTGGGTGTGCTGGCGTTCGCTCCCAACTCCGATTTGCCCAGGCGGATGTTAAGAATCGTCCGAGCTTTCGCCGATCAGGTGGCGCTCACACTCCTCCGGTCGGCGCTGGCCAACGAGGCGCGTGATGCCACTTGGCTCTCCGAGGCGGATCGCTTTCAGAAAGCGCTGCTCAACTCCATCGCGCACAACGTCCGTACGCCGCTCGCTTCCATCATCGGCGTGCTCAGCACGCTTCAGGAGGACCACGCCGTTTTGAATCCTGACCTCCGTCGCGATCTCGTCGAAACGGCGCGGCAGGAAGCCGACCGCCTCAACCGTATTCGCGGTCGCGCTCGCGCCGCCTTGCCATGGGTGATACGGTAATCGTGCGGTGCCACTGCTACTCCGATGGCTACTGGGCCGATATCGCCCGGACTTATTATCTGGGTGAGTTCGGCCCCGGTTCCAGGCCCATCTTCGATGCCGTCCTGGACGCCCGGCGTGGCGTGCTGAATGCGCTCCGGCCAGGCATAAAGGCGAGCGACCTCGACGAGTGCGCACGCGCTGCAATCGAGGCTCACGGTTTCGGCGCGTTCGTCAAACACCCGACCGGGCACGGCGCAGGCTTCGGAGCGCTCGAACATACCGCGCGTCCCCGACTTCATCCACGCTCAAACGACGTAATCGAACCGGGCATGGTCTTCAAAGTAGAACCGGGGGTCTATATCGAGGGGCGTTCCGGCGTCCGCAACGCCGATATGGTCGCCGTTACTGCCGACGGGCACGAAAGTCTAAGCTGCTTTCATTGGGACTTAGAGGAACTTACTCTCTCAGTAACTTGAAGTGGACGGAGGGAAGAAAAATGGATATGCGCTTTTCAAATCACGTTTGCATCGTAAGCGGGGCGGGTTCCGGCATCGGCAAGGCATGTGCGCTGCAGTTCGCGCGCGAGGGCGGCAAGGTCACCGTAGTGGATCTGAACGAACAGCACGGTAACCAGACCGTTCAGGAAATTACCAGCGCGAAAGGAGAGGCCATCTTCGCCAAATGCAATGTTGGCGATTCCGCTGAGATTCAGGCGGCCATCAAGGCGACGGTCGACAAGTGGAAAAAGATCGACGTTGTAGTGAATGACGCCGCAATGATGACCTTCAAACCCGTCGTGGAACTGCCGGACGACGACTGGGACAAAGTGCTGAACGTAAACTTGCGGTCCATCTTCCTGTTCTGCAAATACTCAACTCCCCATATGGGTCCCGGAGGCGCGTTCGTCAATATCAGTTCGGTTCACGCCCATGAAACCACGAAGAACGTGGTGCCTTACGCCAGTTCGAAGGGAGGTATGGAGGCATTTACGAGGGGGTTCAGTGAGGAGATCGCATCGAAGAAGATTCGGATCAACTGTGTGGCCCCGGGCGCGGTGGATACGCCCATGCTTTGGAACAATCCGAACATCAAAAGCGGCGTTGAGAAGGTGGAGGGCGCAATCGGCAAGCCGGAGGACATCGCCGCGGCTGTTTGTTTTCTGGCGTCATCCGAAGCGCGCTTCATAACCGGAACCACGCTGGTGGTGGACGGCGGACGGCTCGACATACTTGCGTGAGGTGAACCCATGCCCCAATTCATGTTCGCAACTGGCGTCGAGAACAGCTACCCGACAATTCAGTGGAAAGGCAAGATCGTTCGGCAGGACGAACTCGCCAAGACGAAACACTACGAATGCTGGCAGGAGGACTTCCGCATTCTGAGAGAACTCGGCATCCAGCATCTTCGTTACGGGCCGCCCTATTACAAGACCCACACCGGACCCGGTAAGTACGATTGGGACTTCACCGATCAGACCTTCAAAGCCCTGCACGCACAAAAGGTCACCGTCATCGCTGACCTGTGCCACTTCGGCGTCCCCGATTGGATAGGCAACTTCCAAAATGGCGATTGGCCGAAGCTCTTCGCCGACTACGCGGGCGCCTTTGCAGAACGATTTCCCTGGGTTCGCTTCTATACTCCGGTGAACGAGATCTTCGTCGCGGCCACTTTCTCTGCCCAGCTAGGCTGGTGGAACGAGCGCCTCAGCAGCGATGCCGGATTCGTCACCGCCCTAAAGCACTTGTGCCGCGCCAATGTGATGGCCATGCACGCCATCCTCGCCAAACGCCCCGACGCCATCTTCATCCAGAGCGAATCCACGCAGTACTTTCATCCCGACGGCCCCGACTGCGAAAAAGTGGCGAACTTCTTCAATGAGAAGCGATTCCTGTCATTGGATCTTACATACGGGAGCCACGTAAATGACCGCATGTATGAATATCTGCTTGACAATGGAATGACCCGGGACGAGTATCATTGGTTCCTCGATCATCACTGCAAGAGCCGTTGCGTGATGGGGAACGACTACTATGCCACCAACGAGAACTTAGTCCACAGTGACGGCAGCGTAAGCCTCGCCGGTGAGATCTTCGGTTACTACCCCATTACCCATCAATATTTCTCACGCTACCGTCTCCCGGTGATGCATACCGAGACGAACGGCCTCGGTGGACAGGAAGCCGTCGCTTGGCTCAGAAAGGAATGGGCCAATGTGCATCGTCTGAAGCTCGACGGCGTTCCACTCGTCGGCTTTACCTGGTACAGCCTGCAGGACCAGGTGGACTGGGACACCGGACTGCGCGAAGACAACGGCCGCGTCAACCCGCTCGGCCTCTGCGACCTGAGCCGCAAAATCAGACCGGTCGGCCATGCTTACAAAGCGCTGATCCACCAATGGCGCGACACGCTGCCCACCGAAAGCAACGTTCTAGGCATATGTCAATAGCAGCCGAAGATGTGAAAACCCTGCCCTCCATCGGAGGCATGCAACCCATCGTACTGCGGGCCGAAGTTCCGGAAACTGCCGGCGCAGGCTTCCTGGAAGCCATTTTCCTGCCCGGTCGCGGTATGAATCTCATCAAGGTTCGCGGACGGCTCCCCGGCCTCGGCGAAGTCGACCTTCTGCACTCTCCGCCGTTGGAGCAGGTCGGCGAAAAGCTGAACGGCGGTCCCGACGATTTCATGGGCGTCCAGTCGTTCAGCTTCGGTGGTGCGGTCCGGCTAATCCGGCTGCTGGAGCGCAACGGCAGTAATCCTGAAATTTTCGCGGCGCTCGTGCACTCCTGCCGGTATTGTGGTCAGATGGATGCGTCCATCGCCGCGCACGACCGGGCGTTTCGGCTCGATCGCAGGTTTCCGACAAGCGTGGCGCACACGTATTTCTCGCTCGGGGACTATGAAAAAGCTCTCTACTGGTACGACACAAATACAGGCATGTACCTTGATGTCCTGGCGCTTACGATGATGGGCCGGCTGGACGAAGCTTCTGCGCTGATGTGGACCCGGCGGGAACGCTTTTCGATGCAGCCGGCGCTGATGTACTCTTTGCGGTGTTGCCTCGACGGAGACGCTACAGGTGGTTTGAGCGCGCTCCGGGAACAAGAATGGGTCCGTGCGCACGACCCTGAAGTGCGGTTCTATTTGGGGCGTAGGCGGCCAAGTTCGGGGATGTTTCGCTGGCTCTGCGGCTTGTAACGGAGTCAGTGACGTTAGGCTACGGGAGTTCCCTCAATCTAATTCAGGATCCATGGCTGGGGATTCTGCGCGGGAGCGCGGGCTTCGAACAGGTGCTGCTGACCGTTCGCGCGCGAGAGCACGAAGCGCACGAAAGTTTCCTCAGGGGCGGTGGTGAGTTGGTTCTTGCGCAGTCTGCGCGGGCCTGTTGAATTGGCGGCGTAGCAGGCCTTCAGCCTGCGCCGGCGATTCAGACAAGTTCCTCCATCGAGCAGAGCGGCCGGTCCCGATGCCGGCGGCCAGGGAATCAGTTGGACGTTGATCGACAATTTGCACCGTGCTTCGTTTTTGGAGGACTTCGTAGGCCGATTGGCTAAGTCGTAACGTGACGGTTGCATCGCTAATTCTGAGGTTCGCGAGCTTTCGACCGACGTGCGTGTGACTGTGGGCCGGTACGATTTCTGGCCGCCGACACTGCCAAAGAGCAGGATTGGATGGAAACGAAACGCATGCGATTCGTCCCGCTGATGGCTCAGGTCGGGACCCGGGCAGCCTGGGCGCTAGCAGCAGGCTGAAATTCGCCTCCGCGGAGTGGCCGAACAGGTATTTCCGCTTCGGATCGAAACCGTGCTTTCGCTCGAAAGCGTCCAAAATGGCAACCAATAATCCCGGCCCGTCCATACCGGCCTGCCATACGGCTGGATTCACTGCATTGGGCGCTACAAGGATGATGCCTTCGGGGGAGGCCAGTTCTTTCCAGGGGTCGATCGCGGAGATCGTCGTGGGTGGTTTCCGGTTCGCCAAGCCGCGTTTTACGTAAAATGCGATGATGTAAGTATCTGATTCCAATCAGCCTGCCCGATTGACCGTAAATTAACTTGTGACCGTGCTTTCACGGCCGCCACTATCGTTTCAGAAGGGACCAACCACGTTGAATCGTAGATATTTCCTGAAGAGCGCTTCGGTGTTCGCCGCTGCCGCCGCGTCTGGATGGGCCTCGGGTGACACCCTCAAGCCCGGCCTCAACGCTTACTCCTTTAATAAGCTCCTGAACGACGCCATCCGCAAGCGCGGACCCGGCATCACGCTGGACGGAGTGCTGGACTTTGCGGCCAAGTGCAAGTTCGACGCCTTCGACCCGACCGGGTACTTCTTCCCCGGCTACCCCGCCGTGCCCCCGGATTCCTACGTCGATGGTCTCAAGAAGCACGCGGCGGACCTGGGAATCGCTCTCAGCGGAACCGGCGTCCGCAACAACTTCACCACGGCCGACAAAGCCGTTCGCGCCCAAGGCGTGACCCACATTAAGGAATGGGTAGAAGTGGCCGCCCGGCTGGGAGTGCCGGTCATCCGCGTCTTCGCCGATACGCAGATGCGCGCTCAGAACTGGCAGTCGGTCTCAAATAACGCCAGCCGCTCGGATGTGCAGGCGTGGATCGCCGAGGCGCTGCACGAATGCGCCGAACAGGGCAAGAAATTCAAGGTGAAGATCGGCGTACAGAACCACGGCGACTTTCTCGCCACCGGCGAACAGCAACTCGCACTGATCCAGGCTGTGGGCAGCGAGTGGTGCGGACCCATCGTCGACACCGGCTACTACAAGACGCCCGACCCCTATGTCGATATCGCGCTGGTAGCGCCGCACGCGGTGAACTGGCAGGTGAAACAGAGCGTGTTCGGCGAGGACAGCGAAGTACCGACGGACCTGATACGCCTGTTGAAGATCGTGCGCCAGTCCGGGTACAAGGGCTATTTGCCCATCGAGACGCTTTCCCCTCAGGGCAAGCCGTACGATCCCTTCACTGTGGTTCCAGCGTTTCTGGCTCAATTGCGCGAGGCTATCGCCAAAACGGCATAACGATGAGAAAAGCATTCGCAATCTTGTGCTTCGTCGCGATGAGCGGCATCGTGCTGATCCACGCCCAGGACCAGCAGCAGGCGGCGCCCGTCAAGAAGGGCGGAAAGAAAGGCGGGAAGAAGGGCGGCCAAAAGGGTCCTAAGAAGGTGGAGTTGCCGCACCCCTTCTATTGGGCCGCGCCGGATGAACTGCGCGGCGACTGGCAGGGTGAGGGGTACGTGGCCCAGGTGGTCCCGGTGATGGACAAGATCTTTTCACACTCGGACCTCATTCCGCAGCAGAGTGACGGCAATAAATACGAGGCGCACATCTTCCACAAGTTCGATCAGCCGAACGACAAGCCGGTCGCGGTGCTGTTGGGAGATTTGGCAAACGGCACAGTCACGCTCAGTGGCGACGACTGGACGGGAACCATTTCCGGCGGCCACTTCAAAGCCGGGAACGGCAGCGAGCACGTCGACATGCAGCACATCGTGCGCACGCCGCCAACTCTGGGCGCGAAGCCTCCGGCGGGCGCGGTGACGCTCTTCGACGGCACGAACATGAATGCGTGGTCCAAGATGAAGGAGAAGGACTGGCTTACGGAAGACGGACCTTCGCCATGGTACCTGCTGCCGGGCGGCGCCATGGAAGTGGTGCCGCGTTCGGGCGCGCTGATCAGCAAACAGCAGTTCGGGGACGCTAAGATCCACGTGGAATTCCGGACGCTCGGCGGACCCACCAACAGCGGCGTCTACATTCAGGATCGCTACGAAGCCAACATCAACGAGATGTACGGCCGCCTCGACGGCAACCCCTGCGCGCAGTTCGACAACAGCATGCCGGAAGAAGAGCATCCGGGGATTCGCGCCTCGCGTCCGCCGCTCGAATGGCAGACCATGGACATCGATTTCCATGCGCCAAAATTCGATGCCGAGGGCAATAAGACCGCCGACGCCACCGTCACCCTGCTGTTCAACGGCGTGACGATGTACAAGGACCACAAGCTGGGTCCGGTGACCCTGAATGCGGCGCGCCTGGGCGAAGCCGCCGCGGGTCTCATTCAGCTTCAGGAACACGGAATGCCGGTGCAGTTCCGCAACATTTGGGCGGTGGCCGCGCCGCTTCCGAAGGGCGCTCTGGATGCGCCGAAGAAGCGCGGCAAGACGGCCGGCGACGATACGTCAAATCCGGCGTACAAGAATCCGGGAATCGCGATTGTGCCGAACACGACCGGAAAGCCCGCGCCGCCGGCAGGGTTCATTCATCCGGGCGTGCTGGTGAATCGTGCGCAACTCGAGGAGATCAAGAAGCGTGTGGAGGCGGGAACCGAGCCCCAGAAGACCGCGTTCGAAGCGCTAAAGGCGGACAGCCACGCGTCGCTCACCTATGTCGCGCATCCGCGAGAGACGGTGGAGTGCGGCCCGCGCTCGAATCCCGATATCGGCTGCAAGGACGAACAGAACGATAGCGACGCGGCGTATGCGCAGGCGCTGATGTGGTACATCACCGGCAATAAGGCGTACGCAGAGAACGCGGTGAAGATCATGAACGCCTGGAGCAGCACGCTCAAAGGCGGGCATACCAACGCCAACGCCGAAGTGCAGGCATCGTGGGCAGGAGCGGTCTGGCCGCGCGCCGCCGAGATCATGCGCTACAGCTACAAGGATTGGAGCGACGCGGATGTGGCGCGCTTCCAGAATTTCCTGACGATGCAGTATCTGCCGAGCTTGATCCACGGCACGTGCGAAAACGGAAATAAGGAAGCCACCATGAGCGAGGCAATCGTCAACATCGGCGTGTTCACCGACAATCGCCAGGTCTTCGACTTCGGGTTGAAGATGTGGCGCGGCCGGGCGCCCGCCCTCGTGTACCTGAAGAGCGATGGTCCCAACCCCGTCGAGCCCGTAGGCTGCGGTCCGGCGATTTGGGGCAACAAGGGCTTCACTCCGGAGTTTGTCGAGGGCCTGGAGCAGGAGACGGCGCGCGATTCGCAGCACGCGGCCATGGCGTTTTCCGGGTTCGTCGACGTAGCGGAGACGGCACGGCAGCAGGGCATCGATCTTTACGCCGAGCAGGGCAAGCGCATGGTGGCGGCCATGGAGTATCTGGCCCAGTTCCTGCCGCCCAACAACGCGAAGGCGCCGGAGAATCTCGAATTCAATATGCATCCCACCTGGGAGATCGCGTATAACGAGTTCCACAACCGGCTCGGGATGTCGCTGCCGAAGATGGCTGCGGTGATCGCGAAGAACCGGCCGACTGGCGTCAACCACCACATGGCTTTCGAGACGCTCACGCATGGCGATATGGGGTCGGTGGGGCTGCCTCCGGTGAAGCACTAGCCGGGCGCATACTTGCCGCAACCCTTGTAATTACAGGGGCTTCGCGGTCTCCGGCAACCGCAACACGGGCGAGCGGATCGGAAATCCACGCTATAATTGCGACATAGGCAACTCTTTCGCTTATGTCTCAGGGGCAAGCACTCAGGATCACTGACGCTCGGCGTCTGTTGGTTGAGCGGATCGCGCTTAGCCCGCATTTCAACCGCTCCGCCCGGCTGCGGGACCTGCTGGTCTACCTCAGCGACCGTGTCCTCGACGACGAGGTATCCGAAATCCACGAACAGGAGGTTGGGCACAAAGTGTTCGGCCGGCCGCTGGATTACGATAGCGCAGCCGACAACATCGTGCGCGTTCATGCCTCCATGCTGCGGAAACGGCTGGATCAGTATTTCTCGTCCGAAGGCGCTGCGGAAAACATCGTCATTGAAATCCCCAAGGGCAACTACGCGCCGGTTTTTCGCGAGCGGGTGAAGCCTGTCGCCGAACCGCCTGCCGAACAACCGGTCCGCCTCGAACCGCTTCCGGTTCTGGAGAAGCCGCAAACCCGCCACGCCCTGACTCTCGCGATTGTCACGGCGTGCCTCTTCGCGTCTACCACCATTTTTCTCCTGTTCCGCCATCCGGCCGCGCCGATTGCGACGCCCGACTCGCCCACAGTCCGGCTCTTCTGGTCTCAATTGTTTGACAACAGCCACCCCACCGATCTCGTCATTGACGATGCCGCGGTTGGCATGTACCAGGAGCTGACAAACCGGCCGTTATCTCTTTCCGAATATTACGACCGCAGCTATCTGCGCGATATCCCCGCCGTCGCTTCGGCAGCGGGTTTGGCGCCGGAAACAGCGGCGTCGCTGATTCTTCGCCGCCAATCCAGCTACTCCGACACCAGTTTTTTGTGGCGCATGGAACAACTCGCCGGCAGCCGCCGCATGAATCTCAGGTTTGCCCGCGACTACTCCTTCCGCGACCTCAAGGCGGATAGCGCCATCCTCCTGGGGAATGACCGCTCGAACCCCTGGGTACAATCATTCCAATCGAAGCTGGGAGTGCGGTGGCAGTTCGATAAGAACAAGGCCATTTACTACCCGGCCGATACCTTCCAGTCCAGCCACACCTTTGATGCCGGACCGGCGGGCGAGAACCACGAAGGCTACTTTTCGATCGCCATGCTGCCGAATCTGGGCGGCACAGGAAATGTGCTGCTGGTCGCGGCTACGGGCGGCAGCGCCATCAGCGCCGCGGCCGATTTTCTCTCCACCGAACGCACGATGGCGCAACTGCGGGCGAAACTCCCTGCGGCCAAGGGCGGCGCCTTCCCGGCTTTCGAAGCACTCGTCAAGGCGAAGGGCCGTAACAGCCAGCCGCGCGACAGCGAAATTGTGGTCTGCCGTCCCGCCTCGAAGTAGCCTTTTAACGTAAAGAGCGGAAGCCGTTAAACCGCTCAAACCACGCCAGTTGTTCTCTTAACCCCATTCCAGACAGTGAATTGCCTTGATACCCGCCGGGCGCGGCACTACCATGGCGGTCGAACGTCTCGTTAGTCCGTCCCGCAGTTGGAGCATACATGAAAGCCACGAAGCTATCGGCCGCCGCTTTAGGTGTCGCGTGCCTGTTTGCCCAGGATTCCACTCCTCGCCCGAAGGTTTTGGGCGTCGCCCACATGGCGGTCTACGTGAAGGACCTGGCACAGACCCGCCAATTCTACGAGCAATTCCTCGGCTTCGGCGAGCCGTTTACTTTGCCCAATAAAGAGGGCAATGGCGTTCGCATCGTTTTCATAAAGGTCAACGACAACCAGTACTTCGAAATCTTCAACGAACCAGACCGTGGCGAAGGCCAGCTCAACCACATCTCCTTGTACACGGACAGCGCCGACCGTATGTACACCTACCTGAAGGGCAAGGGCATTGAGGTCATGTCCGACAAGGGCAGCGTCGGCAAAGGCAAAACAGGCAACAAAAACTTCAACGTGAAGGACCCCGACGGCCACATCGTCGAAATGGTGGAGTACATGCCCGATAGCTGGACCGCCCAGGCCAAAGGCAAGTTCATGCCGCCCACCCGCATCTCCGACCACATCATGCACGTCGGCGTTCTTTGCGGCGACCTCGATAAGTCCATGGCCTTCTACGGCGGCATCCTCGGGTTCAAAGAATTCTGGCGCGGCAGCGGCTCGCCAAAGATGCTGAGCTGGGTGAATATCCGCCCGGCCGAAGGCCAGGATTACGTCGAGCTGATGCTCTACAACAGCCTGCCCGCCCCCAGTGCGCGCGGCACCAAGAACCACGCCTCGCTGACCGTGCCCGATACCGAAAACGTCTTGGCCGAACTCAAGAAGCGCGCCGCCGCCGGTTTGTACACCGCGCCGGAAGGTAAGCCGCTCGAGATTCAGATCGGCCAGAATCGCAAGAGACAAATCAACCTGTACGATCCGGACGGTACGCGCATTGAGCTGATGGAAGCCAAAACCATCGATGGCAAACCTGCGCCGAATTCCACGGCGCCCGTACCGCATCCGGCGGAAGGAAAATAACCATGCGAATGCTCGCTGCCGCTTTTATCGCCGCGCTTCCCCTCTGCGCCCAGCAGCCTCCCGCGCCGTGCGCCGGCTTGCCTCCCGGGCGGCACGCATTGCTGGAGCGGTTAACCGCCAACCTGAACCTCACCTGCGAGCAGCAGCTCAAAATCGAGCCGCTCCTGCACGAAGAAGAATCGGTCACCAAGCCGCTGCTCCAGTTCACCGCCCTCTCGCCAGAGGATCAGCAGTCCATCATGATCACCATCAAGCTCGCCGCGCGCCGCCAGGTGCGCACGCTCCTCACAGCGGACCAGCAGAAGGGCATGGATTCGGAAGTGGAGAGCGTCTCCAGGGGCGGCAAGAAGGGCGGTGGCAAGAAAGTCGATCCCGTGGTCACTTTCGAGAGCGAGGAAAAGCTGTCGAACGCAGTTGAGTCCTACGCCGCTCTTACGCCCCAGGAAAAGAACACCATCCTCATCAAAGTGAAACGTGCCGCGCTGGCCGATGCATCGCTGCCGCTCGCGCCGGACCAGCGCAGGAAGCTCGAATCGCAAATAGAGCAACTACCGCACACGAAGTAGCAGAAGGAGTCTACCCATGCGTACCAAGTTCGTTACGCCTCTTATCGCCGTATTCGCCCTGGCGGGGTTCGCCGTCGCGCAGACACCGAGCGCCACCGTTGTGGGAAGAATCGTGGATGCCTCTCACGCCGGTGTAGCCGGAGCCACAGTGAAAGTGCACAACGTGGACACCAACGAAATCCGCACCGCGCACACTCAGATCGATGGCGAGTACACCGTGAGCGGTCTCACGCCGGGCAATTACGAAGTCACCGTGGATAAGGAAGGCTTCCGCCAGCTCCGCGAGTCAAATCTGAACCTGCAGGTGGACCAGACGGCGCGCGTCGATGCCGAACTGCAAGTAGGCGCCGTCACCCAAACGGTGGATGTCACCGCGAGCGTCCCGCTCGTAAACACCGAAACATCGACGCGCGGCGATATCGTCGCCCACCATGAAATCGAAGAGATTCCGCTGAACGGCCGCGACTTCAACGATCTCGCCTATGTGGTCGCGGGCGTACAACCGGCCGAGCAGGGCGGTAAAGGCTCGCCGTATGTCGTCAATGGTTCCCGCGCCGATTCCACGAACGTGGTCATCGACGGACTCAACGATGAAAACCCGCGCGACGCCGGCGCCCAGGCGCGGCCGCCTCTCGATTCGTTACAGGAATTCAAGGTGCAGACGTCCAACTACTCCGCCGAATACGGGCGGCTCTCGGGTGGCGTGGTCAGCATGGTCCTGAAGTCCGGCGGCAACCAGGTGCACGCCTCCGCGTTCGAGTTTCTGCGCAATGACGTGTTCGATGCGCGCAATTTCTTTGACCAGGGCAAGAGCGAACTGCGCCGCAATCAGTTCGGCGCCAACCTCAGCGGTCCGGTGAGCATTCCCAAGCTGTACAGCGGCCATGACAAGACGTTCTTCACGGCCAGTTGGGAAAGCTTCCGCCAGGTACAGGGCTCTAACAGCATCGGCGTGATCCCGACCGGCCTAGAGCGCGCGGGCAACTTCTCCAAATCGGTCGACGCCACCGGCAAGCCGATCCTCATCAAGGATCCGCTGCTCTCCGGTTCCTGCACGGCCACCAACGCCACCGCCTGCTTCCCCGGCAACATCATTCCGCAGAACCGTATCAGCACTATTTCGCAGCAGTTGCTGGCGTTCTATCCCACCCCGAATCTCGTGGGCGCGAACAACTTCATCTCCAATATACCCAGCCCCGATAGTTGGGACAGCTTTCTGTTGAAAGTGGACCAGCACTTCAGCGATCGCAACACCTTCACCGTCCGCGCCCTGGAGCGTTGGGAGCTTTCGACGAATCCGTATTCCGGCAGCCCGACGGGCAACTTCGCGTCGACCACGCGTCAGGGCCAGGCGCTCTACGGCATTTCCGACACGCAGATCTTCACGCCCAACCTGGTGAACGAAGCGCGCATGGGCCTCACCCGCACCACGGACGACGAAGCGAGCGCGCACGCCGGCACAAACTGGGCCGCGAAATTCGGCATTCCCGGCACGACTAACGATCTCAACGTCGCGGCGTTCCCGAAGATCAGCGTCACGGGTTTCGAAACCATCGGCGACAGCACCACGAATCCCATTCACTACATCGTCAATAACTACAACTGGAACGATTCGCTCGCCTGGAACAAAGGCCGGCACTCCATCCGCATCGGCGGCGACCTGCTGCGCGTGCAGTATTATCAGCCGACCAATTCGAACTTCAACGGCACTCTGACTTTCAACGGCAAAGTTACCGGAGACGGTATCGCGGACTTCCTGCTCGGCGATCTGAGCAGCAGTTCGCGCAAACTCGGCACGGTGACCAATCACATCTACCAGACTGCCTGGGGAATGTATCTGCAGGACGACTACAAAGTCACGCCAAAGCTCACGCTGAATCTCGGCGTGCGCTGGGATGTAACCCTGATGCCCACCGAAAAGTACGGCCAGGAGACCAACTACGTGCCCGGCGTGGGTAAGGTGCTGATGGCAGGCACTTCGACCCTGCCGAACTGGCAGAGCATCGTCGCGAGCGCCGGCCTCACGGGCTTGGTGGACCTGGCGAGCAACTACGGCTTGCCGAAGTCGCTGGTCAATAACCACTACAACAACATTGCGCCGCGCGTGGGCTTCGCGTGGCGGCCCTTCGGCAACAACCGCACCGTGATCCGCGCCGGCTACGGCATTTTCTACACCGGCTTCCGCCTCAGCGCCATCCGCACGGATCTGACCGGCAACTTCCCGTTTGCGATCTCGCAGTCCTTCACCGGTTCCACCAGCAATCCGAACCTCCTGATCTCCAATCCGTTCCCCGATGCACTGGCGAAGTTCTCCGGCGTCACCACCGCCAACGGATTCCAGGTGGATGCTCCCAGCCCGTACTTGCAAAGCTGGAATCTTACGATTGAGCGCGACCTCGGCCACGGTGTCGCTGTGGAAGCTTCGTACTCCGGCAGTAAGGGCACGCACCTCGGACGGAAATACGATCTCAATCAGGAAATCCGCACACCGCAGTACACCATCCGCCCCTACGCCGGATACGGCAACATCTCGTACTACATGTTCGGCTCGGGCTCAACGTATGAGGCTGGCACGGTCACGCTGCGCAAGCGGTTCGAGCACGGCCTCACCTTCCGCGCCAACTATACCTACGCCAAGTCGCTCGACGATCAGAGCGGCCTCAACTACGCAGGCGACGGCGGCTACTCAGGCGCACAGGATTCGTATCATCTGAACCTGGAACACGGGCGCAGCGACTTCGACATCCGCCACGTCTTCAGCATGAACTTCGTCTGGCAGATTCCCATTCGCGGCAACGTGCTTACGCGCGGCTGGCAACTCGCCGGCCTCGGCACTGCATACAGCGGGCAGCCGTTCACGCCGCAGCTCAGCGGGCCTTCCGCCGACCTTGCGCAGGCCACGCGCCCCGATCGCATCGCCTTCGGAACCATTCCGAACCCGAGTGTGAACGATTGGTTTGACCTCAACGCATTCCCCATCGTGCCGGACACCGCCTTCCGCTACGGCACCTCCGGGCGCAATATCCTCGATGGACCCGGCACTGTGGCGTTCAATCTCTCGCTTTCCAAGACCTTTGCAATTACAGAGCACAGCCGCCTGCAGTTCCGCTGGGAGACGTTCAACTTCACCAATCACACGAACCTCACCCTGCCGAACGTGAATTTGGACAAAGCCAACGCCGGAACCATCACGGACAACAAGCCTCCGCGCATCATGCAGCTCGGCTTGCGATATTCTTTTTGATCGGGGAGACTTCGGTGAGCGTCCGCGTGCGGCAAGCAGCGGACGCTCGCACCTACTTCAGCACAGCCAGCGGATTCCTCTTCTTCTACACCGGCAGCCCCGGGACCATTCGACTCAAGTGTCCTTCCAGGCGATAATCGATCCTGTCGGTAATCCCGGTTCGATCGACCACCGGTCGTCCACTCGTCCGAGACAGAAACCCGGCGAGGATAGCCATGGTTGTGTTTCGAGTTCCCTGCACAGTGTGTCCATTCTTAGCTGGCACGGATACCTGCGATTCGCATGAACTGGGAAACACAGCCGCGCCGGGATCGGACATGCCTGTCGCGCGCTCCTCGGGGCCCGGCACATCGCAGGGCGGACCGTCGGCGTGCCGAATAAGTTTTGGCCCCCACGTACCGGGCTTGGATCAGACTCAAAGTAAATACGGCTGGCGCCGTCTCTCACCGCACGAAATGGTGCCGTTTCTCGATTGCCGTTTTGAGGCGGTCACTGATGTACGCGTCGACGTACTTCGGCGTCTCAGTCCGTTCGCGCTTGCGCATTCGGAAGGTGTAGATCCACAAACTCCCGCCTTTACTAAGAGCCTCGGCGTCAAACCGGACCGCATCGCCGACGCGCATCCCGGTTTCAAGCATTAGCTCCAGCAGTAAAACGAATGTCTCCCGATGTCTTGCGTAGCCATGCGTGCCGCCCTTCAGCCGTCGTGCTTCGGCGAAGATCAGTTTAACTTCGTCCTCGCTGAAGGGCGACTTCTGGTCATATACTGCGCGGTGCGCGGTCGACCTTTTCGACGAGATACTCCGTTGTCCATCCCCGGCGAAAAGCGACTCGCAGAAAGCAGCGCAGTTTCGCAACGGAAGTCGCTTTGCTGGTATTCGCCATTTCCTTGGGCAATCCCTCAAATTTGAAGCGCTCTAGCAGTCGACCGTCAGCAGTTTCGCGTAAATGACGCCGTTCCTTTTGCAGAACTCCTGCAAACGCTCGAGCAGAAGCTTGTGCTGACCGTACGCCTTTCTCCTGAGCTCATGTTTCCGCGCTTCAAGATACCGCTCGGAGCATTCGGCGATAGTCGGCCCCAACGCAGGGTCAGCGCCGCTCTGGACCGCAACCTGCATGGCAAGCGCTTTTCACTTAGCGATCAAAATCTTGCATTGCGCCTGGGCGCTTGCGAGGTCTTTTGCGCCAGTGCTCTGTCGAGGCACAGTGTGCCCCTTTGGCGTGCGACCCACGACCCAGATCATGCAGTCGCATTCCATGTAATATCTCTTTGCGTTGGCGGTAAGGTCATCCGCTCGATCGGGCAGGTCCTCTTGTGCCGCTTATAGAGGATGAGGTGTTCGGAGATCCTCATACGCAGGATTGTAGCGCCCATATCGGGCTCAGTTTGTACCGATGTTTTGCCGAACATCCGTACAACTCTGCTTTCCTCAGTGTAAATTCTTCATTTTAAAGCAGTGGCTCCCCAAAAAGACGGTTTTCCAACTGGCTCTTCACCTCGTAAATCATAGATTCTACGCGGCCTGATCGGCGGCAATTAGAACTCCCTGCGTATTGCCGGAAAGTAGTTGACGATACTTATGTTCCATCGATGAGGCGCAATAACGCGAACTCAACGTGGTCGGAGAGTTCCTTCGGTGTCCAGCCGCTATACAGCAAGTGCTGATATGGCTTCAGCCGTACGACGATCGGGAACTGTTGTCTAGGTTTCAGAGAGTTCTCACGCGAGTACACTCTGCCATACTGCTCGAGTGCCGCTTGAACTGTTTGGTGAATATCTCCGGCGTGGGACTTCACTCGGGCCAGTAGCTCAGTGGTGAAATTGATGGTTCTTGCACGCGGTCTATCCGCTGTACATTTGCCCAGAGGACACCGGAACTGTATCTCACCACGAACTAAGCCTTCGGGTCTGGACCCGCAGTGCGCGCGCGGCACCTGCCATGCAACATCCAGGATCTGTCCAGCATCGAGCACGGATGCCTCGCGAAACAGCTGCCATTTGTCGTAATTTCCGCGGAGCTGAGGGCACTTGCGTTCAAGAAGTTTGACCACGGCTTCGGAATCCGAATCGATCTGCGCCGCCGTCTTATGTTCGAGGATGAAGTGCTCGCCGCGGATGCGGACGATGCCGTCCACCTTGCCGGCGAGCACAAAACTGCGCGACGCCGCCCCAGTGGCGGGGTTAACGATAGGGCCCTCGAAGTTCTTTTCGAGTGCGATGACTTCGAAGCCCTCGGTGGAGTACTGCACGGCGTAGGCCTTCATCATCGCGATGGCGAGGTGCCAATCCCGGCGCTGGTTGTCATCCTGGAGGTGGTTCGGACAGAGCTTGTCGATGAGGACGAGCACTTCATCCAGGTCGCGCCGCTGGTGCCACGCCTGAAGGCACTCGTGGATGAGCGATCCGAAGTGCAGGTTCCGGTCACACTGCAGGGGCACGAGTTGCTGCTGGTAACGCCAGTCAACCGCCTTGCGGCAGTTCCGGAACAGGCTCCACATCGAATACGTGGAAACGACGGGCGCGGCGGTCATCGGGTATCTCCGCGTTTCGCGAGCCGCTCCGGAGTCAGCCCTGCTTCTTCGAACGCCGCGCGGATCTGCCGGATGAAATAATTGATGCCTGAGCGGGACTTTCCCGTGTGCTCACAGATCTCGGCGACGCTCATATCCCTGAGGAGTAGTGCGACCTCGCGGAGATGCTCCGGGAGCCGGAGGAGCACACGCTGAACATCGAGCTGGAGTTCCATCTCAGCGCGGGAGTCTTCGCCGGGTGCGTCAGGCAGAGATTCCAGTCCGTTCTCGCCATCGCTGGGATCGCCTGGGCCGGTTTCTGCGGCAAACCGGAGAGAGTGCTTCTCTTGCTCCGCGGCCAGTGCCGCAGACCGATTCCGCATGATCCCGCGAACGAATCCCTGCCAGTCACCCCGCTCCGGGCGGAAGCGCGGCAGACGCTGCAAGAGATCGAGAAACATCTCCTGGCGCAGATCGGCCCAGTCATCGACGCCGAATCGGCCCCAGCGCACGAGGCGGCTGGCGCACAGCGACGCCTGCCGGAGAACATACCGATCGACGCCAAATGGAGTCGCCATGGCGGGTGTCATTGGGCCACCCTCCGCAGTCGCGACTCCCCGACCATCCGGCGCGGGATGCCGTATCGGACGTCGATCCGCTCGATGGTGCCATCACCGAGGCCGTCCAGTTCGGCGAGAAGGCGTAGCGCTTCAGCACGAAGGTCGAAGTTGCCCAGGTCGGTTTCCTCACGCCGGCCGTCATCCGCATCCAGCTTCAACTCGATGAACACGAGCGGAGCGGGGTTAAAGACCGGCTCGCCGCCGCGCACCTCGAGCCCGTCGACGTGGCCGAAGTTGATCGTTTGGAAGAGCCGCAGGAGGGCCTGCCTGGGAACGGAGACATCCCGGAGCCGCGTGAGTATCGGTGCCACCGGTGGTGGGCCGTTTTGAGTCTTCGTAGCAGAAGGTGCCGAATTCATGTTCGCCTCTGCTACCGGCAGGGTGAATATTCACCCTGGAGGCCGAAATGGGACCGCCCAAAAAGCCAAGCGCTTGATAACACATCGAATAGAGTTGGAAGATTTCTTCGACACCAGGGTGAATATTCACCCTGCCCCTGACTTGAGGCAGAACGAGGGTGCTCCTGGCATTACGCGTGCCCCTCCAATTCGGGCACGGCTGATCTCAGGATCCAACTTAAGGCGACAGCGTCTGAATGACCGAAATGAGCGAGGACGCCTGGGCTGTGTCGAATGGCGGCGAACGTCCTGCTCGTGCACAATGGAGCGAGCGTTGAACGGCCGCTGACAGCCTCAGAAAAGAAATCGGGCTTTTCTGGGATTCCTGGGTGCATAACCCAACACCTGACGCCTAACCGCACCAATGCGCCACGAAACCGGCGCTCTGTGGTCCGATTGCCTCGCGCGCGAATGCGGGACATGTTGCGCCGTGTCCGACTCGTTACGACGGCGGGGTCGATATCTGCTAACGTTTTAAGCTCGCGCAGCACTCCTGGCCACCTCAGTACGTCCGCCGGCCAGCCTGCCGCAATACGTACATGTGCACCGCCCCAGTTCCAGTGGAGTACTTTGGATTATACGTCCGCGCCTGATCTATGATGATCGTCAGCTCGCGGTCAATAGCAGCGAGCACCATTCCAATGGTCATCGGCTTCGGCCCCATAGGGCTCCCAATCCACGCTTGACCCTCCGGCGCACTCCTCATCAGACGCAGTATCGCATCTCGCGTCTCAAAAGGATCAGCGGCAGACGCATAGATGAACTGGCCGTTCAAAATTCCACTGCCTTCAAAAACGGGTGCGCACTCAGCCAGGCAACGCTCAAAAAAGGCGGGATCGAACGCCGGAAATCCGACTATTGGATAAATACTCTGACCCAACTCGTACCCGCCCGCGATACTCTCATAAATCGACTTCGCAAACGTCGGGCCAAATCCTAAAATCGGGATCCACGCCACGTTGAGACGACCTGCCGTGACTGAAGGAAGATAGTCGAATGGAGGTACGATGAACGGTCCTGTGGGTTCGGAGTGAAGCATCGATGAGCTATAACTGCCCGGTTCCGTGTAGATCAACGCTAGATCATCAATCGCCGAATTCCGCAGAGCCCAATCGACTGCTGGAAAGATGCACACGCGCGGCATCGTGGTTACGTCGATGATCCACCGACGTACAGTCGGGTGGTCGCGCACGAAGTTATCAAGCGCATCACGAATAATCCGCCAAGGTGCAGGCCCAAGCAACTCGACGGGAAGCGACCTTCCTGCCCACTCACTCTGGACGCGAGAAGTCTTCCAGTTCTCCGCCTGCGCTTCTGCGCATTCCTGTTGGTACGCGCTACCCGTGTCCTTCGGATACACGATGAGTGCCCCCGCGGGCTTTTGGATGATGGCTATCGCCAAGTCGGCGAATCCGCACCATCGTGCTTCAAAACTCGCACAACCAACAAAGTTCCACGCTTCGCCGCCAATGAAGTACGGCAATTCTTCTTCTGCCGCGACAGTAAACATTATTCTTGTGGGCTGAAAAGACTCGCAGATTCACAATCTTGCCGCGCGACACCTTGCGCTCGCTTCAACGCTCGTCTAATTGCCTGAGGTGTCTGCTTATCCCGCATGGCGTCAACAAACGTCTCCAAGTGGTCCACATATATTGGGTCCTTTCGCCAAACTTCGCTGATTCCAAAGTATGGGCAGTAGGCCCGATTCAAGTGATACTTCCGACGCTTTGGCGCACCCCTCTGCTTGCTTTGGTGCTCGCGTTCCTCCAAGAGTCCCCAACTGACCGCCTCCCTTATGAGCGTTGAAGCATTAGATCGCGGATCCGCAGGCACTACACCTGGGCCGACATTGAGCTCTGACGCATCTATTGAAAAACCATTTGGCGAAGGCTGCGGTACCGTCAGTTCCAACTGCAATTCCCGTAAGCACGCGCCAAGCTGTGCTACAAAACCCTGTAGCGTCTCGCCGTAGTCACAGTCATGAGGAATCTGACGGAACAGGGCCTCCGAAACAGTGTAGATGGCGGCACTCTGTAATTCCGGAGAAATGGGCTGCCTGAAAGGCTCGCGGTCAGACATTAGCAGGTAGTCGTATGCTTCGCGCAGAATTTCGATCAGTACTAACGCTACGTTCGACGACAGCTTGATTATCGTGCTCAGGCCTGAATAGTATTTTCGCTGATTCTTGTAGGCTGATGCAATTTGAAACAGTGCGGCCTCCTCGGCGTCATGCACGAAGTCATCGATGGCGCGCAGTCGCTGCCGCCTAGATTCCGCCCCACCGATGCTGTACCTCTGGGAAATCGCCTGAACCAGTCGGTCCAGGTAGGCACTGATGCGAGCCGTGCGATCGTTACTAGCAACAACCGGCCCATGACTCAACGGCGCACCATTCTCACCATCCCTAATCCACCGAGTAACCGCAATACACGCGAGTGTCGACACTAACGGATTCGCATCTCGAACCGCGGAGGTCTGGAAAACGGCTGTCGAATCCTCTTCTGGTATCCCGAGGCGCTCCCATCGTCGGGAGAATGGTCTAAGGTGTTTGGTTTGATCACCGGAATCGTAACTCAGGTACCTCTGGGCTTCTTCCTGCGGGGTGAAGGCTGGCAGCAACGCTCTGACGTGGATCACGGAAGGCGCTGTTCGGTTGGATGAGACTGCGGCCAAGCGCTTTCGGAGCACGTCAACCGCGAACGTGGTATAGAAGGCGCGCGCGAGGTGGTCTACGTCGACTTCGATGATCTCGCGGTTCATCTCGACCTGCACCTCACTATTGGCCAGCCGGAACTCTTTGTAGGCGTACTGACGTGTTCCGATCTTGAACTCGACGCCTGCCCCGCCTCGCGATGCCAGATACATCCCCTCATTAAACACAGGCCTGAAATCGACTTTTCGACGATGTTGATACAGGAATTCGTATTGATCGACGAGAACAAACAATCTAAAGGGCTGGGAGAACATTCCGGATTCACGGATCGCCCGGACTAACGCAAACAGAGTAGCGCCGAACGGTATAAGTGACTGCGGAGGTCGCGAGCTACTAGGATCCATGTTGACGTATCTCGTCCAACCTTGTGCACGCGATTGTAGGTGAGCTCTCAATTCGTCTATCGTCGCGAGACCGTCGTACTGAGACGATTCGGCAGACAATATCCGGAGCAGCGTTTGAAAAACATCGGCACTTGAAGGCGTGTTCGTAGCTGCGCCGCTGACCTCACACCATCGCTGAACGGTGCACATACGATCCAGTGCTCCCAGCGCCTGGTCGAGCAATAACGCGTTGAGATAATCACCGTAGGCTCGGAGCCACCATTCAACGGACTGTGTGCCCCCCTGAAAGAGATTCACGCGAGCGGCTGGCGAACCGAGGTTGAAATATATACCAAGAGTCGCCGGAGGGATCAAATCGAGGATCCATTGTTCCGTCGGCGGCCGGCTAAAGAGTCTGGCCATGATCTCGGGGTCAAACATCTTGAGCAGCATGGTCTTCCCAACCCCTTTTCTGCCCACAAGAAACACGTTTGTAGGGCGTGCGACCTGATCACCTACGTGACGAAACGGCAGGAACGAGTAACGAGCCAAGAGATCATCCGGCGTCAATGCGGCTTCAGTTAAGTACAATACGCTGAAAGGGTTAGTGCTTCCCATACGAAATCAGCTCCTATATGATTCTTGAGACACGTGGATAGAGCGCACGCCAGCCGTCGTGTGTGGCCCATAACAACGGCAGTGAGTTGTCAGGGCAGTTTGTATATGTTGCGAATGCTAGCGCTAGCCCACCGAAGCCGTGGCGATCACGGTACTGCAACAAAGTGTGGTACCGTTCGGTGTAGAGCCGCTCGGAAATTGCTTTGACCCGCTCGGAGAGTTTCTCAATTGGCATGTCCCGGTCAAGGTATGAACCTGCAGGACCATCAAAGCACCGGAGTGCGTCCGGCAGAATGTGGCTGGCCCAAAAGAAATACCGTCGGTGCCCGGACGCCTCAAGATGTGTGCAGAGCTGACAAAGCCGCCGCGCTGCAGCCACCGTGGCAATTACGACGGCAACTCCAATCTCCTGGAAAGGCAGATCAGATGCTTCGATTGCATTCAGGCTGGCGTCAAGGTCTGATCCACTCCCAGAGAAATCCTCTAGGACAATCAGTGTCTTCTTTCCGATTAAGCGCGGATCCGCCTTAAGTACGCGGACCTCGAACGAGCGGGCAGTTCGAACGATCCGAGGATCGCCAGCAGCCTGTGCTGTTGACGGATAGGTCCAGAACTTTAATTCGGGACCGGTGAGGGCACGACGTTCGCGATCGTTAAAAAACTCTCCATTGACGTGGACGAAGGCATTCAGTGGTGAACTATCAGAGTTGGGCACGAATAGGCACTCGTCGAGGGCCGCTGGGAGGTACTGAGAACTCTCGGAAAATTGATATCGGCCTAAGCTGCGGGTTCGAACGATGTACTCGAGAAGATGTCTACGGATCTGACTTCGGAAGAGCCGCCTGAGCAGGGAGTCAAACTGTGTTTGAGTGACAAAGACAAATCGGGAGGCGAGCAGAAACGCAATAGGGCGTTCGTCTTCCGGAAATTGTTGTACCCAGTAGCTGAGCTTAGCGAGGAAATTCGGAAGTGTATCGTTCTGGTAGCCTTCGAATCGTACTGCGCGGACGCCTTTCAAGCTCTGTAGCACCCGCGAGAAAGGACTACGCACTGCGGGCAGCACGGAGGGAGCAAGACTGGCATTGAAATCGCGGTCCCACGCGGTAACCCATTGCGGCAGGTTCTGCACTTAACTCACTCCCTTCAGCGCAGCCTCGATGCAGGCCGCCAGGACTCGTGAGACGGGCGGCGGGACCGCATTCGCAACCAACTGATATTGCTTCGTAACGGAACCACTAAAGACGAAGGAGTCCGAAAAACCTTGAAGTCTTGCACATTCGCGTACGGTTAGGCCCCGATTTTCAGTCGGGTGCAAAACGGTGCGCGGAGAACCAAAATCCCTTGTCACCGCGGGAGCAGGTTCTCCCGGATCGAGGCGTTTAAATCGCCCATTGAACTTCCTTGTCAGGTCGACGTACCGGCCAGAGGTTAGCTTAATATAGCCTTTCTCCCCGAGGTCATGGAGCAGCAGACGAAGTGCGCCCGACTCCTCCCCGGTAGCGCTCTGCAGTTGGCAAAGCGTAACCGGTTTACCATCGCCCAGATGAGCATATCGCCTACCAGAGGATTGGCGGCGCAGACGCGCCAGGCACTCAAGGACAGCGACCTCCTGTGGCGACACGCGCCCGAATACGGACGGAATGTCCCAGGAATGGACAGAGGTGCCAGCCAACCGGGTGTCACATAGCTTCTGGCCAGGTCCGATCCGCTGGATTACTACTGGATACCACGCCGGGCTATGGTGCTTAGGCACGTGGTTGGCTACAGCTGAGGACCCGGTGAGCGGCAAGCCGTGGAGAGCCGTTCCGACCGAAAGAGGTGGGGAGCGGTGCTGGATGGAACAGCGCTCTCGAAAGGCTGTAATTGCCTTTCCCGCAAACCTTTGCGAACCACCTAGAAAGATAACGCGCTTTCGGCGCTGAGGCACTCCAAAATACACACACTCGATCTGTATCGCCTCGACCACTAATCCGGCTCCCTCAATGAGCCTCATTGCCCATGAAGCGAACCGGCCTCCCGCATGCGAGAGTATTCCGCTAACATTCTCGATTACGAAGAAGGCTGGCTTGACGGCACTGATGATCTCTGCGGTACGGACAAATAGCCCATTTCGAGGATCGTTGCCTCCACGTTTACGAAAAGAGCTGAAGCCCTGGCATGGCGGACCTGCAATGATAACATCGGACCCACTGAGTTGCATCGCGTCGATATGCCGCAAATCGGACGCCGATGGCTCGACGCCAGTGTTCAAACGAAACGTGCTCCGTGCGGCTTCGTCGATGTCTGCCGAGTAAACAGTCTTGCAGCCAGCCTCGGAAAAGCCAGTATCCAGGCCGCCGGCACCGCAGAACAGACTTGCAACCGATAGGGTGTCCAGGCTAGCCATTATGTGATGTCCAGGGTATATCCAGGCCGAACTTAGCTACCTTACGCTCAAACTCCTGTCGCTCACGACTTCGCTCAATGACGCTTCGATCCGCTGAGACCCATCCGCGCGACTCGGCCAAGCGAAAAACTTCGTCCAAGTTTCTTCCGTTTATTTCCGAAATCAGGGTCTGTTCGAACGATGACAAGACAACTGCCGCCATTCGGTGCTCTGAGAATGCCGCCCATGCTGTGGGGCACCACCGCGCCACTATTTGGTGGCCTATCACATTGGCATACTGACGTATTTCAAACTGGGCATCTGGCGCCATTCTGAGGTGAAGAAAGTGCAGCAAATTGTGCAGATCAATCTTCCAATACGCCTCGGTATAGGTCGAAAGGGGGAGGTCTTTCCGTGCTTGTTCACGCGCCACTCCTGCAGCGAGGCGCTCGTCGTAAATCTCCTTCGCAAATCGCTGGAACTGGTCTGCACGCGCGCTGAGATGGGAGCCCACCTTCTCATCAAGAAACCCTTCGCTCCCCTGTCGATTTGAAGCGCTCTGAGAGCGCCAAGCGGTGGGACGTGTACGCTGGGCAGCATCGATGGCCACCGAGTAACGGGTTGAGTACTCGTTCACGTTAGCCGTCCGGTGGCGAATCCACTGGCGCCAGCAATCCATCGGAACGCGGACATGCAGTTTGATCTCGCACATCTCGAACGGCGTTGTATGCCTATGGCGCAGTAGGTAATGGATGAGCGCCGCATCCTCTCGCGCCCGTTTCGTTCCCTCTCCATAGGAAACGCGAGCAGCTTGCACAATAGAATCGTCGCCGCCCATGTAGTCGATGACCCGGACGAAGCCTGCATCGAGAACCTGATGTTCAACGCCGAGTATACTGTCCAACTCGGGAACGGACACACGCGTAGCTGTCATTGACTTCGCTCAAGCCGTATAGACGTAAACTCCATGATCCCTCAACGCTTGCATGCCTGCAAGGTGGCGGAATGTCATCACTATTTGGGGTCGTTCTATATGGCGCCCAGCAGTGCCGTGACGGCGTTAACAAAAATCCGGCTAAATCATTAG
>DATNFO010000029.1:0-135474 GCA_035606355.1 Candidatus Limnocylindrales bacterium | reverse complement strand
GTCGCCGGGGAACTGATAGCTCTTCAGCAGCTCGCGGACTTCCAGCTCGACCAGGTCGAGAAGCTCGGGATCGTCCACCATATCCACTTTGTTCATCGCGACCACGATGTACGGCACACCCACCTGGCGGGCGAGCAGGATGTGCTCACGGGTCTGGGGCATGGGGCCATCGGTGGCGGCGACCACGAGAATCGCGCCATCCATCTGGGCGGCGCCGGTGATCATGTTCTTGATGTAGTCGGCGTGACCGGGGCAATCGACGTGCGCGTAGTGGCGGTTGGCCGTTTCGTACTCGACGTGGGCGACGGCGATCGTGATACCGCGTGCTTTTTCTTCCGGCGCGTTATCGATGGAATCGAAGCTGCGGAACTTCACCTTCGGATTGTGCTTCGCAAGCACCTTGGTAATTGCGGCGGTCAAGGTGGTCTTGCCATGATCGATGTGGCCGATCGTGCCGATGTTTACGTGCGGTTTGCTGCGATCAAATTTTTCTTTCGCCATGTTCGACGCCTTCTCTGTTACGGGGTGCGTTACAGGAAAAAACTGGAGCCGTTGACCAGGATTGAACTGGTGACCTCGTCCTTACCAAGGACGCGCTCTACCAACTGAGCTACAACGGCCCGTAAAACACAGGGTACTACTAAAACAATGGTGGACGGGGGAGGATTCGAACCTCCGTAGCTCGCAAGGAGCGACAGGTTTACAGCCTGTTGCCATTAGCCGCTCGGCCACCCGTCCGGTTCACCCATAGCGGCCCCACCGGAAGGCGAGACTCAAGCTGCAGGGGAACTACTAGCATACTAACTGCCTGGGGTCGGGTGCAACTTCGTGTTTGGGGGCGGCGTTTGGGCGCGGCGCGGATTCGCGTGCGCGGCGGTCAGCGGGTTGACCGTCGGGAGAGGGGATCTGGCGGGCCGGTTGGGTTCGTTTTTCCGAGGTCCGCGGGCCGCTCTTGTGTTTTGTTGAGCTTAGCGGGGGAGTTTGGGTTCGTTCGGTAAATTTGGGGTGTCGGGGGCGGCAAGATTGCGCCTGGCGAAAATGCGCTCGACCTCCTCCACGACGAAGCGATAGTCGCGGCTGACCTGGGGACTGTAGCGGAGGGCGAGGGTCACGACGTTGGAGCACCCTTTGGCGGAGCGTTCGCACAATAGCTGGACGCCGTGGCCGAAGGTGACGTTGCGGCTCTGCCCCATGGCCATCTTCCTGGGGTCCTCCGTGCCCTCGAACTCCGGTTCGCAGCCAGTGAGGGGGGTGATGCCGGCGAGGTCATTTGCGCCTATGACAGTGGCTTTGGTGAAGGCGGAGGTTTCGAAGCGGGAGGCACGGAGGCGCCTCTGGTGAGCGATGGCGAGGTGCTCAATGGCGAGAAACTCTTCGCCGGTTTGGGGCTCATAGACGGCGACGAGGTCGGCTTTGATGCGTTCGACGTCTTCGACGTCTTCGGTGCTGAAGACGGTGTGGACGTCGCTGCGGAAGCCGTGCTTGATGGCGTTGCGGGAGGAGCGGACTTTGCCGGCGGTGGATTTGGGGCCGGTCGACTTTTTGGCATTGGCGCGGTTGGCGGCGATTTTGGTTTCCGAAGAGGGCATGGGTTGGGGGTCTCCTTCGTTTTGACGCGTAGCACGGCGACTCGGGGAAAATCGGGGGGTTGGGGTGGGTTTTGGTGTGGGGGAAGGAGATAGAGGTCGGGATTTGGTGTGAATGGGGCGGAGGTGGAAGGGGTGATTCCGGTAGAATCAATTCCAGGCCTATGGTCGAAATCCAACCGATGCAGATTGAGCTCGAGCGCGAGGAGGAGGGAAGGTTCCTGGCTTCCGTCCCCGCGTTGCCTGGCGTAATGGCTTACGGGGACACCAAGGAATCAGCGCTGCGGAAGGCGAAGTCAATCGCGCTTCAGGTACTTGCCGACATGATGGAAAGCGGCGAGGAACTGCCCCAGCCTCTGCAGGTCCTGTTCGCCGCCTGAGCACCTGGACTGCCGCGAAAGACGCGGCGCGTTTACGGTGCGCTCATCAGAATCGGGTGGAGTCTCAAGAAACAGTTAGGCGCGAAAGGTGCAAAAGCGAGGCGTTCCAGCCCGCGAATCAGCCGGTCCGAAGAAACGTCCCGCGGAAGCGTCATGCGCCTTCGAGAGGAATCAGTTCGTCTCTGACGTAGTGCATTTGAACGAGTCGCGGACGGACTGCGGCGTCTTCGAAATGCAATGACACGGATTCCAGGACATTGGCGCGGAGATCCTCCCACGTTTCGACTTCCGTGAAGGTGGCGTGGCCCAGCGCACGGGCATAGAACCCGCCGTCTTCGGCGTCACGGATCTCGAAGATGAGTTCCATTGTCGTAGAGTACCTGGAAATCCGACTGCTGGGCGGCGAAGTATTTCGGCGGCTTTCGGGCGACGGGAAAAGAAGGGCGTTGATGGGTCTTTAATTCAACGCTTCCCCAAAGCGCCGGGATGTAGTACGAGAATACAAGGCGATGCAGCGATTCGAGCGAATCACGTGGAATCTGGCGCAAATGAATGGCCAGCCGTGCGTCCGCGGAATGAGGCTTACTGTGCGCCGGGTTGTCGACGCTGTTGCGCTGTATCCAAACCGGGGCGACCTATTCCGCAATTATCCGGAGTTAGAGCCCGAGGACATCGAGCAGGCGCTGGCCTTCGCGGCGGCGAATCTTGAGGACAGCGCCAGCGAGACCGACGCCCCATAGCAATGGCGCTCATCTTCGCGTTGGAGCAGGCATCCCGCGCGGCGCTGCCGGACTCTTGCTCGATTTCGGGCACGAGTGCATTTATGCCGGCGAGGTCGGCATGTCGAAGGTGACCGACGAAGAGATTCTTGGGTTTCGCATTGGCGAAAAGCGCCGTCGTGGTGCAACATCGGGCGCTATAGCCGCTCTGAAAGGGGAAGAAGCCGCGGCCGCCGGTCGTCGATTTGAGGTATCCGGCGTGGGCGTAGAATAGGGGTGGAATAACCCTGGACGACTACAAGGTGGTACTGTACCGCAACCAACCCGATGGCTGGGTTGCGGAGGTTCCGGCGAATCGGAGGGTGCTACGCACTGATGCCCACCAAAGAGGACGCGCTTGAGGAACTCGAACGCGTGTTCGAGATGATTGCAGCGGAATACAAAGTCAAGGGAGTCCCCCTGCCACTCGATACGACCGAAATCGCGCATGCCTAGCGCCCGGGCAGACGGTCGTGGCCGGGTTCGAAGTTGAATTGAAGCGTGGCGCTCTGGTCACGGTGAATGCGCTCAAAACAACGTGTCACCGGTTGCCGATCGGCATCTCAGACTGAACCAGCAAGTCCAATGCGCATTTCTCGTTCCTTATCGCTCTAACGAAGCACTTTGAGCGGCTTCATCGATAATTTCGAGCGCTTGCTTGATGATTTTCGGGTGCAAGGAGGCGCCGGCGTGGAACGGAACCGTTACCCTGAATGCGCCCTTGCCGTAGATGCGATGACTGCCCTTGGAACGGAGCAGTACGAAACCCGCTGTGGCCAGCGCACGTTCCGCCTCAGCGGCCGTCCACCGGGGCAGTTTAGGCATTTACCTCGACGGTGGTGGTCAAAATTTCACGACTGAGCAGGCCATCGCGCTCATCGCTCGGTAGCGTTTCGAGGTAAAGCTCGATCGCCTCTCGAATATTCGCCACCGCCGCTTCGAGAGAGTCGCCCTGAGACTGGCACCCTTTCAATTCGGGGCACCAAACGTAGAATCCGTGCTCATCCTTCTCAATGACGACGCTCGCCTTACGGACCATGGCCCCAGTGTACCGCGACGCAGCGGCGGAAGGACGGTGTGGCATGGGCGTTTGCGGGGAGTAGCCGGCGCCCGACACTTGCGAGCCCCGTACTATCATGGGTCTATCCTTCGCTACCACGTCGCATTCTACCTTCCGGAAGCCGCGAGTGAAATGGTAGTGGCGGAAGCGCTCGATTTTCCGGGCGCTGTAACCCAAGGCTTCGACCTGCCGGACGCCCGTCTGATGATTGCCAGTGCGCTGGAAGACCTCGCGCAAGCGCTGCTCGAAGAGGGCCGACCGCTTCCGGTGCCATCGGCGGACGCGCAGAACGCCAAGGCTGATCTCATCGAGTTGGTGCCGCTTTCGGTTCACGCAGGGTCCGCTTTGAAGTGAAACGCGACACGAATTGCTGGACCACCTCCGCCGGCACGGGTGCGCGCTTTCCCGAGAAGGCGGCCGGCATTCGATTTTCTCCAATCCGCAAACAGGGGCTAAAGCGCCAGTGCCGCGCCACGCGGAGGTCGACAATCGCCTCGCTCGAATGATCTGCTAACAACTGGGATTCAGCCGATACGCTGATCAAAGGGGCGTTCCTGGGACCTAATCCGGCGAGAGCACCGGAAATCGAGCCAGATCGGCGGCATGCGCGTCCTAGGTTCAACATTTGTTGCGTTCGTACCGAACCGCTACATCTGGCGCGAAAAGCATCAGAATGGGAGCGATGTCGCTCTTTGAGCGGAGCGGCTATTCACCTCTGCTACTTCGCGATTCGGGATTGCCAAGGCTCGAACATCGGACACATTCCTCGATTCGGGCGGGAACCATGATGAACAGCGCGGGAGTTCAGCGTTCATTTACTCAGGCATAGTTATCTGCGAGACTGCCCCGGGAATCTTCCCTGCGGCGGCTGGGAACTGGGGTCTGTTCTGAGTCGTATCGTAGAATCCGACACCTGCGTTTGCCATCGCTAGGAAAACAGGATCACCAGCCAATACGGGAGACTGTAGCCAACCCTGTCTTAAGGCCTCATAGGCGAGCAGCCAGTGCTCCCCCGTCAAGGCGTCGGCATGATTGACGGCTGTCGACCAGCCCGTTTTGTCGAGCGCGCCGTTGGGGAGCAATTGCCGAGACTCGGCCTCCAGTGCCAGTAACGCAACCACATCGTCGTCCATGCCTCCCAGGATCCTTCCGGCGTCTGCACTAAGCGATATGCCCCAGGCGATACATCCCCAAAGCGCCCAGGCGACTTCGCTCCCCTCTTGACGCGGGCCCTGGGTCTCGATTACGCCCTCGAACACCTCTCCCAACGGAGCCTTGGAAATCGAGTGCCCTGCTGTCGTAGCGCATTGATATAGAGTGCCCAGGCTTGCTGCAAGCGTCGACGGGTCGCTCCGAGCTGCGCCCAGGACACAATTCTGAAATGCCCGCCAGCCTCCCCCGCTGACCTCTTCATTCCTGACACGCGCAACAGCGTACTTCAGTACGGGTTCTTCCGGCCGTTCCGAAGCGATCTCAAATGCCCGGCTAAACAATGCGACGATGTCATTGCGCTGCCCGGCAGCGTGATTTGATCCCCGCAACTCGAACCTTGATAACTCAGAGGCCCATGATGCCTCCAGAGGCCGAGGTAACTCTTCGATCTTGGTTTTCCTGGGATTCAAGGTCAATTCATATTTCGCAAGTATTCCCTGTAGCTCCGTCAGCACTTGCTCGGCGTCACTGAGCTTGCGGAAGCTGAGTTCATAATCGTCTACTTATCGAAACCCGCGAACGAGCCCTGCACACCGCTGTAGCAACTCTCTGTCGGTCGCCGCAAGAAGCGCCTCAGCAACCAATAAAGAGATGTCGGGGCCGATAGGAATACCGTGGGTCTGACCGTCATTGAGTTCCCGCAATGCCTTGTCGAGCTTATTCCCGGTGAGGTGTCCGCCTTTCTTTGGAGTATTCAGTGCGGCTTTGCACATGGACTTCCCATGTATTGCCCAGGGAACAGAATGCGTGTAGAGCGCCGGATAAAACTGGTTGATGTCTGTTCGGAGGATATACCGCGCCCCCCGTCGCCTGAGAGAACGTAAACGCGGGAGTTCGGACGGCGCATACCTTGGAACGATCGGCCGCCCTCCAGCTGTTATTTGTGATGGGCGGCTTGCAGACAAGCGGACGTTCCACGTGTGCTGTCTGAGGGTCTGCCAGTTCGACGATACGAGACGGGCAAGGTGAAAGTACGTGACGGGATTCGGCAGCCGGAGTACCCTTCTGAGCCCACCTGGCCGGGCCAAGTTGTGCTGGGCGCAACGGGTCCATTTTCCGCTTGGCCAGCCATTGCCATGCGCTACGGCGAAGGATCCAAAAGACTGCGCTGAAAAAGAAGGCGGAAGTTCGCGGGGCAGATACCCCTTCTGCAAGAGAGAGATCAGGCTGGCCATGATGTTTCGAATAATAACGCGCTTACACGGCACAGGATCGAAACTGGTGGGGCTAAGAATTGTTCGGCGATCCCCATAATCGGAGGCCTTCGAGTGAATTTCCGATGAGACGCCGTTCTTGTGGCGCTAAAGTAGCCGCTTGAGGAGCCGGGCCGCGGCAGTTGACTGCAGCTCCGTCAGAATCGTCGGCGACTCGTACATTTTGCCCAGAAAGCCTTCGGGGAGCGTCGCCGGATTAGGAACGATAAGGCTAGTGACATCGGATCGTCTATAAGTCTGCAGTCACCGCGTCGCGCTGAACACCCTTATGCTGAGCGACAGCGCGAAGAATTGAACTCAGCGTTCCGACTCTGAGAGGATTGTGATCCGGAACGGCGATCCGGTGATGAGTAGGCTGGGCAGTTTCCAGGATGATGTGGCTGCCGACCTGGTGCACCCTCGCATACTGCCATTTTCGGCACAAGACATCCGCGAGGCGCGCGCCGGAAAGGTCGCGAGGGAGCTTCATGCCACCAGGAGGACTTCATCGCGGACGAGGTGAAGCCGAACTCGTTCGGGTCGCGGCCGATCAAAAAAGAATGCAGAAGTCGCCTCCAGCACGTTCTTCCGCAACTCGTCCCAGGTGTCCCCTTCGGTGAAGATGCTTTCCGTCAGGCATTCGGCGCAGTACCCGCCGTCGGCTTCCTGGACCACCTCGAATACCAACTCAGCCATACGTCTATGATACGGCACGACTCCGAATGATACGGGGCAAGCACGACTGCCGCCGGCAGATTAGGAACAGCAAGCCGGCTTGTGACTCCGCATCAATTACTGTCCGCGATTATTGCGTCCCAGTGGACAGCTTTGTGATGGAATCGCGATCCGGTGAGGAGTAGGCTGGGCGGTCTCCGGGATGTCATGCGACCGAGAGGACTTCATCGCGGACCAGGTGAAGCCGAACTCGTTCGGGTCGCGGCCGGTCAAGTCCCAACTGTCCCCGTCGGTGAAGGCACTCTCGGTGCGGCATTCGGCGCAATACCCGCCGTTTCGGCTTCGATGCTGACACGGTGGAGCGCTTCGTTGCTGACGCGGTGAATCGGCGTCATTGCCCGCGGCGCGTTTTCGCGCTTGCCCAGAGCCCGATGAGGCCTAGCACCATCAGATTGGGAAACAGCAGCGGGGCGAACGGCGGGGCTCCGTTCACGATGTTCTGAAACACATTTCGCGAGGGGCCGTGCAGATCGGCTTGCGCGTGCAATGCGAAGCCCGCGACTCCTACCACAGCTTGCAGCAGGAGCACGATGGTGCAGGCCGTCAGGTAATGCTTCGTAAGCGGCACAAGGAAGAAAACGGCCAGGAAGCTTACCGCGAAGCTTGCGCTGACCACGGGTATCCATTCGGTCCAATGAAAGAAACCGTTGCCTGCGTGGTCCGTGAGGCTGAGGACCAGGTTGCCGAAGAAGCCTCCTAGGGTCAGGAAGACGACCCACCTGGCCCAGTCCTCCGTTGCTCCGGGAACCATGCGGTTGAGGAGCAGCAGCAAGCCCACTCCCGTATAGGCGAGGGGCGCGGCGAATGGGGCGGCGTACGTCAGCGACCGGATGGTGCGCTCGTAGAAGAATTGACTATCGAGGTGATAGACAACTCCGGCGACGCCGAGCGCGATGGAGACGAGTCCCACCGCGTACCCGGTAATGCGCCAGGCGGAAGGATTGTTCCAGATTTCCCGCGCCAGCAGCGCGAGCGCGAGGCAGATCGGGGCGGCGATGGAGAAGTACAACGGGAAGTATTCGGGCCGCCGCAAAAAATCGTTCTCCGAGTGAGCGATGTAAATATCGAGCGCGAGAAACGCGAGATTGCCGAGCGCGAACGCTTCGACCCAAAGGACATAATCCGTGGCCCAGACGCGCGGCGCCGGGGCCGTGTGTGTGGGGTTAGTGGGCATGGCCGCGGCCGCCGCCGCGCAGGTCCTGCGCGATGGAACGGAGTTCGACCATACGCGCGAGCATCGGATAGTTGCCGTGCCACTGGACGAAGTCGGCCCCTCCCATGAAGGCGCCGTGTTTGGAAGTCCGGCCGTCATAATGCCAGAGGTCGAAATAGATGAAGTCCGCGCGGTTGGTGAAGGGCGCGCCTTTGAGCGACCCATCGGCGCGCAGGCTGTCCATGAGAGCCTTGGCTTCGGCCACCTTTTGATTCGTTACGTCCACGACCTTTTCGGCGCGCTGGTAAACCCCATCGATCAACGTTTTGGTGTGGCACTGCTCGCAAATCTGCTTCATGGCGGTCTGCGCATAGATGTAGTTGGGGCGTTTTTTGGTGATGGGGTCGGCCAGATACCAGGAGAGGCGCTCGGAAGGGTCGTGCGTTACCTTGTTCCCGTTGATGCCGGACATGTGGCAGGTGGCGCAGGTGGGCACCCACATATCGTGCGTGGTGAGTTTAGCGGGCACCTGGGCCAGATTCAGCAGTTGCGCCTGGGCGTTGAACATCACCCCGTGTTTGGACTCTTCGTAAATTTCCATTTGCGAATGGTCGGGACCCATGTGGCATTGGCCGCAGGTGCGAGGCTCGCGTGCGATCGCCACCGAACTGGTGTGGCGCGTGTGGCAGGCTGTGCAGGTGCCTATGGTGCCGTCGGCATTCGGGCGGCCGACGCTGTGGCACTGCTCGCAGCCGCTGACCATGGCCGATTGCCCTTCGAGCTGAGTAAACGGATGCGGCGGGCGTTTGGCATAGCCGGGGTGGAACTGTTCGGCGAAACTGACCTGTTCGGTGGAGAGTCCCTGTTCGCCGTACACGGCGGCCCAGGAGACCGCCGCGTGGCGGGAGCGCAGGAACTGCTGGTATACCGGCTCATGGCATCCACGGCAGTTGCCGGCTGTGAGGTGTTTGGCGATGGTGAAGCCGTGGTGGTCCACGCGCTCCTGGTTGGCGGCGGGCTGATGGCATTCGAGGCAGCTTACGTGCTTCTGCGCATGGACGCTCATTTCGTACTCGTGGACGATGCTGTATTGCAGCCGGTAATGGCACTCCGCGCATTTTCCCGACGCCCGGACGAGTGCGGCTGTGGGCTGCGCGGACTCGGCGCCGGGACGCGCGCGGTTCACGAGAAAAGCGCCGACGATGATGGCGAACGCAAGGGCGACGGCGACGAAGACTGCTCGGAATCCAGTCACGCTACGAGTGTAGGGCGCGGCGGCTGCGCCGGTCCGTGCGGTTGAATGCAGTCCCGGCGCGGGTGCGCGGGTGCGGGTGCACGTTTCATGCTTGCGCCGCGTCCTTGGGGATATGCCGACCTGCAACCGGAACTGGAGACTTGCCGGCGCATTCCTGGCGCTGTTATCGGCTGGATTTGGCCAACAAATCGCGGACGAGTTGCTGGGCTTCGATGTGGTGTCGGTAAAGCCGAGTTTGGGCGACGCAGGCTCCGGCCGCGGGAGGAAGGGGGCGGCTCCGTTTGCCATCGAGCCCACTCAATTGAGTGCCCGGCATCTCACGCTGAAAGGACTCATCTCGCGCGCTTATGCGGTGGATGAATCGCTGGTCAGGGGCGGACCCGGGTGGCTCGATTCGGACCGGTACGATATCGATGCCACCATCGAGAAGGCGGCCAGCCGCGAACAGATGCTTGCGATGCTGCAGAGCGTTCTTGCCGATCGATTTCTGTTGAAGCTTCATCGCGAAACGAAACTCGTGCCGCAGTATGTGCTGGTGGTGGGCAAGAGCGGACCGAAATTCGGCCCGAACTTTCATACCGCCGAAGCCGCGGCGCAGGACGGGTTGAGGAATTACACCATGGCGCGGCTGGCGTACTTCCTGTTCGACAATCGCGACTGGTGGGACCCTGAAGCGGGTCCGGTTCTGGACGAGACCGGACTCGGCGGGTCGTACGACCTCATCCTGAATATGAGATCCCGCAAAGACTGGCTGGCGAACTTTGAGCAGGACACCGGCCTTAAAGTCGAATTGCGCAGGATTTCCTCCGAACTGGTTGTGGTGGATAGCGCCCGCAAGCCGGCTGCGAACTAGGCGAACTGGGTCCGCGGCAGGCAATGGGGGGAGCGTACTAGTTCTTGCCAACTCTCCGATTTCTGTAGACAATGGGTGCCTACTTCGGATGAAACGTTGGATTCGCTCGCTTCTCCGCGTTGCAGGACGGGGCGATAAACAGGTTGCGGCGGTTTTCGGGTTCGATTCCGCGGGGTGCCATCGTGCGGTGGGTTACCTTCGCGAGCAGCAGCCCGAGGTGCCGATCCATCTTTTTGCCACTGTAAAACCGGATGCCGAAACGGCTGCGCTCTGCGAACGCGTGGTAGTGCGGCGGCACGCGGCGACCTTGATTGCACGGGCGGAAGTGGAGTTGTGGCGGCGGAAGCTGGTGCTCGCGGTGGGCTGCTGGACGGGCGGGCATGGCGACTGGGCGATGAAGGCCGCCCCCTTTCTCACGCCTCCGTTCCGCGCTTTGCTGCTGAACGGGAACGGAGATTTTTTGCCGGGGCGGCCCGCGACGGTGGCGCGCCATGCGGGCCGGCGGTTGGTGGAGACGCTGGTCGCCGATTGGGGAACGGTGAAGGCCTGGGCCCCGGTGCATCGTCACATTTGGAACTCGGGTCCGTGCCGGCGCGTGCGCGATGTTGCGGGCAGTCGCGCACTCGCGGCTGCGGCGGGAGTGCTGGAGCGGGCGGGGTATCCGCATCGCAAACTGTTTGCGCGAATGCATGGCGCAGAGCGACTGGCGGTCGCCGCGCCCATCGACACGGCGTTTTACGGAGCGCTGGAATATGAACAACGGGGTCCGGCGTGGCGTCCCCAGGATTTGCGCGCGGCGATGGAGCAGAGCGGCGCGCGTTGGATCGTGTGGCGCGGGCCGGGCGCGGAACACGATTCGGTTGACGACATGCTGCCGCTGCTGGAAGATCCGCGCACGTTTGCGGTGTCGCGGCAGACGGCGGAGCGCGGCTGGAAAGCCGGTGTGTTTCCGACGGCTCCCTTCCGCAAATTGCAGCCGGGCGAAGCGTCTCGCGTGCTGGGTCCGGTGGGAAGCACGATTGTGGTTTCGCGCGAGAAGCTGGCCGCGCTCGGCGTACCGGAGACGGGACTGCCGGGCACGGCGTGGCGGCTGCTGTTCTGGAAAGCGGCGGCGGCCGGTTGGCGGAGTTACGCGATCGGGAGCGCGGGGCAGGTGCGGCGGGAAGCGGAATCGCCGATGGAGGAAACGGCGTTCGTGGCGCGCGCGCTGGCGCGGAAAGAGTTGCGGCGGATCGGTCCGGCAGATGCGGATCTTTCGCGCGGAAACATCTCATTCGCGGTGGAAGGCGGCGGGCCGGACGGCGGCGGCGAAGGGGCGAAACTGCGGGTTTTGCTGGTGACTCCGTTTTTACCGTTTCCGCTGACGCACGGCGGCGCGGTGCGCATCTGGAACCTGTGCCGGGCGCTGCGCGACCGTGTGGAGTTTTCGCTGATCGCGATTCGCGAGTCCGGCGAGAGGGTGGATTACGCGAAGCTGCAGGAGGTGTTCAGCGAAGTTTGGATCGCGGACCTGGACGAGCCGAAGAGCGGAGATACGCGGCTGCCCGAGCAGGTGCGCGGCTGCGAAAGCCGGAGTCTTCGCGCGCTGGTGGCGGAACGGAGCCGGAAGTGGCAGCCGGATCTTGTGCAGATCGAGTACACGCACATGGCCGGACTGCGCGAGGCGGCCGCGGGCACGCCGGCGATTCTGGTGGAACACGATTACACCGCGGGGCTGTACCGGCAGTTGGCGGAGCGGGAGCGGACTGCGGCGGCGCAGCGTGAGTATGAGCGGTGGCTGGACTTCGAGATCCGGTGGCTGAGGCGGTATGAAGGCGTGTGGGCGGTTTCGGAAGACGAGCGGGCGGAGGTGCTCCGGGCGTCTGGCCGGCGGGAGTGCAGGACCTTCGTTGTGCCGAACGGCGTAGACACGCAGCGCTTCGACGCGGCGGACCGGCCGGGCGCGCGCGAAATTCTGTTCGTGGGTTCGTTCCGGCATCGTCCGAATGTGATTGCCTTCGAACGGCTGCGCGATGAGATTATGCCGTTGGTGTGGGCGCGTTTTCCGGACACGGTGCTGCGCGTGGTGGCGGGTCCGAAGCACGAGGAGTTTCAGGCGCAGTTCGGCGGCACGCGGCGCGGCGCGGAAGACCGGCGGATTGAGGTATTGGGGTTCGTCGAGGATTTGCGGCCGGTGTACGCGCGGGCAGCGGCGGTTGCGGTTCCGTTGGCCGTGTCGTCGGGCACCAATATCAAGGTGCTGGAGGCGATGGCTTGCGGAAAGCCGGTGGTGAGCACGGCCGTGGGGTGCGCGGGGCTGGGGCTACGCGACGGAGTGGAGTTGCTGGTGGCGGAAGGGGCTGCTGCATTCGCGGGGGCGTTGTGCCGCGTTTTGGTGGACGCGGAACTAGCGAGCGAGCTGGGTCGGGCGGCTCGCATGACGGCTGAGGAGCGCTACGATTGGAGAGCAATCTCTCGGGGCGCGTATGACAGCTACCTGGCGGTCTTGGGTCACACGGAATGGAATCGCGCAGCCGCGGGAGACTGAGTCCGGCGCGGCTGGCATGGCAGCGCGAACCCCTCGGATTCTTTGGGTAGAGCTGACTTCGAAGTGCCCGCTCGATTGCGTTTTCTGCTCGCGAAAAACGCGGCGGGGCGCGGGCGAACACATGCCGTTCGAGATGTTCGAGCGGCTGGTGAAGCAGCTTTCGGCGCCTCGCAAATTGCTGCTGAACTATTCCGGCGAATCCACCGTGTATCCGGATCTGGCGCAGGCGATTGGGGTGGCGCGGGAAAGCGGCGCCCTGGTCGAGCTGGTGTCGGCGCTGGTCAACGTTTCGGACGCTGGACTGGCGGAGTTGTGCGCAAGCGGCCTGAGCCGGTTGACGGTGAGCGTGCACACCGCCGACGCGCGGCGGTTCGCGGAGATCTATCGCTACGGCAGTCTGGAGCGGATGCGGACGCGGCTTTCGCGGCTGATGGAATTGCGCGGCGCCGGCCTGACGGTGGACTTCGCCTTCGTGGCGATGGATGCGAATGTCGCGGAGATGGCGGACGTGGCGGCGATGGCGCAAGGGATCGGCGTGCGCTCCCTGAGTGTGTTTCCGGTAATCCGGCGAGATGAAATTCCGGTGGAGTTTGGGCGGGAGTTGCGCGAAGGCGTGCACAGGCTGGAGTTCACGGCGCGCGTGCGAGCGGCGGTCGCCAAATCGGCGTCGGAGGCTCCGGAGGTTGCGGTGACGGTCTGCAATCCGGCATTTGGCGATGGCGCGGCGGAGATCGGGGAGGTGCCCGTTGCGTACGCGGGTCCGCTGCCGGAGGGGGCGCGCATCCATTCGTGCGAGCAAAATCCGTGGGAGACGGCGCACGTGCTCGCGAACGGAGATGTGGTGGCGTGCGAGGTTTTGGATCGGGCGCCGCTGGGAAATTTGCAGCGGCAGACGCTGGCGGAGATCTGGCACGGGGCGGCGTACACGGAATTTCGCGAGCGATACCGGCGAGGAGAGGTGGAGGAGTGCCGCGCGTGTCCGTGGAAGCGGGTGTACCGCGAGGCGCCGCTGAGCAGCGATGTGATTGCGGCTCGCGGAGGGAGTGCGCAGTTGTTGCACGGGTGGCACGACGCGGACGGGGACCACGTGTGGTCGAGTCAGGAGGCGGCGGCGGTGCTGAGAGGCCCGGCGGGCGCGGGCGTGCTGCATGTTTCGGGAATGCTGCCGCCTGGTGTTGCGGGCGAGGCGAATGAGCTCGCCGTGCTTTGCAATGGTGTGGAAGTGGGGCGCGTGGAGAATCCGTGGGCGGAGGCGATTCCGTTCGGCGCGGATTTCCGGGTGGGCGGCGGCCGGGATGTTTGGGAGGTGGAATTTCGGAGTCGCTTTGTTTTTCGGCCTTGCGAGCGTGGCATGGGAGAGGACGGCCGGGATCTCGGGTTTGCCCTGGTGCTGATGGCCGCCAAAGAGACGGTCGATGAAGCTGAAGCGGCCGAGCGGCGGGCGCGGCTCGGGCGGGTGGAGCGAGTGGTCCGCGCAGCGGAGTGGGCACGGCGGATTGTGCCGCCGCGGCGGTATCGGCGCGATGCGGCAGCGGGCGCGGGGATCTCGATCGTGATTCCGGAGCGGGACAATCGGCAGGAGCTTGCGGCTTGCCTGGATGGCGTGGAGCGGGCGCTGGAGGAATGGCGCGAACCGGCCGAGGTCATCGTGGTGGTGAACGGCAGCGAGGCGGCGGAGTACACGGAATTGCGCGGGCTTCATCCGCGGCTGCGATGGGAGATGCATCGCGGGCCGCTGGGGTTTTCGGCGGCGGTTCGACGGGGCCTCAGGCGCGCGCGGTTCGATTGGGTCTACCTGTTGAACAGCGACGTGGTGCTGGATGGTGACGCCCTGGTGGCAGCGGCGCGGCATCGGGCGGCGGATGTGTTCTCGATCGCTTCGCAGATTGTGCTGAAGGATGCGACGCGGTTCCGCGAGGAGACGAATTGGACGGCGCTGGTGATGGAGGATGGGCTGGTATCGGCGCACGACCGGATTCCGGAATCGGCTGAAACGGTGGAAGGATTTTACGCGGGCGGGGGCGCGTCTTTATTTCAGCGGCGGCTGCTGGCGCGCCTGGCGCGGGTGCGGGCGTACGACCCGTTTTATTGGGAGGACGTGGAGTGGGGATGGCGCGCGCGGGCGCTGGGGTATCGGAGCCTGTTTTGCGCGGGGAGCGTGGCGCATCATACCCAGCGGGCCACGGTTAACCGGCACTACTCGGCCGGTGAGGTGGCGCGGATTGTTCAGCGGAATCGGATTCTGTTTCAGTTGCGGAATATGGATTCGGGCGACGTGGCTCGGGCGTTGGATGAGGCGGCTCGGTGCGCGTGGGTCGCGGGGGAGATTGGTGGATGGCGCGGGGTTTTGGCCGTGTTCGGGGGTCGGCTTGGACGGCCGGGGCGGGAGGTATTGGGACGCAGATGAACGCTGATGGACGCTGATAGGACTAAGACTGCAGGCTTGGAGCAGGGACGCAATGCATATTGGCCGCCGATGAACGCCGATGGACTCCGATAAGACAAGAGTGCACACCCGTTATGTTAGGTTTGCCGGCGGCGCTGCCGGGACTCGCCGGAGCTTTGGCGGCGGTTCGGACACGCGATGATTGGGACGCAGATGGACGCTGATAGGACTAAGACTGCAGGCTTGGGGCGGGGACGTAATTCATATGGCCGCCGATGGACGCCGATAACGCAAAGACTCGGACCTTGCGGGCGTCGGCGGATTACTGGATTGCGTATGGGACGGCTATGTCGATGGTTTTTGGCGGGAAGCAGGTGGTGGCGTTGCAGGCTTGGTAGGTGAGTTTGCCGGCGGCGCTTCCGGGACCCGCCGGAGCGTTGGGGGCGACCTTGAAGCGGGCGACAAGGTCGAAGCTTCCGGTGAAGACGGCTAGCGTTTGATCGGCGACCTTTTCGTGAGTCGGCTTCGGGTAGACGATCTGGCCGGGCTCGAGAGCGCCGGCAGCCGTCCACTTCAGCTTCAGCGGGATCAGGTAGTCTTCGGTGGGCTTGTCGCTGTTCACGTGGAAACCCGCGTCGATGGCGACGGGGATCTTGGCCTGCACAGCTTCGCCGCGCTTGGCCGTGACCTTCGGGATGGCGCCGACCGAGAGGTGGCCGGTTCCCTGTGCGAGCAGCGCGAGGCTAGTGAGCGCGATTAGCGGCAACGGCCGGAGCATCTTGGAGTAGTTTGGCAACGCCATCTTCGAAATCCTTTTTATTCGCGAGGCCGACGTGGACGGCCGCTATTTTGCCCTGTTTATCGATGAGGAAGGTAGTGGGTAGCGCGTCGACTCCGCCGTACGCCTGGGCAGTCATGTCATTACCCATCAGGACGCGATAATTGACGCCGACTTCGCCGAGGAACGGCTTGACGACCTCCCAACCTTCATCGTCCATGGAAACGCCGAGAACTTCGAAACCACGGTCCTTGTTCTTGCGCTGCATTTCGGTAAACCACGGAATTTCGATGCGGCAGGGACCGCACCAGGTGGCCCAAAAGTCGAGGAGGACGACTTTGCCTTTGTAATCCGAGAGGTGCACCACTTTGCCGTCGGCGTCCTTGAGGGCGAAGTCGGGCGCGTCGTGGCGCTGATCGGTGGGCTTCAGATCGGCGGCTTTGACGCCCGGAGTGGAGCAACCCGTCACGGCAAGGCCGAGCAGGAATGCGGTTGAGATTGCGAGCAAGATGCGATGCGAGCGCACAGATACCTTTCTTAATTATAGCGGCAACGGCCGGCCGCTAAATGTATCTTCGAACCAGGTGCGGCGGCGGTTACGGTGTCGCTGCGCGAGCGTGAATTCAGGGTGACGGCGCGTGCCGGAGTACAGCCACGCGGCGGTATCGCAAAAGGCTTCGCAGGCGTATTCGCGCCAACGGCGGGTGCGGGCAGCCCGGTCCGCGGCGGTGAGGGCGCGCTTGCGCCATTCCGCGGACCAGCCGAGCTCGCCACGGGCTTTGTCGCGGAGCTCGGCGGCGAGGAGGCTCTCCCAGCTACGGCGCCGGGGGTTTCCGGCACGCAGCCAGACGAAGTGGAAGACCTCGTGGACCAGAATGCGGGGGAGTTCGGCGCGCGCGCAGTTGAGAGCGATGCGACGTTCGCGAAGGAAGGAGCCGGCGTGGACGGGTCCGCGCCGGTCGGCGAGTCCGGGGGCGGAGTGGATGTCGATGGGGTCTCCGTCGAGGGGCGGCAGGCGCCGGAGCACTTTGGCGTAGCGGGGGTCCAAAAGGCGCTTACCCTCGGGATCGGACCACGAAGTAGGGCTGGTTGGCGTGGGCTGCGTTGAAGCCCGGGTATAGAGCTGTGTGACCGGCGAACTTGATTTCGAAATAATATTGCAGCGGATAGTTCGAATCGGTGTAGGCAGCGGGGATGGCGGCTGTGTGGGTTCCGTTGGCGGGCTGCATGGCGACGGATTCGAAGCGCTCGGCCTGATCGACGTGGCGGTAATAGAGAGTGACCGCGGAAGGGGATCCTTCGACGGCGGCGGCGATGGTGAGCGGTTCATTGCGGCGGAAGCGCGCCGGCTGTTTGTGAGCGCAGGTGGCTGTGCGTGGCTGCGGCCGGGATTGCGCTTCGCGAATGAGGGCGGCGACGTGCGAGTCCGCTTCGGCGGGGGTTGCGGCATCGGCTTTCGCGGCGACGGCGGCGATGTCGGCGTCGATGGCAGCCAGGCGATCCAGCCAATGACCGCGCAGATGCCGCTGCTCTCCGACTGTAATGTCGGCCATGTAAACTCCCTTGGCGCGATCGGCGAGTTCGGCCCATGCTGCCCGCGCGGCGCGGTACTGCAGCAGACTGGCCTCGAGGGCGGCGCGGTTCTTCGTGCGATCGAAGATGCGGTAGAGCAGCGCGCTGCGAAACTTCGCGGCGAAGAAGCGGCCCAGCCCGGCCTGGAGCTCGATATCGATTGCGGCGCGGCGAAATGCGGCACTGTTCTTCGCTCCGGCGCGAGCATTGGCGGCGGCGAGTTCGCGCGTGGCGGTATCGGCGTGGTCTTCGAGCCACTGGGCGACTTCGACGGGCGAGTACTTGCCTGTTCGCTCGCCGGTAAGAAGCTCGCCGGCGAACTCATCGATGCGAGAGAAGAGTTGAGGATCGAGCGGACTGGCGTTGCCGAAGACGCGCGGGGGAGTGGTGTCGGTGTAGGCTCCGGGATGCGCGGCGTCAACCAGCGACTGGTTGGTGTATATTTCAGGCCAGTAGCTGTTGTTGGCCGCGGAAGGCAGGTGCGTGGTGGTGACGATGGGGAGGATGCGGCTGGCGGCGGCGAGGGCGTTGCCGAGCGGCGGCGCGGCGGCCCCAAAATCGGCGGCGAGAGGACGCTGCCAGACCTCGGGGGCGGCATCGGGGTTATAGAGCAAACGGCCCCAGATGCGGTGGCCGTGGACGTACTTTTCCCAATCCCAATGCGGCCGCAGGGAAGCGTCGGCGTAGGCGCAACGGTCGCCCGCGATACCCGATCCGCGGCGGCCTTTGAAAGAAAGCGGCTCCATGACATCGACGCCGGCGCTGCCGCAGAAACTGAAGGCGCGCGAATAGGCGGCGGCGAAAACGGGATCGCCCCAGAGGAGGAGGCGCTGGCTGCCGGGCCAGATGCGGTGGAGAACGGCGTACTTGCGGTCTTCGCGGAGAAGATCGCCGTAGCCGTAGCGCATGTAACTGGCTGAGCCGTCGCTGATGCTCATGAGGGCGCTGCCTTTGCGGCCGGGCCGGGGCCGCTCGACGTCGCGGATGTCGGTCTGATGGTACGGCATGCCGAGATGCTCGGCCCAGAATTTCGGTGAGATTTTAACCGGGAGACCGGTGTCGAGCGCGAGATCGATCATGGCCTGGTGCATGCCTTTGGCGTGCATGTCGAGATCGACGGTGCGGCCGCAGGTGGCCACGCCGTGGAAGACGGCTTTCCAGAAATCGTAGCTCCCCTCCTGGACGCCGCTCTCGCCATGAATGCGGAAGGTGACGCCGGTGACCGAGGGCAGCGCTTGCAGCAACGTCCGGACGGCGTCGCGACAGTATGGGCCGTGCGTTTCGTGAGTGAGTCCCTCAATGGTGTAGTTCGGGTGCGGACTATCGATCCACTCGTAGCCGTGCATCCAGAGGCCGAGTTGGAAATCGAGGCCGTGGGCGGCGGCCTGGTCGGTGATGTAGCGGAGCGTGGCCAGATTGCGGTCGCGCTCGGCGTCGGCGAGTTGGGGAACGCGCACATTGTGGCCGGGGACCGCCAGGAGGAAGGGATACGGGAAGAGGAAATAGGCGTCGGTGACGTTGCGCAGGAAGTCGTAGCCGATCCCGAAGGCGAGGTGGAAACGGTTGAAGCGCTGGGCAGCGAGCATGGCGAAGTAGCGCGGCCACATGTCGCGGTCGTAGAACCATGGCTTGTCTTCGACGTCGCTGGTGAAGAGGCGACTGACGCTGCGGATGGTGTTCGCGGGGGCTTCGGCGAGGGGAGTGCGGGGAGCGAGAGCGGCGAGCGGGTCGGTGGAATAGCGGACGCGGCCGGCGAGTTCGAGAAGAGCGTACATGAGGCCGCGAGGGCCGGGAGCGGTAGCGAGCGTAACGGCACGGCCATCGAGTTTGGATGCGGCGATGGCGAGGGATTCGGGATTCGGGTCGACGGTGGTGGCCGTCTGCTTGAGGACGGTGGCGGCGGCCGGCGAGCCAGAGAGCGCGGCGAGAATGGTGAGCCCGGCGGGCGGTGCGCCGGCGAGGCGGTCGACGACACGGGTGGCGATGGCGTGATCGGCGAGGGCGCTTTGGAGGTCGGAGAGTGCCCAGGTGAGGCAGGGGTGGTGGGCGGCGGGATCGAGCACGATGGTGACAGCGCGATCGGCGGCGTGAGCTGTTTTGAGGGTAGCGAGGGCTCCGGCGGTTTGCAGAAACTGGCGACGGTCCATGGCTGATGCTAGCGAAGGACGCTGGTGGAGCGCAAGGGCTGCCGACACCGGCGCATCGCGAGGCCCGGTGCCGCGATCACGATCAGGAAAACGAAGCCCGCCAGCCCGCGTAGGCGATTGTACCGATCTGGGTTGAGAGTAGAGCCGAGTAGTGGCGTCCCAAATCACTCAGAGTTGGAACCCCTTGATCGAGTGGCTTCGGCGTCTTGGCATCCTGCGGAGTGCTTTGGACGTCCCAGCCTTGGCCGGTGCGAAGGGAGGCGTGCAAACCCGCTGAAGGTGTCATTCTGAGCCGCGGCCATATCCCAGTGTTGCATGGAACCCTGCGTAGAGCCTCTCTCGACTGCACACGGTGCAACGCGAGAGGTTCAGACCTAGCCCGCCTCACTTTCCGGTAATGGCGTTTCGCTGTCGCCAAAGCAAAGAATCCTGCGTTGCAATGAGCTATCGTCAAGAACGTGAAATTATTGGCGGGCTGTTGCGCGATAGCCGGACTATTTGTTGCGGCCTTTGCTCTCTTCGTGGCGAGAATCCGATTGTATGATTCCGTCGGGGAGTACAAGGGATTCGGGAACATTGGAGCGTTTCCCCTCTGGTTGCTTGTAGCCGCCGTTTGCCTATTTGGCTCTGCCTCAGCGCTCTGGTCTTTGCGCAAGAAATGAGTTGGAAACCCGGAGGACGAGTGATTTGAATTCTTGGGATTGGGGTAGCCCCCCGTAATTGGCGTAGAACCGAGCCGCCGGACAGCCGGAGATGTGGCGTCCCCAGGGGGATTCGAACCCCCGTTACCGCCGTGAAAGGGCGATGTCCTAGGCCGGGCTAGACGATGGGGACTTGCTGGCCGACTTGCAGGAAGAACATTTCTAATGTAGCGTTCCGGGACCCCAAGCGTCAACCGCCGCAAGGTACGGTGCGGGCGCAAGGGACGCGCGAGGCGAGAGGATCGCGGCAGGGATGGACTGTAGCGGCAGGACTTCCACCGCCGCGCCGAGCTTGATGGCTTCCCGCGGCATGCCGAAAACGACGCAGGTGGCTTCGTCCTGGGCGATGGTGTGCGCTCCGGCCTGCCGCATCCGCAGCAGCCCCTGCGCACCATCGGCGCCCATGCCGGTGAGCAACACACCGACGGCGGACCGGCCGGCAGCCTCGGCAACGGATTGGAAGAGCACGTCGACGCTCGGGCGCTGATAGCAGACGCGCGGTCCGGGTTTCACAGTGACGATGTAGCCCTCTGTTGAGCGGCGGAGAACGAGGTGGAAATCTCCCGGCGCGACGAGGGCGAGTCCGGGGCGGAGACGATCGCCATCGGCCGCCTCTTTTACTTCCATGGCGCACTGCTGGTTGAGGCGCGCTGCAAATGCGCGCGAGAACTCCGGCGGAATGTGTTGCGCGATCACGGTGCCGGGCGCGCCCGCCGGGAGTCTGGAGAGGATCGCCGCGATGGCTTCGGTGCCGCCGGTGGACGCTCCAATGGCAATGACGTGATCCGGCGACGAGCGAGGCGCGGCGATGGTGGTCGCGACGGGTGCGGCGCGGCGAGTAGCCGGTTGGGCAACGCGGAGGCGGGAAACGGCCGCGGCGCGAATTTTCGCGGCGATCGTCTGGCGCAGTTCTCCAACGGAGTACGGTCCGCCGGGCTTGCCGAGCACTTCGACGGCTCCAAATGCGAGAGCGTCGAGGGCTGCGCGGCAGGAGGGCTGCGCCAGCGAGCTGATGACGACCACCGGCAGCGGATGAAACTGCATCAGTTTCTTCAGGAACGTGAGCCCGTCCATGCGCGGCATCTCGATATCGAGCGTCAGCACATCGGGCCTCAAGGAGAGGATTTTGTCGCGAGCGACATACGGATCGGGCGCGGTGCCGGCGACCTCAATGTCCGCTTCTCCGGCGAGGGCGTCGCTCAAAATCTTGCGTACAATTGCGGAATCGTCAACAATCAGGACGCGTATTTTTCGGTTTGGGACCATAGGCGCCGGCTCCTCCGGAGGTGATGTGCTGTTTGCCCAGCAAGCGTTTCCCGGCGGCGCCTTCGACGAGCCACAGCCGCCCGGTACCGATCTCGAGTTTCATGCTGCGGAAGTGTCTGCCTCCCGTAGCGGTGGCCCCGAGCGGGACGGCAAGGCGCCGTAAGACGTCGCGCATGGCCGCCTCATTCCTCTTCCCGATGTCAAATAACTCTGAGCCCTCCGCCATGGCCGCTCCGCCCGCGGCAGACACAATCAGACGACGCCGCGAAGCGCCGGAGTTGTACATGGATTGCAGCAACGACGGAATGCCTGTATCGGCGAACTTAAAGGGGTTCAGGCGAGCCGCCACGGGATCGAGAGAGGCAGCGGGTAGCATGAAATGCAGCAACCCACCGACCTGCGCTTCAGGATCGTGCATCGCAACGGCGATGCAGGAGCCCAGCCCGTAAGTGACCAGCACATCTCCAGGGGCATACGAGACTCTGCATTCGCCCATTCCTACCACGACGCGATCCACTTGCCCTCTTTAATCACCGGTTTTCTATATACCGCGGGCCTCACGTACTCCAGTCCGTGAGACACCCGGGTGAGACTCTCCGCGTGTCCGACGAAGAGATACCCGCCCGGCTCCAGACAGTGGGCGAGTTTTCGAATGAGGCGCGTCTGGGTTTCGCGGTCGAAATAGATCATCACGTTCCGGCAGAAAATCACCGGAAGGGGCCGGATGCCCGATATCTCTTCGATCAGGTTCAACCGCCGGAACTTCACTTGCCGGCGAACATCGGCGCGGACCTGGTATAGCGGCGGGGAAGAACCATCCGCCGAAAAGAACCTCGACACCCAGTCGGGAGGTAGCGTCTGGCACCGCTCGGCCGAATAGGTGGCCTGTTGCGCCGCTTTGAGTGCCCGGCCCGAAATATCAGTGGCGAGGATGCGAATGTTTTTCCCTGGGCACGCGTCGTTCAAAAGGAAGGCCAGCGTCCACGGCTCTTCGCCGGTTGAGCAGGCGGCGCTCCAAATCTCGATGGACGGTCGCTTCATCAGAGCGGGCACGACGCGCTCGCGCAGGAAGCGGAAATGCTCGGGCTCCCGCAGGAAAGCGGTGTGATTGGTAGCCAAGGCATCGATCATGGCGGCGAGCGACTGCCCCGTCGCGTCGCTCCGGACGGCATCGCAGTATTCGCGGAAGCTGCGGAACCTGCCCGCGCGAACCAGCTTTCCGAGACGTGAGGAAACGAGTTCTTCCTTACCCGCCTTCAGTTCGAGGCCGAAGCTGCTGTAGGCGAGGCGGCGCACCTCTTCAAATTCCTGGGGCGCCATGCGAGTGGATGGCCCATCGTCGACGTCAATGGGTAGCTTCAACTTGCCCTTCCCTGAGCAGGTGCTCCACGTCGAGAATCAGTCCGACACGGCCATCGCCGAGAATTGCTCCGCCGGCGATTCCGGGAACGCCCTTGAACGTCTCACCGAGCGCTTTGATCATGACCTCCTGCTTGCCAATCAGGTCATCGACGAGCAGGCAGAACCGCCGCCCTTCCACCTCGGCGACCACCAGCACGGATTGACGGGGATCTTCCGTCCGCGGCACAATTCCGAAGCGGCGGTATAAACGCACAACGGGCAGCAGAGAATCCCGCAACAGAGCCATCTCCGCGCGATCCTGAATCGTCCACATCGTGTCCTGCAAGGGCCGGAACATCTCGCGAACGGCGAATAACGGAACGATGTAGCGCTCGGCGCCGACAGAAACCACAAGTCCGTCGATGATGGCGAGTGTCAGGGGCAGTTTCAGCAGAAACGTGGTTCCCTGCCGCGCGGTGGACCGGATTTCGATGCGGCCGCGCAGTTTTTCGATGTGCTTGCGCACGACGTCCATGCCGACGCCACGGCCGGAAACGTTGGTCACTTGCGCGGCGGTGGAGAAGCCGGGATTGAAGATCAGGTTGTAGATTTCGCTGTCCGACAGCGAATCGCCGGGTCCTATGAGCGCCTTCTGAATGGCTTTCTGCCGGATTTTTTCGCGATCGAGGCCGCCGCCGTCGTCTGCAATCTCGATGACCACCTGACCGGCATGGTGCATGGCGCGCAGCATCAGGCGACCCTGGGGACTTTTGCCCGCGCGCACCCGTTCTTCGGGCGTCTCGATGCCATGGTCCAGAGCATTGCGGACCATGTGCATGAGGGGATCGGCCAACTCCTCGACGATGGTGCGATCGAGTTCGATCTCATCTCCGCGCGTTTCCATCTCGACCGTTTTGCCGCAGGCTCGCGAGAGGTCGCGCACAAGCCGTGCCATGCGGCGAAAAAGCGGACCGATGGGAATAAGCCGCATCACCATGGCCGTCTTCTGCAACTCCGACGTGATGCGCGTGAGTTGCGCGAGATTGCGCTGCAGGCGCTGGCTCTTGGAAGCGCCGAGGTCGGGATCGTGCCTCACGAGGGATTCGGCGATGACCATTTCCCCGGCCATATCGACGAGATAGTCCAGCTTGGCTGTATCGACCTTGACCGTTGTGCTTTCGCGGCGGCGTTTTTCGATGGGGGATACAGGAGTGGGATCCACGGCGCCAGTCTCGACAGCGGCAGCGAGCGCGGCGAGGGGCCGCGGATCGACCGCGGCTGACGCTTCCTCTTGAGCGAGCGCACTGATGCGCAGCAGCAGAAGGTCATCGGCCTCGGGCGGAGTGGAGGCGGCGCCGTGCAGAGTGGCATCGACGTGATCGACCCAACGGTGCAGCATGTCGGCACTCTCTAAGATCACGTCGATGGCAGATGAGTTGACGGTTAACTGCCGGTTCCTGGCCCGGTCGAGGACGGTCTCGACCTGGTGCGCGAGCTTCTGCACATCCCATAGCTCCAGAAAACCGGAAAGTCCCTTGATGGTGTGGAAGCCGCGGAAGACGGCGTTCAACGCTTCGGAATCGTCCGGATCTCGTTCGAGTCCGAGCACCTGAGTTTCGATCTGGCTGAGGTGCTCGCGGCTTTCGGTAACGAAGTCCGCGAGCAACTCAGGATCCTGAGCAGGCGAAACGTCCAGAGCCGGAGCCGGCGAGCCACCGTTCTCGATGGCCGCTTGCATGGCCGCGACTCCGCTTTGCAGAGATTCTCCCGAGAAAGGCGAGCCGCCCTCGCGCATGGAAGCGAGCAAGTCACCGGCAATAACCGCTACGTCCGCGGCCGCTTCGCCGTTGGCCTGCTCCCGAATGCGCTCCAGGGCCGGCCTGAATTCTGCGAGCGCCTCCTGATTTGCCGCGCCCTCCGGGGCCACGACAGCGCGAAGCGCCAGATCGTCGAGTTGTTGCCGCAATTCGCCGGATGCCACGAGATTACCCCTTAAAGTCCGAATTCGTTGGTGTCCAACGGGAAGCTGGACTCATGCTGAGAAACCGCAGGCAACGGCTGCGAAGACGGCACGCGTTTGCGCACCAACGCCGAGCCCATGGCGGCAAGACCGGCCGAGTTGGGTCCGCCGCCGGGAAGTGCGGCTGCCGCGCGCGGCTTCGCTGTGTCTCCGCCGCCGCCGACCAGAGATTGCAGCCGTTCGACGATGGAAAAGAGGCCCTGAGCCTGCGATGCGAGTTCCTCGCCGGCGGCCGCACTTTCTTCCGCACTGGCAGCGCTGCGCTGCGTAACCTGTTCCATTTGCCCGACAGCACCGGCGATCTGCTCGATCCCGCGGGCCTGCTCCTGACTGCCGACGTCAATTTCATCGACTAAAGTCTTCACTTGCGTGGCACTGACGGTGATCTGCCGGATGCTTTTGGCCACGCGATCCAGTTTCGTGCTGCCTTCGTTGGATTTCGCGATCGATTCCTCGATCAGCCCGGCGGTATCCTTCGCAGCTTGAGCGCTGCGCTGCGCCAGGTTGCGAACTTCGTCGGCGACCACGGCGAACCCCATGCCCGCCTCACCGGCCCGGGCCGCTTCCACCGCCGCATTCAGGGCGAGGATGTTCGTCTGAAAGGCAATCTCGTCGATGACGCGGATGATTTTGGAGATCTTTTCACTGCTGCCGTTGATATCTTTCATGGATTGCACCATTTCCTCAAGATTGTGGTTGGCTTCGTTCACCAGACGGGCGGTTTCTCCCATGTGGCCGGAAACCGTGCGGGTGTTCTCCGCGTTCTTCCGCGTGATGGCTGTGATCTCAGTAGCGGACGAAGAAGTTTCCTCCAACGTGGCGGCCTGTTCCGATGTCCCTTGAGCCAGGGACTGGCTCGCTGAAGCGACCTGGCCGGCGGCCGCGGAGACCTGACTGGAACCTTCCACCATCTCCAGCGAACAGCGTCGGATTTGCGCCGTGGCGGCGCGGACGACGAGTGCGGAGAAGGCAATAGCCGTTGCACCGAGCGCCATCAGCAGCAGCATGACCCAGCGGCTGCCGCTGTAGCGGTCTTCAGCCGCCTGTTGAGCCTCCTTGAGCTGCGAGTCTGTAATGGCGAGAAGCTTGTCACAGTCTTTGGTCATCTGGTTGTAAACGGGGATAAGCCGGCTGGCCAGGATTTGTGTGGCCGCCAGAGGGTCCGTGGACATGGTTCGCTTCACTTCTTCGTACGCCGGTATCCAGATCCGCATCTGATTTTCAATATCGGCAACCGTGTCCCTACCGATATCCGTGGTGAGCAGAGGCTTAATTTCAGCGAGGGACTGCTGAAGCTTCGCATAGCTCTCCTGAAAGAGTGCTTCGCTATCGGCCACACGTTCGGCGTTCTTGGCAAAGGCGTACATGAGTAAGCCCCGCTGTCCCGCAACCAGGTTGGACTTTTCAGTATCGATCGCTCCTGCGAGTTGCAGCTTGCGCGCGGTTACAGAAACCAGTCCCGCCTGAGCATCGTTCATTTTCGATGCCGTTAACAGGCCATAACCGGCCGTCAACATCAGCACCAGTCCCAAAGTGGCGGTGCTGAGCCCTGTTTTTTGGCCAAACGTCAGATTGCTTTTCACCATTTCCTTCGTCTCTACTGCAGAATTGCGTCGAGGTTGTGAATGTCTTGCGTGGAGAGCACCCGGTCAATGTCCAGGAGGATCTTCACTTTGCCTTTGACCTTGGCCATGCCAAGGAGATACTGAGTGGAAACATCGCCGCCGAAATCGGGCGTGTCTTCAATCTCGGCTCCACTCAGATTCAGGACTTCCGATACACCATCCACCACAGCTCCGATGAGCACCGGTCCGGCTTCGCCCTGAACCTGGGTGACGATGATGCAGGTGCGGTGGGTATATTCTTCGGCCGGCATGCCGAATTTGAGGCGCAGATCGATGACCGGAACCACTTTGCCGCGCAGGTTGATCACACCTTTGATGTGCGCGGCGGTTTGCGGAACGGCAGTGATTTCCTGAATGCCCATGATTTCGCGTACCTTGAGCACGCGAACGCCGAACTCTTCCTGGTGCAAGTGAAAGGTGAGGTACTTGCCCGCCCGGCTATCGGCTGCGGCAGCCGCATCGTTTTTCTCGAGTAACGTCGACATCCGTTCTCCTTTAAACTTCCAGTGCGCAGTTCTGCGCGGCGGCGTGCATCGCTGGATGACTTGCGCGATCCTGCGGCGTCAGGCACAGCTTGACGACCAGTTCCTCGCCATCCCACAAGAAACGGACGACGATCCATTCCGCGGTGCCGCTGCTTCTGGTTTTGAAGTTTCGACCGTAGACCACGGTGGGAATGCTCAAGCCGAGCGGCCCGAGTTGCCCTTCAAGCGCCGTCTTCACCCCACCCACCACCATGTTGGTGAGCTCGGCGACCGCGTCGAGCACCTCCTCGTTCACCGAGGACGTTTCTGTCATCAGCATGTGCGAACAGACGCGGCACGCCAGAAGCGGGGAACAGGTCAGACTTCCGTTGCCGACCCAAGTGCCGGCCATCCCAAGAAACGATACGACGCCGTCGTTCGACCCGGGAGCACTGGTTTCGACGGACGACTCGCCAGCGGCGATATCGACGCCCAGCATGGTCGAAAACACCTGGACGGTGGAATCGTTGATTGCATCGACGATGAATTGCTTTAAGTTCATAACGGCAGCGCCGGCTCCAAAATTCCGACCAGCTTCTCCTTAATTTGATCCGCGGTGAACGGCTTACGGACGTAACCGGCGGCGCCCAGGCGGACGGCTTCGGCGACCTTAGCCTCGCCACCTTCCGTGGTGATCATGACCACGGGGATGTTTCGCCAGATGGCGCCGGCCTTCAATGCTGCCAGCAATTGAAGTCCGTCCATCTTCGGCATATTGATATCGGTAAGGATCAGGTGCACGGAGTTCGACTCGAGCACTTCCAGCGCCTGCTGGCCGTCGCCGGCTTCGTAAATGGTGCGAATCGCCATTCCGGTCTGCCGCAACACGCGCTGCAGAATCTTCCGAATCGCCGCGGAATCATCCACTACCAAAACGTCAGAATCCATGGGTCTCCTTACAAAGCATTTATCGGACGGAAGCGCTATTTCCAGTAGGGGCGCCGCGAAAGATATTTAGTTGTATCGCAGCCTCAAGTTCCGCGGGGAAGCTGCCGATGATTTAGTGAGGAGCCTAGCGTGAGCCGCCAACTGTCGCAGCAGGAGATCGATGCCGTCTTTGAAAACGTGCAGGACCACAGGCGGGAATCGCCGGCTGTCAAATTCGATTTCCGGCGCCCGGATCGCATTCCCAAGAGCCAGGTGCGCGCGATCCACCTGCTGCATGACACGTTCGTGCGGAACCTGGTATCCAGCCTCTCGGCGTACCTACGTTCCTACTTAACGGTGAACCTGGTGAGCGTGGAGCAGCTCTCGTACGCGGAATTCCTGGACGGTCTGCCGTCGCCAACGTGCATGGTTTCGCTAGGGCTCAGCCCTTACGACGGCAATGGGGTCCTGGAGCTGAACCCGACGCTGGTGTTCCCGATTCTGGAGATGCTGCTGGGCGGCACGGGCAAAAGCTCGCCGGCCATGCAACGCGACATTACCGAGATTGAGCAGAAGCTCCTGGACGGACTGTTCCGCATCATCCTTCACGATCTGCGCGAGGCCTGGAAAGGTGTCACGGCGGTAGATTTCACGATCGATTCGATGGAAACCGAGCCGCAGTTACTACACATTCTGGCGCCGAACGAGGCGGTGGTCGCCGTGGGAGTGGAAGTGCGCATTGGAGAGACCGTCGGAATGATGAATCTGGCGATGCCCTCCATCGTGATCAAGATGATGCGCCAGAAGTTTGACCAGCAATGGTCGGTTCGCAAGTCACACGCCAGCGCCGCTGAACAGGTAAGGGTCGCGCGATTGCTGCACGGAAGCGCCCTAACGCTGGAAGCTCGCATCGAGGGGCAAACACTCAGCGTCCGCGACCTGCTTCGCTTATCCGAAGGACATCTGCTGACCTTTGATCATCCGCTGGAACGGCCGCTGGAGCTGACAATCAACGGGGCTCGAAAATTCACCGGACAAATGCTCAGCAACGGGAGGAAACGTCTATGCGTGGTGGAAAGCGTCCGGCCGCAGGCGGTTCAGGGCAAAATGATCGAGGAGGGCGCCGGCGCGGCTTCTTTGCCGGCAAACAGCGGATAGGAACGAAGCAACACATGGATAAAGGATCGGCCGCGCGGGCGTCGATCGTTTACGCTGTACTCGTACTGCTGCAGAAAAACGAGCATCGCCAGCACGTCGCCCTCGCGCGTGTGAGAGACGCCCAGACGCTGCCGCTCGGCCTCGCGAAAGCGGTGTACTGCTTGCTGGACGGCCTGATACACGGATGCGGCCAGAGGATTTTCCGGACGGCTTTCAAAATAGATGCCGCTTTGCAAGGTCCGGTACGTCTGTACCAGGGCAGCCAGTGCCTGCTGAACGTCGTTATCGACCGTACCCGGAGTCTCAAGGGCCGCGCGCAAAATCGAGGAGGCGATCTCAGAAAGAAGCTGCTGATGCTCCTCGATCATTTCTTCGGTGATTTGGATGTCGCGGTTCGGCAGGCTTTCGGGGGGCACGGGCGTGAAGCGCTCATGCATCCGCGCATCGTTCAGGTACACACAATCGAGAGGGCAGGTGACTGTGACTTCGCGCTCGGTGCCGCAGCAGATGCTGCAAATTTCACCGCCGACGCCGGGACAATAGCGGCGGGGGCGTCGAACTTTGCAAATCGCGCACACCATTTCCTTAGTATAAAGGTAGGGTCCAATGAGCCGAACCAATCTCTTCCTGAAGATAGAAGTGGAACACGATGCCGAGGAAAACCCGGAAAAAATCGGCGACGAACTCTGCCGCCAGTTGCAGCGCCATTACGGAGTGCTTTCCGCGGAAATCTCGAACTACACGAAAGTGGAAGAGTAAACCAGCGGCATGATCGCGGCGGGCTACGCCACCAATTGCAAAATGAACTGCTCCATGACGATCCGGTCGTCCGGGCGGGCGTCGCGCATTCCGCGATCGGCCTCGAAGATCAGTTTGATGGCTCGTTCGAGCTGCGGGCGGCTGAACTTCGCCACGGTCTGGTAAATCTGCTCGGCGCGCGATCCCCACATCGGCGCTCCCAGGCGGGTGAAGTGGGACTGCACGGCGGCCACGCTCTTGAGTCCGGCTTCGCGCGCCACCAGCGCCATGCGAAATTGCGTGGAAAGAAATGCCAGCGCCAGCGGCAGATACTCTCCTTCCCTCGTGAGCGTATCGAGAATTTCGAGCGACCTGGTGCGATCCCGCCGACCCAGAGCATTCACCAGCGCGAACACCGTACTGGACCGGGCGTCGGGCACCAGCGCGACGATATCGTCCACCCCCACCACCCGAGTGCCGGCGAAGAGCGAGAGCTTTTCGATCTCCACGGAGATGCGCGCGACATCCGCCCCGAGCGCCTCCACCAGCAGATCCAGTGCGGCGGGATCGATGCGGAATGCGGCTCGTTTGCACAAGGCTTCGGCTTCCTGACGGGCTTCGTGACTGGCAAATCGGCGCAGTTCCACAACATCGGCGATGGCGGCATAGAATTTGCGGACACGGTCCAGCCGCCGCTTGTCCTCGCCTTCGAAGTCGAAGCGAATGGCCTCAAAGACGAGCGACACACCGGGCGTGGGATCTTTCAGATAAGCGGCGAGCGGCGCGGCATCACCCGAGGGACCATCTCCCCCACCCTCGTCTTCTTCCGCAGCGGCGCGGCTGACGCGCGGCATGGCGGCTTCGGCATTCACCACCCAAATCAGGCGTTCGCTGGCGAAGAGAGACAGAGAACGGGCGTCGTCGAGAACTTCGGCGAGCGCAATCTCGGCGAGGTCGTGCTGCATGACGGCAGAGTCGGGAAATGCTTTGAGGTATGCCTCTTTCACACGCCGGCGTTCATACGCCTCCGTGCCAAGCATCAGGACAGCGGGCGGAATGGCGTTTTTGCCAAGGCGCGCGATCAATTGTGCGGGCGTCACTAGAAGCTCTCCAGAACGGCGCTGACGATGCTGCGCGCCGCGTCACGGCTCACGCGCTGCATCGCCGTGCCGCTTTCATCAAAGTAGGTTTGCGGATTCACGGATACCTGATAACGCTCGCGGATCTCGTAGGAGTTGCGCTGCAGCAGCACCTTGCCGGTGGCGCGCTCGGTCAGCGTGAATTGCAGATTTACGATGACTTCCACCCCGGTCGCCTGGCCGCTCGGCGCGACCGTGGTGCCGAAGGCCGCAAAATTGACGACGCTGCCGCGGAGCACGGCATCAGCGGCTTCGGGGTCGGAAACGATTTTGTATCTGGTGCGCGACAGAATCTCGCGGGTTACATCCTGCGGCAGCATGCGTGCGAGCTCGGCGCGCGTCGACCCATTGCCGAAAGCGGTCACCGCGATCGTGTGAATGCTCTTCGGCAGCGCGTTGCCCTGCCCTGAAACATGATAGCCGCAGCCTGCGCAGGCCAGCGACAACACGGCAAGCAACGCCCTCACGCAAACTCCCGCGCGACAGCAACCGCATTGTCCGCGGCCACTCTGAAGTTATCGGCCACCAGCCAGAACCAAACGGCTTCGGCATCGTTGCGGTCCGGCGTAATGGCGCCCACGGTAATGCCGGTTTGCCCCGCCTGGCCCACATTGTTGGGAGGTTCGAACTCCGCGCCGCGGACTTCAATGTTCGCCGTGGCGAGGCTGCTTTCGATGGCATCCAACTCAGGGCTGCCATCGAACTGCACCCACGCCGAAAAACTGTAGCCGTGAAACACGGGCGCCTGCACGAGCCGCAAAGACGGCATCGGCACGCCTTCTCCATCGCCCACAAGGCTGAGCAGAGACGCGAGATGGCGCTCGATGCGCAGTTCGGTGTCCTCCAGTTTTACGGGCGCGTCCTGGCCATACTGCGCCAGCAGGTTAAAGCCCGCCTGGGAATCGAAAACATTTTTGGGCAGCGGCTTGAAGGAAAGCAAGCTGACGGTCTGCTGCTGCAACTCTTCCACGCCTTTGGCGCCATGCTCACTCGCCGGCGCAAAGATTTGAATGACGCTGCGCGCAATGGGGTCGCGGGAATGGAGACGCCGCAAAAACAGCGCCAGCGCGATAGCCGCGGGATGGGCGATCACATGGACGTGCGCTTCGCCCGGCTGTTCCTCTTCCTCCACCATGGGCGCACGCAGGCGTGAATCGGGCAGATCTTCGGCGGAGGAGGTGAGGTCGATGATGGTTGTATCGGGCTCATCGTCGAGCAACTCCAGCGTTTTGCGGCTGGCCTCCGGTGTTCCGGCCAGCAGAACGGCACGCAGCCCGGAGAGATTGAGCGCGGTAAGGTCGGCGACGGTGGCAGGCTCGTCCCCGATGCGCGTCAGGGTGCCCGCCTCTTCCTGGTCACCGGCAATCAGGCGAAGCGCGAATGGCGCCCCGGCTGTAGCCGCAATATCGCGAATTTCCCTGCCGAGTAGCGAATCCGACCCGACCAGGGCAACAGTAGAACGTTCAGCCAATGGGATGCTCCGTGGGCCTTGACGACGGGGCAGGATGGCGCAGCCGCCTCCGCACAATTCCGCCGATACGAATGACGATGCCGCCGGCGACATACGTTGCCGCCATCGCGACGAACACCGGACGCGCGTAATTCCAGAGGCCGTAAATGAAGCCGCCCACCAGAATGATGATGAGCGGCGAATATGCTTTGTTGAAACTGATGCCTTTGAAGCTGTAGTAGCGCCAGGTGCTCACCATCAGGAAACCGAGCAGGCCGAGCAGCGCCAGCCAGGCGACCGCCAGCGGCCACCAGTGCAGAGGCCAGCCGTCGCACGCGTAAACCACCGCGGAGACCATTGCCGCGCCCGCGGGAATCGGCATGCCGACGAAGTACTTGCGGGTGGGACGGCCGGGGTTTTTGGGAATCGGATTCTTCTGCACGTTGAAACGCGCCAGCCGCGCCGCGCCGCAGAGAAGAAACAGAAAACAGATCAAGTACCCCGCGTTGTGCAATTGCTGTAGAAGTCCCTGCGGGAGGGTATTCACGAACTGCAAGCCCCAGGCATAGGCAAGCACGGCCGGAGCGATGCCGAAGCTGATGACGTCGGCGAGGGAATCCATTTCCCTGCCGAACTCGCTGGTGGTGTTGGTCATGCGCGCGATGGCGCCATCGAGACCGTCCAGGAAGGCAGCGGCGCCGATAGCCTGCGCGGCGATCACGAAATGATCATGCGCCAAGCCGCTCTGTCCGGCAGCCTCGAGGATGGAACCACGGAAGGCGCGCAGAATGCCGAGATAGCCGAGGAAGATATTGCCCGCGGTAAACAGCGTGGGCAGCGCATAGGCGGCGCGGCGAGGGCGGCGCTCCGGCGATCGCGGATCGACCAGCCGCTCCTTCAGACTCATTTAGCTTCGATCCTTGCGGCGCGCGATTACGCTGCTTCCCGCCGAAACGCGCGCTCCGGGCCGCACCACAATCTCCCACTCCGGGCCGAAGATCACGTCCATGCGCGAGCCGAACTTGATGAGCCCGATGCGTTCGCCGACGGCCACTTTGTCCCCCGGCTGCTTGGTGAAGACGATGCGCCGCGCAATCAGCCCGGCGATCTGTTTGAACACCACCGTCACGCCATCGCCGCGCACCGTGACCACGTTTTGTTCATTCTCGGTGGAGCACTCCTCTTTGCTCGCCACCTTGAAGCAACCCTTCTGGTACTGCACTTTTTCAATGGTGCCGCCGATGGGCGTGCGGTTCACGTGCACGTCGAAGATGTTCAGGAAGATGCTGATACGCTGCGCGGCTGGGCCTTCGGCTTTCACGGCGACCACTTTGCCATCGGCCGGCGAAACGGCCACCGGGCCGCCGGGTACAGCGCGCTCAGGGTCGCGGAAAAAGTAGAGGCAGAAGAGCGCGACGAGGATCAGAGGAATGGCAAACGCAACGCCTGCCAGCCACCATACGGCGGCCGCCGCCGCGGCCAAAGCAAGAGCGTAATAGATACCGGTGCTTACAATCACTCGCCTTTATTTTCCCATGAAGCGCTCATGGCCTGACGGGTGCCCTCTGCGGGCGTGGGACTGTGCACGATAATGGAGTATCCATGCGTATCCTAATTCTTCTTTTGCAGGCGGCCGCTTGTATGGCGGCGGTGGATGTGATTCCGCAGCCCGCGAGCGTGCAGACGCATTCCGGGACCTTCCGCTTGAGCGGGAAGACGGCGATCCGCGTCACTCCCGATTCGCCGGAGACGCGCCAGGTCGCGACGTATCTCGCCGATTTTCTGCAAGGGCCGACCGGCTACCACTTGAAGGTTGCGAGCGGGCGCGCGTCGCGGAATTCGATCGAACTGGCGCTCGGCGGTTCCTCGCCGGCTGAGGGCTACCAACTGGAGGTGACGCCGCGCGGAGTGAAGGTGCAGGCATCGTCGGCAGCCGGACTTTTTTATGGCGTGCAGACGCTGCTGCAACTGTTTCCGCCGGAGGTGGAGAGCCGGACGCAGCGCAACGTGGCGTGGACCGCGCCCGGCGTCACGATCACGGACGCGCCGCGATTCGCCTGGCGCGGCCTGATGCTCGACGTGAGCCGCCACTTCTTTAACAAGGACTACGTCAAGCAGTACATCGACCGCATGGCGCGGTACAAGTTCAACAGTTTCCACTGGCACCTCACGGATGACAACGGCTGGCGCATTGAGATCAAATCGCGGCCGAAGCTGACGCAGATCGGCGCGTGGCGCGTGCCGCGCGTCGGGCGGTGGAATCTGATCGAGCCGCCGCACGAGGGCGAAGCCGATACATACGGCGGCTTCTACACGCAAGACGACATTCGCGAAGTGATCGCGTTTGCCAAGTCGCGATTCATCACCGTGGTGCCGGAGATTGAAATGCCGGCGCACTCGCTGGCGGCGCTGGCTGCGTACCCCGAGCTTTCCTGCACGGGCGGCCCGTTCCGCGTCAACCCGGGGTCGCCCAACCGCCCGAGGGCGGACAACGTGTACTGCCCCGGCAACGAAGACACGTTCACGTTTCTCGATCAAGTGCTCACGGAGGTGTCGGCGCTCTTCCCATCGGCTTACGTGCACGTGGGCGGCGACGAGGCGTACAAAGGGTTTTGGCATGAGTGTCCGAAGTGCCAGCGGCGCATGGCGGAAGAGCATCTCAAGAACGAGGATGAGTTGCAGGCTTACCTGATGCGGCGCGCCGAGAAGATGCTGGCGGAGAAGGGCAAGAAGCTGATCGGGTGGGACGAGATTCTGGCGGGCGGCTTGCCCGATACGGCGGCGGTGATGTCCTGGCGCGGCATGACCGGAGGCGTGGCCGCGGCAAAGGCCGGCCACAAGGTGGTGATGAGTCCGAATTCGTTCGCGTACCTGGATCTATATCAGGGCGATCCGTCGCTAGAGCCCGAGACGTACTCGCAACTCAGGTTGAGCAAGAGCTATCAGTTCGACCCTGTGCCCGAGGATGTGGACCCGGCGATGATTCTCGGCGGTCAGGGGAATTTGTGGACGGAGCAGGTGCCCACCACCCGGCATGCCGAGTACATGACGTGGCCTCGCGGCCTGGCGCTGGCGGAGACGCTGTGGTCGCCGCGCACGGCGATTAGCTGGCCGGCGTTCGTGTCCCGTATGGAGGCGCAGTTCCGGCGGTTGGATGAGGCGCAGGTGAACTATTCACGGTCGGCGTACGATCCCGCGGTGAAGCCGAGCCGCACGGCGGATGGCAAGATGGCTCTGGAACTGAGCGCGGAGATGCCGAATACCGAGATCTATTACACGTTGAACGATACGATGCCGGACCGGTTCAGCGAGAAGTATACAGGTCAGGCGGTGGTTCCTCCGGCGGGAGCGTATATGCTGCGAGCGGTGATCTATCGCGACGGCAAGCGCAGTGGGCGGATGCTGGCGGTAAAGATGAGCGACCTGGAGGCGCGTCTGCCGCGTCCGCGCCCCGCTGCGGGGAGATAGCCGCGGGCTCGCTTCGCGCGCCTGGTACCGGCCTGGAGGCCGGTACCTACCGGACGACTGCTTTGTCTGTGGCGACGTTGTCGGCGTCGTCTGAAACTCGGATCGCTACGGTGTGTTCTCCGGGACCGGCATCGATGCTGATGGCGTAATCGAGATCGGGGGAATCGGAGAGCTCGGTCACGGGCGATACTACCGTCCAGTCGCCTCCATCCAGCGAGTACTCGGCTCTGGCGAGGTTGTTCAGCGCATCGGCGGCGTGCCAGCGGGCTTCCAGTTTCGCGCCGCTTCGCGTAGCCACCAGACCTGTGATTCGCGGCGGTGTGTTGTCGATGGTGAAGGGGTCGCTCTCCATCTTCGCGGTGAGCGCTTCGCCGGGCGGGTTGCTTGGGCTATCGCTCGCGATGACGCGGAGACGGTACTCGCCATCGGGGAAGGCCGTGGAATCCCACGAAAAGTAGCGCTCGTTCACGCGCTCCTTCAGCAGTTTCCACTCGTTTTCATTCGCTCCCTTGATTTCGACGCGGAAACAAAGCGTGTCGCCGTTGGGATCGCCGGCGAGCCAGCGCGCGCCGATGTACCCTTTCGCGAAAGTCAGAGCAGGCGTGACACCGCTGCTATCGAGATTCAGGGATGTGCCTTGCGAGTGGCGGCCCAGCGCGGGCAGCGTGAGGCTCGAAGGCGGCTGATTGCTGGTGCTAGCGGCCGCGGGCGGCGCGGGGAATTTGTAATTGAACGGCGTGATCTCAATCTCGTCGAGGCGCGGCGCGGCATTCTTCGGCAAGTAGGCGACGTCGACCGATTCGAGCTCGGGAGAATGGCCGTTGCCGTCTCCGGTTAACGTGGCGCGCCACTGCACAAAGCGCGCGGACGGCGAAGCCACCCGGCCGCCCTTTGGCGATGTGATCGGCGAGGACCACGGGCTCCAGTTCTTCTGCGGCGAATCGAGGTTGCCGCTGCGCGTTTCCAGCGTCACCTGGCCGCCGTTCAGCCGCGCTTCGTAACTGGCGCGTCCCCACTGCGTGAAGAGGCCCGCGTCGAAAGTCTGGCTTTCGGCAGTCCCGCTTTTTTCGAGCGCCGGACCAATCTCGTAGACCTTGCCGACGTTGCCGGTAACCGCGAACAGGCGGCCATCTTTGCCCTGCTGAAACCCGGTGATCTGGGTGGCGGGAACGGTGAGGAGCGCCGTGTAAAGCGTGGGCGATTCGATGCGGTACAGATTTCCTTTGTTCCCGGTGCCGATGAGCGCCCGGCCTTCGGAATCGAACCCGATGGCGTACACCACGTCGGTCGCACTGCTCCAGAGGCGTTCCGGATTGCCGGTGGGTTCGATGCGATAAACTTCGCTGCCGCCGCTCACAGCCGCTGGTCCAACCGACGCGGGCGGCGGGGCGGCGGGGCGCGGCGGCGCGGCGCCAGGGGTCCCGGGCTGTGTCACGTTGATCTGCACCTGCGCCGGTCCGCTACTGCTGGAGTTCTGCGGAGCCGAGGGCGATGCGGTTACCGTGCTCTTCGTGCCGACTGCTGCTGCGTATATGGCTCCGTCGCGCGCCACGGCCACGGCGGTCACTTCCTTCTTCGCCATTTGATAGAGAACGAAGCCCTCGCCCGCCTGATCCACCCGAAGCACGAGGCCGCCGGGATCGGTGCCGAGAATCAGGTTGTCGTTGCCGTCGATCGCCATGGACCGTACGTGGGTCTCGTCGCTCTTGAAGAACAGTTTGCCTTTGCCGTCGGGAGTGACGCGATGCACTTCGCCCTGGTCGCCCGTGGCGACGTACAGGTTGCCTTTGCTGTCGAACGCAAGCGCCCAAATGTACTTGGCTTTGGGATCGTAGAAAACTTCCGGCTTGCCATTCGCGGCAATGCGATAGACCTTGCCGTCGGGCGCCGTAGCCGCGTACACGCGGTCCCTGGAATCGACGGCGATGGCCTGCACCTGGAGGCCATCGAGATCGGCCAGCAGCTTGCCTTTTCCATCGGCGGGAATGCGGAAGAGCTTGGCGCCCGTGCCTCCGCCGGCGTACAGATTGCCTTTGGAATCGGACGCCAGCGCCCACAGGTACGCCGCGGAGGTGTCGAACAACTCGCGATTGGCGGGCGCGAGGGTCAGCAGACCGTCACTGCGGACGCTGAGATTCTTGATGATGCCTTTTTCGAAATCGGCATAATCGCTCTGGGTCCAGATGTGAGTGTCTCCAGCGATTGCCAGAGCGGCCAGGGCGAGGGTCGAGAGCAGATACTTCAGGTGGTTCATTGAAGGGTATTCACAGTTCGCCGTGCAGCGGATGTCACTTCACGTGGATTCGCAGCGAGTAACTTCCGGTCACGACATAATCGAACGGCAGCGACATCTGCTCGGTGGCGGTTTCGGCGCTGGTGATCAGGCTGCGGCTGCTGCTGCGGCCGGTCTGCATCACGTTGAGCACGCTGGCCGGGACGCTGGGCATTGTCTTATCGTCGTAATATGCGGTCGGGCTGGATTCCACCAGCGAGACGTACAGCTTGTTGTTGGTGCGCTCCTGATTGATGAGCGAGACGGCTTGCGGCAGATCCAGGAAGCGGTTCATGGCGCCGGCGATGTTCTGCATGCGATTCATGGTATCGGCATCGCTGAGGACGATACGATGATCGCCCTTGGCTAAGCCTGACGGAATCTTGATCGTAAAATCGCGCTCGATGGGCTCACCGCGATAGGGGCGCAGGAAAACCTTGAGCGGCAATTCTTCGCCCGGTTGAACGTCGCTGTTCGCGACCCAGGCGTTCTCAATGGTGGCGACACGGCGCTCCGGCAGCAGGTCCACTGTGAAATTCACGCGCTTGATGTCGGGCGTTTTGACGTTGTTGAGATACAGTCTGTTGAACTTGTCGCCGACCCAGCCGGCGAGCACCATGGGCGCGGGCATCGGCAATTCGCCGGCGGCCTGCATAGTGGAAAGCGAGATCTTCTGGCCCGCGGCGCCCATATCGATGTTGCCGCTGAGGCGATAGGTCTCTTCGCCGCCATCGGCGAATTCGTTGAGCTGGCTGACGGTGTTGTAGAGGGTCAGCATCATGAGATACGGCGTCCATTTCTGATGCACGAAGACGTTGAAATGGTAGTCGCGGCTGTGGGCGACCGCGCCTTTATCGTCCATGGAGCGGACGGTCATGGTGACCGGGATCATGGGCGCTTCGGCGCCGAGCTGCCCTTCGATGCCGCTGTGGCGGTCCTGATGGAGCGCGCCCACCACGTCGGTGGCGTTGCCCATCTTATTGGGCTGGTACGAAGAGGCGAGCGTCATAATGACATCGCCCTTCGTCATCGGCATATCCACTGGACCGAGATTGAAAAAGCTGTGACCGAAGGCGAGAACCTTTTTGCCATCGTTGTAAGTCACGGTGCCGAAGCCGGTGACGCTCATGTCGCCATCCACCAGCACGCCCGCGACGCTTTCGCCGGGGTTGAGCGCGTGCTGCCATCCAGCCACGGGCTTGCCATTATGAAGGCCCGCCGATGCGCCACCCTGGGCGACCGCGATACCCATTTGCTGAAACATGGGGCTGAAGGCGTTGATGGTTTCGTTGGTAAAGCCGGAGAAGGTGACGGGGGATTCGATGGGCACCATCATCGGCATCTGCTGCGGCAGGCTGTGCATCGCGCCGGCGGCGACGAGTTGCGAGAGCATTTCGCCGGGCACGGAAACTGCGCCGCTGCGATTCTGGGCCGCGAGCTTATCCGGAGTCTTCGCGGTCTCGGGCTTGGACTGATCGAGATCGTTAATCTCGAGCATCGTCTGGATGGGCGTGATGCCGCAAATGGCATCAGGGGAAAAAGTGCTCATTCGCAGCGCGACAGCGCCGACGAGTTTGCCATCGATGTATACCGGGCTACCGCTCATGCCGCCGGCGACGTTGGTGCGGATGGCTTTACCGCCCATCTTGCCGACTACGACGTCCTGGTTCGGGCCCCAGGCGTTCTTGAGAAAACCGACGATCTCGATGGGTACGGGCTCGGGCTCCGTGCCCTGGAAAACGGTCCAGGCGGTGGCTTTCATGCCTGGTTTCAGGTCCTTGAGGGGGAAGATTTCGACTTTTCCGGCTTTGGGGCGGATCAGGTTCGCGTCACCCGCGCAGACGGGGAACGAGGAAACCGCAAATCCGAGGAGGATTGCGGCGATACGCAAATTCATGTGGGTCAACAGCTCCAGTTTCTACTATTGTACGAAAAAGTCGGCCCGGCGGAGTCTACGAGGCGATCATTTTTCGAAACAACACGCGGGAGCTTGTTGTTCGCGGCCCTCTCACGCGAGCGTCAGATTCGCTTGCGCTGCAATATCGAGCGTCGCGAATTCTTTTCTGTCGAGTTTCGGGAAGGCGGCGGCGGCTATCATCGCGGCGTTGTCGGTGGAGAGACCGGGCGTCGGGAAATGGACCGGGTAGGGCAGGTTTAATTCTTTTGCGGCTTTGCGAAGGCCCGAGTTGCAGGCGACGCCTCCGGAGACGATCAGGGTTCGCGCTTCGATTTGTTCCGCCGACGCGGCGGCGCGGCTGAGGAGTTCGTTGATGACGGCGTGTTGGAAACTCGCGAGCAGGTCGAGAGTTGCGGGCGGGGTGAGGCGCAACCAGTCTTCCAGCGTGGGCGGCGTGGCAGCTCGATTCGCGGCCCGGCGCGCTTCGATTTCCGCTTGCATGGGATGCGATTCGACGTATCTCAGGACAGCGGTCTTCAGGCCGCTGAAGCTGAAATCGAGCGCATTGCCTTTCATTTTCGCGAAGGTAAACCGGACGGCTTTGGGGTTGCCATAGGGCGCAAGCCGGTCGACGATGGGACCTCCGGGGTAGCCGTACCCGAGAAGTTTGGCGACCTTGTCAAACGCTTCGCCGGCGGCATCGTCGCGCGTTTTTCCAAGTAGCCGGTATTGGAAGCCCTGGCGGACTTCGAAGAGGTGGGTGTGGCCGCCGGAAACCACGAGCGCGAGTGCGGGGTATTCGATCGGCTCGGACGACTGCGCGGCTTCGAGCACGACCGCGTGGATGTGGCCTTCGATGTGGTTAACGGCGATGAGCGGGACACCCGTAGCGAAGCTGAGGCTCTTCGCATACGTGAGGCCGACGAGGAGGGAGCCGACGAGTCCGGGTCCGACGGTAACGGCTATGGCATCGAGAGAGCTGAGCGGGGTGGCTGCCTGATGGAGTGCTTGGCGCACGACTGGCACGATGGCGCGCAGGTGTTCACGCGACGCAAGTTCGGGGACGACTCCGCCATATTGACCGTGCTCCATTTGCGACGCGACGACGGAGGAAAGGATGGTGCGGCCGTCTTCGACAACGGCGGCGGCAGTTTCGTCGCAGGAAGATTCGATGCCAAGGATGCGCACTCTTTTCAGGGTAGCGCGGTGTGGCTAGAGGAGCGCTTCGAGCGATGCCGCGCTGGGCCGGGCTCCGCGGCGTGCGCTGAAATTCAACAGACCGGAGGCTTTCCAGGCGCAGCGCTGAGCCGCGCCGCGCGCTTCGATGAGGAGAGCGCGCGCCGGATGATCGGGCGCGAGAGAGGCAAGGGAATCGGTAAGGCTGGTTAAGATGATGGTCAGCTCATCGTTGAGGTCATGCGCGGCAGCGGCGGCGACGGCGCCGGCGCGATCGTTGCGAGAAAAGCTCTCCACAAGCTCACCGTAGCAGGCGAGTTAGCCGCCTGTGGCGGATTGGGGCCGCCGGCATTGTGGAATCAGCCGCTTGCGGGGAAAAATTTTGCCAGGTTCAGTGAATGGGTTCAGAGCCGCGGATCCACTGGCTCGCTTTCGAGCGCCAGCACGCCGAACACGCGCGACATACCAACAGCCGGTGGTTCATGCTGCTATCGGAGCCGCGATCGTCAGGGTCTGTGAAAGAATATCGAATTGCTTTTTTGCCGCATTAAACGCACCCAAAATCCCCGGCACCTTTTACCGCTCCCTCACGGTCACGGCTCCGTATGTAGTTGATTCTGCTAACGGAGCCGCGACCGTTAGGAAGCGGTAAAAGGTGTATCGAAAAGCGAATGGAGCTCGACGAGAACAGTAGCCGGATTTTTTCACAGCCCCGTTAGGAAGCGGTAAAAGGTGTATCGAAAAGCGAATGGAGCACGACAAGAACAACAGCCGGATTTTTCACAATCCCATACGGAAGCGTTAACCTGTGCCGGGGATGCGAGTGCGTTTAAATGCGCCCCTGACAATCGCGGCTCTTCACCCTCTCACCAGACCAACGGGATCGATGTCAAACGAGTGCTCGCGGTTGCGGCTACGCGACGCCGTCTTTGGCGAAGGGGATGACCTTCGGTGAAGCGGCTCTCTCCAACGCTCTGAGCACCCGATCCAATTCAGGCTCCTGCACCGGTTTCGGCAGCACGAAGCGGGCGGTGCTTTCGAAATCGGCGGCCAGTTCGGCGTCATAGCCGTCACTCAGGAGAATGAAGCCTCCGACCCGTGGGTGCATTCGCTCCGAAAGTTCCACCCAGTTGAGGCCCGGCGCGTGCACGGAACAGAACGCCGCGTCGAAGCGCATGCGATGCACGAGCTCCAGGGCGGCATCGGCATTGACCACCGGCACCACGCGGTATCCTCGCGCCGAAAGCAGCCCGGTGAGGCGGCGTTGCGTTGCTTCGTCGGGCTCGATCACCAGTCCCGTCATCCGCCGGCCTTCGCCGCCATGAGCCGCTGCCGTCGCGAGCGTGCCGCCGGCAGTGACAGGCGCGGCCGGCGTCGCTGTCGACATCCGCTCTTTGGCGGTCGTCACCGGCAGCTCGACTTCGAATCGCGGTTCCGCATCCGGCTTTTCGATGAGCCGGACTTCGCCTCCGTGCCCGGCGATCACGCTGCGTGTGACTCCCAGAACGCCGGCTGTTTCCTCCGGCTTTGCCGAGACACGCGGTGCACTGAAGGCGATTTCGACAAGCAGCCGCTTAGCCAGTACGCTGGTGCGGACCGTGATGCTCTTATGCGGCGCTTCGGCCAGGGACTGCTCCGCGTGCACCAGCAGATTCAGGAACACCTGCTCCAACTGACCTTGCGCGCCCAGCACGAAGAGAGGCTCCGTCGAGATGAGATCGCGCACACGAATGCCGGATGCTTTCCAGTCTCCTTCGCGGAATTCAATCAGATTCTTGAGCAGCGCGCCGACCGAAACCGGTCGAGCCTCCACCTGCTCCGCGGCGGCGAAACTCACCAGACGCGTGACCATCCCGGCGGCCTTTTGCGCCTCCGCGGCAATCGCCCCCAGCTCGCGCTCATTGTCCCCTGCCGCGGATTTTTCCAGCGCGCGCCGCGCCAACCCGGAGATAGACGAAAGCGGCGATTGGAGCTCATTGACCACTCCCGAGATCAGCCGTCCCACTGCCGCGAGCTTTTCCGTGCGGAAAAGCTGTTCCTGTACGTTGCGTTGATCCAGCAGCCGTATGGCGACCGCGATCTGATTGCCGAGATGCTGCGCCAGGGTTTGCTCATCGGAGTTGAAATCGCGCGGACGGTCGTTCTGATCGAGCTCGAGGACGCCGATCACTTCGCCCTGCGCCATCATGGGAACAAAAAGCAGGGAGTGCGGCGTGTGCTCCCCGTCCTTTCCCGCGATCGGAAACGGGCTGCGATCAATATCGGGGATCACCAGCAAAGTGCGGTAGTGGTAACAGGCAGCGGCGCCGGCACGGGTTCCGGCGGGCGGCGCGCTGAGCGGTATCGACACGGGGTCGCCCGGATCCACGAGGATTTCGTCAAGCGTGCGGCCGCCCCGGTTATGGACGAAGAGGTGAACCCGGCTGACGCCGAGGATTCTGGGAAGCGCATCCGAGATGTGTTTCACAATCTCCACGCTCGAGCCGGAGCTGAGAATGGCTTCGCCCAATTGATACGTCTTTCGCAGCCGTTCCCTCTGCGCCTTCATCCGCCGCTCGCGCGTCCACAGAAACAAGGTAATCAGTAGAACCAGCGCGGCTGTGATGGGGATCGCAATGGGCGGAACGGACCAGGAGCGATCTTGGTGACTGAGCGCTTCGGGGTGTGCCAGCAGCTCAAAGCCGCGGTTATACGGCTTGCTGGTAGTGTACAGGAACTCGACGCCCGTAACGTCGATGGAATCGCCGCTCGCGTAGGTGGCGAAATTCGGCGGAGTCTGGTCCTGCTGGCGCGGTATGAAGATTTTGAAGCCGTGGTCGAGAAAGAGCTGCGTTCCCGCTACAGTGTCCGCTACCTGACCCAGCGTGCCGCGAACGTGCACCCGGCGCCCAAGGTATCGCGGGTCCTCAGCGGCGGGGAGAGAAAGATTGATCGCCAGAGGCGGCATCTTGCGGGCAAGCACCGTCAGCACATCGGGGTGGACCACAATCATGCCCGCGACAGATTCCACCGTACCGGCCGCTTCGATCTCTTCTCCCGCCTGGAAGGTGTCGAGGCGGGTATCCTCGACGGGGACGCTCAGCACGGCCGCTCCGGTGCGGTCTTCGATGGCGATTACGGTATAAGGAGGAAAATGATACGCGGTGTCATTCACCACTCCGGTAATCCGCACCTTTTCTCCCAGGTGCACCGGCGTGAATGCAGGACCGGAACGGGCAGTGACATCCTGCAGGGACAGCTTTGGCGGCTTATCAGCCGCCACTAAGAGCTGAGCCGTTATCGCGCAAAGGACCCCCAAGAGTGCGGGCCTCAGCGCGCCCGAGATTGGGCTGCCAGCCATTCCATTAAATCCCCGTTCTGGAAATTATCGACGTTCCGATCCGTATCCCGCAAGTTAACATGAGTCGTACTAATACCAATAACCCGCATACCGGCCCTCCGCGCCGCCTCTACCCCGGAGTACGAGTCCTCAAATACGATGCAATCGGCAGGCGTGATTCCGAGCAGTTCGGCAGCCCGCAAGTATACGTCGGGAAAGGGTTTTGGGTTCGCAACCTGGTGCCCATCGACCACTGCCCGGAAGTACCGCCGCAGCCCCGCGGCATCCAGCAGAAGATTGACGTTGAGCGGTTCCGCGTTGCTGGCCACTGCCATCGGGAAATTCTGAAAACGTTCGAGAAACTGCCTGATGCCGGGCACCAGCATGCGCTCGACGCGCGGAGCCGCCATTTCCCGGTAGAGTCTCTCCTTGGCGTAGCCGCGCTCGAGCACCTCGGCCGGGTCCAGATCTTCGCCGTAGAAGGCTCGGACGATCTCGTCGTTGCGCTTGCCGTACATCTGCTCATGCATCGCTTCCGTGGTTTCCAGACCGTAGCGGCGGTTGAACGCAGTCCACGCATCGCGGTGCAGCGGGTTGGAATCGATGAGAACGCCATCCATATCGAAAATCAGCGCGAGTCCCCCGGCGAGCATCACTCCGCGGCTCCCGGATGAATATTCGCGCGCAGCCATGCCAGGTACGGCGCCGATCCGGCGGCGATGGGGAGCGCGATGATCTCGGGCACTTCGTAGGAATGCGCGCCGCGCAGCGCCTGCTCCACGGAATCGAAGAGGGCGCGCGCGGTTTTGATGAGGAGAAGGACTTCGTCGGCCGTCTCCACCGCGCCCTGCCACCGGTAGGTGCTGCGGACCTGCGGAATGGCATTCACGCAAGCCGCGAGACGCTGCTCCACGAGCAGGCGGGCGAGCCTTACAGCTTCCTCAGACGAGGAGCAGGTACAAAGAATAACAATGTCTTCGTTCATTGAAAAAAACTGAGAAGCGAATTTGTCAAGCGATGTTACCATTATCTTCCAGGCCCTTAGCAGCATGAAACCGCCGTTCTATCGATTCGCTTATGTCGCAACCCTCTTAGTGGTCGCAGTGTATGCGTTTGTTACGTTACGCGGACCTCAAGGAGTGCCCTCCGTCCTCGAGAAGCAGCATCAGATTCAGGAGCTCGAAAAAAAGAATCAACTGCTTCACGATGAGATCGAACGGAAGAAGGACCATATCCGCCGTCTGAGCGAAGATCCCGCTCAGCAGGAAATCGAGATCCGCGAGCGATTGAAGCTGGTGGACCCGAAGGATAAGGTCTACATCATCGGCCGCGATAAGTAACCGTCAGAGGCGAAGCACCGCGGCTCCTCGAATGGCATCGTTCTTCAGAGCGTTCAGCGCGGCGCCGGCATCCTTAAGCGCGAACTCTTGAATCTCAGTATGAATCGGAATCTCCGCGGCAATGCGTAAGAACTCTTCTCCGTCCTGACGGGTATTGTTGGCAACGCTGCGGATAGTGCGCTCCCAATACAGGAGATCGTAATCGATGGGGGGAATCGGACTCATGTGGATGCCTCCGCATGCGACAGTGCCCCCTCGCTTGAGCGCACGCAGCGCCGGAATGACAAGGTTGCCCGCGGGAGCAAAGATCATGGCCCCATCCACCGGCTCGGGCGGCACGTCTTCGGAGCCGCCGGCCCACACGGCGCCGAGATCCAGTGCGAGGCGGCGATGCCGTTCATCGCGCGTCGCCGCATAGACGCGAATGCCCCAATGCCGCGCGACCTGTATGGCGACGTGCGCAGCGGCGCCGAAGCCGTAAATCACGAGCGATCCGCCGCGCGGCACATTCGAAAGCCGTAGCGTGCGGTAGCCGATGATGCCTGCGCAGAGCAACGGAGCTACGTGTAAATCCGGGAACCCGGCTGGGAGGGCGTACACGAACGCCTCGGGAGCGCGGACGAACTCGGCGTAGCCGCCGTCCACCGTCCAGCCTGTGAAGTCCGGGCTGACGCAAAGATTCTCGCGGGAACTGCGGCAGAACTCGCAAACACCGCAGGTGCGATGGAGCCAAGCGACGCCGACGCGGTCGCCGGTTTGGAATCGCGTGGCGCCGGGACCGGCAGCTTCGACAACGCCGGCGATCTGATGACCCGGTATGACGGGCTGCTTGCGCGGCGCGAGTTCGCCTTCGCAAACGTGAAGGTCCGTGCGGCAAACCGCGCAGGCATTTACTTTGACCAGAACCTCGCCGGGGCCAGGCTCAGGAGTAGGGACGTCGGCGAAATGAAGAGGGTAGGTTTCGATGGGCGCGGGCTGCGGCAGAACTTGAGCGCGCATATCCATATTGTCACGCGTTACCTTAGGAATATGGCGAAGCGCGTGATGGTTGCAGTGGTGGGCGCCGGCATTGGCGGTCTGGCCGGACTGCTGATTTCGTTTCTCGGTTCAGGGTGGAACGCGGCGCTATGGATTTGCGCGGTCATCGGCGCGATTGTTCCATTGATATTTCTCGGCCAGCCCGGACATTAGAGGTCAACTTTACGGGCAAGCCGACCCTAGGATTAATCCGACCCCCCACAAGTTCCGAGAGTGTTACTCTCCGGTGGGCGACAGCCCGGAATTGTAAGCGTTCGCACATGTAAAATGCAGCGGGGCTTTCCGGAGGCTTGCGGCTTCCCTACCATGGCGAGAGGAGGCATCATGCCGTTTTGCGCGAATTGCGGTGCTCAAACAGAAGGACGGTTTTGTGCGAAGTGTGGTGCGCCGGTCGGCGCGCCGGCTGGTCCGGCAGGTGGAGCGGCCGCGAGCGGGGTTCCACCGGTAGGCAGTCCACCGCCGCCGCCCCCGATGATGAATGCCGTTCCGCCCCCGGCGAACGTTGGAATGGCGCAGAACGTCGCTTCGGCGCTTTGTTACGTGCTTGGCCTGATTACAGGAATCCTGTTTCTGGTGCTGGAGCCATACAGCCGGGATCGCGTGGTCCGCTTCCACGCGTTTCAATCGATCTTTCTGCACCTGGCATTTATCGTCTGTTGGATCGTGTTCAGCATCGTCATGGGCATGATGATGCACATCGTCGGCTTCTTCCTGGGCGCGATTCTGTGGCCGCTATTTGGCTTGTTCTGCCTGGGTGTGTGGCTGTATATGATGTTGTCGGCGTATCAGGGTAAGACGATTGTGCTGCCCTTCATCGGACAGTTGGCGCAGCAGCAGGCGCAGACGGTTCGAGCGTAATCCTGCTCCACCAGGTGCCCCACCGGCCGAGATAGTGGTTGGTGGGGACAGCCGCATATTGCTGAATCGTCCAGAAACCCAGGTCGCCGGCCGGGTCGACGACGGTAACGGTGAAATCACCCCAGCGATTGGCGCCTTCATCCGCGCCGGGCGCTACGTAGGCCGCTTCTCCCGCCTTGAGTGTCTGGACCGGCCGCATCGTGCCATTGGAATCCGTCGCCAGCCTGTACGCAAATCCCGCTGATGGATACGCGCCGCCGGAAAATCTGGCGAAGCCGACCACCACATCGTTGAAACGGTTGACCGCGATCGATGGGAATGCGTAGAACTCCGCCGCCTGTGCGTCGTCGATACGGCCGGATTGCTGAAGCGATGCGGCTGCGGGGTCGATCTGAAACCACTGCACGGCGGAACGGTTCGGTTTCGCCGCCGGCAGAAACACCGTTTGAGCACACCACAGGGCTGCGTTCCGCACGACGCAGTTCTGGAGCCGCGAATCGCCTGCGTCGATCTTGAAGTAGGTGCCGCGCTGCGGAGCGAAGTCGTCTCCGGCCGGTGCAGCATCGGCCCAGCCCTCGCCCAACGGAACCGAAGCGGCCGCCGATTGAAACTCCGGCGCCGCTCTGGAACCCCGCAGTGCCGCTATGAGGACTTCGCCGGTTTCGCCGCTGGTCGATGCGCGCGCGAAGTAGAGCGTGCCGGGATAGCTGCCGTCGAGATCGGTGGCAGGAACCAGCGCGCCCTCATCCTGCTGGAAGGTTGTGAACGACGGCGTGCCGGCGTACAGCGCCGCGCGATCGAAGGCGTAAACGGCGCTCGCCGAGTAGCGGCCGTTGGGCGGCAATTCGAGCAGGTTGGCGGTGACCACGACCCATGTCGCGTTGAAGCCGAGTTGCGGGTAGTCTGCCCAGACTCCGGAGTTGCCGACCGGAACCAGCGACATGGTCCAATCTCCCGCGGGGTCGGACGTCCGCGAGACGGCAATCAGCAGCGCGGATTCGGCTGAGGTCGGGTTGGCCGCCGCGGACGCGAGCCAGCGGCCTGCCGTAGCGTCGTAGAGCACGCGTGGATCGAAGACTTTCGTAAAGGCGCCGAGCGGACTCCAGAACTGGCTCAGCGGCATAGGGAACGCGGGCCGCGGATCGCCCGCGCGCGATTGAATCAGCACTTGCGTGTTGAGCATCGTGACAACGTCGGACGGCCCGACCGCGCCCCCGCAGTCGGGCGGATTGGATGCATACTCGTCGAGCAGCGCGCCGAAGCCAGCAAGGGTCGCGGCTCCATTGCCGGTCTGCGTGCTGCCATGGCCCGGGATAGAGGCAGGCGCGGCGCGGCGCGGTTTGCCTTCCGTGCGTGCCGGTCGTGGAGCGGTGGAAGGCTGCGGTTTTCGGGCAGCGGATCGAGCCAGGACGGTGAGATTGGCGGTGACGGTGTGAAGGGTCTGCGCGGACAGGCTCGCGGCCAGAATGAAGAAGAACGGGAATCGGCGTCCCATGGTTTATCGGGTGAACACGGCGGTTCCCGGCTATTGTGGAGGCATTTTGCCACTTTGTAAATGTCGTGAATTTCTACAAATGCGCGAGGGAAGCCACTTGCAATATGGCGAACAAAAGGCGAAAATACCTTAAGGAGCGACCGCTATGAGTGAACTGGTGGGAATTGCCCGGCTAGCGGCACAGAGCGAGGTGCTGGAGGCCAAACGCCAGGTGCAGTATTTCGAGATCCCGTCGCGGAGCATCTTGAATCGCACCAAGCCCACGATGCCGTTCCAGTGGACCATCAATCCCTACCGCGGCTGCGAATTCGGCTGCAAGTATTGCTATGCCCGGTACACTCACGAATTCATGGAGATGGCGGTCACTGAATTCGAGGACAAGATCTACGCCAAGGCGGCCGCGGCGCACTTACTGCGCCAGGAATTGCGAAAGCTGGATCGCGCGGACCGCATCGCACTCGGAACCGCCACGGACCCGTATCAACCGGCCGAGCGCCGGTTCGGCCGCACTCGCTCCATCCTGCAAGTGTTCGCTAAGGATCACGGCCGATTCCTCGGCATCACCACGAAAAGCGACTTGATCGTGCGCGATATCGATCTGCTCAAGGAGATCGCACGCACCAATGTATTGACGGTTCACATCACGATCACCACGCTGAATAGCGGGCTCGCGCGATTGATGGAGCCCCGGGCGCCGCGGCCCGATCTGCGGCTTTCCGCCGTGCAGCGCTTGAGCGAAGCGGGAATTTCGGTGAGTGTCTTTCCCAACCCGATCATGCCCGGAATCACGGACGGTGAAAAGCACCTGGACCGTCTCGCCAAAGCGGCCAAAGATGCGGGAGCGCAGGGCTTTGGCGGCGGTCCGCTCTTCCTGATGCCCTGCGCGCAAAAAGTTTTTCTGCCGTTCCTGGACGAAGAGTTCCCCGACCTGGCGCCGCACTACCGCGAGACCTACGGCAAGAGCGCGTACCTGGGCCGGGCCTATAAGGATATGTTGAGCGAGCGCGTGCGGCGCGTGCGCGACCGCTACGGACTCGCGGCCGGAGTGGTGGAGTACCGCCCCGAGCACTGGCAGGAAGAAGAGCAGGGCCTGCTCTTTCCGCTACAGTGAAAGTTGGATCTCGCCCAGTTCGACTATCATCTTCCCGAGGAATTGATTGCCCAGGAGCCGCTGGCGGACCGCGCGGCTTCGCGGATGCTGGTGGTCTATCGCAACGAGAACCGCTGGGAGGACCGCACGTTCCGCGAATTGCCGCTGTTCCTCGGTCCCGGCGACTGCCTGGTCTTGAACGATTCGCGCGTGTTCCCGGCGGGCCTGTTCGGACACAGGGAAGGGGTGCATTCGCTCGCTGTCGGCAAGGGCAACCCCAAGCGCCAGGAGCATTTGAGCGGTCAGGTGGAGGTGCTGCTCCTTCGCCCCGTAAGCGCTGACGGAAAAACGTGGGAAGCGCTGGTGCGGCCCGGGCGAAAAATGCGGGTCGGGGAGCGAGTGCGGTTTCCGGGCGAACTCACCGGTGAAATCGTAGCGCGTGGCGAGTACGGCGAGCGGCAGATCCGCTTCGATGCCGAGGGCGACCTGTTCGACAGGTTCGAAGGCATCGGGCATATTCCTCTGCCGCCTTACATCAAGCGCGACGATGCGCCGTCGGACCGGGAGCGCTATCAAACGGTGTTTGCGCGCGAGCGCGGCAGCGTGGCCGCACCCACCGCCGGCCTGCACTTCACTCCGAAAGTGTTGGAGGGGTGCCGGGAAGCAGGCGCGGAGATCGCGTACGTTACTCTACACGTTGGACTTGGCACGTTTCAGCCGCTCCACGAGGAGCAGATCGCCGCGGGCAAACTGCACCCGGAGTGGTTTCACATCGGTGACTCCAGTGTTGCCCAGATCCGCGCCGCGCACCGAGTGATCGCCGTGGGAACCACTAGCGTCCGCAGCATCGAGAGCGCCGAGAGGTCCGGGACGCCGCAAGGCGAAACCGAGATCTTCATTCAGCCCGGCTTCGAGTTTCGCCGCGTGGGAGCGATGCTCACCAACTTCCATCTCCCGAAGACCAGCCTGGTGATGCTGGTGTGCGCATTCGTGGGCAGAGAACTGGCGATGCGGGCGTACGCGCACGCGGTCGAAGCCGGATATCGCTTCTATTCTTATGGCGATTGCATGCTTGTTGTGTAATTGCACACTCCTGTGGTACTAAGCCATCGGGAATTAACCCTATTACCTCTCTACCTAAAGATAGTACGTGCGCCCTTGCACAGATATTTCTTAAGTAGACTCGGATTATTCTTGACGACCACAGGATTTGTAATTATGCTTACTCTGGTACGGGAAATTCTGACACTACACTCTGGAAATATAGGAAAACTCCGATGAGCCCGATCACGCTACCCACCCCCGATTCTCATGAACGCCTCGATCGCCTGAATGCGAATGGTATGCGTAGAGACGCCCTTGCGCGTCTGTACAGACGCAGGGAAACTGTCGACGCCCTGATTGAAACCCTGGAAGAGTATGCGCGCCTGGCTGCCGCCCGCCCGGTGTACATCAGCGAGTTTATCGCTGAACGGAAGTGCTCGTAAGATTCCTCTCGATCGCGAACTTCACAAGGCCCACCAAATCGTGAACATTGAGCTTGCGCATCAGACTGGCGCGGTAAGTGTCCACGGTTTTGGGACTGATGTCGAGGAGTTCCGCGATATCCTTGGCGCGCAAGCCGTTCACAAGGTAAGAGAACACCTCCATCTCGCGCGGGCTTAAGGACGCCAACGGATCTTCCGGAACGCGCCGTTCGGCGCGCGTGAAGAGTCCGGCGCCGCGCAGTAGCGGGGAAACGTAGACCCCGCCATCGCGCACGAAGCTTACGGCGTCCAGCAGGTGCCGCGCGGGACCGTCTTTCAGCAGATAAGCGTCGGCTCCGGCGCGTAATGCTTCCATGACGGTGTTTTCTTCGCGGCTGATGGAGAGGATGAGCAGTTTTCCCTGAAAGCCGCTGGATCGCAAGCGGCGAATTACCTCAATCCCCGTCATGACCGGCATGTGCAGGTCGAGAATAGCGAAATCCGGTTGGAGCTGGTTGATCATCTCCAGAGCGGCCGGGCCTTCGGAGGCTTGACCGAGGATGCGCATGCCGTTGGTGGCGCAAAGGGCTGCGATGCCTTCGCGAACGATGGCGTGGTCATCGGCCAGTACGACGGTGGTTGTGATTACTTCCTGCATGCAATCTCCTTGGGCTATCCGCCAGACGCGGAGTACGGCGTTGAAACTCTCAGTGTAGTGCCTGCGGGGCCGCTTTCAATCTCTAATTTTCCGCCGACGCTCTCCGCCTGTTCCCGAATGGAGCGCAGGCCGAGACCCGCCGCGACGCTGGCGCGAGCCGCGCTTAGAGCCGCGGGATCGAAGCCCGCGCCGTTATCGCGGATGGTGAGGCGAAGCATAGCCGGTCCGCTTTCGAGCGTCATTTCAATGCGGGTGGCCGCGGCGTGGCGTACGAAGTTGGAAATGCCTTCCTGCGCAGCGCGATACAACAGCACTTTCACTTCGAGATCCGGCTCCTGCGCGGGCGATTCAATCCGCAGGTGGGCGTCGAAACGCTGCGGAATGCCGCTAATATCCCACAACTGGCTGAGAGCTTCATCAATGCCAAGGCGCTGCCATTCCGGCGGGTGCAGGCGGCGCGAAATGTTGCGCACCTGGTCCAGGGCGTCGGACGCGAGTCTGGAGATACGGTCGAGCGCCTGTTCAACGCCGGCGGGAGCCTGTGGAAGCTGCTGTGCCACGACTTCGAGTTGGAGGCGGATGGCTGCCAGCAACTGGCCCACCCCGGTATGCAGCTCGCGTCCCAACCGGCGCCGCTCCATTTCCAACTGGCGTACGGTACGCGCGCCGGAGCGGCGGGGGCGCGAACGGGTCCGGGAGGAAAGCGACCGTTCCACCTTTTGCAGATGAAAGTAGTGGAGCAGTAAGCCGTGCTCGAGCTCATGCAGCCCGCCGGATCGCGAGGGGACGTCCTGTGGGACCGGCTGAATGCTCACGATAACGGAATTTTTGATCTGCAGAACCCGGGCGAGACGCGAGAACGCAGGGCTAGACGCCGGCGCCGAATGGGCGAGCACAGCGCGGGCCAAGTTCTCCGCTTCTCCCAACCGTGCTTTGGCCGCATCGCTCATCCATAAGACGCGCCCCTGCATGTCGCACTCAACCAATACCGGCTGAGCGAGCTGGCTCATCGGGAATTGGCTGAGTTCCGTTGCCCGGCTCAACCAGACGTCTCCTATCCGAAGGGATTCTGCTTACTCAGAATGACAGGATGACTTGAGTCGTGCAATTGCGGTACGTACCTAGTACCATACGAACTAAGCTTAGTACTTGCAAGCAGTTCCGGAAAAGCGTTATAAGGGAGTCACGGATGTCACGCCTTGTCAATTCCATTCCCCGCGTTGCCATTTTCCTGGCGGGAATCGCCGCGGGCGCACTCACCACTTCCCGCCGCGAGCGGGAGCCGGCGGGCATCGATCCCTCGGCGGCCGAGGGAGTCAAGAAGGCTCTGGCGGGAATGGAAACCCGCCTGACGGCACAGGAAACAGCGGCGGCGGAACGCTTCACAGCCATAGAAGCGCGCCTGGACGAACATGCGGCAAAGCTCGCCGACGTGCCTTCCACCACGCAGATTGTCTCCGCGATGGAGCAGTTGCTGGCGAAGACCATGTCCAATCTGGACGAACGGCTCACCACCCAGGCGCGATCCATCGACGTGTTGAAGTCGACCGTCTCTCAGACCGATAGCCTCCTGGAGCGCGTGCTCGAAAGTTTGGATTCCCTTCAGAGTTACACTGACCCTTCGGAACTTACAGAAGATCCGTTACTGGCACGGCCGGCTGTCTAGGTCGCGACTTTTTTACCGCACGGGTTACTCGCGGCGCCGTTTTTTAGTAAGTGCCTGATCCAGGACTAAGCGAAGTCCGATTTCATTTACCTTGTATTTAATATTATTCTGCGTCCAGGAAGCTCATGGACTTGGCGAAAGTACTCGCACATCTTCGCGCGGAGTTAGAGAATTTGAACACTGCAATCTCCAGTCTCGAACGGTTGCAGCAACAGGAGGGGAAACGACGGGGCCGCCCCCCAAAAGGGCTGAGCCCCGGGAAAAAAGAGACAGGAGGCGGCGAAGGCGGCGGTTAGAAGGGGACGGTTCGTCGAGCGGGCGCTTTGCTGGAGTCGAAGCGGTTGGTCAGCGTCTTTTCCCTTTGTTCGCTTTGTACTGATGCCATTTCTCTATTGGGTCCCGACGCTGCCGCTCAAAGGCGCCAGAGAATCGGGCACTGAGGTCGCTTGCTCGACGACGCATCCGATCGTGCTGTAGCCCTTCAGCCTGCGCTCGTACATCCTGGCCAGCATCAGGACGTAGTTGTCGACGTAATCGTAAACCTGCACAAATCGCTTGTTGTCGTGCAGCCGATGCAATCGGCCCACATACTGTTGCAACGTGCCTTTCCAGGAGATTGGCATCGCCAGGAATAGTGTGTCCAGACGCGCGTCGTCAAACCCTTCTCCGATGTAGCTTCCCGTCGCCAGAATCACCCGCGATTCATTCTCCGGCACTGCCGCCAACGCTGCCGCTGTCTCCCTGCGCTGTTTTTTTCCCATACCGCCCTTCAAGACGAAGACGTGCTTGGCAACGCCTGCGAGTTTGGCGGCGAAATACTGAAGATGCTCTGTCCGGCCAGTCAGGAGCAGCGGGCAACGCCCGGATTCCACAGCGCGCACGATGTCATTGGCGATCATCTCGTTACGCGGGACATCATTCACGAGCGCGGCGTAGATATCCTGAATCGTGACATCGTTGAGGTCGGCCGCCATCCGGAACTCCGTATGCCGGGGAGTCACCTTGTGTTCGAAAGGCGTCGTTTCGGTCATCGTCCGGGCGCTCATGCTGAACCGCACCGGGCCGCACTGCATGTAAATAATCGGATGGTGGCCGTCTTTTCGCGTCGGCGTGGCGGTCAAGCCGACTACATATTTGGCTTTCACCTGCCTCATCACCTGTTCGAACGTGAAGGCGGATATGTGGTGGCACTCGTCGACAATCACCTGGCCATAATCAGCGACAAAGTCCTTCACTTCGTCCTTTCGGTACAGGCTTTGGATGACGGCAACGTCTACGCAGCCTGTCCGGTCGACTTTGCCGCCGCCGATATGCCCGATTGATTTGGCGGGCAGGTTCAAGAACATCCCAAGGCGCTCCTGCCACTGATCCAGCAACTGCTGCCGGTGAACCACCACCAGAGTGTTAACCTTGCGCCTGGCGATCAGCCACGCCGCCACAGCGGTTTTTCCGAACGCGGTCGGAGCGCAGAGAATACCTTCGTCGTGGGCGGTGATCTTCGCGACGGCTTCTTCCTGGAACGGCCGAAGCCGCCCTTGGAACTCCGCTTCGATCACCGTGCCCGCGTTCCGTTCGTCCCGAACTTCAGGCCGAATCTTGTGCGCTTCGAGAAGAGCCAAGGTCTCTGTCAGACATCCGCGCGGCACCGCAACATGCTGGGCAAACTCTGTGCCGCATGCGATCACGCGCGGCTTGTCGTACGTCGAGAGCCGCATGGCCTGAGCCTTGTAGAACTCTGGGTTCTGAAAGGCGGCCAGCCGGAGAAGCCGGTTCAGCATAGCTGGCGGCAAGTCCTTACTCTCCACGTAAACAAGATTCGCGCGGACAATCTGAACGGTCTTTGGCAGCGGGCCTTCGATCGGCCGCTCCTTCCGTTTGCGGGAAAGGGGGCAAAGTCCAGGGGTCTTGTGCCTCCTCATCGTCGGCGATGCTCATCCTGACACCGATCAGGTCGCCTTTGCGCTGAGCTTCCGCGACGATCTCCGTCGCGGCGTCGACCGGCATTCGTCGGATTGTCGAAAGGAACTGCCACTGGTCCGGGTGCGGGTGGAAGTCGTGGTCAATGAATACGCTGTTGTCCTGCTTGCCCGGCGCTCGCTGTAACGGCAGTGCAATCAGGTTCCCGAGGCCTCCCTTGGGCATCGTGTCCTGGTTGGGGAAGAAGCGATCGTAGGAATCCAGTCCGACCTGATGCCTGCGCTCCATGGTCCGCGTGAGCAGCACACATCCGAGTTTGCGCGCGGTGATCGCCGGCAGCGCACGCTCAAAGAAGATCCAAATGTGGCCGCCTTTTCCCGAACGAGAACGTTCCAAGGCGGCCGGCACGTTCAATTCCTGGCACGTCTCGAGGAAAGCGAGGGAGTCATACTCCCAAGTCGTCTTGTCGAAGTCTGCCGCAAGAAACCAGCAGGTTTCATCTGGCAAGAGAGCGTACACGCCGATGGTTTCGTTGCCCAAGAGATGATCCTCGATGATGGCGTCGGTGAGGGGAAGGAACTTCCGGGTCTTCTGGTCGACTTTCTTTCGATCCTCCGGACGGCTTTTGTTGATGGCCTTCCAGTCTTTTACGACCGCCGGCATGTATCCGTGGCGGCCATCAGCATTCTCCCATCGTCGAGCGTACACATCTTCTCTCCCGCGAAACAGGCTGCGAAACAGCGCGATCCTTTGTCTGGCGCGCTCCTCCTTGTCCACCCGTGGCGACGGCTCGACGGTTTTGGTTGGACGTGGATTCTCTGCCGGAAGCTGCGGAATCGGAATGCTGTGAACCGCCAGAAGCCGCCGCAGGCGAGCATTCTCCTCGCGGAGACGAATATTTTCCTGCTCTGGAGGTTGGAATGGAAGAGAGTCTGAGCCGTTCTCGGTCATACCGCGTTCACTTTTCTGTGCGCTGTGCCAGCACCTCTTCGACGAACTCCCGAACCCCGGCAAACACCGCCGCGATATCTGTTGCGAGACCGCATTCCTCGGCCAGGGCTTTAAACGGGATCTGCCAATCTGCTGGCGGTGCAATCAAGCCGGCCAAATCGTGTGTCCCTCTTCTCTCGAAGGTCAGAAGCAGAGCTTCCAGAATGCGACGCTGATCCAGCTCACCTGACCCGATCAGAAGAGCCATGTCCACCAAGTCCTTCACCCTGCTGTTCACCGCGTTCCGCGGGAGCGTGTAGGCATGGATCTTCTCGGCGAACTGCTGTTCGCGAGCGATCATCAGGACACGCGACGATTCGATACCGGCAAATCCCAGCCAGTCCGTGCACATGATGGTTTCCAGAGGCCGTATTACCACGTCACCAATGGCCGCGTCCACGTGAAATCGGGCGAAGGTCCGTTCGTCCATCCGCGCTTCGACGGAATAACGGGCGCCACCATACGGCGCGGCGGTCAAGTCCATCGACGCCGGCCCGACCATAAATTCGAACCAGTCGCCGAGTGGCGCGTCTGCTGCGCTCTGCAGCATCTCCCGTATGATCTGGTTCTGGTCGCCGACCATGGCCGTGACTCGCTGCACCGTAAGGTCGATATCCACCGTCGATCGAGCATCCTTGAATCGTAGCTCCAGCGCATAGCCGCCCTTCAACACCCAGGGCGGTGATTCCTCACGAAACAGCCGTGCCAGCATCCGGTCAAATGACACCTGTCGCCGGAGACGGTTGAGATCAGTCTGCTCCGTGATGGATGTTCGCTTCAGGCGTTCTTCCAGCGCCGTTCGGAAGGCCCTGGCGCTCGTATACGTTTGGAGAGACGCCATTATGCGGCTCGTCGCAGTGCTTCGTCTACCATCTTGCGGGCAGGTCCACTCATTGACGCGTTGCAAATCTGTTGGCGAGTGATTAGGCCTCGGTCCAGGGCTTGCGTCACCGCCTGGAGAATAAAACGTCGCTCTACTGTACCCGCCTCAATCAGATCGAGAATCGTGCGCAGAGGCCGAGTGAACTTGAAGCCCTGAGCGGACTGTACGTCGCTCTCGGAGAGATCGGCGTAATGCAGGACGAGTATTCCGGGAATTTCGCTGTTGCGCCGGAAATCCATCGGAACGGTCATGTGGAGCTTTGCCGGATTCAGATCCGACAGATCGTAAAGACTTAGCGCCGTGTGGTGGCTGTAGACTCCTTCTACCTCGTCATCGCGGTTCCGAGACCAGAGTGCCCAAAGGACGAGATCGGGCCGATCAGTAACAGGAAACAGAGCGAGTCGATAGATCCCGCGATGCTCACGGATCCAGTTTCCAACCTGGACGTGGTAGGGATGGGTGTTTTCGGCAAATCCAGCCGCCTTAGCCTGCTTCGTTGTGAAGAAGCCCTGCTGCTGCTCGGCGACCTCGAAGAGCCGCCGGGACGCCTCGCGGTGAGACTGGGCCATAACACAATACTACAACTTTCTTGTACTTAACTGTATCCAGGCAGCCCGTCGCACCTCCCTGGTGCCGATGCCGCGATTGAGCCAAGTTCTTTCGGCAGCGGCGCCTGGCTTCGGCCCAGTCTGCCTGCTTCTGACGGCTCATACTTCGAATTTAGCTTCGCCGGACGAGCGGGTGCAAACGTTTAGAAAGGAACGTCGTCGTCGTTGACGCCCTGGCTGAAGTCGTCGGGCGGCGCGGCGCTGGCCGCCGGCTGCGGGCGCTGCTGCGCGGAACGCGGCATCGAGACCGGCCGGTCGCTGGAGCGTTCGTAATCGCCGCCGCCCTGCCCTCCGCCGCCGCCTTCGCCGCGACCGCCGAGGAGGATCACATCATCGGCAACCACTTCCGTGGAGTACCGCTTCTGTCCGTCCTTGTCTTCCCAACTACGCGTTTGCAGGCGCCCTTCGACGTAGACCTGCTTGCCTTTCAGCAGATAACTGCTGAGGTTCTCGGCGCGCCAGAGCACGATATTGTGCCAGTCGGTTTCTTCCTTCCACTCGCCGGATTGCTGGTCTTTCCAGCGGCGGCTGGTGGCGATACTGAACGTGGAACGGGCTACGCCGCTCGGCGTGAACTTCGTCTCGGCGTCCTTGCCGAGATGGCCCAGCAGAATGACTTTATTGACGCTTCGGGATGCCATCTTAGAAAGAACTGTAGCACACCGCGGCGGACGCGAACGGCGGCTATAATCGGCTCAGTCCGCGTAGGCGGGCGCGCGGCGGAGCGTCATTGAGAGAACGGGAAAGCACACCGCGAAAGGAGAGCGACAGATGTTCCACATGATCGGACACGCGATTTTCGGGCTGATCATCGGTTTGCTGGCTCGCGCCATCATGCCCGGCGGGCAGCATATGGGCCTCATTCTGACCATGGTTCTGGGCTTGGTCGGCGCGTGGCTGGGCGGCCTGATCGGCCGGCTGACGGGCATGTACCGGGAAGGCCATCCGGCGGGCTGGTTCATGGCGCTGGTGGGAGCTCTGATCCTGCTGTTCATATACTCACGGGCGGTCGCGTAAGGCTGAGGGCTGGAAGAAGTAAGGCACAAGGGACCGGTGAGCGGCGTCGAAAGCTATTGTGGATTGCTCCCCGAAATCCCAGATCATCGGAGCCGCCGGCCGCGCGTGCGAACGGTCCATCAGTAAGGTTGCGGCCGAGATGAGAGAAGGGCTCGACACGCTGGCGATCCTCGCGCGCATCGCACCGTGGCTCGGGATCTTCGGTACCGTGATTTCGATTCCGGGCGCGTTCCAGGGATGCGGCGGGGAGAGGTCCACGTGTATGGCTGCCACGGCGGCGTCCCTGGGGGTCGCGATTTACCCGCTGGCATTTGGACTATTGGCCGGACTCTTCAGCTTGTGGTGCTTCCGGTACCTGGATACCTGGATTCGCGCGTCGAAGAGTTTCGCGGCGAGATGGACTGCGGGCGGCTGGAGTTGATGAATCGATTGCGAACGTGCAGTGCGACCGGCGGCGCGGGAATCGCTGGCGCGTTCCTCAGTCGACGATCCGTGGGCGAGGCCGCACGGGAGGAGGCAGTCTGCCGTTGGTTGTCGCTCTTCGCGGGATCGGCGTTTGCGGCGGCGTGGCTCGTGCAGGCGGCTTCATACTTTGTGGTTGTGTCGCTTCCGTTGGCGGCGGTTATGGGATCGGCTTGCTGTTCGGTCGCGCTCCTGGCGTTGCTGACGTTCTTGCCGGCCCATTTCGTCTGGGTGACATTTCTGCATCGCAGACCAGGCGCTCTTGCGGCGACCTGGTCCGCGCTCTGCGCCGCCTGCTGCGTGGTGGGAGTGTGGACGCCGTGAGAAGCAGCTAACTGGCGCGTTCGAGTATGCTGAGGCGATGCGCAGGACTACCAGCCGCGGCCGACCGTCGTGAAAGCATCGGGCGAAGCAACAGTATCGGTGCAGGCAGGCCGATCGCGGGTTCGCGTCCCCGTCGTTACGACAGCCGGATCGGCGGAGCGCGCCCGTGAGCGCTCGGGCATGACGCCGATCTCCGGACGGCGAACTACTCGGTCACGAAGAGTTATAACAGCCGGTACATTGCGAATAACACCATCGAAGTGCGCGTGCCGGACCCATCGCTCGCCGGAAAGGTAATCGACGCCGCCACGAACTCAGGCGCGAACGTTGTGGACGGAATCGACTCTTCGGCATTGGATGAGCAAGACACCCGCGTTCCCGCAATCGCCCCACATGCCCCCACATCTCCCCGCACCGCCAGGATTGACGTATGCACAAAAGGTACGTACACTTGAGCTGTGGGCTTCGAGTGGGATGACGCGAGCAAAGCCGGGATCAACTTCCGCAAGCACGGCGTCCGCATGCCTGAAGCGATTCCAGTTTTCTACAACCCGTACGCCATCACAATTACGGATGACGAATCCGCTCCGCATTTGTGACTCTTGGGATGGGCGCAAAAGGCCGCTTGCTCGTGGTCGTCTACACTTAGCGTGGCGAGAACATCCGCATCATCTCGGCGCGTCCCGCCGAAGCACATGAGCGCGAGCAATACGAGGCAGAACGATGAAAGACCGATACGATTTCAGCAAAGGAAAACGGGGCAAGGTCGTCCAGGCTGAACCTGAGCCGGAAGGCAAGGTCCGCATCACCATCCGGCTCGATCAGGACATCGTGGCTCGGTTCTTGCAGATGGCGGAGGCATCGGGCGGCGGCACCGGATATCAGACACTCATCAACGCGGCGTTACGGGAATACCTGGATGGCAAAGCGCCACGCTTCGAAGATGCCCTCCGACGGATTATCCGTGAGGAACTAAAATTCAACGCCGCGTAATTCGCCGATGCCAGCCACCGGGATTAACATAGAGGGTTTTCTCACGATGCTAACGAAGTGGATACGGGTCCTGCTTGGAAAGAAGGGTCCGTGGGCTGGTATCGCCAACCGTAGCGCCGTCATCTATTGGGAGAACGGGCGGAAGATGACGATAGCTGGGGAGATGTTGGCTGACGGATTCGAGATATATGTTGCTTCTATGGTGGCTTGGGACGACAGCAATGGCGAACTGATCGATCAGTCCGAGCGCCAGAGGATTCTCCAGAACGTCAAATCGTCTCTGGAATCGCAAGGCGCACGAGTTGTTCTGAACTGAGCGACCGGCCCGGTGGTGGCTCGCGGACGGAGGAGGCAACAACGCTCCGAAACAATCCCCCCATGCCTACCACGAGGGATCCAGCACTCCTTCGAAGACGCTTCTACCCATGGATCTTGGGTTCGGACGTCACTTGGACGCCGCTTGGACGCAGTTCGAAATCTGAGCGATTTTTCGAACGGCTGGATTTGAGGTTAAGTGCTTTGTTTTGAAGTGGTGGCCAGGGACGGAATCGAACCGCCGACGCCAGCCTTTTCAGGGCTGCGCTCTACCAGCTGAGCTACCTGGCCTAGGGAATCCTCAGTTTACCAGATCCCCCTCGCCGGTTACAAATTCCGCGCCTCCAGCATCTCCGTGATCGCCCTCGAAATCTGCTGCGCGGTATATGGCTTCTGAATGAAATCCGCCCCCGGATATGCCGCGCACAGCCTCCTCGCTTCGCTCTCGCTGTACCCGCTGGTCAGCAGCACCCGCATGTTCGGCCGCAGTTCCTTCATCGCCGGCAGCAGTTCGTTCGCGCCCATCAGCGGCATCACGATGTCCAACACCGCCGCGTCGATCTCCGTGCCGGGTTGCTGGCACAGCGCCAGCGCCTCGCGACCGTCCGACGCCGTCAGTACCCGGTAGCCTTGCTTCCGCAACACCGCCGCGATGAAGTCGCGGACACTGCGCTCATCATCCACCACCAGCACCGTGGCCCGCCCCGCCACATCGCCCTGCGCCTCTGCCTCCTGACCGCGCGCCTCCGCCGCCGGCAGAAACACGCGAAACGTCGTCCCGTACCCCACCGCCGTATCCACCGTGATCCCGCCGCTCAAACTCCGCACGATTCCCGCCACCGCCGCCAGCCCCAGCCCGCGACCCGTGAACTTTGTCGTGAAGAACGGATCGAAAATCTTCGGACGCGCCTCCGCGTCGATGCCGCTCCCCGTATCGCCGATCTCCACGCACACGTAGCGGCCCGCCGGCGTCAACCCGCCCGCCGCATCCACAAATTCCCGCTCGATGTCGCGCATCGACGTCGCCACCGTGATGCGGCCCGGGTTCCCTTCCCCCAACGCCTCGCCCGCGTTGATCACCAGGTTCATCAGAATCTGCTGCAATTGTCCCGGATCCATGCGCACCAGCGGCAGCCGCTTCTCCACCGTCACGGCAAGCTGCACGCTCTTCGGAAGCGAAAACTGCACCAGGTCACCGATCTCCTGCACCGCTTGCGAAACATCCAGATCGCGCACCACAAACTGACCCTTGCCCGAATACGCCAGCAGTTGCCTCGTGAGATGCGCCGCCCGCTCCGCCGCGGCCACCACCTCTTTAATGCGCTCAGCCGGTCCGGGAGGCACCTCGTCCAGCACCAGGCTCGCGTTCCCCATGATTCCGGTCAGCAGATTGTTGAAATCGTGCGCGATCCCGCCCGCCAGCAGCCCGATGCTCTCCAGCTTTTGCGTCTGTCGCAGCCGCTCTTCATTGCGCTTGCGCTCGCTGATGTCGACGAACGCGCCGACACTCCCACGCGGCCGGCCCGCATCGTCGAACAGCGGCACCGCGTCGCCCAGCATGTGCCGGCTCGTGCCGTCCTGAAACACGACGTCAAATTCGTAGTTGCGCACCGCCTGGCCCGTCGACGCGGCTTTGTGCACGGGCAACTCCTCCGCCGGAATATCGCGGCCGTCCCGCATCGCGCGAAAACGCGGCGACCATCCCGGAACGTGGGCGCCAGGCTCCAGCCGCAGCATCTCGTAAGTCATGCGGCTACCCATCACCGTCCGGCACTCGGCATCCTGCGCCACGAAAAGCGCCACGGGCGCGGCCTCGAGAACCGCCTGCAACTCCGCGCTGCGTGCGCGCTCGCGAGCCTCGCTCGCCCGCAGTGCAGCCTCGGCGTCCTTGCGCTCGGTGATGTCGCTCGCAACCCCGAACCACTCCTCGATCTCGCCGTCCGGACGCAGGACCGGCACCGCCCGCGAAAACGCCCACCCGGCGGTGCCATCCCTGCGCACCACCCGATGTTCCAGCTCGAACATGGTCTTTTGCCGGATAGCCCGCGAGATCGCTTCCTGCACGCGGGCCCGTTCATCCCCGGGGATATATTCTTCCAGCCACGTGCGGTTCGGTTGCATCGAATCGGCCAGAAATCCGCGACCCTCCAGGCGGCGCATCTCCGTCCAATCCGGGCCCATGCGATACATAATCTCCGATGTCGCCATCACCAGCGCGCGGAACCGCTCCTCGCCGCGCCGCAGCGCTTCTTCCGTGCGAATCTGCTCGCCGATATCGGTATGCGTGCCGACCCACCGGAGCACGTTCCCCTGCTCATCGCGAACCGGCATGACGCGCGTGAGAAACGGCCGGAAGATCGAATCCGCTCCGCGCAGCGGCAGAATCATGTCGAACGGCTCGCACGTCGACAAAGTCGCCTGCCAACGCTCCATGATGCCGGGCAGCAACTCGGGATGGTGCATCTTCTGCCACCCGCTTCCCTCCATTTCCGCAGGTGTTGCGCCGGTGTAATCGTACCAGCGCTGGTTGAACCAGTGCAGCCTGCCTCCGGCATCGGCCATCCAGCACAATTGCGGCAGCGCGTTTGCAAGCGTGCGGAACTGTTCCTCCCGTTCGCGCAGCGCCTGGGCATCGCGCCGCTGCGTGGTGACGTCGCGCAGCACCAGCACGGCGCCGATCACTTTGCCGTCGCTATCCCGAATGGGCGCCGCGCTCTCCTCCACCGCCACTTCGCGGCCGTCGCGCGCCAGCAGCACCGCCGGCGCGGCCAGCGCGGCCGGACGCCCTTCAGCCAGCACATGCGCCGCCAGATTTTTCGAGGGCCGGCGCGATTGCTCATCCAACAGCCACAACACTTCCGCCGCCGGACGTCCCACGGCATCCTCTTCGCTCCACCCGGCAAGCTCAGCCGCCATGCGATTCAGGAACGCGACCTTGCCTTCGCCATCCGTCGCCAGCACAGCGTCCGTGATGCTTGCCAGCGTTACCCGCATCCACTCGCGTTCCCGGCGCCGCTCCGTCACGTCTGTGATCACGGCGGAAAACACTCCCGGCGAAGGCGAGTTGAGCAGCAGTTCCAGGTACCGGCCCGAAAGCGGACCGTAGCCTTCCAGCCGCCCCGGTTTTCCGGAGAGCGCCACGGCTCCGAATACGCGCACCCACTCGTCCCAATCGGAGTGCGGAAACAACTCGCGGACGCGCTTGCCGATCAATTCGGCCGGATCGCGCCCGATCATCGCCGCCGCCGCCGGATTCATCTCGCGATACCGCCAATCCACCGGCCGGTTCTCCGCGTCGCACAGAATCTCGCCGACCATGATGCCCTCGGGCAGGGATTCGAACAGCCCGCGGTACCGGCGTTCGCTTTCGCGCAGGCGGTCCTCCGTTTGCAAGTGCTCGGTGATATCCGTGTTCGTGCCGAACCATCGCAGCAGCCGCCCTTCGGAATCGCGAACCGGCAGCGCGCGCGAAAGAAACCATCGATACTGCCCGTCGCGCCCGCGCAGTGGAAACGTATCCTCCCACGGCTCGCCCGTTTCGAAACTGTGCCGGATGCGCGCCACTACGCGTTTGACATGCTGCGGATGGTGCAGCTTCCGCCAGCCCCAACCACGCACGTCTTCGAGCGTGGTGCCGGTGTATTCGTACCAGCGGCGGTTATACCAGATGATTCCGCCGGCGGCGTCAGTCATCCACGCAAGCTGCGACATGTTGTCTGCGAGCGTGCGGAAACGCTCCTCGCTTTCCTGCCGCGCCTGTTCCGCCAGCTTCCGGTCCGTGATATCGACATTGATGCCCAGCATGCGCACCGGCCGTCCGGCCGCATCGAATGTCACCTCGCCGCGGCCGAACATCCAGCGCACTTCGCCAGTGTCGTGCCGGCGGATGCGGAACTCCACATCGTACGCCCCTGTTTCCAGGGATTTCCGCAGTACCGCCATCGTCCGTTCGCGGTCTTCGGGAAGCAGGCAGGCCTCCCAATCCTGCAGCGTGCCGCCGAATTCGCCGCCGCGGAAACCGTAGAGCGCGAGCAGTTCCTCGCTCCACAGATTCACGTTCGACGGGATTTCCCAATCGAAGGTGCCGGATCCGCCCGCTCGCTGCGCAAATCGCAGCCGCTCCCCGCTATGCCGGAGCGCCTCCTGCTCCAGCTTCCGTTGTGTGATGTCGCGCCATTGCGTGCAGGCTTCATCGCCGAACGGGTAAATGAAGTTCTCTACCCAGCGCCCCATCTCGCGGGAATAGCGTTCCACCGTTACCGGCCGCCCTTCCGCCCACGCCCGCCGGCACGCTTCCTGAAAGCCCGTATCCCGATCGCCCGGCAACAAATCCCACATGCACCGGCCCAACAATTCTTCGGGCGTTTGGCCGAGAATTTCCGCGGCCCGTTTGCTGATGTACGTATAGCGGTACTCACGGTCGAACGCGACTAACGGGTCAGCGAGGCTTTCCAGAATGTGCGCGGCCCGGGCGTCGCTCGATGGATTTTCCCGCGTTGGCATACGTTGCTAGACTGGAGGGTTACTCAAGTTTACTCGATTGGCCTCATGCTTTCGTTGACCGCAGCCGATAGGAGTACAGGGAAACATTGCAGCGGATTTCGTGTTCAGTCAATAGAATGCTGAGGCTCTGGGTCTGGATAGCGGTCGGAATGGCGCCGGCGGCACTCGCGCAGGTCTGCCCGTCCGCGCCGCTGGCGTCTTCGGGTACCGTGAGCGGCAATCTCGCCGTCGAGAGTTGCACCCTCTCGGACGGGACGGCTTATGATGCGTACCGCGTGGTGTTGCCTTTGCGCGGCCAACTGCAGGCGGCGCTCACCGGCTCCGCTACGGCGATCGTGAGGGATGCCACGGGCGCGCAAGTCGCCTCCGGTACATCCCTGCAAACTTCCCTCGAAGCGGGCTCTTACGCCGTCATCGTAAACGGCAGTGCTCCGGCGGCGTACACGCTGCAAACCACCTTCACGGCCGAACCCGGCATGCTATGCACCGTGTTCCCTGCCCTGGGTCTGAACCAAACTGCAAACGGCAGCCTGGGGTCTTCGGGCTGCGCGGCTCCGGATGGCTCCCCGTATGAAGCGTATTCCCTCAGCACATTTGGACCGGGTACGCTCACCGCTAAAGTGACGTCATCCGCGTTTTCGCCCGTCATCTCCGTGCGCAGCGGCGATGGCGTACTGATCGCCACCGGCGCGGGTTTCGTGACGCTGCCTGTGGACGCCGCCAGTTCCTACCGGGTCGTCGTATCCAGCAGCGATACTACGGGCGCATACCAGATCGTCACATCGCTCCAAACGGCCGCGGGAAGCTCTTGCGGCCCCGCTTCCTCGTACAACGATTCCGGCAACGATTCTGCCGCAATCACGCCGGAAAGTTGTTCGGTGATTATAGATGATAGCGGCGACCAGGCCTTCTTCACCTATTACCTGCTGAACGTCACCGCCGCCGGTCTGGCCGACCTCTCGGCCACCAGCACCGATTTTTCCCCGACCTTATATCTGCTCGATGCGGCGGGCAACCAGATCGCGATTGACTCAGGTGGTGGCGGGACCGCGGGCAACTCCAGGCTTCGCGTGCAACTCGCTCCGGGAACGTACATCGCGCAGGTCTTCAGTAATTACACCTCCGGGGGCAATTATTCGTTCACTTATCAGTTCACCGCGGGAACTCCCCAGCCGTGCGCGACCGCAGCGCTCAGCGCCGGCGCGACCAACGGTCAGCTCGCCGCATCCAGTTGCCGCACGGCCCTCGGGCTCACAGACCTTTACAGCATCACGGTGCCTGCCGCCGGCACGCTCACGCTTGACCTGCAAAGCCGCGCATTCACGGGGCAGATCGCCATACGAGATACCAAAGACAACCTGATCGTCCTGAATCAGGATTTCGAAAACCTGGGCGACGCACATCTCGCCGCTGCTCTTGCCGCCGGCACGTACACGGTGGCCGCGTCCGCCATTTCGGGCGCAGGCGCGTATCAGCTTTCCGCGGATTTTCAGCAGGTGACTCTTCCGGGTTGCACCTTCGTACAGCCGCTCTCTTTGAACGGCGGTTACATCGCGAATCTCCTGGGTTACGCCTGTTTCGGGCCGAACGGGTACCCCGTCGATACGTATCAGTTCACGCTTCCTTCCGACAGCACCATCGCCGCCGTAATGACATCCAGCGACCTCGATGGCAGTTTGACGCTGCAGGATTCCACGGGCGCCGTCCTCCGCACGGACGACAACAGCTACGGCAATGGCGATCCGCTGATCGTGCAGTTTCTACCGGCGGGCACGTATCGTCTGGCCGCCCGCGGAGCCAGCAGCAACGTCGGAGGCCTCTATCAGGTGACCCTGCTCGCGAGTCCCGGTCCGCGGGCGGGATTTTGCGCCTCGAAAGCCCCGCTCACGCCCGGTGCGCCTGTTTCCGGCGTTTTGACCTACACCGGCTGTCAATATCCCGACGGCACCTTCGCCGACATTTACCAGATCAACATCGCCGCGGCAGCCACGGTTGACCTGAAACTCAAGTCGCCCGACTTCGACGCATATCTGGTGCTACAGGACGCGAAGGGCAATGTCGTAGCGACCGACGACGATAGCGGCGGGGGCACCGACGCCCGCATCCAACAACCCCTTCAGCCCGGCACGTACTACGTCTACGCCAAGCCGTTCGCGAATTACTATTCCGTCGGCAATTACACCCTGTCGCTCTCGCTCGTCGCGCAGTAAGCGATCGCGAACAGCCGTTGAAAGGGAAACAGCACCGTTCCATCCGCCTGCGGCGGAAAGTGCGGGCGCAGCCGCTCCGTATATTCCCGAAAGAATTCCGTTCGGGCGTCGTCATCCGGCAGCGCATCCAGATACGGACGCATCGCGGTGCCCTTGTACCACTCGGCAATCGCTTCCACGTTCGGCAGCAAGTGGTAGTAAGTGGTTGTCCACATGTCCACGCGCGCCCCGCAGCCCGCCAGCACATCGTAATAAAACGCCGCACTCTGCGCATCCCACTTCTGTGCGGGCCCCCGCGCCATGTCGCGCAGAATCCGATCCTGCACCGCTCCGGGATTCGCCGGAATCTGCATCGCAAACGCCCCGCCCGGCGCAACGCGTCCGAGCAGCCGCGGGAGCAGCGTCTCATGGCGCGGCAGCCATTGCAAAGCCGCATTTGAGAACACCACATCGAACTTCTCCTCCCCGTCGGCGGCCCAACTCGCGATGTCGCCGATTTCCCACTCGCACTCCGGCTGTCCGGCTCGCGCCGCCGCAATCATCTCCGGCGAGCTGTCCAGCCCCCTGATGGCGGCATGCGGCCACCGTTCCCGCAGCACCGCGGTGCTGTTTCCCGGACCGCACCCTAAGTCGATGACCCGCCGCGGGTCCGCCAACCCGACACGCGTCGCTAAATCCCGCGAGGGCCGCGTCCGCTCCTGTCCAAATTTCAGATATTGAGCCGCATTCCAAGCCATCACCTTTCATTCTGCCGTACCAGCGATAATGGAACCAATGCCCACGGAATCCACTTGCCCCAAATGCCAAGGCACGGGCTACGTTGTCGTCGAAGGTCCGAACCTCTCCAGCGCCAAACCCTGCGAATGCCGCTTCCAGGGCCGCGCCGGCCGGATGGAAGGCCGCGCTCAAATTCCGCCGCTCTACCGCAACACCAGCTTCGAGAACTTCTCCATTCCGGGCTCCGACAACCCCATCGGCCGCCGCGACCTCACCAATGTCCTGCTCGCCGTCAAGAATTACGTTCGCGATTTTCCCAACGAATCCAGACCCGGCCTGCTCCTCACCGGCGAACCCGGCACCGGGAAAACCCACCTCGCTGTCGCGGCGCTCCGCAAAATCCTCGAAAAGGGCTTCGAGTGCCTCTTCTGCGATTACCAGACCCTCCTCAACAACATCAAAACCGGCTATGACGCCGCCAGCGACACTTCCAATCGCGAGGCCTACAGCAACGCGCTGGAATGCGAAGTCCTGCTGCTGGACGATCTTGGCGCGCACCGCGTCACCAAATGGGTGGAAGACACCGTCACCAGCATCGTCACCAGCCGCTGCAACAACCGCAAAGCTCTAATCGCCACCACCAATCTGCCCGACCCCGAGGCAGGCAGCCCATCCATGCAGAAGAACGCCCTGGGCCAGGTGGAGTACCGGGAAACTCTCGCCGACCGTATCGGTTCGCGCGCCCGCTCGCGTCTATTCGAAATGTGCACCGTCATTCGCATGCCGCTGGTGGAAGACTATCGCCTCAAAAAGGCCCGGACCTTCTAATGCGCGCGGCCGCACGCGCAGCCTTTTTCTCCGTGCTGCTGACCGCCGCGGCCATTCCCGCGGCCGAGCCCCAGCCGTGCGTGCAAGCCGTCGAATTCCCCTATTTCCTTTACCCGCAGCAACTGTGGGAGCGCGAGCTCGTCTGGCTCAAGAACATCGGAATCCACACGGTCGAATTCCCGGTGCCGCTCCAGTGGCATCAGCTCGACAACGGCCAGTACGATTTTTCCGGCCGCACCAGCCCGCGACGCGATCTCGTAGGCTTCATCCGCCTGCTGCGCAAGCTCGGTATGGAAGCGTGGATCGCCCAGCCTTCCAACGTTCCTCAGCTCAGAGCGCTCCTCGAAACGCAAGCCGCTTCCCACGGCGGCCCCCTCATCTCCCGGCCTGCTTCCGTCGCCACCGTCTCCGCGCTTGAGCCCGATGCGCTCGCGCGCAGCCGAGACGCCCTCGCCGCCGGCCGCGCAGCAGTGCTCTGGACCAACGTGGAAGATCAGCTCTATCCCGCCGGATGGCAACCCGCCCCGGCAGCGCCGCTCGTCCACGGCGTCATCGGTCTCAGCGGCGATGAGCACCCCGGCGCGCTTGCCCTGCGCCGCGAAGCCGCCCTCGCGCGCAACTGGGGTGCGCTCTTCCCTCTACTGAAGCCCATCCCGCTTCCCAAACCCGCCGCCGGCAAGTGGCCCGACGGCATCTCCGCCGCCGAGCTCACGTCTTCCGCTGCATCCGCGGTCAGTATCGTGAACCGCGGCGCCGGCGCGTTCGCCGACGATGTTCGCGTGGTCGAGCCCGCCACGCAGAAGCAGATGCTGATCCCGAACGTCCACGTTCCGCCGCATCAGGCGTTGTGGCTGCCGCTCGATGTTTCCCTCGGCCAGAAGAGCCTCTGCCGCGAATGCTCCAACTTTTCCCCCGCCGCGCGCATCATTTATGCCACCGCCGAGCTGCTCTCCATTGAATTCGAAAACGGCATTCTGGCCATGGAATTTGCCGCTCCCGAACCCGGCGAGGCCGTTCTTCAACTGGAGCGCAAACCCGTCGGCCCGTTCCTCGCCGGCGGCCGCCCGCTGGATTTCGAATGGGACGATAAAACCCTCCGCCTGCGCCTTCCGATCCCCGCCAACACACGCGGCGACAATCGCCAGCGCATCGGTATCGCCATCGAAGAGCCCGAATCCAGCGCTTTTTTCAACGACGCTCACCGCCTGGTGATTGGAGAGAAGAATCTCATCTCCACCAGCTACTCCTCGAGCGACCTGGCCGCGCGCTCGCGCCTGCGCCTCCCCGAAGGCTACGCCGCGACCGTTCAATCCGCATCCACGGAAGGAATTAAATACGAGGTCTCCGTGCCCGCCGCGCTCGCCCACGGCGACTATGCGAATCTCGCGCTGGAAGCCGATGGCATGCCGCTCGGCCGGGCGCGCGTGCAACTCGTCCGCGCCGCCTCCATACGGCTCATGGAAGCCATTCAAATCCACATAGGCCAGCACACGGAACTCACCCCTGAACCGCCCATTGTCCCCATCGAGCCCAAAGCGGGAAGCAACATCGAAGTCGCCGTGCGCAATAACTGGCCCATCATCGCCAGCTATAAGTTCAGCGCCACCGGAGCCGGGCTGGATTTCTTTCCGCCGCGCAACGATCTCGCCATTGGCGCAGCCGACGAGCGCCGCTACCAGCTCCGCATTTTTGCCACGGATACCTCCGCGCCCCTTCGCGACTGGCGCCTGCGCGTCGCCGGAAATGCCACGCTGGACCTGCCGTTCCGCGCCCTGCTGCTGCCGCGCAACCGCACCGTCGCCTGGTCCGCCGACCTCGACGGCGATGGCGTGCCCGAATGGGTCCTCGAATCCCCGCAAGCGCGCGCCATTTTTTCCACCCAGGATGGCGGCCGCTGGCTGGAGTTCACCTGGAAAGAAGCCAACGCCAACTTCCTGCCGGAAACCGGAGCCCTCGGCGCGCAAGGTCCCGTGGAAATCCGCGCCTCTGGCGATGCCCTGGAAGTCACCGGCAAAGGCTGGCGAAGGACCATTCATCTGGAAGGCGCTACCCTCACCATCGATCAATCCACAACCCTGCCCGCCGACCTCCTGCAGCCGCTGACACAAAGCTCCGTATCGTTCCTCATCGCGCACCCCAGCGCGACCAAAGCCGTTTATACCCTCAGACCGGGCGCTCCATAAACCTTTACGCCGGCCATACAAAGTCTTACCGCCCCGGGCCTCCCCCGCATCGTCTTATCAAGCGAAGGGGAGTTAAGACAATGAAAAAAGCAATCGCAACAACGGCCCTTACGGTGATCGCCCTCGCAATCCCAGCCCTCGCGCACGACCGCGACGACTACAATCGCGACAATCGCCAAACCTACACCACCACCTATAACCACGTAGACATTCGCCTCCGCGACCAGCGCTTCGACAACCGGCGCGATACGCACGAGCGCTACGGCAACAACACCCGCAAGGTGAGCAACAATCGCTATGCCGGCCACGATCGCGACCGCCGCGACGTGCGGTAAACTGGCCCTCTGACCACTTGCGCATTTTCGCTCGACGGCAACCTGCCGGAACTCGCCAAACTGGCGGCCGAAGTCGAAAGCTTCGGCCGCCAGAACGCATTGGCCGCCGATTCAATATTTCAATTGAACCTGGTGCTCGAAGAGCTGTTCACCAACGCGGTGCGCCACGGCGGCTGCGAGGGAATCGCCGGCGCCGTCCGAGTCACGCTGCAAGCCCACCCCGCCGAAATTGCGATCGAGTACGTCGATCGCGGAATACCGTTCGATCCCGCCGAAGCCGCATCTCCCGATCTTTCCGCCCCGCTCGCCGCCCGGCCCGCCGGAGGTCTCGGAATTTACTTCGTCCGTCAACTCGCCGGTAAGCTCGAATACCGCCGCGAAGCCGGCTTCAACAAATTGACATTTCGCCTCGAACGGGAGCCGCGACCGTGAGAGGTTGTGAAAAAATCAGCGTGTCGTTCCCGTCGCGCTCCATTCGCCTTTCGATACACCGTGTACCGCTTACTGACGGTCGCGGCTCCGATAATAGAATCAACCACATACGGAGCCGTGACCGTAAGGGAGCGGCAAAAGGTGCCGGCGATGCGAGTGCGTTACGAGGTCGAAAAAAAGCAATTCGATATTTCTTCACAAGCCCTCATGGTCGCGGCTCCGTTGACGCCGCTACACGCAATCCATCCCCCGCTTTGCAATTTCCTTTCGAAGGACCCACCGATGATCCAACTCTCTGAGGAAACCCGCTCCGGCTGGCACGTGGTCTCCGTTTCCGGACGCGCCGATGCCGAGACTGCCGACCTGCTGGAAAATTCGCTCCGCGCCGCCGTCGAAGCCCATCCCAAAGTCGCCGCCGATCTTTCGCGCCTGGACTACATCTCCAGCGCCGGAATCCGCGCCGTACTCCAGGCCGCGCGCGCCGCGCAGGGCCGCGACACCGAATTCGCTGTTTGCTCCCTCAGTCCGCCCGCGCGCAAAGTGTTCGACATGAGCGGACTGCATCACGTCCTCAAGATTCACGGAGACCTGCCATGCTGACCATGCTCGAAGAGATCGTCCTTCTCGCCGTCGACGAACAGACCGGCCACCTGCGTTCCACCCGCGAATTCGGCACCGCTTATGCGCTCGTCGGAGCCGTGTTCTTCGATCTCGCCCTATCGCGCAAGATCGATACCGACACCGAAGCCATTGAAATCCTCGATCGCGCGCCTACCGGCAACGCCACACTCGACCGCGTCCTCGAAGGCATGGCTGCCAAGCCGCAGCTCACCACCGTGCACGAATGGATCGAAGAAATCTTCCACCGCAGGCAGGACCTGGAAGGCGAAGCGCTCGCTTCTCTCATCCGGCAAGGCATCCTGCGACACGAAAAAAGCAAGCTGTTGTGGATCATCGACGTCGAGCGGTTTCCGGTCGCCGATAGCGGACAACAGCGGCTGGTCTCGCTTCGTCTACGCGACGCCATTCTTTCCGATGGCATCCCGGACACGCGCGACATCATGCTGGTGAGTCTCGCCGAGCCCTGCGGCCTTCTCGGGTACGCCCTCTCCGATGCGCAAATTCAGTCGCGGCGCCAGAGAATCCAAACGCTCTGCGGCCTGGAAACCATCAGCCGCAAAGTCACCGCGGCGATTGCGAACCTCGACTCCAGCATGCGGCAGGCCATGGCCAGGATCGTCTAACGGCCGCCCGAGCCCACCGTCAAACGCTCGCGTGCGACGCGCCCCCGGCTGCCTTTCACGATCAGCGTATAGGTGGTGGCCGCGTCGGGAGCTACCCAAAACTGCCCGTTCGGAGCGCCATGCAACGTCGGGAACACCGCGGGGTCTATGCTGACCTCTTCCCCATTCACGGCACTGAAACCCAGCAGATAAAGCGGCCGCCCGGCATCCACGCGCTGCTGGATCACGCGAAATGAAGTGATCCGGGGAAGCGTCGCGACGTCCGGACCGACGGTCACGGTCAGCGAGGCGGAAGATGTCCCGCCATCAGCCCCTTCAGCGGTGAGAACGTACGTGGTATCCGTTCGCGGAGCGACCTCCACACAACGGTTTAAAGCCGGAGAAACGCCCTCCACCAGAGGTGCAATCGACACCCGGGCAGCGTTCAACACGCCGTAACACAACACGGTGGACCGGCCCTCCACCAACTGCCCGTCGCGAGCATAAAACTGCAAAATCTTGAGCGCGCTGCCGCCGTAAATCCGCTGAAAATTGGCGCGGGCCGCCGAATCGTCAACGCTCTTCTGTTTCTCCACCCACCGCTGGGTAGAAAAATGGCGGAACGCAAACACCCAAACCAGGTAGCACAGCGCCACCGCGGAAACGACGCGAAGCGAAACTCGCGCAAACTGCCACACACCACAACTCTACCGGAAAAGCACCCGGGCGAATAGCCCGCAGCCGTGTTTGCGCTACTCTCTTAGTCATGTCCCCAAGCCTCAGCCGCACGCGTTTCCGCAGTGAGCGCACGTCCCGCTTTACCGAATCCGTCATCCGGGAAATGACGCGCCTCGCCCTTCGCCACGGAGCCACCAACCTCGCCCAGGGTTTTCCCGATTTTGCCGCTCCTGGCATCCTCAAACAGGCGGCCGCCGATGCCGTTGCCGCGGACATCAATCAGTACGCCATCACCTGGGGAGCCAAGCCTTTCCGCGACGCAATCGCGTCTAAGTACGCCGCCACCTACGGGCTAGAGTTCGACCCCGAGCGCGAGATCACCGTCTGCTGCGGCGCCACCGAAGGCATGATCGCCGCCCTCATGGCCGTCATCAATCCCGGCGATGAAGTAGTCCTCTTCGAGCCGTTCTACGAAAACTACGGTCCGGATACACAGCTCTGCGGCGCCGAGACCCGCTACGTCAAGCTTCACGAGCCCGATTGGACCTTCGATCCCGACGAGCTTCGCCGCGCTTTCACACCGCGCACCAAAGCCATCATCCTCAACAGTCCCAACAATCCGACGGGCAAAGTATTCTCCCGCCGCGAGCTCGAAACCATCGCCGCGCTCTGCCAGGAGTTCGACGCGCTCGCCATCACCGACGAGATTTACGAGCACATCCTGTACGATGGCGCCGTCCACATCCCCATCCTGTCGCTTCCCGGCATGCGCGATCGCTCCATCCTGGTCAACAGCATGAGCAAAACCTACTCGGTGACCGGCTGGCGCGTCGGCTGGGTGCTCGCACCGCCGGATATCACCGATTCCATCCGCAAAGTGCACGACTTCCTGACCGTCGGCGCGGCCGCCCCGCTACAGGCTGCCGGAGCCGTCGCCCTGAACCTGCCCGCCGATTACTACACCCACCTCAGCACCGAATATAAGGAGCGCCGCGACCACATTGTCGCCTCTCTGACCGGCGCGGGTTTTCGTTGTTATTTGCCCCAAGGCGCCTATTACGTCATGACGGATATTTCGGCATTCAATTTCCGTGACGATGTGTCATTTGTTCGTCATTTAATTGAAAACATTGGCATCGCCGCCGTTCCCGGATCGAGCTTTTACGCACATCCCGCAAATGGGGCTCAAAAGGTCCGCTTTTGTTTTTGCAAGAAATATGAGACCCTGGAAATGGCCCGAAAAAAGCTCCTTTCTCTTAACGGATAATCGCACCTTTTCGTGGCCGCGGGCGGAACGCCATGCTTCCACAGTTCTTACTCCCGGAAACAACGGTTCGCGAAGCCGGAACCGGACCTGAAATAGGTCTTGGCGCGGAACAGGGTGGGACCTTGATCCTTACCCTCGGCATCACCAGAATTATCGAGCAGGAATCCATCGACGTCTCCATATGGGGCTCGGCCGATGGCACCGATTGGGGCGCCAAACCCATCGTCACGTTCCCGCAGAAGTTTTATTGCGGCACCTACCAGCTTTTCCTCGACCTCTCGGAGCGGCCGGACGTCAAATTCCTCCGCGCAAAGTGGGCGGTGAATCGCTGGGGCAAAGGTGTCCCCAAGCCGCTATTTACGGTCTATCTGTTTGTGCAGGAAGCCAAGCGCACCATGATGGCCGTGAGCGCTTAATACTTTCCGCGATAGCAAAATCCTTCGCCGGCATTCTCGTTCCAGATTACGTCTGTCTTCGACGCTCCCAGCCGGACTGCCTCCTCGGCGATTAGCCGCGCGCGCGGAAAGCAGCGTATGATCACCGGCCCCTCACACTGCTTCGCATAAGCAATCAGTTGTTCGGTGGGCGCGGCGCGTTCTAAGAACTGCCGCCTTTTTTTGATCCAGAGATAGCCGCCGTTTTCGGCAACAACCACACAACAGATCGCCGCGATGACCGCCCGCCGCGCTCGCAAACTCGCCATCGCCGCCCCCACCACAAGCGCCAGGCCGGCACTCGCGAGATACAATTGCCGGCTGGGAATTTGCGCCGAGTAAGTCAGGAATATGTAGGGTAATAATCCGATCCCCGCCCAAATTAATCCCAAGTACGCGCGCTGCCGCGCCACCACCAATGCAATCAATCCCCAAAACCAAAACAATCGCCAGTAATTGAGCGGCAGCGTTCGCCAGAACGGCGCATGCAGAGAAAAACTGCCGTCTTGAAATCGAAACGAATTATCCCGCGATAAATACACGGAAATCGCAGCCGACGCCGCCAGCACGAAAAACGGCGCCAGCGCCGCCCAACTCCTCCGGCGGTCCACAAACGGCAGCACCATCAACGCCGCAAATACGGCCGCCGATTCTTTCGAAATCAGAGCGGCCGCGAAGCAAGCCAGCGACCCGGCATACCACCACCCTCGGCGGCGCTCACCCCACAAAAAATGCAGCCAGCACACCAGGGCGGCCGCGCCGAAAAGAAATTGCAGCAGCTCATTGCAGGCGGAAAACCACATCACCGCCTCCTGATGTCCCTCATAAACCGCAAAAAAAACCGCCGCCCACCCCGACACCCGATACCCTAGGCGAGGCCAGAGTCCGAGTGCGTACACCAGCCACGTGCACAACACATGCAGCGCGATCGCCACACAATAGTACGGCGCGGGGTCCACTCCGAAATTCCGGTACATCGCATAAAACAGCCATTCGCTGGTGGCGCGCAGCCGGAATACGCTGCCCATCAACTCCGGGACCTCGCCAGGCGCGCCATACTGCTGGGACTGCGCCAGATTGGGATAATCGTCTTCCAGCAGAGGCTGCCGCAACGTCGGCAGATACGCCAGAATGCACAGCGCCGCCAGGATGGCGAGCACCACGCCGGGCCTCCAGGCGCGGTATCTTGGTAGTACCGCCTGGTTCTCTGCGATATGATCTCCCGTCAAGAAGCCCTCGATTTATTTGCCTCCGACGACCTCATCGGCATCGGCATGGCCGCGGATGCGGTGCGCCGCAAGTGGCACCCCGAAAATGTCGTCTCATACATTATCGACCGCAATATCAACTACACAAACTTCTGCACGGAATATTGCAGCTTCTGCGCTTTCTACCGGCCCATGGGGCACGCCGAGGGCTACATTCTGCCCAACGAAGTGATCTACGCGAAGATCCAGGAGACCCTCGACCTCGGCGGCACCGGCATCCTCATGCAAGGCGGCCTGCACCCCGACCTCAAGATCGAGTGGTACGAAGATCTGTTTCGCGGCATCAAGCAGCGCTTCAAGATCCACCTGCACTGCCTCTCCGCGCCGGAAGTCACCAACATCGCCGAAGTCAGCGGACTCACGCTCCGCGACACGATTCAGCGGCTGATGGACGCCGGACTCGACTCCATTCCGGGCGGCGGAGCGGAAATTCTGGATGACGCCGTGCGGCATCGCATCGCGCGTCTCAAGTGCAAGACGGAAGAGTGGACAGACGTGCATCGCACCGCCCACCACCTCGGCATGCGCACCACGGCGACCATGATGTTCGGCTGCGGCGAAACCATCGAGCAGCGCATGAATCACCTGGAGCTCGTGCGCAATCTGCAAGAGGAAACCGGAGGCTTCACCGCCTTCATCCCGTGGAGTTTCCAGCGCGAGAACACGTCACTCGGCCGCTTCGTGCATGAAGAAGCCACGGCGGTCGAATACCTCAAGACGCTGGCAATCTCGCGCCTCTATCTGCACAATTTCGAAAACGTGCAAAGCTCCTGGGTCACGCAAGGCCTGAAGACCTGCCAGCTCGGCCTGCGCTTCGGAGGCAATGACGTCGGCAGCATCATGATCGAAGAAAACGTCGTAAGCGCCGCCGGAGCGCATCACCGCGCCAGCGAAGAAGAACTGCGCCGCATCATCCGCGACGCGGGTTTTGTGCCGAAGCAGCGCGACACGCTCTACCGCACGTATTTCCTGAACTAGAAACAGCGCACTGCCGCTACTGCAGCACGAAATTCACATCGATCGTAGTCAACACCTCGACAGGCTCGCCGTTCAGCAGCGTCGGCTCATACTTCCACTGCTTCACCTCCTCCAACGCCGATTGCGCGAGCCGCGAATCGATCTCCGTGTTGATGACGGTTGCGCTCATCACGTCCCCGGTCTTGGAGATGATGGCCCGTATCTGGACCGTCCCCTGGATGCCCTCCTGCTGAGCGTCGTACGGATAGATGGGACGCGGCTGCCGCACCAGCCGCGACATCTGCACGTTTCCACCGACGCGAATGCGCTGCGGCGTCCCCGTGGTTTGCGGCGGCGGAGCATTCGACGGCTTCGTTCCGGTTACCGTTACGCTCTGGGCCATGGAGCCAATCGCGAGTCTCGCCGTTGTGCGGTTCTCCGGCCCGGGCGTCACCATCACCTCCGCGGTGAAGATGCGGAATCCGCGACTTTGCACTTGCAGGGAATACCGGCCCGCCGGTATGGACGTAAACCGGAACTCACCGGCGAGGTTGGCGGTTGTGACTTCCTCGTTCTTGCCCTCCAGATTGCGCAGAGTCACGGCAGCGTTGGGCACCACCGCGCCGCTCGGATCCAGCACTGTCCCGGAGAGGGTTCCGCGTCCCGCGTCCTGAGCGCGCGCGGTCCCCGCCGTCAACGGAATCAGGCACGCAGCGATTGCCATCGCGACCACCGTCAGCGCCGCCCGGCCGCTTACAGGACCGCGCGCCCGCGACCGGTCCAGCACGGCACGCACGCGATGCTCCAGGTGGCTCATCTCCGCCATCGCCGGCGCGGGGATGGACGAGGCGCGCGCCACTTCCAGCAAATGTCCGGCGTACTCGGAAGCGGCGATTCCCTCGCGCAGCACGGCGTCATCGCAGGCCAGTTCCTGCTCCCGCCTGTGCCACGCCGCAGCCACCCAAACCAGCGGATGGAACCAATACAGGCAGCACGCGACCTGCGCCAGCAACTGCGATATCAGGTCCAACCTGCGTATATGCATCCGCTCATGCAGCATCACGGCATGCAGCCGCGATTCCGGCCATTCGCGCGCGCTCACCGGCAGCAGGATTACGGGGCGCAGAATGCCCCAGACCATCGGGACCGGAGCCGCCGGACTGACCACCGCGCCGTTCCACTTCTCTCCCATCGCAGCCATCCACGAAACGCGAGCCGCGCCGAGAAGGAATCGGCCCGCAGCCAACCCGCAGCCGATCGCCCAGAGAAGCAACAATTTCTGCTCCAGCGTCCAGCCTTCCGGTAGTGCCGGGGGAGCGGCAGGATGCACCGTCACAACCACCCGTTCGGCATGCGAAACCGGTACGGGCCGGGCGCCCGGCAACGGCGCCGGACGAAACATCATCGCCGGCAGCAACACCAGCGCCGCGAATCCGGTGGTCAACAGAAAATGGCGCAGCGACGCCGCCGAACGGCGAAGCACGAAGCTGGCTACAAGCGCGAGAGCAAGCACAGCGCTCGCCCGTATCGTCGTCTGCAAAAACAAAGCGACCCAGTTCATCACTCACCTTCCTCTTTCCTGACCTCTTCAATTAACGCCGAGATTCGCTCGAGTTCTTCACCCGAAAGCCGCGCCGACGAAACATCCAGCAGCGCCGCGACAGTCCGCTCGACACTACCCTCAAAGAATGTAGACACCAGATGCCGCAGCGCGGACCGGCTGGCGTGCTCACGCGCGACAACCGGAAAATAAACGTACCGCAGCGCTTCTTCCTTGTGCCTGATGTGTCCTTTTTCTTCCAATACACGCAGCTTCGCGCGCACGGCGGAGTATGTCGGCGGATCGGGAAGAGCTTCCTGAATCTCGCTCGCCGTCGCCCGTCCGCGAGCGTACAAAACGTCCATCATCTGCCGCTCGCGGCGGCTCAGCGTACTGTGCCCGGCTTTCTTCATGACTTTCTAAGCTGCAAAAGCAGCATCATGTTGCAAAAGTAGCACTGCCGCCCGGCGATGTCAATCCTTTTTGCCGGCTCGCCTACCGCCGCTTGGCCGCGTCCACGCTTTGCGTCGGGTCCGCGCCGGCCCACGTGACATCGGCAGTGGGTCCATACGTCGAAGGAACCGCACGGTCAAGCAATCGCAAGTACACCGTGAGCTGCGTACGGTGATGACACGTGTGCAGAACCCGCCGCCAGAACACCCAAATCCGCGACCGTTCTTCATCGAAAAACGGCACGGCCGCCAGCCACCACGCCGCATCCCGATCCGCCAACTGCGCGAGCCTCGGCAAAGCCATCTCCCGAAGCCGCCCGCAAAACGCAGCGACCGTCTGCCCGGCCGGTAGAACCTCGCCCGCGCCCGGCTCAGTGAGCCCGAGAAACTCACCGAAGAACCTCCGCTGCGACAGCAACTCATGCCGCAAGATCTCTTGAACGGCCGCCGATTTTTCGTGAGGGCGGTACGGCAGGTCGGAATCTTCAAAACACCGCCAGGTGGAAATCACCTTATTCGTCTCGCTCGCATACGTGTCCAGCGCGTGCTGATACGCGCCGTCGGACGCCCGCCCCACCTCGTCCTCTCCGATGGCCCGATACGGATACTCCATGGCGGCAGTATACCCCCAACCTCGAAATACTGCCCGATTCCGGACACCTGCTCCCATTCCCGCGACACTCTTCCGTTCTACCCCTGTTTCGAACACCTGTATGTCGAACTCAGGTGCTTAATAATATGATCGGCGGCGTCCATGAAAACGCCTCCCGATCGCCTCGAACTGCTGCAAGGCACGCTCGAAATTGTTCCGGTTCAGTTTGGAAATGGAGAAGGCGTTCCGCCATTAAGCTAATGGAGAGAACGCATGAAGAAGCAACGGAAGCAATACGCGCCGGAAGAGAAGGTCGCCATCCTAAGGCGGCATTTGCTGGAGAAGGAGCCCATCTCGACGTTGTGCGATGAAGTGGGACTCCAGCCGACGGTTTTCTACCGCTGGCAGAAGGAATTCTTCGAGAACGGGGCTGCTGCCTTCGAGCAGAAGCGGCCGACCAACCATTCCGCCGATCAGGAGCGGATTGCATACTTGCAGAAGAAGATCCAGACGAAGGACGAAGTTCTGGCCGAGTTGATGGCGGAGCACGTCGCGCTAAGAAAAGACATTGGGGAACTCTGACCGGGACCTGGGTCCCGCACGATACGCGGGATCAGATCGTGGATTTCGTCCGGCGCTGGTCGGAGAAGACCGAGATCGGCGCCGGCCGTCAGGAGGAGATCCATGCTGAGCGGGATCGGAAGCTGGAGGAGGCGAGAAAACAGCGGCCGATTCGTCGGCAGCAGGCTTCGTGAAGAAGGAGCTGATAGGCCATTATCGGTTCGTAGCGGACACTAGAGTAAACACTACGCCGTTAATCGCGGGTGTGCGCCGGCCAAATATCAGCAATGCGCGTTTTACGTTCCAGTGATTACTTCTGGTTTGCGCGTAGAGCGGGCTGAAGAGCTTTGGCGCAGAAAGGCAGGGCCTGGGCCACGCCTATATCCGGCAACTACTTCCCTGTGAGCGTGGCCGCCAGGTGCCGGATTTCGGACTCTACTTCCGCCGGATCGGCCACGGTATCCGCGATCTCCTGGCGAAAGAGGTCGCGGTAGCGCTTGCGTAGCCTGTGAATCGCTACCTTGAGCGCCCCCTCCGACGTGTTCATTTCGCGAGCCAGCGCGCCATACGGCGCGTCGGATTGCCCAAGAAGGAACACCTTCAGCCGCTCGAAATGCTCGGGCTGGCCGTGCTGAACGAACTCCTCCCGCAATTTCTCCACGACTCGGTCAAGCACCGAAAGCGCCCAGCGCCGCTCGAAGATGCGCTCGGGCGTCTCGTCGTGCGCTGGCTCGTGTTGGTAGCGTTTCTCGCCAGACGAGAATTCAAGCGGCACAATCTGTCCGCCGCCGCGCTTACGGGCGCGCTGGCGATCTCCTTCGTCGGCCACAAAGAATTTCAGGGAACTCAAAAGAAAAGACCTGAACCGTCCTTTCTCCGGGTCGGCGCGGTCGAGGTATCGTCCCTCCAGCACGCGCGTGAAGAATTCCTGCGTGAGGTCCTGTGCCTGATCGGCCGGATAACCGCGCCGGCGCAGATAGGCGTACAAGGGATACCAGTAGCTCTCACACAGACTAACCAGAGCTGATCGGGCTTCCTTCCGATGTGGTTCGCTTGCGGCGACGACGAAGGTCCACCGCGTGGTCGGAAACCGGGCCGATCCCGGTAGCGTGTTCATGGTCTGGCCGTTCGTCATAATCTTGTCCTCACGGCTCTCCGTAACAGGAATAAGGAATCGGCAGCCAAAGGTTACAGGCGAAAACCACAGTTTCGCGTACCCTGCACGGGCACGTCCTCAGGACTGGGATCGCGGGGTCGGCCACTGGCTATCAGCGATTCGAATCGTAGATCGCCACGCGGTCGATCGCAGGCGTCACGGCCAACATCTTTACACCCATTACAATCCCGACGAGCGCGATCAGTGCGGCCAAAATCATATGCGCTTCGGCGATCCATACCGTCATGATCATTGCTAGCGCGCCATTCGCCAGCCCGAACGCGCGAAGCCAGGGTGAGAACTTTCGCACCTCCCCACGAAGGAATTCTCTGTCTATATCTATACTGACCGCAGACAGTAAGACGGCGGCCATGAGTGATTGAATCGCGCAGCAGAGGAAGGTCGAGAAAAACAGCGCCAGGCTCCCCGTTCCGCTAGTCACGCTTTTGAACCGCCAGGCCAGATAGACGAGCAAGGCGCACCGCACACAAATCCCTATATGGTGAATTTGCCAGGCCCGGTGTGGTCTGGCACCCGCCGGTCCGAAGAGCTTCCGGATTAAGGCGGGCTGTTCTTCCGGTGTCGCGCCCGCCTGGCCGCCGAGGGCGGCCGGCCTGTGCCTGCGCAGAAACTTTCGCACTCGGTACAGGCGGCTCGCCGGTGGCGCCAACACCGGCCGGTGCTCAATATGCCTTTGAATATCGGCCGCAAATTCAGACACCGAAGCATAGCGCCGTCGGCGCGCCTTCTCCAGAGACTTCATCGCGATTGAGTTCAGGTCGCCGTCGACCAGGCGGCGCAGCGAAACTGCGTCGGTCTGGCGGCGCGCAGCGATGCCGCTTGCCGCCGTACCCATCGACGCAAGTTTCCGGGGCAGCGACGGCGCTTCGTCCTCGCGGATGATTCGGAGCATTTCCGCCAGACCGGCGTTGCGCAGCGTGGCCGTGTCGAACGGCACAGCTCCGATCAGCAGCTCGTACAAAAGCACGCCGAGCGCATATACGTCGGAGGTCTCACCGATCTCTCCCGTCGTCGTGTCGGCCTGCTCCGGGCTGGCGTACTCCGGTGTCCCGACGATCTGGCCGAACTGCGTGAGCAAGGTATTCTCGATAGCCCACTTGTCGGTGACCTTGGCGATGCCAAAATCGATGACCTTGGGAAGCGGTGCGCCATCCTGCTCGGTCACAAGCACATTCGACGGCTTCAGGTCACGGTGGATCACACCCTTCTGATGCGCATGTTGCACCGCGCGGCAGACCGCGAGGAATAACGCGAGCCGCTGCCTCGTGGTCATCCGCTCGCGATCGCAGTACTGGGTTATGGGCGCGCCGTCGATGTACTCCATCACGAAGTACGGCCGCCCCTTCCTGGTCGCTCCCGCGTCGAAGATTTGGGCGATGTTCGGGTGGTCCATCATCGCGAGGGCCTGCCGCTCGTTCTGGAAGCGGGCCAGCACCTGGGCGGTATCCATGCCGACCTTCACAACCTTAAGAGCCACGCGCCGGCGAATGGGTTCAAGCTGCTCGGCGAGGTACACGCTGCCCATGCCCCCTTCGCCTAGAGGCCGAAGGACGCGATAGCGGCCGAAGTCGTCATCAGCAGCAGCTTCTGCCGCTGTATCGATGGTGCGGGTTCCGGATTCGTCCGCTTCAACCGAACTCTCGAATGCACCCAGGATCAGACACTTCGGGCACAGCCCGGCGGGATCGCCGGAACCCAGTTGCTCTCCGCACTGAGGGCAGTTTGGCATTTAGACACGAGGCGTCGGCCTATTGTACGTCTTTCGTCCCGGAGGCTTTTGTCCCCTTCGGGGGAGACGCTGTAACCTTTGGCGCCGCGATTCCTTATTCGTGGCAGGTGAGCCGGATTCGAACCGGCCGCCTGATTGATCGACCCGAAAAGGAACTTGCACTTAAGGAGCGCAAATGAAAAACACAACGAAACATTACGCCTTGCTGAGAAGGCAGAACATGCTACCGCGGCTTTGGAAAACCGCTCTTGGCACGTTCCTCTGCGCCGCCGCGTTCTCTCAACCAACTCTGGCGCAGGTCCCGCCAGCTTCGGTATTGCGGATCGACACGACCAATGCAGTCGCATACTTCCAAGACACCGGCGACGTTACGAAATATGCGCTTGATCCCGGCGTGCCCACTCCAGTGAGGACCAAAAACTTCTTCGGGCAAATCGCCATCGCCGACATTCAAGCCGTCAACGGCCAGCCGGCGATGGGAGTCCATACGCGCGTGGGGATGGACATTAGTCTTCTTCCGGCGCCCCCTCCCGGCTCCGCAATCGCTGATGTTGTGCGGAACGCAGTGCTCGACATTGCCTTCGAAATCTTGAAGAGTGACGGCACCCCGATCGGGACGATTGTGGCCACCGGATTTAATGGTGGCGCTGCGCCACCAGGATCGCCTTCGAAAGTCACGCTGGCCAATTTCGTGATTGCGGGTGGCACGGGAGCATTCCTCGGCGCCCGCGGACAGGTGGGTGCCGAGGCTCCGCCGCCAGGGGTACCATCCGCACGCAGCACTTCAATGACGGAGGACCCTGCGAACCGGCGCGGGCATGGAGGTGCAACACAACGCTGGGTAATCCATCTAATCCCAATGGAGAGCCCCGAAATTGCGATGCTGCCTGCCGGTCCGGCCATCACCCATTCCAGCGACTTCTCTCCCGTCACTGCCTCGAAGCCGGCGACGGCAGGGGAGATTCTGGCGCTCTTTGCGAGAGGCCTCGGCCCGGTGAACCCGGGAGTTGATCCGGGCCAGCCGTTCCCATCGAGCCCCCTGGCGATTGTCAACTCACCTGTCGAGGTGACAGTCAATGGAAAGGCTGCGGAGGTGCTGAGCGCGGTGGGCCTCCCCGGCGCGGTGGACGGATACCAGGTGAATTTTCGAGTACCTCCGGATGCGGCAAAAGGCATGGCGACGATTCAGGTCAGCGCCGCCTGGATTACTGGAACTGCGGTGCAGATCGCGGTTCAGTAAATATCGGCGTAACGGGTGCGGAGTGCAACCTGGCATGGGACCAGAGCCGCGGGGCTCTTCAAGCCTCTTCCGCCCCGTAACTTTCAGCCTCGGAATCCGGAAGGACAATGGCTCATTGTTTACGGGCAACTCGACCAGCGCGCCGACGCAGGGTCGAAGGCGCCAAGGCAGGCCGGGGCCTGTGATGCGCGGCGTTCGGCATACATTGAGCATGCCACCATGCGAGGGTCCCAAACATGTCGAAGACGATCTTGATCACCGGCGCGACGGGCGGCATCGGGCTCGAAGCGGCCGTCGCGCTCGCGCGGCAGGGGAACCGGCTGGTGCTCCTCGGGCGCGATCAAAGGAAAATGGGCGCGGCGGTCGACCAGGTAAAACGCCGCGCGGGCGTCGCCACCGCCCCGGACTCGTGGCTCTGCGACTTGGGCTCGCAGGCGCAGATCCACAAGCTCGCAGCCGGCGTGCTCGCGAAGTACGACCGGCTCGACGTGCTGGTGAACAACGCGGGGTTGGCGACGCGGCGGCGCGAGGTTACTGAAGACGGCATCGAGCGCACCTTTGCCGTGAATCACCTCGGGCCCTTTCTGCTCACGAACCTGCTGCTCGACTTGCTCGTGAAGAGCGCGCCCGCGCGGGTCGTGAATGTGGCGTCCAGCGAGCACTACGACGCCAGAATGGACCTCGCCGACCTCGGATTCGCGCGCGGCGGCTGGGGCATGGCGAAGGCGTACGGACGCAGCAAGCTCGGCAACGTGCTGTTTACCCGCGCGCTCGCCAGGCGGCTCGAGGGCAGAGGGGTGGCGGTGAACGCGGTGCATCCCGGCGCCGTCGCAACGGGGATCTGGGACTGCGCGCCGGGATGGATGCAGCCAATGATCTGGCTGGCGAAAAAGCTGATCATGATCACGCCCGAAAAGGCCGCGAGGTCGATCATCCAGCTCGCCTCGGGTGCCGAGGTCGAAAAAACCGGCCTCTACTTCAACCAGCTCGAGCCGAAGGAGCCGTCGAAGCTCGCACACGACGACGAACTGGCCGAGAAGCTCTGGGCCGAGAGCGCGCGTATGGTTAAGCTCTCGTGTCCTGTCCGTCATCATTCTTCACAATAGACCGGTCATGATCCAATGAGACGCGTTCACGCCGGCGGCTGTGCTCGTTCTCGCAATCTACGGCGGCAAGACTCTCACGTCCTTTGTCAACGGCATTCACCACGGCGAAGGCAGCTTCCCAGCAAATTCCCTCCCAGGAAATCGCCTAATACCGGGCATCGTCACGCCCAGATGGCCTGTATCGTCGGCATCTCGTTGACGGGCGACCGCGGGCCACCGGGACTTGTCATACCCGCCGGTAGTCGCGCAGCGTTTACCAAAACTCTCCGCCGGGCGCCGCAACCTACGGAATCAAGTGGTGATTGATTCCTTTCCTGGCCAGTCTCGTTTGCGGCGCCAATGGGCATGAATCCCAGCGGCACCAGCCAACCCGAGTTCTTTTTGACACCAGTTGCAGCTTCAGCAGCGAGGCTTGCCCCGCGGAGCGACATTGGCGGCGGCGTCTGAACAGGCCTTCGAAATCGCTATATACTCACTACGACGGAGCGCCCGCTCTCCATTTCACGCTGAACCAGCAATGATGGTCCTCCGCACGCTGCTGCTCGGCCCGTCGAACGGCTATCAGATTGCAAAAAGTATCGAACAAATGTCGGATGAGGTGCTGCAAATCGATCACGGCTCGCTCTACCCCGCGCTGCACCGTCTGGAGAAGAGAGGCTGGCTCGCCGCCAAATGGAGCGTCTCGGGTACCGGCCGCAAGGTCCGCCTATACCGGCTCACCGCCGCCGGACGCAAACAGCTTCTCCACAAGCAATCCAAGTGGGAGCGCCTGACCGGAGCCATCGCCCGCGTCATGCGGCCGGCCTGACACCGTGCGCCTGCATCTTCCCTGGCGCTCGCCCGGCCGTCCCGATATCGGTGCCGAATTGCGCTACCACGAAGAGATGCTCGCCGAAGAACGGGAAGGCCGCTCCGGCGCTGCCATTTACGCGCGCCGCAAACTCGGCAATGCCACCTACATCCGCGAGGAGATCTATTTCATGAACCACGCCGTCTTCTTCGAAAGCATCGGCCAGGATCTGTTGTACGCCGCGCGCATGATGCGCAAGAACCCGCTATTCACCGCGACGGCAGTGCTCGCGCTCGCCCTGGGCATTGGCGCCAACACCGCGATCTTCAGCATGGTGCACGCCATCCTCTTGAGCTCGCTTCCGTACCCGCAGCCGGACCGGCTCGTGAAAGTGTGGGGTCAGTACGCGCTCGATGGTCTCCCGCGCCTCAACATGTCCGATCCCGAATTCTTCGAACTCGCCGACACGAATCGCACCTTCGATTCAGTCGCGGCCTATTACACCGGCGGCGGCGCCAATCTCGGTAGCGACGAAACGGCGCCGCAGCGTGTCACCCGCGGACTCTCCACCGCGTCTCTGTTCCCGCTGCTCGGCGTCAAAGCCGCAATCGGCCGCACGTACTCGCAGGAAGAAGATCAGGACGGCCATAACCAGGTGGTGGTTCTCAGCTATGGGCTATGGAAGTCCTCCTACAGCGCCGATCGAAACATCTGCGGGCAAAGCATGCGGCTCAATGGCCGGCCGTACACCATCATCGGCGTGCTGCCGGAAGGCTTTGACTTCGGCGGCAATGTGCAGCTCTGGTCGCCGCTCGCGCTCAGCCGCACAAAGCCTGGCAATCGTGGATTTCACGTGTGGGATGTAATCGCCCGCCTGAAGCCGGGCGCAAGCCTCGCTCAGGCCCAGGACGATCTTCATGCCTTCGCCGGCCGCCTTGCGAAAGAGTATCCGAACAACTATAGCCGCGATAAAGGTTGGGGCGTTTACGCCGTTCCCCTGCGCGAAGAACTCGTCGCCAAACTCCGGCCGGCGCTCCTCATCCTGATGGCGGCTGTCGCCTTCGTGCTGCTGATCGCCTGCGCGAATATCGCCAACCTCCTGCTCGTCCGCGCCTCCGCGCGTGAAAAGGAAATCGCGGTCCGTGCGGCTATTGGAGCGGGCCGTTGGCGTACCGTGCGCCAACTCCTCACCGAAAGCGTTCTGCTCTCTCTGACGGGAAGCATCGCCGGCCTCGCGCTGGGGGCATGGGGCCTGGGGGCTCTTCGCCGCTTTGCCGACGCCGTGCCCAATATCGAAAAGGTCACCCTGGATTCCACCGTCCTGTTGGTCACCTTCGCCATCGCGCTCCTCACCGGGGTCGTCTTCGGCCTCGCTCCCGCGCTTCGCCTGACCCGGCCCGGCCTGCACGGCTCCATGCAGGAATCCGCGCGCGGCGCCAGTGGCGGACGCTCCGGACGCCGTTTGCGCGACTCTCTCGTCATCGCGGAAATCGCTTTCTGCCTGGTGCTCGTCACCGGTGCGGGCCTCGCGTGCCGCGGCTTCTATCAACTCCTCCGCGTCGATCCCGGCTTCCGCACGGACCACATGCTCACCTTCCGCATGACCCTGCCGGCGCTCACGTATCCCCCGGGGCCCGCCGTGTCGCGCTTCTATGACCAGGTGCTCGATCGCGTCCGCCACATTCCCGGCGTTCAGGATGCCGGCGCCATCTCACACCTTCCCATGGCCGCCGACTACAGCTCCGGCTCCGTCTTCGTAGAGACTTCCAACTCCCGCGCGCTCCTGCACATCCCCAGAACGCCTTACGGTTATCTGGAAACCGACCAGCGCTTCATCACGCCCGGCTACTTCGAAGCAATGAAGACGCCGCTCATTGCCGGCCGCGTCTTTTCTGCCGCCGACAGCTCCTCGGCCGCCCCGGTGGCCATTGTGGACAGCGCTTTCGCCGCCACCATCTGGCCCGGCCGGAACCCGCTCCAGCAGCACATTTCCATCTCCACGGTTCCGAGCAGCACTCCGCCGCGTCCCGTGTGGTCCACCGTGGTCGGCGTAGTAGCCCACGTCCACAACACCGGCCTGGACCAGCAAGGCCGCGTGCAAGCCTACTTCCCCAACCTGCAGGATCCGTACGATGGGGCCCGCGGCATGACCGTCGTTCTGCGCACCGCCTCCGACGCTTCCGCCGTCCTCAACTCCGCCCGGGCCGAAGTCGCCGCCGTCGATCGGACGCAGCCCATCTTCGATGTGCGCACCATGGATGAAGTAGTCTCCGCGTCCCTCGAGCAGCGCCGCCTCAGCCTTGACCTGCTCGCGCTTTTCGCGGGTGTCGCCGGGGTGCTCGCCGCCATCGGGATCTACGGCGTGATGGCATTCGGCGTCAACCAGCGCCGCCGCGAACTCGGCATCCGCATGGCGCTCGGAGCGCGTCCCGCCGACATGCATCGCATGGTCGTCGCCGATGGCGCACGCCTCGCGGCCATCGGCATTGGCATCGGATTGGCGGGCGCTTTCTGGCTGGCGCGCTACATGGCCCCGCTCATCTACGGGATCGGTACACACGACCCGCTCACATTTGTGCTCGTGCCCGTAACGCTGCTCGCGATCGCGCTGGCCGCCAGTTCGATTCCCGCGCTGCGCGCCGGACATGTCGAACCCATCGAAGTGCTGCGCCAGGACTAATCCCGGAAGATCGCGAGCGTCTGCACGGCCGGCTCCATGCTCTCCTCGTACTCGATCTCGCCGGCATCGGCATATACGCGGCGGCTCCACCGCAACCAGCCCCAGATCGCCAGCATCAGGCTGAACGCGAGTAGAAAGGAACCCGTCAGCCGCACCGCCGCTCACAATTACGCCGCCGAGCAGCATCACGTATGCGCCAAACGCAGCGCCATGCTGCGCGCCGGACATGTCGAACCCATCGAAGTGCTGCGCCAGGACTAATCACGGAAGATCGCGAGCGTCTGCACGGCCGGCTCCACGCTCTCCTCGTACTCGATCTCGCCCGCGTCGCCATATACGCGGCGGCTCCACCGCAACCAGCCCCAGATCGCCAGCATCAGGCTGAACGCGAGTAGAAAGGAACCCGTCAGCCGCACCGCGCTCACAATTACGCCGCCGAGCAGCATCACGTATGCCCCAAACGCCGCGCCATACAAGGTGACCGTTTGTCTCAGCGGCCGCTGACCCGGTAGATACGCCGATGTAAATGGGGAGCTACATGGCCCCGCTCATCTACGGCATCGGCACACACGACCCGCTCACATTTGTGCTCGTGCCCGTAACGCTGCTCGCTATCGCGCTGGCCGCCAGTTCGATTCCCATGCTGCGCGCCGGACATATCGAACCCATCGAAGTGCTGCGCCAGGACTAATCCCGGAAGATCGCGAGCGTCTGCACGGCCGGCTCCATGCTCTCCTCGTACTCGATCTCGCCCGCGTCGCCATATACGCGGCGGCTCCATCGCAACCAGCCCCAGATCGCCAGCATCAGGCTGAACGCGAGTAGAAAGGAACCCGTCAGCCGCACCGCGCTCACAATTACGCCGCCGAGCAGGATCACGTATGCGCCAAACGCAGCGCCATACAAGGTGACCGTTTGTATCAGCGGCCGCTGACCCGGTAGATACGCCGATGTGAATGGGATCTTGTCGAATCCCGCAAGGAGCGCCTCTTGCACAATCAGCGCCGGCAGGAATGTGAGCACCGCGATCTCTACACCCGTTTGCCAGCCGAAGACCCGAACCTCCAGCGGGAGCGTGATCGCGCCCACCGGAATGGTGCCGAACCAGAACACGAACTTCTCCATTCCGCGCAACAGCAGTTTGTGATTTCCGCCTTCGTGGACGCGGAATAGCCAGTTCGCGCGCAGTTCCACCGGCAGCCGGAACAGATATCGATACCCCGCCAGAACGAACAGAGAAAGCGCCAGCGGAGCCGAAGCGGCCGCCTGCCGCAGCGCATAACTGTTCGCCGCAATCGTGCGCGGATTCAGGAACAGCGATACGAATCCTTCGGCGATCAGCGCGAGCGCCACAGCCACAAATGCCGTCAGCACCATGCGATGCATCCGGCTGCGTGAGAGGGTCGCGGCCGTGAATCCGAATACCGCCTGCTCCGGCAGCTCCGGAATCAGCCGGTCGCGCAGCACGGCCAGCGCGCGGCGCAGCACGCTGAAATCGCCGCGAGCCTGCACGGGCGTCTCCAGCATGCGGACCTTCTGCCGCCGGTAGCTCCACCAGTACGCAACGACGGCGAGAAACGCGGCGATTCCCACCCCGGCCCACGCGATTCTCCCCAACTCCGCAAAATACCGCTCCCGGCTTCCATTGAGCCACTGATCCAGAGCGAGAAACCACGCGGGGGGAACCCACCGCGCAAAGTCGGGCCGCTGATCCATGAAGCGATCCAGTTGCGGTATCGAAATTACCAGCGGCAGCGCGCATACCGCGAGGGTGAAGACCACGCCTTGCACCAAAAGCGAAATGGCCGGGAACCAGCGCGGAGGCGTCACATTCAGCAGCAGCCCCTGCAACGCGACCAGCGCGAAAAAGACGAAGAACGCGCTGGCCGCCATTGCGGTCGCCATCTCTATCGAGTTCGCCCAGTGAGGCGTGTAATAGCGGCCTGCCATCACGAAGGGCAGCGAACAGCTCGGCGGCACGCAAAGCGCTCCGACAAAGATTCCCATGAACACCAGCAATGCCGTGAACTTCGCCCTGAAAACCTGCTGCGTGCGTACCGGTAAGCCGGCGAGCACCAGGTAATCGCGCAGCCCGGGAAACAGGCTCTGCCATTGGATGGCGGTGATCATTGCCGTCAGCGTCATGGCGAGCGTGATGAGGAACAGATGGTCCGCCATTACGGCATGGCGAAACGGCACGTCGCTATCGAGTTCCGACAGCATCCGGTACTTGTGAAAGTAGGCCTGCAAGAGGGGAACCGGCAGCGACACCACAATCGCGAATAACCCGATAGCGACCGCCTGCCACTGCCCGGGCGTGGACACGAGGTCGCTATCGAAGAAGCGCCGGAAGAAGTGCCGGCGCAGTTCGAAACCCGCGCCGTGCGTCTCTTCCAGCCAGGCACGAAACTCCGCGGCGTAAGTGCGCAAGCGGTTCACGATTGCATCGCCGCGAGAATCCCGCGAACCTTCTCCGCGGGGTCTTCCTGCTCTGTCAATTGCGCGAAGATGTTCTCGAGCGAGGGCTCGTGCATCAGGTCTCGCAGCCGCTCCACCGTCTCGTGCGCCACCACTTTGCCCTTGCGCAGAATCAGCACGCGGTAACAGACCTTCTCCACTACTTCCAGCACGTGCGAGCTGTAGAACACCATCTTTCCCAGCGCCGCCAGTTCATGCAGCAGCGTGCGCAGTACGAGCGCGGTAGTGACGTCGAGTCCCGAAAACGGCTCGTCAAGAATCAGCAGCTCGGGGTTGTGTAGGAGCGCGCCGGAGAGCAGGATTTTCTGGCGCATGCCCTTGGAGTATGACGATAGCGGCGAATGCCGGTCGTCCCACAGGGAGAACACGCGCAGAAGCTCTTCCATGCGAGGCTCCAGGACGCGCCGCGGCAGCCCTCGCAACCGCCCGATCAGTTGCAAATACTCGCTCCCGGTGAGGTGCGGATAGACGTGCGCTTCTTCCGGAACGTAGCCGATGCGCCGTTGAAAGGCAACGAAGTCCTTCCGGACGTCCGTGCCGTTGAAGAAAATACCGCCGTCGCTCGGCTCGATGAGGCCGGTCAGAATTTTTACAGTTGTGCTCTTACCGGCTCCGTTCGGACCCAGGTAGCCGAGAATCTCCCCGGGGCGTATGACGAAGCTCACGTCATCCACCACGGGCACGCGGTTATACCGCTTCACCAGCCCGCGCACTTCCAGCATCTTGAACCGTTGGACACTGGGAGCGCGCGGATTGTTCCGGGCGGACTAGCGGTTTTTTACAGCCGGTGCGGGAACCTGCTGCTGGAGAACGGCGGGAATCGGGTCGGGCTCGCGCGCGACCACGCCGTTCCTGGCTTCGTCGATACTCACGTTGTACTCGTCCAGAATCTTACCGAGCGATTGCTGCAAGTTCGTGCGGGCGCGCTGCAACTGGTCCAACGAATCCACTTCGCTCAAGCGCCGTGTGGTATCGTCGCGCTGCGAAATCACCACGTCGAGAATCGTCGCGGTCCCGAGTTCGTATTTGCGGCGGGTGCCGGCCAGGGTCTCATCCTGCAGCTTGCGCGCAACTACGCTGGTATCGTACGCCGCGCGCGCATTCCTCAGTGCGGTCCAGTTATTCATGACATTTAGCTTGATATTGTTATGAAGCTGCTTGTCCTGAATCTGCTGCTGGCGATAGTTCAGCTCGTTGGTGATTTCGTCCGCCTGCGCCGCGCGGTTGCGAATCGGAATCGTCATCTGAAAGGCTACGCTGTAATTCGGGAAGTCTCGCGTGAAGACCTGCCCCAGAACGCTGCCGTAACCGCCGACCAGTGCGCCGCTCACTTGCGCCGACGTCAGCGGATTCGTCAGGAAGGAGTTCCCGAGCGGCGTCAGCGCGCCGGCCTGCCCGGCATTCGCGAAGCTGGCGGTTACACCGAGGCTCGGCCGCAAATTGTTCTTCGTGCCGAGCAAATCCAGGCGGGCATTCTGCAAGGCGATCTCGTTTTGCTCGATCTCAGGCCGGTTCGCGATGGCTTCGGTGACCAGATCCTGGATGGGAATTACGGGCTCTACTGCCGGGATGTTGATGTGATCCGTGGGAATAATGCGAGCGATCGCGATGCGCGGGTTATCGAGGCCGCTGCGCGTGATTACGCTCTTCAGGATCATTTCCTGTTGCAGCACTTGAGATTCGCGCGTCACCACGTCCTGCTGCGCCGCCTTCATGTCCGCTTCCGCCTGTATGATGTCGATGGGTGCGATGGCGCCCAGTTCCGCGCGGCGCTTGTTGTCTTCGTAGAGCTGCGTATCCAGCCGCAGCGTCTCCTGGCTTACCTTCAGCGCGTCGTTGAACGAAACCAGATCCCAATACAGATTCACGACGTTCGCTGTCGTCGAGATTACCTGCGCCTTGAACGTAAGGTCATTCGCCTTCAGGTTGTTCTCGGCCTTGTGGAACGCGCGCCTATTGACCGCGAGACCGAAACCGTTCAGAAGATTCTGGCTGATGGTGAGCGAGAGGCTTGCCGTATCGATCGGATTGAAAAGCGTGGTGGTGGCGTTCTGGGAAGCGCCGAATACGCTGCTAAGACCCATGGACACCGTGGTGCCGGTCCAGAAACCTTGCTGGACGCCGTACACCAGATTCTTGTACTGCTGCACGAGCGCCGAGGTGCCGGTGAACTGCGTGGAGGTTTCGATGCTCGTGGAGTGGTAAGCGCCGCCCGCTATATATGCCAGAGGGTCGGTATTCGGAATCGTAGACCCGGCGAGCTGCACATTCAGTCCGCTGAGAATGCCGCTGTTACCGTTGCCGCCGCCGGCGGATCCCGCGCCGGTGAGTTGGTTGGCGCCCGCCAGCACTCCGAGCGACGCCGAAGCCGGCCCTGACGAAATGCTGGTGGAAACGGTGCGCAGCAACTGTCCCGCCGATGCGCGCTGCAAATCGGCGAGCGCCAGTTTCGGATCGAACCGCGCGATTTCGACGTCGAGATTATTCTCCAGCGCCAGCGCGATGGCGTCGCGCAGCGACAGATAAATGGACCCCGCATGCAGCAGTTTGTCGATGCGCGAGGAGTCCGCGAAACTCACCTGCCCGACATGCTTGGGTCGGTACGGCTGCGTCAGACGGTTGATGAATCCCTGGTCAGTTGTGACGAACGACTGGGTTTGCGAAAAAACGGGAGATGCCGTAAACGCGCATAACACCACCGCGATGATAGATCTGGCTTGAAACATAAGAGAAAGACTCCGGAAATACCATTATGGCCGCAAACGCACCACTAATGCTGAGCTTCGCTTAAGGTATACGAAGGAGACGTGCGGCGAGTTCGAAAATTATCGAAAAATGTCCGATTTTGGGACGGCAGGAATCCTTCCTGTCGGGTCGCGCGGAGAGGCGGCCGAAGCTTGCCGGCAAACAACCGCGGTACAGTAGGCAGTAGAAGGCCTCTATGCGCAAGTTTCTCGCCGCGCTGTTCCTCTTTAGCGCTCTCGCCTGGGCAGTTAACATCAAGCTGTATCTGAAAGACGGCAACTTTCATGTCGTCAGCGAGTACAAGGTGGAGAGCGACCGCGTTCGCTTCTACAGCGTCGAGCGCAGCGAGTGGGAGGAAATACCCCTCTCCCTGGTCGACCTGAAAAGAACCGAATCCGAAGCTGCCGAACGCAAGACCGAGCTCGAAAAGGACGCCAGGGATCTCAGCGAGGAGGACGCCCAGCGCCGCGCCGTACGGAAAGAGGTCATGCGCATTCCGCAGGACCCGGGCGTCTACTGGATCGACGGCGATAAAACCAAGATCATCAAGGTCGCCGAAACGGTAGTTCACAACAACAAGCGGCGCGAAATTCTGAAAGCGCTCTCGCCCATTCCGGCGGTCTCCGGGAAAGCCACGCTGGAAATCGATGGTCCCCACTCGCTGAACGTCTTCACGGACCCCGAACAGGAGCTCTACATTCAGCTTTCCGAAACGGAGCGCTTCGGCATCGCCAAACTCACGACGAAAGGCCCGGTGCGCATCGTGGAGAACCTGACTGTCCACCCGATCACTAAGGAGGTCAGCGAGGAACCCGAGATGGTGGACATTTTCCGCCAGCAGCTCACGCAGGACGGCCTCTATAAAATCTGGCCGAAAGAGAAGCTGGAGCCGGGCGAATATGCCGTGGTGCAGTATAGCGTGGACAAGTTGAACATGCAGGTTTGGGACTTCGCCATCAAGCCCGCGAAGTAGTTGCGCTCCGCCGCCGGCGTGCATTACTGTGAGACGATGCCGAACCGCAGGGAGATGCTCGCTCTCAGTTTAGGAATTGCCGCCGCCGCGCGCGCTCAGGAGTCCAGCGGCAGCGTCGTCATTCCGGGCAAAGGCCCGATGATTCTTCACAATGACCGGCCGGAGGACCTCGAAACACCGGTCGCCGATCTACAGAGCTATCTCACGCCGGTGAACAAATTCTTCGTTCGCCAGCACATTCCACGACCCACGCCGATCGACCCCCAGTCCTTTCGCCTCACGGTCAACGGAATGGTTTCCAAGCCGCAGACACTCACGCTCGCCGACCTGAAAAAGCTACCGCAGTACACTGTGCCGGCGACGCTCGAATGCACCGGCAACGGTCGCGGTTTCTACTTGCCGAAGCTGCCGGGAATTCAGTGGGGACGAGGCGCGGTCGGCAACGCCGAGTGGCGCGGACCTCGTCTCGGCGATGTGCTGAAGGCCGCGGGCATGGATTCGAAAACGGCGTTCGTCGAATTCGACGGCGCGGACGTGGGAGTCGCCGCGACGCCCGATTTCGTTCGCTCCATGCCGATCTCAAAAGCGATGCATCCGGCCACGCTCCTAGCGCTTTCGATGAACGGCGAATCGCCCACCATCCACGGCTTCCCGGCCCGGCTGGTCGTGCCCGGCTGGGATGGCACGAGCTGGGTGAAATGGGTGATTCGCATCACTGCCGCGGCGCAGCCCAATACCGGTTTCTTCATGAACCCCGGCTACCGGTTTCCGAAGTACGCGCTCCCACCGGGAACGGGCGCCAAAGCCGGCGAACTCGAAGTCATCGAGGGCATGCCGGTGAAGAGCAGCATCACAGCGCCCGAGGATCGCAGCACCGCATCGCTCGGCCGCATCGCGATTCGCGGTTTTGCCTGGGCGGGAGAACAGGCTATCGAGCGCGTCGAGGTCTCCACCGACGGCGGCAGCAAATGGCGCGACGCCGAAATCACTTCCCCGAAACTGCCGTTTGCGTGGCGCCAATGGAAGCTGGATTGGACGCCCGCGCAGCAGGGCTATTACACGATTCTCTCCCGCGCTACGGATTCCGCGGGCCGCGTTCAGCCGTTCGTTCCGGAGTGGAATCCCTCCGGTTACCTGTGGAACGGCATCGATCGCGTCGGCGTGACGGTGGAGAAAAAAGCATGAAACTGCTGCTGATTTTTGCACTTGTTTCCGCGGCGTTCGCGGCCGATGGCAAGCAGGAGGAGCAGCGCAGTTGTATCGCGTGCCACAGCTTGCGCCTCATCCACTCGCAGCGGCTTTCGCGTGCTGCCTGGAACAAGGAACTCGACAAGATGGTGAACTGGGGCACCAAGATTCAGGATCGCGCAGCCCTCCTCGACTACCTGGTCGCCAACTATGGAGACGATAAGCCCCTTCCGCAGCCCGACCATTCGGCGGACGGTTCCAAACGGTAACCCCCCGACGCGCCATGCGTATACAATAAGCAGCGGGAGGTGGCGATGTTGCGAAGTCTGAGCGCCTTGCTCCTTTGCGCCACAGCGGCTGCGCTGGCGCAAACCCAGCCGGTAAACGGCAAGAGCGGCGTGGAACCGGGTCCGGACGCGGGCGCTTATGCCGCGAAGGATTCCACAACCGGCGTCTCGATGGGCGCCTCGGTTCTCACCAACCGCCAGATCCATCACATCTTCAATAACGGGCTGAAGGGCGATTACATCGTGGTCGTTGTGGCAATCTACCCGGAATCGCAGGTTTCCGTTTCGCCCGATCAGTTCCGTCTGCGTCTGGCCAGTGAGCCCGGGCTGCTCCGCGCCATGGAACCGGGCGAAGTGGCGCGCCACGTACTCGGAGTCAAGAAGACGCCAACCGCCGGTGGCGTTCCCAGCCGGGTGCAGGTGTGGAATACCGAAACCGTCGGTTACGAACACGGGCCTTACGGCCGTCACGGTGTGTACACGGAGTCGAGCACGTCAGTGGGAATCGGCGATCCGCAGTTGGCCGGAGCCGGACCCGCTCCTCTGCCGCCCGACGCTACCGAACTCGAGCGTACCCTGGTGGAACTCGGCCTGGCGGATACGAAGACGAGCACTCCGATCGCCGGCTATCTATATTTCCGGAAGCCCCCGATGCATGGCAAGCCAGCCATCTACAACCTGACGTGGTACGGACCGATGGCCCAGTTGCACGTAGCCGTCCCAGCGCCACGGTAACGACCGGGCTCCCGCCCGGTCGCAAAATAGTTTTTTAACCTACGACCGGGCAGGAGCCCGGTCGTTACCAAGAATCTTTTCCGCCGCCCGTTTGCCCATGCGGATGCAGTCCGGGATTCCGATGCCTTCGTAGGCGTTGCCGGCGAGATGCAGTCCGCTGATGGCGGCGGTGCGCGCCTCAATCTCCGCCAATCGCTTCGGATGCCCCACCGGGTACTGCGCCATCGCGCTCGGCCATTTGTACACGCGGGAAAATTTCGGAGTCGCCTGCACGCCGGCGATTTCGCGCAGCTCAGCGGCAGCTTCGGCGGCAATCGCAGCATCGGACTGTTGTAGTGAACTCACCGCTTCCGCGCCTCCGATGAAGCAGCGCGCGACGATTTTTCCTTCCGGCACGCGAAACGGAAACTTGGTTCCGATCCACGTGCACGCCGCGAGCTTGCGGCGCTCTTTCCGCGGCACCAGAAATCCGAAACCGACCGGCGGCTTTCCGTTGAAATCAGCGGCATCGTAGCCGATCGCCACTGTTATGGAAGAACCGTAGCCGATCTCGCCGAGCAACTCCGCGAGGCGCGGATCGCACGCCGCAGCGAGCGGAGCGGCACTGTGCGCCTCGCACGCCAACACCAGATGCTGCGCTTCGACCCAGAACGCGGCGGTTCGAATGCGAAATCCGCTCTCGTTGCGTTCGACGGCTTCGGCGCGCGTTTGGAGAATGTCCACCTGATCGCCGAATGTCGCGGTGACCGCATCCACCATCTGCGTGAGACCGCCCTTGAGCGTGCGGAACAGCGGCGCCGGCGCGCCCTGCGGTTTCGGAGCTCTCGCGCGCGAGGCAAGAACGCCGCGCGTCAGGCTGCCGTACTCGGTCGCGAGGTCGACGAAGCGCGGCAGCACACTCCGCACGCTCAACTGCGCGGGGTCACCGCCGTAGATTCCGCTGAGCAGCGGTTCGGCGAGATAGTCCACCGCCTCCGTGCCGTAATGCTCCCTGACGAATTCGGCCACCGACTGATCGTCCGGCTTCGCTTTGGGCGCGCGAAACCATTCCATCCCCATGCGGAACTTCGTACCCCACCCGACCAGCGGCGTCGTCACGAGCGGCATGATCTTGGTCGGGACCATCATCATGAGCCCATCCGGCAGCGGCACCAGACGTCCGTTCTTCCGAACGAACGTGACGCGCTTGTGATCATTCGAGCCGATCACTTCATTTGCCAGGCCGAGTTCGCGGATGAGGTCCATGGCCGCGGGTTTCGCCGCGAGAAAGCTGTCCGGTCCCGCTTCAATGAGACAGTCGTCGACGTGCTCGGTGCAGATCACGCCGCCAAGCCGCGGGCGCGACTCGATGATGGTGGAACGAACGCCGGCCTTTGCCAGGTAATACGCGGTGGAGAGTCCTGAGATGCCGCCGCCGACGATGACAACCTTGCCTACAGACACCGGCGCGCAACCTCGGCCAGCGCGGCCGTGAATTTAGGGCAACCGTTGAGCGAGTCCGGGCGGATGAGTTCAATTCCCCGCGCGGCGGCGTATTGTTTGAACAGCACGTCGACGTCGAAGAGCACTTCCACGTGGTCGCAAACGAAGCCGATGGGGTCGAGCACAACCTGCTTCACACCATCGGCGGCGTAGCGATCGAGCGTGGCTTCGACGGTCGGCCCGAGCCACTTGTCGCCGGTCATGCCCTGGCTCTGGTAGGCGAAGTCCCAATCGGTGACGCCCGCTTTCGCCGCAACGAGCGCAGCGGTTTCGCGTGTTTCCCGGTCGTAGGGATCGTCCGTAGCGAGAATTTTCTCGGGCAGGCTGTGCGCGGTGAAGAGCACCTTCTGGCCGGTCCAAACTTGCTTCAGATTATCGGCGAACGCTTCGATGAGCAGCGGTTCGTCGTGGTAGCTCTTGGCCCAGACGATTTGGCCGGGGAAGCCGGCTTCTTCGGTGCGCTTGATGTAGAGGCCGACGCTCATGTCGGAGTATTGCGGCGCAAGGCATACGGCCGCGAGCTTTTCGATGCCGGAGGCCGTGACGCACTCCATGGATTCGGTGATAAACGGATGCCAGTTGCGCATGCCGAAGAAAACGGGGATGCCGAGCACTTTTTCGAGCGCCTGAGCCTGCTCCATGGTCCAACAGGTCAGCGGCGAGGCGCCGCCGATTGCGGTGTAACGATGGGTGACTTCGTCTACGATAGCCTGGGAGGGCGGCCGTCCGCCGCGGACGTAGCCCAGATATTCCGGCACGTCCTCCACGCGCTGCGGCGCTCCGTGCGCCAGCAAGAAGACCCCCTGCTTCACGGACGGAATTCCCGTACCATTTCGACTACCGCTCGCACACTATCCACCGGCGTCTCCGGCAGGATGCCGTGACCGAGATTGAAGATGTGACCGGGACGCGTGCCCGTCCGCTTGAGCAGTTCGTGAACCTTGGTGCGCAGTTCCGGCAGGGGAGCGAAGAGCGCCACGGGATCCAGGTTGCCCTGAATTGCGGACCGGTAGCTGATGTCCATCCACGCCTGGTCGATATTGATGCGCCAATCGACCCCCATGACGTCGCCGCCCGCCGCGTGCAGTTCGCGGAAGAAGCCGCTCGCGCCGGTGCCGAAGTGAATGACCGGAACGCCCGTGGAACGGATGCGTTCGATGAGCGCGCGCGAATATGGCGCGGCGAAGCGCACGTAGTCGTCCGAACCCAACGCGCCGACCCAGCTATCGAACACCTGGATAGCGCGCGCGCCCGCCGTCACCTGCAAGTGAGCGAACGGAGCCAGCACATCCACGATCTTGCCCATTAGCCTGCGCCACAGCGTCTCATCGCTGTACATGAGTTTCTTGGTGCGAATGAAGTTTCGCGAGGCTCCGCCTTCGATCATGTAGCTCGCCATGGTAAAGGGAGCGCCCACGAAGCCCACGACCGGAACACGTCCGGCGAGCGCACGCACGACATGCTGAATCGCCTCGCCGACGTAACCGAGGTCGTCCGTGTTGGTGGTGGAGAGCGAATCGACGTCGTCCGTGCTTCGGACGGGGTTGTCGATGATCGGTCCTTCTCCAGCGGCGTAACGCAGTTTCAGCCCCATCGGCTCAACCGGCAGCAGCAGGTCGGCAAAAATGATGGCGGCATCGACGTCCAGCATTTCGACGGGCTGCAGGGTCACGGTCGCGGCGAGATCCGGCCGCTTGCACATTTCGAGAATTCCGTGACGCTCGCGAATGGCCCGGTATTGTTTCATGTACCGCCCGGCTTGCCGCATGAACCATACTGGTCTCACGTCGGTAGGCCGTCTCCGGCAAGCGTCCAGAAAGCGGCTGGTCATTGGAGCCACGCGCATGGCTGATCCGTCCTGTCTTCGCAAAAATACACGCGAAAGTCCCTTGGCTTATGCCTCGCCGCCCATTGGCGGCCATTTACAAAGTAGGGTTTGGCCCACGCCTCGCTATCGATCGTGCGCGGCGCAATCACCGAAACCGCTACGCTTCCCCGCGCGGGGTAGCCCGTCCGCGGGTCCATAATGTGGGCGTAGATTTTGCCTTCCGCCCGGAAGAACTTTTCGTAGCTGCCGGAGGTGGACATCGACATATCCTTCAAAAAAACCTCCGTTGCCGTCTTACTCTGGTCCCAAGGATCTTTGATATCTACTGCCCAACCTTTCGGCTGCGACGGCGGAGCCCCCATACCATAGATACTGCTACCGGACCCCGCCACGAGAGCGTTGCGGAAGCCCTTCTGTTTTAAAACATCCACCATGCGGTCAACCGCATACCCTTTGCCGATACCGCCGGGATCGATTTCCACACCGGACTTGTCGAACCAGACCGTCTGGGCCTTTGCATCCAGATGAATGTGCCGGTACCCGACCCGGGTCAGGGCGGCCATCACTTCCGCGCGGTGCGGCAGGTGGCCGGTTCCCTTGTAAAAACCCCAAACCTTCATGAGCGGTCCGACTGTGATGTCGAACGCGCCTTCGCTTTCGCGGCTGTACTCGACGCACGCCGAAAGCAGGTCGAACAACTCCGGGGAAACCCGTATGGGGCCTTCAGCAGCATGGCGATTGACTTGGCTCCATTCGCTATCGGCTTTATAATTCGACAGCAGATCGTCGAGCCGGCGCGCTTCATCCAGCGCGGCATCCACGGCCGCTTCCATCCTGACGCGGTCAAACCCATACAGTTCGACCGTATAGGTGGACCCCATAGCCTCGGCGGATTTATCCAAACGAAGCCACTCGGAACTCTCGGGAGCTCCGGCGCGGGCGGCCCCGAAAGCCGCCAACACAAACAAAACTAACACGAATTGTTGTATTTTTGCGATGGTTTTACAGGAATAGGCGAGTTTTTTTCGGACTCCGGCCACCTAGTTCTCACGCCCCCGGCTCTTTTTGGCTCGCTTGAGAAGGAAGTCGATTCGGCTTTCCACATCCGGGTTCTTGTCATGAGAGAAATGCAGCTCGGGGACATGCCGCAGGCTGAGACGGGATGCGAGTTCGTGGCGCAGGAAACCGGACGCATGCTCCAGAGCGCGCAAAGACTCCCGCTGCTCGCGCTCGGCTCCCCGGATAGCGACCTTAACGGTGGCGTGTTTGCCATCGGGGCTGACATGAACTTCGATTACCTCGACGGCGAGCAGCCGCGGGTCGGCCGTTTCGAAGCCGATGAGCTCGGAGAGTTCTTCGCGGACGGCTTCGGAGACTCGGAGTGTGCGTCGTTCATCCATGTGGCTGAGGGTTGGGGGACAGATAGTTATTGGACGCAGATGAACGCTGATGAACGCTGATGGGCACATATAGCATCTGCGTTTTCGTCGTGATGTCCGCGCTTCGCGCGGATTTGGGACCGGCCAGGAGGCCGGCGGGTACTTTCATGCTAGCCACTCCACGGTCGCTTCGGAGAGATCCGGTCCGAGCAGGGATGCGGCTTCTTCTTCTACGGCTTGTAGCACTTTTTCCGCTTGCACATGGTCGTTGGAGACGGTCACGGCAGCTACTGCGGCGCGGCCCCACAGGTCGTGGTAATCGATTTCGGCTACCGCTACATTGAATTTGTTGCGCAGGCGGTCTTTCAGGCTCTTGACCACATGCCGTTTGTCTTTCAACGAATGGGTGTGTTCGAGCCTGAGTTCCAGCGTCAGGACGCCGATGGAAGCCATCGCATTAAGCGGCTCCCTCGGTCGCAACGCGCTCGGTGACGAACGCTTCAATAATGTCGCCCTGCTTCACGTCGCTGTAATTCTCGAGCGTGATGCCGCATTCCATCCCGGCGCGGACTTCGCTGACGTCGTCTTTGAAGCGGCGCAGCGAAGAGATTTTGCCCGTGTAAACCACCACGTTGTCGCGCAGCAGGCGGACTTCGTTGCGGCTGCCGATGGTGCCGTCGAGCACCTGGCAACCAGCCACGCTGCCCACCTTGGTGATGCGGAACGTTTCGCGAACTTCGGCCTTGCCCTTGTAAACCTCTTTGTAGACCGGCGCGAGCAAGCCGCTCATGGCCAGCTTCATTTCGTCGGTGAGGTTGTAGATGATGGTGTGCAGGCGGATATCCACCTTTTCCTGCTCGGCCAGCGCGGATGCATTGCGCTCCGGCCGCACGTTGAACCCGATGACAATCGCGTTCGACGCGGATGCCAACAGGACGTCCGACTCGTTGATGGCGCCGACACCCGAGTGGATGACGCGCACCTTCACCTTGTCGTTCGAAAGCTTCTGCAGCGTTTCGGTGAGCACTTCGGCCGAACCGCCCACGTCCGTTTTGATGATGATGGGCAGCTCTTTGACCTCGCCCGCCTTCATCTGCTTGTGCAATTGCTCCAGCGTGAGACGGCTGCTCTTGGCGAGGCTGGCTTCGCGCGCCTTCTGATCGCGGAACTGCACGATCTGTTTGGCTTTGGCGGTGTCCGTGACTACCTGGAAATCGTCGCCTGCTTCGGGCAGGGCATCGAGACCGAGAACTTCCACCGGGGTGGAAGGCTCCGCCTTGCGCACCTGTGCGCCGCGATCGTCGTACATCGCGCGGACCTTGCCGAAAACATTGCCGCAGATGAAGAAGTCTCCGATATTGAGCGTCCCGTTGCGAACCAATACGGTGGGCACAGGGCCTCGGCCGCGATCCAGTTGCGCTTCGAGCACGGTGCCCATGGCCGGGCGGTTCGGATTGGCCTTGAGGTCCTGCAGATCGGCCACGAGCAGAATCATTTCCAGCAGCAGCTCGAGATTCTGTTGCGTCTTGGCGGAGACGGGAACCATGACGGTATCGCCGCCCCAATCTTCGGCCAGCAGGCCGCGATCGGCGAGCTGCTGTTTGATGCGCTCCGGCTGAGCATCCGGCCGGTCGATCTTGTTGATGGCCACGATGATGGGAACGTGCGCGGCCTTGGCGTGATCGATGGCTTCCAGAGTTTGCGGCATGACGCCGTCGTCGGCAGCGACCACCAGGATGACGATGTCGGTGACCTTGGCGCCGCGCGAACGCATGCGTGTGAACGCCTCGTGACCCGGAGTATCGATGAAGACAATCTTCTTGCCGTTCATGTCCACCTGATAGGCGCCGATGTGCTGGGTGATGCCGCCGGCTTCGCGCGCAGCCACATTGGCTTCGCGGATGGCATCGAGGAGGCTGGTTTTTCCGTGATCGACGTGGCCCATGATGGTGACCACGGGAGCGCGGCGTTGCAGATCCTTCTCGTCCTCTGCCTCGGTGACTTCCTGCATCGCCTCCTGCTCATAGCTGATGGTGGCGGTGGAGGCGCCGAATTCGCGCGCTACTTCCGTAGCGAGCTTGGAATCCAGCGTTTGATTGATGGTGGCGAAGATGCCGCGATCCATGAGCTTCTTCATGACCAGGGCGGCCTTCACGTCGAGCTTCTCGCAAAGCTCCTTCACCGTGATGCCTTCGCTGATGGTGATTTCGCGATTGATGGGCGGCGGGCCGGATTCTACATGCCGGCGCTGTGGACGAAGAACCTTCTCTTCGTCATTGCGCTCACGCTGCTGCGGACGTGCAGGGCGCTGACCCGGACGCTGACCGCGACCCGGTTCGACGGGCGGCGGCGCGAGACCCGGTTCCATGCGCCGCGACGTGGGATGTTGCGGACGCGGTCCACCCGGACGGGCCGGAGGGCCACTGGGGCGCGGCGCGCCGGGACCCTGACGCGCCACCATCGGCTGGCCGGGGCGAATGGGTCCGCGATAAATCGGCTGGCCGGGCACTGGAGAGCTGGGAGTTCTGGGAATGCCCGGGCGCGGCGGCGCGGGAGCAGCAGGCATCGTGGGCCGCGGCTGGCTGAGTTTAGCCGCGAGATCGGGACGCGGCGGGACGACGGGGCGCGCGACGGGCTGCCCGGCTAACGGGCGATTGGGATGCGGCGCGAGCGGCATTCCACCCTGCGGACGCAGCGGCTGATTGGGTTCCGGGCGCGGCTCGGGGCGGCGCGGGACGATGGTGGGCCGCGGCGAAGGTCCGCCGGGTACCGGGCGGCTTTCCGCCGGCGCCGGTGGTAGCGGCGCACGCGGACCCGAGAGCACCTGGCCAGGACGCGGAGCGGATGAACCGGCCCCTGGAATGGGTTTCGCCACCGGCACGCTGGGGCGGCCTGGAGCGATTACAGCAGCGGGCGGATGTTCACGCGCAGCGGGCGGCGCCGGCGCCGGACTCGGGGGCGCAGCGGGAGACGCCGGCGCGGGGCGCGGTGAACCCGGCGCCACTACCGGAGGATGAATCGGACGTCCGGCGAGCGGTGGACGAATAGGAGCGGTACTCGGGGAGGCCGGAGCATCGGCAGGTTTTTCAGGGGCGGCGGGCGCCGCCTGGGAAGATGTCACCGGAGCGGCCGGCGGCGCGCCTTCAGTCGCTGCCGGAGTGACTGACGGCTCGTGTTCGGGAACAGCCTCGGGCCGAGGCGCCGCGTGCGTGTGACGCTCTTCGAAATCTGCGCCCTCGGGACCGGCGGCCTCACTCACCTCGGCTTCCGCCGCATGGCCGTTGCCGCGGCTGCCCGTCTCCAGGCCGCCGTCGCCGATCTGGCCGTACAACCGGCGGAGCCGCAAGGCGAGGTCGTCATCAATTGAACTGGAGTGCGTCATCTTATCCGTGACGCCGACTTCGGGGAGCCGCTCCAACAGTTCTTTAGCCTTTACTTCCAGCTCCCGGGCCAGCTCGTTAATACGAATCTTACTCATAGAGAAAGCTATCTGCTTCTATCTGCGAAGGTACCGGCTACCCGCCGTGACCTTCGTCTTCTCCCGTGTTTTCAGCAGCGGATTCCGCACTGACTATGGTAGCACCCGAATTATCCTCCAATTGCGGGCGCACTTCCTCGGCCTGCTCGCTTCCCGGCTCAAAGCGTTCTTCAGGGCTCTCGGGATCGTACAGCGTTCCGGGCGGATACTCGGTTTCGGTGGCGATTTCGGGCATGCCCGCGGGTCCGGGCTCCGTGTCGAGCGAGCCGGTGTCGGTGCCCTGAACTTCGGCCAGCTCTTCTTCGCTGGCGCTCATGTCCGGCGAGACAGGAAGCGGGTCCGGAATATTCTGTTCGGGATTCTCATCGCCCGCATTCGGTTCTTCGAACTGGGCATAGTAGGCGTTGACGGCCACCAGCAGCTCGTTGACGGTATCGGGATCGATGTTCGGGATTTCCTGAAGCTGTTCCGGAGTCATGCCGCCGAGCTTTTCGATGGTGCCGACGCCGCCCTGCAGCAGCCATTCCGCGATTTTCTCCGACAAGCCGTAATCGATCAGCACGCTGACCGGCGCACCGGGCGCGACCAGCGCGGCCATTTGCGATTCGACTTCCTGCCGCTTCTCTTCTTCGCTCTTGATATCGATTTTCCAGCCGAGGAGCTTGGCGGCGAGGCGGACGTTCTGGCCCTTTTTGCCGATGGCAAGCGAGAGCTGCGAATCGTCCACGATCACTTCCATATGCTTTTCCAGCGGATCGAGGATGGTGATGCGACTCACCTTGGCGGGGCTGAGCGCGTGCGTGGCGAAGACCACGGGATCTTCGGAGTACTCGATGATGTCGATCTTTTCGCCGCGCAACTCGCGGATGATGGACTGCACGCGCATGCCCTTCATGCCGACACAGGCGCCCACACTATCGACATCGCGGTCGCGGCTCTGCACGGCGATCTTGGTGCGCTCGCCGGCTTCGCGTGCGCAGCCTTTGATGATGACGGTGCTGTCGTAGATCTCGGGCACTTCCTGTTCGAACAGGCGCATCACGAGTTCCGGTGCGGCGCGGGACACCACAACACCCGGGCCTTTGCTGCTCTTATCGACCACTTTGATCACGCAGCGGACCCGGTCGCCCACGGAGTAGGATTCCAGGCGCGACTGCTCTTTCTTGGGGAGCTTGGCTTCGGTCTTACCGAGATCGAGGATGTAGTCGGGACCTTCGACGCGCTTGATGGTGCAGTTGACCAGCTCACCGGTGCGGCCGGAGTATTCGTTGAATACGGTTTCGCGCTCGGCTTCGCGAACTTTCTGGAAGATCACCTGTTTGGCAGTCTGCGCGGAGATGCGGCCGAGGGCGTCGGTCTTTTTGGGGATGCGGACTTCGGAACCGACTTCGGCGGAGGCATCGTAGCGACGCCCTTCGGCGAGGGTGAGCTCGTGCGAAGGGTCTTCGACGGCTTCGACCACTTTCTTGACAGCGTAGAGAGCGATGGCGCCGGTTTTCGGATCCATGTCCGCCACGTAGTCCTCCGTGGTGCGGTAATGTTTCCGGGCGGCGATCAGCATGGCGTCCTTGACGGCGTCCAGGACGATCTGCGGATCGATGCCTTTTTCCTTGCTCAAGATTTCGATGGACTGAAAAATCGTTTCCACTAGTGCCCTCGCATTAAATAGTGTGTTATGAATCCCCGGGGCGGGTGCGTTACCAGTCAAACTTCAGGTTCGCCTTGCGGACCTGGTCGAGCGGGAGCCGTACGGTTTGGCCGGGCGTGGCTTCGAGCAGGACGTCGCCGTTCTCCAGCCCGGCGAGCGTGCCTTCCCAGTTGCGGCGGCCGTCAATGGGATCGCGCAGGGCGATCCGGGCCTTCTTTCCTTGAAAGCGTTGATAATCCTGCGGTTTAATGAGTTTGCGTTCGACGCCGGGCGAGGAGACCTCAAGCGTATAATGCCCGCCCGGAACCACATTTTCGACGTCCAAAATAGTGCCAACCTGTTGAGAAACCAGCTCGCAATCGCCGTGGGTGACGCCTTCGGGCTTATCGATAGAGATGCGGACGAAGCGGTTATTGCCGCCGCCTTTTACCTCTACCTCGACCACTTCTATACCCTCAGACCCAGCGACTCGCTGAGCGATCTCTTCGATTTTGGACGCAACTGCTTCAGACATCGTTGCCAGCCGGTCGGCGACCAACAAAAAAGTGGGCTTTCGCCCACTGCGTTGGTTCGACATTCCAATCGTTATTGTAACGCGGGGAAGACGGATTTGGCGAGAGTTTGCAGGGCGGGCCCCGGCCAGGATCGTGGGTTTCGGTTCGATTTGGGTTCGTTTTGGCTTCGTTTGGTTGGGGGTGGGGTTTGTTTTGTTGGCGTTAGGGCGGGCTTTTGGGTTCGTTTGGTAATTTTGGCGGGTGGTGCTGGGGGGAGAAGGGGTCCCTAATCCAGTAATAGCATGGCGACGGGTGGTCGCGCTTTGCGCGACTTCGACCGGTCAGGAGACCGGTCGGTACTACCAACACATCTGCGGTTCGATAAGGTCTGATGGCTCGCGTATGTCCAATTTTGATAATCGCGTCTGGAGACCGGTCGGTACTTGCAGCACTACAATGGGTCCATGCTCAAACAACGCCGGTTGGGCGCTCATGGACCTTGGGTTTCCGCGATCGGGCTGGGATGTCTTGGGATGAGCCAATCCTATGGCCCGCATGATGATGCCGAATCTATCGCTACCATTCATCGCGCGTTGGATATTGGAATTACCTTTTTCGACACCGCCGAGGCATACGGACCTTTTCATAACGAGGAGTTGCTTGGCCGTGCTTTGCGCGGGCGGCGCGACGGCGTCGTTGTCGCCACTAAATTCGGCTGGAAGTACGAAAACGGGAAGGTGACGGGCACCGACAGCCGTCCCGAGCATGTGAAAGAAGTTTGCGACGGGTGTTTGCGGCGGCTTGGCGTCGACACGATCGACGTTTACTACCAGCACCGCATCGACCCCGAGGTTCCGATTGAGGACACGGTCGGCGCGATGGCCGATCTGGTTCGCGCGGGAAAGGTACGGTGGCTGGGCCTCTCAGAAGCGGGCGAAGCGAACATCCGGCGGGCTCACGCGGTGCACCCGATCGCGGTGCTGCAGAGCGAGTATTCGCTGTGGGAGCGGAACCTGGAAGAGCGCATCATCCCGGTAATTCGCGAGCTGGGCATCGGACTGGTGCCGTTCGCGCCGCTTGGCCGCGGGTTTCTGGCGGGGGGCACGAAGCGGGCCGAAGAGTATCCGCCAACCGACTGGCGCTACAACGATCCGCGATTTCAGGGCGAGAATTTCGACCGCAATATGCAGGCCGCGAGCGTGGTCCGCGACATCGCTGCCACGCATCAGGCTACGCCGGCTCAGGTGGCGATCGCGTGGCTGCTGCATAAGGGCGACGACATCGTGCCGATTCCGGGCACCAAGCGGCAGGCTTTTGTTGAGGAAAATGTCGCGGCGATCAACCTCTCGCTGAGTGCAGCGGAGATGGAGCGGCTCGATGCGGCGCTGGCCCCGAGCGTGGTCGCCGGTCCGCGATATAACGAGCGTTTGATGAAGTTTATCGACAGGTAGAGGCCATGCTGGTCACGATTCCCGGACGGCTGGTCACGGTGGCTCCGCTGGACCCCGCGCGGCACGGCGATTCGCTTTGGGCTGCATGGTCGGGCGATGAAAACGACGGGCTGTGGACTTATCTGTTCGATGGTCCGTATGAGAGTCGCGAGGCCTTTCAATCGGCTTTGGAGAAGAAGGCTTCGACGAACGATCCGCTGTTCTTCGCGATCGTAGAGAACGCTTCGGGTGACGCTGTGGGGTATGCGAGCTTCATGCGGATTGAGCCGGTGCATCGCGTGATTGAGGTCGGGAGCATCCTGTTTACTCCTCGCTTGCAGCGTACGGCGGGCGCAACTGAGGCTATGTATTTAATGGCTCGCCATGCCTTCGAGGAGCTGGGCTACCGGCGATATGAGTGGAAGTGCGATTCCCGCAACGAACCCTCGCGGCGGGCCGCTTTACGACTCGGGTTTACGTTTGAGGGCGTGTTCCGGCAGCACATGATTGTAAAGGGGCGGAATCGGGATACGGCTTGGTATTCGATGCTGGATTCGGAGTGGCCGGCGCGGCGGGCGGCGTTTGAACGGTGGTTGGATGCGGGGAACTTCGATGAATCGGGGCGTCAGCGGTGTAAGTTGGAAAGTTGCGACCGGGGCTTTCGCCCCGGTCTTTAATTTACGTACCGGCCGGGAGGCCGGTACCTACTGGGGCCTCGCCCAGATGTCTTCCAATACGGTGACACTGGACGTGTACGTCTTGTCTCCTACGGTCAGCTTCACCATGTAGGATCCGGGGGGGACCAAGCCTCCGCCTCCTCCGCCTCGTCCACCGGAGACGAACGGCACTCCGGCTGGCCCACGGCCTCGGCCGCCGCCTCCGCCACCCTGACCACCCTGTCCGTTGCGTCCACCCTGCTGCGCATTGAAACCGGCAGGCAGCGGCGCGCGCATGTTCCATTGGAAGCGATTCATGCCGGCTTTGATATCGACGTCCATGGTGCTCTCCACCGTAGTGCCTTGGAGGAATTCGAGCTTGCCCTTGCCGAGATCGCTCTTGGCGAGAACACTGATCGCAGTGCCGCCCTGCGGGTTGGTTGCCTTGAACTCGCGGTTGGTGGCGCTGCGCTGGGCCTCGGGATCGTTCTTCCACTGGATGGCGGGACGCACGCTGAAGAGAGTGACATCGCCCTTCGCCTGGTGAATCTGCTCCAGGGGAGTGATGTCATCCATGATGAAAATGGAGCGGCCGTGAGTGCCGACGATGAGATCGCGATCGCGCGGATGAATGAGAATGTCATCCACGCGGACGGTCGGCATGCCGGTCATGAACGGCTTCCACTGTTTGCCGCCATCGAGCGAGATGAACATGCCGAACTCGGTGCCGACGAAGAGCAGGTCCGGATTGTCGAGATCTTCGCGAAGGGCGTTGATGTTGCCCTTGGCTGGAAGATTGCCGACCACATTCGTCCAGGTTCTGCCGTAATCCGTGGTCTTGAAGAGATACGGCTTCCAATCGTCGTTGCGATGGTTGTCGAGAGCGACGTATGCCGTGCCGGGGTCGAAGTGCGAAGGCTCAATGCGCGAGACCTGCACGTAACCCGTGGGAGCGCCGCTGATGTTGCCCATGACGTTGGTAAAGGTCTCGCCATCGTCCTTGCTGACCTGGAGGTTGCCGTCATCGGTGCCGATCCAGATGATGCCGGGACGCGAGGGAGATTCGCGAACCTGTGTAGCCAGAGAGCTCGCGGCATAACCGTCGTGCTTTTCGGCCATAGGCTTATCACCCGCGACGCCCATGATGGGCATTTCGGGCGACCACCGATTCACGTTCTTGCTCAGGTCCGTCGCATTCATCGTCCACGTATCTCCGCGATTGGTCGACTTGAAGAAATACTGCGCGGCCATGTAGACCACCTCGGGATTATGCGGAGAGATTTCGAAGGGAGCGTTCCAGTAAAAGCGGAACGCATCCACGTGCTCCGGCGCATTGACGATGTTCGGCTGACCGCCGCGACCGCCGCCACCGCCGCCCTGACCCTGTGCCGCGGCCTGCCCGCGACGTCCGCCGCGACCCGGTGCACCGCCTGCTGCGCCTGCGCCCGTTGCCGCCGCTTCGCCGCCAGTGGCCGGCGGTTCAGTACCTGCGTTCGGCGCGGTTGGTGGAGGCGGGGGAATGGGAGCGGCCGGCCCAACAGCGCCGCGGCCCGCATTCGGCCGGATGCTCTTCTGGGTGCCGGCGCGCATATCGTGACGGCTCATGTTGCCGTCCTGCGATTCGCCGTAAACGATGGCCCAATCGGTGGGATCCTGGCGCGTGTAGAAACCGTCGCCGCCCGCGACAGTAAACCAGTCTGTGTTCACCGGGCCGGTGGCGCCGCGGAGCGCGCTTGGTCCGCACCAGGCGTTGTTATCCTGCAAACCGCCGCAAACGTAATAGGGACGGCGCATGTCCGCGGACACCTGATAGAACTGTCCGACCGGCATGTCATTGTGATAATCCCAGGAATGACCGCCGTCGCGGCTCTCATCGATGCCGCCGTCATGGCCCACCCACACGATGCGCGGGTCTTTCGGGTTGATCCAGAACGCGTGATAGTCGGTGTGCGAACCCTCTACGGGGGTCCAGGTCTTACCACCATCCATCGACATCTGCGCGGGAGTGCCGCCGACGAAGAGTTTCTGATCGTTCACGGGGTCGACGCGGATCTGGCTGAAGTACGTGGGACGCTGGTTCTGATTGCTCATGAAGGTCCAGGTCTTGCCGCCATCTTCGGAGCGGAATACGCCGCTGGCATTCGGATCCGGAGGCAGATTGGCGCGTCCGCCGCGGCCGCCCCGGCCACCTTGGTCGCCGCCTCGTCCCGCACCGGGAGCCGCTTCGGCGCCGGAGGGAATTTCGGCCCCGGGGTTTTCAGCATTGGCGAAACCGCCGCGACCCGCGCCGGGACGCTGCGGTCCGCCGTTGGCATCGGTGCCGCCGCCGGTTCCAGCGCTGGCGCCTGCTTCCACCTGGGCGTAGATAATTTTGGGATTCGCCTTAAAAATGGAGATCGCGATGCGGCCGTAAATGCCATCCTTCGGCTTGGGCCAGCCGGGACCTTCGAGCTTGGTCCAGTTGCTGCCCCCGTCGGTGGACTTCCACAGCGCCGAGCCCGGTCCGCCGCCGTTGTAACCCCACCAGGTGCGACGCCGTGAGAGCGACGAGGCATAGATGATTTTGGGATTCGAGGGGTCGATAGCAACATCGTTGAACCCGGTATCGGGGTCGATGTACTTGGCCTTGGTCCAGTGCTGGCCGCCGTCGGTAGTCTTATAAAGTCCGCGCTCCTCGTTGGCGCCGAAGAGGTGACCCACGGCTGCGACGAAGACGATCTTCGGGTTGGTGGGGTCAACCACCACGCGGCCGATGGACTGCGTATCTTCAAGGCCGAGATGCGTCCAGTGTTCGCCGCCATCGGTGGTGCCCCAGACGCCGTTTCCGATGGAGGAACTCTGGCGATTATTGGCTTCGCCGGTGCCCACGTAGACCACGTTGGGATCGCTGGGTGCGATGGCGATGGAGCCGACCGATTCATTCGGCATGTTGTCGAACTGAGATTTCCAATGTTCGCCGCCGTCCGTGGATTTCCAAACGCCGCCGGTCGCAAAGCCGACGTACATAGTCATGGGGTCCTTTTCGGAACCGACGATGTCGTCGCAGCGGCCCATCATGGTAGCGGGTCCGATGGAACGGAACTGGAATCCGCGCAGCAGAGGATCGGTGGACTCATTGGGCGGCGGGGTGGGGGGCGGCTGGTTGGCCCTTCCTTGTCCCCAAACCGAGCCGGCAGCGCCAATTGCGACTGCCGCGGCTATTAATAATGATGACGTCCGGCGTTGCCCGGGCCATACGCACATACGGAACTACCTCCTAATTTTCTCCCCGTGTTTTGCAAGCGTATCACAGGCGTGCGGGACCGGGTCAGGTTGAAGTCCCAAACGGATTGGGGCGCGGTTCCGTGTGGGTTTGCGGCAGCGCATTAACCACAGAGACACGGAGGACGCCGAGAGGGCGCAGAGAAAGGCCAAGGCAAGGCGCTGCCATGGGCCCTGGGCAAACGCGGTAACCTGGAAATTCGGACTCGAATTGGCGATTTTCAATTCAAGGAGTTAACTAGTATGACCAGAAAGACTGCGGTGACGTCGCTTGGCGCGGCCGCCGTTATCGGCGCGACTCTGCTGACGTTTTCGCCGGCGCGTGCGGACGAGGGCATGTGGACCTTCGATAATCCGCCACTCAAACTGCTTCAGGAGCGATATCACTTCACGCCCACCAAGGAGTGGTTGGATCATGTGCGGCTTTCGTGCGTTCGCCTGAACGACGGCGGCTCGGGCAGCTTTGTGAGCGCCCACGGGCTACTGCTTACGAATCATCACGTGGCGCGCGGGCAACTGCAAAAGAACTCCACGCCGGAACATGACTACATCCGCGACGGCTTCTACGCCGCGACTGCGGAGCAGGAGATGAAGTCGCCGGACCTTGAAGTCAACGTGCTGGTTTCGATGGAGGATGTGACGGCGCGCGTGGCCGCGGCGGTGGCCAAAGCCGGCAAACCGGAACAACAGTTCGAGGCGCGCCGCGCGGTGACCGCGGAGATCGAACGCGAAAGCCAGCAGAAGACGGGACTGCGCAGCGATGTGATCACGCTATACCAGGGCGGCGAATACTGGTTGTACCGCTATAAGAAGTACACGGACGTGCGGCTGGTGTTTGCGCCGGAAGAACAGACTGCCTTCTTCGGCGGCGATCCGGATAACTTCACTTATCCGCGCTATGACCTGGATATGGCGCTGTTCCGGGTGTACGAGAACGGCAAGCCGCTCGAGACGAAAGATTACTTGAAGTGGAATGCCAAAGGGCCGGCAGACGGCGACCTGACCTTCGTGGTAGGGAACCCCGGCTCCACGCAGCGTCAGGACACGATGGCGCAGCTCGAAGGGACGCGGGATCTGGTGCTGCCAACCACGATTAAGGTGCTCAATCATCGCATGGACGTGCTGCGGAAATACTCGGCGCAGGGTCCGGAGCAGGCGCGGCAGGCGGCCACGCTGATTTTCGGACTCGCCAACAGTCTGAAAGCCGATGAGGGCCGGTTAGCCGGACTCCGCGACAAGAACGTCATGGATAAGAAAGCTCGCGAAGAGGCCGACTTCAAGGCGAAAATCATGGCCAACGCGCAGTGGAAGGCGGCGTACGGCAACGCGTGGGGCGAGATTGCGGACGCCGAGCAGAAGGCATCGGCAAAGTTCCGGGATCAGGCTTACACCTCGCTCGATTCGCAGCTCGCATCCCTTGCGCTGAACATCGTGCAGTATGTGGCGGAGGTCAAGAAGCCGGATGGGGAAAGGTTGCCGGGGTTCCACGACGCGCAACTGGATTCTCTGAGGTTCCGCATGTTTTCGCCGGCGCCGATTTATCCGGGCCTGGAGATCGCGCGGCTGACGGGGGCGCTGGAAATGGATGTCGCGGAGCTGGGAGCGAATCAGCAACTGCTCGCCGAAGTGCTGGGTGGCCGCTCGCCGCAGGACGCCGCCAAGTATCTGGTCAATGGGACGAAGATGGCCGATCCGGCGTTCCGCAAACAACTGGTGGAAGGCGGACAGGCGGCCGTTGCCGCATCAACGGACCCGATGATCGTGATGGCGCGCAAGATCGATCCGATTAAACGGGTGACCCTGCACTGGATGGAAAACAACGTTGTCAGCGTGGAAGAGCGCGCGGGCGAACAACTCGGCAAGGCGCGATTCGCCGCATACGGCAAGAGCACCTACCCCGACGCGAACTTCACGCTGCGCCTCTCATACGGGTCGGTGAAGGGTTACCCGATGAACGGCACGGAAGCGCCCTATAAGACCACATTCTTCGGCCTGTACGGCCGCGCGAACGATTTCGATTTCAAGCCGCCGTTCAACCTGGCGAAGAAGGTATCGGCGGCGCGCGAGAAGATCGACCTCACGACGCCGTTGGATTTTGTCACGACGAACGACATCATCGGCGGCAACTCCGGGTCGCCGGTAATCAATCGCGCGGGTGAAATTGTCGGGCTGGTGTTCGACGGCAATATCGAATCGCTGGTCGGCGATTATGTTTTCGACGAGACCGCAAATCGTACGGTGGCGGTACACACGGCAGGCATGACCGCGGCGCTGGAGAAGATTTATAACGTTCCGGCGATCGTGCGCGAATTGACGGGGCGATAAGTATGGCTGCGTGCGGCTTGATCGAGTACGGGGATGCAAGTCCGGAAGTGCGGGCGGTCTATGACGACATCATGACCGTCCGCCAGACTGACTACATCAACAACTTCTGGAAGGCGCTGGCGCACGATCCGGCGACTCTGCGCCGGACGTGGGAAAGCGTCAAGCAGATCATGGCGCCGGGGGCACTGGATCCGCTCACGAAAGAGATGATCTATGTGGCGGTGAGCGCCAGCAATCAGTGCCCGTATTGCATCGCCTCGCATACGGTTTCCGCGCGAAAGGCGGGAATGACGGACGCGATGTTTGCCGAGGTGATGGCGGTGGTCGGGATGGCGAACGAGACCAACCGGCTGGCTAGCGGGTATCGCGTGGAGATTGATGAGCGGTTCAAGTAACGGCCAAAACAGTTTGCGACCGGGCAGGAGCCCGGCCGTTACTGCGTCAACTTTTCTTTGTAGAGGTGGAAGATCCGGTTGTAATCGCAGGTTAGGGCGTGGATTACCGGGGTTGCTTCCGGCACGGCGCGGCGGTCCAGCGGGACCGTTGAACCATAGAACTTACCCCAGGCGGTAAGTACGTCGAGATAGCGGGTTTCGGTTTTGGTTACAAAGCCGGGATCGAGTAAGTAGCCCGCGGCCAGCGCATCCCACATATACACAAGCCCGTTCGGATTACGGTTGAAGCCGGGATAGCGATTGCCCATGTCTTCGCGGATCAGGTCCGTGATGGGCGTCTTGACGGCTACGATCTGGTCGTACTCCGCCTTTCGGATGGGGGCGGTGTTGCAGATATCCAGCGCGAACAGAACCTTCTGCGGAATCCGGGAACGAAGCACGATGCGCGCGGCTTCGGGGTCAAACCAGAAATTGAATTCGGCTGCGGGCGAGGCGTTACCTGGAACTTTGACATTCCCGCCCATCATGACGATGCGCTTGATCTTGGTCTCGATCTCCGGCTTGAGCCGCAGGGCCATGGCAATATTGGTCATCGGCCCGAGCGCGAGAATGGTGACTTCGCCGGGGTGGCGCTCGATTTCGGAGATCAGGAACTGCACGGCGGCTTCCTGATGAGGAGCGCGGCCGGTGAGTTTGCAGCCGGGCGCGGGGTCCACCTTCGATGGATCGTGCGCGAAAGCTCCGGTATATGCGAGCCCGCCCCAGCGGCGCGCGTATTCGGCGCTCATGGAGGCGTTGTGCACCAGCGGCTGCTGCGCACCGGTGTAGATGGGGAGTTGCGGGTGCTTCAGGAGGTCGAGGATGTGGAACATGTACTCGGCGCCCTGCGCGGGCCAGACATTCCCGGGCACGATGGTGATGCCTGTGACATTGATTTGCTCCGGGCTGCGCAGCAACATCACGAGCGCGGCGCCATCGTCGCCGAACAGCCCCGAGTCTGTGTCGAAGATGATGGTTTCGCGATTTGTGCCGGCGATCATAGGAATCGCCAGCGCCCCGGCGAGCAGCACGCGCAGCATGATCCTTCAATATAGCGCGGCGGCCCCGGGCGGCAATCGCAAGGTACAATCGCATCCATGAAGAAATTGCGATGGGGCGTGTTGGGCGTGGCGCGGATCGCTACCGCGAAGGTGATTCCGGCGATGCAGCAGGGCGCGCTCACGGAGATGGTGGGAATCGCGTCGCGCGATGGCGACCGCGCGCGAAAAGCGGCGAAAGAGCTGGGAATTCCAAAGGCTTACGGCTCGTACGAGGAGATGCTGGCGGACCGGGAGATCGATGTCATCTACAATCCGCTGCCGAACCATCTGCATGTGCCATGGTCCATCAAAGCCGCCGAGGCGGGTAAGCATGTGCTGTGCGAAAAGCCCGTCGCCATGAATGCCGCGGAGGCACGGGAACTGATCGCGGCTCGCGACCGTACGGGTGTAACGATGGGCGAAGCGTTCATGATCCAGGTGCATCCGCAATGGGTGCGCACGATGGAACTCGCTCGCACCGGAAAACTGGGCGAGATGAGGGCCGTTTTCGGCTCGTTCGGCTATTTCAAGCTGGACGCAGACAACATTCGCAACATCCGGGAGTACGGCGGCGGCGGACTGATGGACATCGGCTGCTACCCCATCAAGTGCTCGCGGATGGTGTTCGCGCAGGAACCGGTGCGGGTGGCCGCGACGATTGTGCGCGATGCTCGCTTTGGCGGAATCGACACGCTGACGAGCGCGGTGCTGGAGTTCCCGGCGGGACACTGCGTGTTCACATGCGGAACGCAGGTGGCGGCGAACCAGACGATGCAGGTCTTGGGCAGTGCGGGGAAAGTGGAGCTCGAAATTCCGTTCAACGCGCCACCGAACGAGGTCACGCGCATTAAGGTCAATGGGGAGACGGAGGAGTTCGCGCCCTGCGACCAGTACACATTACAGGGAGATGCGTTTTCGCGCGCTGTAATGGAAGGCGGTGAACCTCCGGTGCCGTTAGAAGATGCTTTGAGGACGATGCGAGTGGTTGATGCGGTGTTTGAAGCGGCTGATACGGGTAAGTGGGTAGCGACCGGGCTCTCGCCCGGCCGCTAATCAGGTTACGTACCGGCCAGGAGACCGGTACTTACTTAGAAGAAGAACTTCAGTGCGAACTGTAAGTTCCTCGCTCCTACGCTGGTGTTGACTACTCCGCTTGGGATGCCGGAGGTGTAAACCGGGTCTACTCCGTACTTACTCTTATCGATTCCGCCGCCGGGATACACATCCGTCGAGTACCCGCCGACTGCGAAGATCGGCGTATTGAAGGCGTTAATCGCATCGAAGTGGAATTCGAAGTACTTCGATTCCGTGAGGGAGAAGCGCTTGGAGAGGCTCATATCGATCTGTTTCAGGCCAGGTCCGCGCTCACTCGAAATGGGGCAATTGCCGAGCTTGCCGGTAGCGGGGATGGCCATTGTGGTCGGGTCAAACCAGACGTAGCCGCCGCCTGGGAAGTTCTTGTACGGCGTGGCCTTGCTGGGCTCCAGGCAATCCGGACGCGGCTGGAAGTAAGCGCCGGTCGGATCGTAACCGAACTGGATCATGGAAATCGGCAGACCGCCGTGTCCGGTGACGATGGCGTTGTAGTGCCAGTCTCCGGCGACGGCGTTCAGGATTTTGTTGCTGGTCTTGAGCGCGCGCGTCTTGCCGATCGGCAGGTCATAGTTCACGAACCCGCTGAAGATATTCGTAACATCTGCATCACAGTAGCCGTAGTCCAGGCCGATGTTATAGACGTACGATTGGAAGGCAACGTCGGCCGTGGTCTGCGCCGGGGCGGAGTTACCGTAGCGGCCGTAGTAACCCTGGTTGTTCGTGAGGCACTTAGACCAGGTGTAATTCGCCCGGAAGCTCAGGCCATGAGCAAGACGTTGCTCCGCGATGACTTGCAGCGCATTGTAATTCTGGATGGCGGTGGACGTGTTCAGCCGCTTTTGGCCGGTGCCGTCGGCGATGAGTTGAGGATTGCCGGCGAGATAGGGACTCGCAGTGGCTGTGCCGTCCGGATGTAACACGCCTTGACCCATGTTATAGATGGCGGCTAAGTGGTCATTGTGCTGACCAACATAGCCTGCCTGCAACGTCAGGGAGTTAGTCAGTTCCCGCTGGATTGTGAGGTTCCACTGGTTGGACACTGCAGGCCGGTAATTCGGGTCCGTGGCGTGAATGCGAACGCCGGAGAAGCACGCCGCGGGCGCCGATGCCACGTTTTGGACCGTGCAGCCAACAGTCGCGCCGAGCGCTCCGAAGCCTTGGTCGAGCGTGATCTGATTGGAGGGAATCGCGCCGTTGGTGCCGACGCCTCCCCACTGGCCAACCAGGTCCACATTCCACGGAGCATTGGTCGCCAGGCGATTGTATTCTCCGGTGCCTTCCTGAAAACTCGTGCGCGCGAAGGCGGTGCGAATTACCGTCTTCGAATCCAGGGAATAAGCCAGGCCGAGGCGCGGCAGGAAGTTGGCGATGCCGTTGTACTGGTTGTACAGAGCCCGGCTGTTGCCGTTTTGGCCAGCGAGCATGATCTGTCCGGAGTATTCGCCGAAATTGGTCATGCGGTCATGCACTTCGTAAATGGGTGTGAAGACCTGCCAGCGCACGCCGACGTTGAGAGTCAGGCGGCTGCTGATGCGCCAATCGTCCTGCACAAATGCGCCGATCGCGTTGTTGCGCTGGCCCACCGTTCCGGCGAAGCCGAGCCCGTAACCCATGTAAGACGGCAGGCCGAGGAAGAAATCAGCTTCCGAATAGCCTGTGTAAGTGCCGTTGAAGCCGATCTGTCCGGCGGCGCCATCGCTGCCGGTCGCAGGAACATAGTTATTGCGGTAGCGGTTCAGGTCAAAGCCGAAGCGAACCGTGTGGCCGTTCTTCGTCCAAATGGCCGTATCGGAAAACTGGATCGAGGTTTGGTGGAAGATCTCCGGGCTGAACGTCGTGCCGAACGCAAAGGGTCCGTTCAACTGTCCGCCGAGTTTCGAACTGGCGAAGGAGAGGCCGGGGAGGAATTGCGTCGGTTGTCCGGGAATAAGTCCGGCTCCGGCGGTGGTGGTAAGTTCCTGTGTCTGCGCTTCGGCGGGGAAGTAGTTCATGCCGATGCGCGCTTCGTTCACGAAGGTCGGGTTGATGGTGCGCGTATAGTCCAGGACGGATTGCTGCAGCGGGAACACGTTGCTGCCCGAGCCGCTGTACAGCAGTTGATTGCTGTTCACGATCGGGTTATCGATGTGCTGCTGGGAGTAACGCGCGAAGAGGTGGTCGCGGTCCGTAGGCGCCCAATCGACTTTCACGTCGCCTTGATTGCCGTGCGTATAGTTCTGCACCACATTATTGAGATTGTTCACGGTGCCGCCGGCGAGGCCGGGAAGATTCGGCTTCGGAAGCGCGCTGGCGATCTTCAGGGCAGTGGCGCTGATGCCGCTGATACACGGGTTGACGCCCATCTGCTGTCCGGCGCCGCAGATGGTCGCCTGCGTGAGGTTCGAGGGCATCGCCACGGTGGTGCCGGGATAGTGCAGCGTGACGCCCAGGTCGCTCAGGTTGCCGTTGAGTTCCTGCGCGGTGAAGGTGGTTTGCGGAGCGCTGCTGGCAGGCAGGTCAAACCGCGAACCCTGATAATCCGTGAAGAAGAAGAGTTTGTTCTTCTTGATGGGGCCGCCAAACGTGCCGCCGTATTCATTCCAGCGCTGGCGGGGAGTGGGCACGCCGTTGAAGTTATTGCTCCATTCGTTGGCGTTGAAAAAGTCATTGCGGAGATACTCGAACAGGTTGCCGTGGAAGCGGTTGGTTCCGCTCTTCAGGCTGACGCTGATCACTCCGCCGAGGAACTGGCCGTATTCGGCATTCGGGTTATTGGTAACAACCTGGAACTCCTGAATGGCATCGACGTTCGGGGAGTAGGCGACGTTGTTATCGACGAACTCGACATTCTCCATACCGTCCAGCAGATAGTAGTTAGCCTGTTCACGGTTGCCGTTGAGGTTCGGGCGGGCGGCGTTAAACGTCTTCAGGCCGGTATTGAAAGAGGCGGGGCTGATTGTGACTGCGCCGGGCACCAGCAGAGTCAACTGGTTATAGTTGCGGGTTTCCAGCGGCAGGTTGGCGATGGACGCCGATTCCATCACGCTGCCGACTTCCGTGCTCTGTGTCTGCAGCACCGGCGCCGCGCTGGTTACCTCGACTTCCTGCGACACCTGCCCGATCGTGAGAGCGATATCGACAGTGGCGGTCTGCCCGAGCGACAGCGGGAACGCGGGCTTCAGCGCCGCCTGGAACCCGGTGGCTTCCACGCGCACCGTATAGTTGCCGATGGGCAGGCGCGCGAAGTTATAGATTCCGTCGTCAGTCGTCTTCGCAGTCCAGACGGTTCCGCGGTCGACATCTTTCGCTGTCACACCTGCACCTGCGACGGCTGCGCCGGAAGGATCGGTGATCTTCCCGGTGATGGTTCCGCTGGCTTCCTGTGCGGCTCCGAAGGGAGCCAGCGCAGTGAGCAGCGCGATTGTAAGTAACAGGATTCGTTTCATAGTCACCTCTTTTTTGACCCCTGGTTGATTCGCTTCACAGGACATACTGGGCCGGCTGCCTATACATGTCCAGTTCACAACGGTTGTTTGGGCGTTCGGCCAGGTTCGTTACCGGACCGAACGCCTTTGGATTCAAGTGCATGAAGAAGAACGCGTACGGGTCTGACGGCCGCCAGAATAACTTCGGCGACGGGCTTTTCCATGCGGTCCAGAGCTTGATTCTGCTGTGCCAGCCAACTCTCCGGCGCGGGCTTTTGGGATTCCAGATAACGTAGCGCTTCCAGGCCGATTTTTCCGGTTTCGGCAAGATTGCGCGAGACCGGTTTGGCTTCGGCGAGCAAGGCGTTTTCGGGGAGACGCGCGTCATTTTCCATCCAAAGTTGGAACGTGGCGCGGAGTTGCGCAACATCGACGGGCTGAAGGCGCGCGGCGGCGAGTTCCAGGTGACGAACCGGCTCGCTCTCCGGGCGCGCGGTGTCAACGAGCCGGTTCAGGTCGATGAGGCTGGAGTATTTGCGAGCGGCTTGACGAATGGAAATTCCGGTGGCTTCGACGGCATCGGCGAGTGTGCGAACCGGCTCAACGGGTCCGCCGCCGGCCAGCCGATCGAGCATCCGTTGGTAGTTGGACCGGTGCTGAACGCCGGTCCACTCCAACCGGCGGCTCACCTGTTCCATGCGTGCGTACATCGAAGCGGCATCGGTGGTTTCCCGCGGCGACCAGAAGCGCTCGGCGATGGCGGCGAGGCGCGGCCAGATGCGCGAATCGACAGTCTCAGAAGAGGCGTATTCGTTCCACATACAAGCTTCGCCGCCAAGAATGCGCGGGGAATCACCGGGATCTATGGAGTAGTGAAATGCGGCGGCCTTGAGATGGTCCAGGTAATACCCGTAGGAGAGAATGCCGCGATAGCCCTTGGCCGCGGCTTCGGCGAGCGCCGCCTGGCCGCGCCAGCTCTGAATGACGGTATCTTCCGCGAGTCCGGGGCCGAGCACTTCGTCCCAGCCGATCATGATTTTGCCGTTGGCGTGCAGGATCTGTTGGACGCGGTGGTTGAAGTACTGATGGATGGCCGCAATATCGGCGAGCTTGTGATCCCGGGCAAACGCCTGGATCGATTTCGACTCGCGCCACTCGGTGGGCTCCACCTCATCGCCGCCGATATGGAAGTACGGGTCGGGAAAGAGCGCGGCCATCTCCCCGAGGAAGCCCTCGAGGAATTGATATGTCTCTTCGCGCGACGGATCGAGCGTGGGCTTAAAGATGCCCCAGTGACGTTCGATAGAGTACGGGCCTGGAGCGCTGGCGAGTTCGGGATAGGCTGCGAACCAGGCCGTAGTGTGGCCGGGAATGTCGAACTCCGGCACGACGCGAATCCCGCGGGCGGCGGCGTACGCGATCACGGAGCGAATTTCGGACTGCGTGTAGAAGTGGCCGTCCGACGCCAGTTCCTGCAGCTTCGGGAATCGTTTGCTTTCCACGCGGACGCCCTGGTCGTCTGAGAGGTGCCAGTGGAAAACGTTGAGCTTCACCGCGGCCATGGCGTCGAGATTGCGCTCGACAACGTCGACTCCCATCCAGTGGCGCGAAACATCCAGCATGAACCCGCGCCACGAGTAGCGGGGGCGATCTTCGATGTGGACCGCGGGAGCGTAGATTCCGTCTGGTCCGGATTGAATGAGCTGCCAGAAGGTTTCGAGCCCGCGAAGAGCGCCGATCGCGGTGGCGGCCTGCAGGCGGGCGGCGTTCGCAGTGACATCCAGCGTGTACGATTCCTCATCGCCATTCGCAGCGCCGGCTTGCACCGTGAGAACGGTGTGGCGCGGGGTTAGCGCGGAGAAGCCGAACTCACGCCGGATGCGATCCTCAATGCGCCGGGCCGCTGCTTCCAGGCGCGCATCCGCGCTGCCGGCAACGGCGATGTGCAAGCCGGAATCGATGATCAGGCGGCCTTCGCCGAGGGTGACGTTCGCGGGCATCGGCATGAGCGGCAGAGTTGCCGCGACAAGCGTGGCCGCCGCGAAAAGGAGTGCAACAGGAACAAGTTTCATTCGATTACGGTGCTCCAACCGCGGTGAGAGAGGTCCCAATAAATGACTGCGCCGCCCGCGAGACCGAGAAGAAGGAGTCCCGCGCCCAAACCCGTTTCGCCGAGCAGCAGTTTCCCGGTGCCGAATAAAATGCCATAGATCAGAACGCAGCCGGCAAACCAATCGAGCGCGCTTTGCCAGCCCGCGCCGCTCGCTTTCACATCGGGCGCAAGCTTCGCAACCGGCCGCCAGCCGGCGACTCCGGGCCGCGCACGGTGGTAGAACTTCAGCAGGGTCTCGTCGGGCTCGGGCCGCGTTAGAAAAGTTACGGTGAGCCATACCACCGTGGTCACCGCGACCGTGATGATCATGATCCACGCGAATTCCACGGGCTTATCGCTATTGAGGCCTCCGAACACCTGAAGTCCAACCGAGGTGATGAAGGCGCAGAGCATCGCCGAGACTTCGCTCCACGCATTGATGCGCCACCAGAACCAGCGGAGCAGGTAGACCAGTCCGGTGCCCGCGCCAGTGACGATCAGCAGCTTCCACGCGCCGGCGATGGAGTTCATGTAGAAGGTTACGCCGGCCGAGACCAGCGTGATCAGGATAGTAGCGAGCTGCGAAACACGGACGTAGTGATGGTCGCTGGCTTCGCGGCGAATGAAGCGGCGGTAAAAGTCGTTGACGATGTAACTGGCGCCCCAGTTGAGTTGGGTCGCAATGGTGGACATGTACGCCGCGGCAAATGCGGCGAGCATGATGCCGCGGAGTGAGGCGGGCAGATAAGCGATCATCACTTTGATGTAGCCGGTTTCGGGGTCGGCCAGTCCGGGAAAGAGCACCAGCGAGGCGAGTGCGACCAGCACCCAGGGCCACGGCCGAATTGCGAAATGCGCGATATTGAACCAAAGCGTCGCGAGCAGGGAATGCTTTTCGTCTTTCGCGGAGAACATGCGCTGTGCGATGTAGCCTCCGCCGCCGGGCTCGGCGCCGGGATACCACGTCGCCCACCAGTTCAAGGAGATGTACACGAGGAACGTGATGACCGGCAGATAAGCCGAGTTCACATCGGGCGTGAAGTGCAGAATGGCCGGGTTGATTGCGTTCAGACGCGCTTTCATCACGGTCATGCCGCCCGCGGCTTCCACCGCGAAGACTGCCAGCACGGTCACCATGGTCATCTTAATGACGAATTGAAAGAGGTCCGTAACCAGGACTCCCCAAAGTCCCGACATGGTGGAAATGAGCGAGGTGACGGCGATCAGCGCGAGCACCATGGCGATGGCTTGCAGCCGCGTGACGCCGAGCACGAGCATCAGGATCTTCACCATCGCGAGGTTGACCCAGCCGAGGATGATGCAGTTGATCGGTATGCCGAGATAGAGCGCGCGGAAACCGCGCAGAAATGCCGCCGGCTTGCCGGAGTAGCGAATCTCGGTGAACTCGATATCGGTCATTACGCCGCAGCGGCGCCACAGGCGGGCGTAGAAGAAAACCGTGAGCATCCCGCTGGCAACGAAACTCCACCACAGCCAGTTGCCGGCGATGCCGCCGCGAGCGACCATACCCGTCACGGCAAGGGGAGTATCGGCAGCGAACGTGGTCGCGACCATGCTGGTGCCGGCCAGCCACCACGGAATGTTGCGGCCGGAAAGGAAGAATTCGTTGACGCTCTTACCGGCGCGAGAGCGGTAATAAAAGCCGACGCCGGCATTGGCGACGAAGTAGAGTGCGATCCAGGTCCAGTCGAGGAAAGTTAATTGCATGCGGCCTCTTTGTATTCACCGCGGAGACGCAAACGGATTGGGGCGCCGTTGCGTGTGGGTTTGCGGCAGCGCATTAACCACAGAGACGCTGAGAACGCAGAGAGGTCACAGAGAAGACCAGGATCATCGCTGAGGCGCGAAGGCACCCCAGCGCGTCGCTGGGCGGTTCGGAAGTGCCTGACGTCGCAGGCCGCAAAAAAAGCTCGGAATAGCAGTGCAGAGAAACTCGAATTTGCGATGGTCGGTATCACATAGTCCTCGTGATTTTGTGCAGTGTTCTCGGCCTGTCCGGGTTCAGTCCTTTGATCGCCGATAAGTGGGCTGCGAAGAGTTGGGCGGGGACGATGTAGGGTATCGGCGTGTAGAGGTCCGACGGGCCTTCGTACTGCGATGTGTCGATCGGCAGTTGGATCAGGCGGGCCGGTTTGGTTGCGGCATCGGGATTTGCCTCGTCAGTGATGACCAGCGTCTCGGCTCGCAATTCTTCCAGGCGGTCGAGCACCGTCGACATCGACGGCCACGTAACGCCTGCAGGCGCCAGAACAAACACAGGGAACGACTGTTCCACCAGCGCGATGGGTCCATGCATCAGATCGGCGGAGGAGAATCGTTCGGCTACCACGTAGCAGGTCTCCATCAATTTGAGACCCCATTCCAGCGCGTTGGCGTAGTTCAAACCTCGCCCGACCGTGACGGCGCGGCTCATGAACGTGTAGCGCTCGGCGATTTCCGCAACGCGCTCTTCCGTCTCCAGGACTGTTTCGATCCAACCCGGCAAGCGGTTGAGCGCCTCCAGCGATACGTTCCCGCCCAACGCGTTGGCGAGCAGGTACAGGGCGAGAAGCTGGCAGGTATAGGTCTTGGTGGCGGCGACGCTCTCTTCCTTCCCTGCCCTGGCCAGCAGCGTGAACTGCGCAATTTCCGCCATGGCGCTCTTGCGCTCATTGGTGATGCCGAGCGTGACAGCTCCGCGAACCCGTGCATCGGCGAGCACCGCGTTGGTATCCGTGGATTCCCCGGATTGCGAGATGCCCACCACCAGAACGCCCGAGAGGTCGAGGGAGCTTTCGTAGAGCGTGACGATGGAGGGGGCGGCGAGCGAAACGGGAATCCGGGCGGTAATTTCGATGAGGTAGCGGCCGAATTGGGCGGCGTTGTCGGACGTGCCGCGGGCGACCAGGATGACCAGCCGGGGACGGCGGCGCTCGAACTCGCGGCGGAGTTCCAGCAGGACGTTTGAGCTTTCCGCTTCGTCCAACGTTCGGGCCAGGGCTTGCGGCTGCTGGCGGGTTTCGGCGAGCATTTTGGACATGACGGCTGCGCGATCCGTTTTGGATGGTGCGGCCCGGCGGCAGCCCACGTCCAGTTCCAAACGGTTGCCGCGATGTTACGGCCGGTTCGTTACCCCACCGAACGTATTTGTTTTCAGCAGCGTGGTGGTACAATCGCGGCGAAGGTCATGGGGGAACAGGTCTCGGTATCTGAAGATCGGATTCGCGAAGAATTGACCCGTGTGCTGGCCAGCCACGAGTTTCGAACCAGCAAGCGCAGCCAGGACTTCCTCCGGTACGTGGTGGAAAACACGCTAGCCGGTCACGGCGACCTGCTCAAGGAGCGAACCATCGGCATAGAGGTTTTCGGCCGGTCCACCAGTTATGACCCGAGCGATGACGCCACGGTACGAGTGAAGGCGGGCGAAGTTCGAAAGCGGCTGGGTCTGTATTATTCCAGCGAGGGCGCTCGAAATCCACTGCGGATCGAGCTGCCGTCCGGGACATACGTTCCGGAGTTTCATCCGGGAGCGGCTCCGGCGCAGACGAACGAACCGGCGGCTGACGTACCGCGGACGGTTGAGCACCGGCGTGCGGATTCGCGGCGGCGGACCTTCATTGTGGCTTGCGGCCTGGTGCCGGTGGCCGTGTTCGTCTGGCTGATGATGAGGCCGGCGAAGACCGCGCTCGACGAATTTTGGGCTCCCGTGCTGAAGGGCACGGCGCCCGCTTTGGTGTGCGCGGCCTTTGTCCCTGTATGGAATCTGGACCGCGACCCGGGCGCGCCGGGAAGCCCGCGGCCGGAGGATTTCGTTTCACTGACCGACCAGTTCGTAGGCGGCGGCGACCTGGTGGCGATCTCCCGGCTATCGTCAATGCTGACGCGCATGGGCCGGCCATTCCGTGTGCGCGTGGGCAACGACGTATCGTTCGCCGATTTCCGCTCGGATCCGGCGATTCTGGTGGGCTACTCCTATACGCGATGGCGCGACATCAGCAATCAGATGCGCTTCTTCATCGATGGATCGCGCAAGCCGGTCGGCATCACGGATAACGGAAAGCCGACGAACTGGGCGCTTCCCGAGCTGCCGCGCGATCGCCGCACGAGCGAGGACTACGCCATTGTTTCGCGCGTCTTCCATCCGGACACGCATGCCATGCTGGTGGAGATCGCGGGGATTACGCAGTATGGCACCGAGGCCGCGGGAGACCTGGTGACGAATCCGGACCTGATGGCGGAAGCGCTGCACGGCGCGCCTGCCGGTTGGCAATCGAAGAATCTGCAATTGGTGCTGCACGTGAAAGTGATCTCCGGCGCGCCGAGCTCGCCCAAGGTGATGGCCCGATATTTTTGGTAGCGAGTAGCGCTACACTGTTGGGTCATTATGGCGGACATCATCACCGAATATCAGAAATGGAAGCAGCAGGGCGAGGACTTGCGAATTCAGGCGCGCACGGCAATCGAAACTCGATTCCGCGAACTACTCACGGAAGCGGCCCACCTTGCCGAGGAATACAAGAGCGACTTCGGCGCTCAGTTGAAACCGCCGCCTTCCATCACAGCGTTCCGTTACAAGGCGGGCGCGCAGGCAAAGAAGAAAGCGGCAAAGGGAAAGCGTCCCGCGGCCGCGCCTGCTCCGGCGACTCCGGTTGAAGCTGCGAAACCGAATCCGAAAGTTGCCGGGCTGCAGAAGAAACTGGCCACCGCGAAGAAGAAGCTTGACGACGCGAAATCCGCCGGCTCGCCCACGCGCGCGCTAGAAGACAAAGTTTATGAAATCGAGGACGAGCTTCGGCTCGCAGCGCAGGCCTGAGCGGATCGCGCTCGGAATCCTGCTCGCGGCAGGGTTGCTGCACGCACAAAGTGGAGGCCCGGCTTTCGAGGTCGCCACGATCCATCCCGGTGTTTCGATGGAGACGATGGCGCGAACGGCGCAAGGCGGTAAGCTCCACGCTGGAATGTTCACCGGCCCATCGCGCGTGGAGATCGCGTGGATGACGGTGGCGGACCTGATTTCGCTGGCATATGGCGTGAGCCCTTACGAGATCGCCGGACCGCCGGATATCAAGGTCGCACGCTGGGATATTATGGCCAAGCTGCCGGAGGGCGCCACCAAGGACCAGGTTCCCGCGATGCTGCAAACGCTGCTCGCCGACCGGTTCGCGTTTAAGATGCATCGCGAATCGCGCGAGCAGAATGTTTACGTGCTGGTCGCGACGAAGGAACTCGAGTCCGGCGTCGCTGCCATTGCGGCTGTTGACGAAAATGCCAAGGAGCTGGGGAGCACGCTGTCTGCTCGTATGCAGGCGGACGCGGATAACCGGACGGCGACGCTGAGCGGAGGTCCGCTGGGGACCGTGCGGTTCACGGCGCTCGAGCGGTCGGGAGACGTGGTTCGCGTGGAAATGCGCATCGGCATGCGGGCGCTATGCAGCGCGGCGGCGTACGTCATCGATAAGCAGGTGGTGGACGCCACGGGCCTGAACGGCGACTACAACGTTCGCCTCGATATGACGGGCGATGACGCCAAAGCCCTGCTCCGCTACGCCGCGGGAGTCGGCTTTATCCCGGTGCCGGCGACGGGGTCGGCCGGCCAGTCGATTTTCGAGGCGCTGAAGAAGATCGGGCTCCGGCTGGAGGCGAAGAAGACGGCGGTGTCGATGGTCGTCGTGGACTCGGTGAAAAAAGAGCCGACGGAGAATTAGAAAGCGGCCGGTCGGGAGACCGGCGGTTACTGGCGGCGGAAGTGAATGGCTTGCCCTCCACTTGGGGCCATCTTGACGTTCAGGACCGTCCTGGCATTCACTTTCCGCTCTTCTTTGACGGTGTGTTTGGCGTTCTGGTCCGCGTCCGGCGCATCGGCGTAGATCTCCGCGATGAAATCTCCTTTGCCGAGAAACTCCAGCGGCACTGAAATTTCGCGCGCTTGTTTATTCGTGATTGTGCCCAGGAACCAATCCTCACCTTTGCGGCGTGCGACTGCAATGTACTGGCCGGGCATTCCGGTTACTACGTGCGTCTCGTCCCACGCCGCGGGAACTGCCTTCAGAAACTCTAATTCCTTCTGACCTGTATACGCCTCGGGATAATCGGACAGCATCTGCAATCCGCTTTCGAAGACCACGTACAGCGCGGTTTCGTGCGCGCGGGTAGCCATCACCATCGGCTGCGTCATGCGCGGCTCGAATTCGGCGGCTGTCACGTTGTTGAAGCCGCCCGGCGTGTAATCCATGGGACCGGCGAGCATGCGCGTGAACGGGAGCATGGCGTTATGGTCGGCGGTGATGCGCGCGGTCACCTTGGTGTATTCCAGGCCCATGACGCCTTCGCGCGTCACCAGATTGGGCCAGGTGCGACGCACGCCATCCGGCTTAAAAGCGCCGTGAAAATCGATCATGAGGTGGTGCCCGGCGGCTTTGCGGAGCACAGTGCGATAGAAATTGACCATCCACTGATCGTCGCGATTCATGAAGTCGATTTTTACGCCGGCGACGCCCCACTGTTCGAACAGCGGAAAGGCTTCATCCATCTGACGGTTGATGTCCTGCCAATGCGCCCATAGCCACACGCGCACATTCTTCTCCCTGGCATGCGCGAGAATGCCGGGCATATCGATCTCCGGGTTTGTCTTTGTGATATCGCTTCCGCCTGTGCCCGTGGTGGGATTGTTCTTGAGCGCCCAGCCTTCATCGATGAGCATGTACTCCAGATGCGCACTGGAGGCGAAATCGATGTAGTGATTCAGAGTGGCGGTGTTCATGCCCGGCTTGAAGTCGACGCCGCTGGCATAGTCGCCGCTCCACCAGTCCCACGCAGTTTTTCCGGGCTTGATCCAGGATGTGTCGGCGATCTTCGATGACGGATTCAGGTTGAGAACGATGTTCGATTCCACGAGACGCCCCGACTGGTCCGCGATCATAATGACGCGCCAGGGCGACTCCACCGGCGTATTGGCGCGCACCGCGAGTCCTTTGTCCTCCAGCGAGGGCGACAGCGTGGCGTTCACCAGCCTGGCATTGCGCGGATCGCGCTTGAGGTACATGCCGGCGTAATTATCAATATCCGCTTCGGTGATCGCGACCCATGCCGTGCCGGGGATCTCGGCGAGCATCGGCAGCCCGATAAGCCACTCGGGGTGCCAGCCGCCGAGCGGCATGATGTGATATCCGTCCTCGTACGCCGTGCGGAAGTTTTCGAGAATCAGGGAGTACGTGGACGGCTCTTTGGCAAAAGTGAAGCCGGTTTTTTCCGAAACGAGCCGCAATTCGGACAGGTTCGACTGCTGCGGAACCACGTACCGGAAGGCCACGCCATCGTTGTAGGCGCGCGCTTCGAGCGTGAGTTTGCGGCCATTGTCTTCAACATCGATAGCCAACGTGTTGCAATGGTTGCGGACGATGCTCGTTTTGCCGTGCGGCATGGGATAGCTCTCGTCGATGGAACCCGTACGCGCCGCGGCAATACTGGCAGCGACCCCCAGCACGGGCGCGTTTTCCAATTGCAATCCGAGCGGAGAAGGCGCCATCACAGCCTTGCCGCGAAAGGATACGTCATACAGGAGCGCTCCGTTGCGCACCGTGATATTCATTTGAATTGCGCCATCGGGGCTCTTCAAGCCGGTCTGCCCGAACGCGCAGGCCGCAAGTAACGCGGCAGCTACAATTGCGAAGAGGATTCTCCACATGAGCCTTACTATAGCTCCCGGCAGGTGGCGGCGATGGGCAGTTGTGCTGGCTCCGGGAGTGGTCCTCTATTTCGTGCCCATCGCCGGGTTGACGGCGCCGCAGGCTCATTTGTTGGGCATATTTGTCGCGACGATTGTCGCACTGGTGGCGCAACCTGTCCCGATGGGTGTGAGCGTTCTGGTGGCAATGACGCTGCTGGCTCTGACACATACGCTGCCGCCGGCGAAAGTGCTCACAGGCTTCAGCAACATGACTGTGTGGCTGGTGTTCACGGCTTTCCTGTTTGCGCGTGCGGTGACTGCTACCGGCTTCGGCACGCGAGTGGGATACCTGTTCATCCGCCGCTTTGCGCGCACGCCGTTGAGCCTGGGCTACTCCATTGCAGCGGCCGATCTGGTGCTCGCGCCCTTCATCCCGTCAGACACCGCTCGCGGCGGCGGTGTCATCTTCCCGGTGGTGCGCAGCGTCGCGGCGGATTTCGGATCGGAGCCGGGACCGACGTCTAACCTGATCGGCGCGTACCTGATGATGGTCGCGTTCACTGCGACGTATACCGCGTCGGCGATGTTCCTTACGGGCATGGCCGCGAACCCGCTGATCGCAGAGTTCGCGCGCAACATTGCGCATGTGGATCTGACGTGGGGACGATGGCTCGCGGGCTCGATCGTACCGGGCTCGATTTCGTTTGTCCTTTCGCCGTGGCTGGTATATCGAATGGTGCGTCCGCAGGTGAAGGAGACGGGCGGCGCGCGGAAATTCGCGGCGAGCGAGCTGGCGCGCATGGGTCCGCTGAGCAGGAATGAGAAATGGCTGGTCGGCATCATGCTCGCGGTGATGGCAGGGTGGGTGACGTCGCCCTGGCACGGAGTTTCGAACACCTTCGTTGCGCTTGCCGGGTTGTGCGCCATCCTGCTGGCGAACGTTCTGCCCTGGCAGGACCTGCTGAGTGAAGGCCGCGCCTGGGACGCACTGGTGTGGTTCGCGGTGCTGGTGATGATGAGCGACGCGATGAACGAAACGGGCGTGGTTGGGGTGCTTTCGAAGCGATTGTTTGGCGCGATGCATGGCTGGCCATGGGCATTCGTCTGTCTCGGGTTGGTGGCGGCGTATCTGTACATTCACTACTGCTTCGCCGGCATGACGGCGCACATCACCGCGCTCTATCCCGGCTTTCTTGTGGCGGCGCTGGCGGGCGGCGTGCCCCCCATGCTGGCAGCGCTTTCGCTGGCTTACTTTTCCAATTTGAACGCCGGCATCACGCACTACGGCACGGGCTCCGCGCCGGTGTTTTTCGGCGCCGGATATGTGCGGCAGGGCCAGTGGTGGATGGTGGGGTTCGTCATCTCGGTGGTGAATCTGGCAATCTGGATGGGTCTGGGTTGGTGGTGGTGGAAAGCGGTGGGCCTCTGGTAGTCGCGCGGCTTGTTACGATGATCGGGAGATGAGATTTCGGGCCCTGGTTCCCCTGCTGGCTTGCACCGTGTGTTTCGCCGGTCCGCCGCGTTCCGCACAAGACATTCTCACCGCCGCGCGCAACGCGCTCGGGTTGAAGAGAGGCGCGGTGCATGCTCTGACGATCGCCGCGTCCAGCGATCGGGGGTCGCAGAGCAGCGACGTTGCGATGACGCTGGAAATGCCCGACAAGTATCTGCGCGAAACGCGTGCGGTCTCCTTCGGCGGCCTTTCCGACCCAAACTCGCGGACTCCGGCGCCCGGCTCGTTCTTCGTCCCACCGACCACGGTGCAGTGCGTAGATGGCGACGACATCTGGTCGGGCGTGCGAGTCGCGCCGGGCGGCGATGAGCCGCAGAAACCCGCACCGCTGGACGACTCGCGAAAACGCAACCTGAGCTTCCAGTTCAGCCGCTATTTGCTGGTGTTCCTGCTGGACACCCGGCCGGATTTTCCGGTGGATTTCGAATACCTCGGGCAAACGCCATCGCCGACCGGTATGGCGGACGTGGTGGAGGGCAAAGGACCGGAGGAGTTTCTCGTGCGGCTATTCTTCGACACCAAAACCCACCGTCCGCTGATGCTGGCGTACACGTCACCAAGCGGACTGGTACAGCTTTGGCTCGACAAATATCGGGAGGATGGCGGGTTTCTCCTGCCCCACCGCCTGACCACAATGGTGAACGGCGACACCACTGAGGTGTTCAATGTGAAGAAGGTCAAGATCAACCCGCCCGTTCCGGAAGAGAAGTTCAAGGCGTTCTGATGGCGAGCGGCGAAGAGCGAGAGTACGCCGGGCTTTGCGCCGATTGCCGGTTCGCCCGCGTGATCCGCAGCGATCGCGGGAGCGTGTTTTTTCAGTGCGGAAAGAGCTTCGAAGATCCGCGATTCCCGAAGTATCCGCGGCTGCCGGTCCGGGAGTGCCCGGGTTATGAACGCGCGGACATTGGCGGATCGGGGATGGGGTGAAAGAATCGGCGGGGGTTGTTCTCGTCGCGATTCATTCGCTTTTGATGCACCTTTTACCGCTTCCTCACGGGGCTGTGAAGAAATATCGAATTGCTTTTTTGCCGCATTCAAACGCGCTCAAAATCCCCGGCACCGTTTACCGCTCCCTTACGGGTTTATGAAGAAATGTCGAATCGCTTTTTTGCCATGTTCGAACGCACTCGCATCCCCGGCACCGTTTACCGCTCCGTTGAAAGTCACAATGGGAGTGCTGCGTCCGTAGCGGGTTTGATATTGACGGTGTAACCGAGAATTCGCAGTTCCCGGGCGATTTTCTGAGCACGGCGTTTGGCTGCTTG
>DATNFO010000028.1:0-34291 GCA_035606355.1 Candidatus Limnocylindrales bacterium | reverse complement strand
GTGCCGGGAATTCGAGTGCGTTTGAATGCGGAGAAGAAGCAATTCGATATTTTTCACAAGCTCGTCAGGAAGCCGTGAACGGTGTATCGAACAACGAATGCGGTGCGACGAGCACAACAGCCGGAATTTTTCACAGACCCTCACAGTCGCGGCTCCGTTAGCAGCATCAACTACATACGGACCCGTGACCGTGAGGGATTGTGAAAAAATCCGGCTGTTGTTCTCGTGGCGCTCCATTCGCCTTTCGATACACCTTTTACCGCTTCCTCACGGTCGCGGCTCCGTCAGCAGCATCAACGACATACGGAGCCGTGACCGTGAGGGAGCGGCAAACGGTGCCGGGATGGGGGAGCGGCAAATGATGCCCTCAATAAGCACCTGCGGGATTCTTCACTAGATGCTATTGACGCCGGAGGCCAGGAACCCTCCATCCACCGCGATGCACTGGCCGGTGATGAAGCTCGCCGCATCCGACGATAAGAGAATCGCGGCGCCGATCAACTCCTCCGCCTGGCCGAAGCGATTCATGGGAGTTCGCAGCCGCAATTCGCGGCCCCGGTCCGTTCCATCGAGGAGCGCGGCGTTGAGCTCCGTGCGAAATACGCCGGGCGCGATGGCGTTGACGTTGATGCCGTCTTTGGCCCACTCCACCGCGAGGCTGCGGGTGAGCCCGAGCACAGCGGCCTTCGACGCCGCGTACGCCGTAACCTGCACCAGGGACACATAGGAATTCAGTGACGCAATGTTCACGATCCGCCCGCGCCCGCTCGCCTTCAGCGGCTCATAGAACGACTGGCAACTGCGCAACATGCCCGTGAGGTTCACGTCCATGAGCTTGTTCCATTCCTCTTCGCTGACATTCGCCGTCGGCTTTCGGAAAATCTGTCCGGCGGCATTGATCACGATGTCCACCGACCCGAATTCCTTCAGCACGGCGTCACGAAACGCGTCCACGGACTGGCGCGACCCGATATCACATGCCTTGCGAATGGTCTTGGAGCCGGCGGCTTCCACCTCGGCGCAGATCTCTTCCAGCATATTCTCGCGCCGGCCCGTCGGCACAACGTTCGCGCCTGCCTGTGCCAATCCCGCGGCCAGCTTGCGGCCGATTCCCGAAGTTCCGCCAACCACCACCGCCACGCGGCCGGTGAGATCCATGAAGTTTTTCGCCATGATTCGCCCTTTCGTTTCACCGTTGAATGCGCGCCGAACCGCCCTTGGCGAACGAGCGCACCTGCTCGAGACTTGCCATGGTAGTGTCGCCCGGGAATGTGGTCAGCAACGCCCCATGTGCCCAGCCCAGTTTGATGGCCTCTTCCGGCGCTTCGCCGGTCAACAGGCCGTAGAAGAAGCCGCCGGCGAAACCATCGCCGCCGCCTACACGGTCGTACACATCGAGCTCGGCAACAGGCGCCTGGTAGGTCTGACCGTTGACCCAGGCCACAGCGCTCCAGCTATGCCGGTTGGTGGAATGCACTTCGCGCAGCGTGGTCGCGACAATCTTCACGTGCGGCTGTTTCTGCACGACGCTATTCATCATGCCGACGAAGGCGCTGGAATCGAGCTTGCTCTTGGCGGCTACTTCGGGGCCGGGAATGCCGAGGCCCTTTTGCAGATCCTCTTCGTTGCCGACCAGCACGTCCACATTTTTCACGATGCGACCCAGCACTTCGACGGCCCGCTGTTCGCCGCCTGAGATGTTCCAGAGTTTGGCGCGATAGTTGAGATCGAAGCTGGTGATCGCGCCGGAATCCTTGGCCGCCTGCATCGCTTCCACGACGAGCTCGGCGGTGGTGGGAGACAGCGCCGCGAAAATGCCGCCCGAATGGAACCACTTCACACCCTGGCCGAAGATCTCTTTCCAATTGAAATCTCCCGGCTTGAGTTGCGCGCCCGCTTCATTGCAGCGGTTGTAGAACACGACGGGAGCCCGCACGCCGAAGCCGCGGTCGCTGTATACCGCGGCCATGTTGGGGCCGGTGACGCCGTCATGCTTGAACATTTTGTATAACGGCTTCACGCCCATGGCGCGAACGCGCTCGCGGATGAGATCGCCGATCGGGTAATCCACCATCGCGGTGGCGATGCCGGTACGCAGGCCGAAACAATCCGAGAGATTCGCCGATACGTTGAACTCGCCGCCGCTTACGTGGATCTGGCACTCCGTGGCTTTGCGGAAAGGAATAATGCCGGGGTCCAGCCGGTGCACGAGCGCTCCGAGCGAAAGGAAGTCCAAGGCGGCGTCCTGGCGGATGTTCAGAGGAGGTTGACTCATCATGTCCTTCGATTGAGGGGGTAAGCTTTAACGCTATGGCGATTGCACAGCGGCTGTCAAGAGCGGATGCCTGAACGGATGTTTTAGCAAAGCTGAAGGATAATCGAGGCGATGCGTCTTTTCGGTCCGCTCCATCTGTCGCTGCTGGCGGCGATCGCCGGCGCGTGCATTCTGCTGAGCTGGATCGCGCGGCGGCGCAAAGACACGAGCACGATGCGCATCGCGCTCGGCTGGGGCATTGCGGTGAATGAGCTGATTTGGTGGGTCTTCCGATACTCGCATGAAGGCGTGCATCTGGTGAACCTGCCGCTGCAATTGTGCGATGCCACGGTCTGGATGAGCGTGCTGGCGTGTTTGACGCTGTCGGGTCCTATCGTCGAATTTGCCTATTTCGCGGGAATGGCGGGCGCGGGGATGGCGCTGATCACGCCCGACCTGTGGTCGCCCTGGCCTTCGTATCCGGCAATCTATTTTTTCGTGGCGCACGGCGCGATTCTGGCGGCGAGTTCCATGCTGGTGTTCGGCGGCATCGCGCCTCTACGGCGCGGCGCGGTGTGGCGCGCGTACGCAATCCTCCTCGGGTACGCCGCGGCGGTGGGCGCGTTCGATGCGGCTACAGGCGCAAACTATATGTACCTGCGCCAGAAACCGCACAATGCATCGCTGCTGGACGCGCTCGGCCCCTGGCCCTTGTATCTGCTGCCCGCGGCCGCCGTAGCGCTGGCGGGTTTCTGGCTATTATGGATTCCCGCCCGCAAAGCGGCATAATCAGAGGCATGCGAGTTCGCTTTGGAGTGGTGTTGTGGGCCGCCACGTTGTGCGCCCAGCAGTGGAAGCCTGCCGATAATCCGCTTACGACGCCGTGGACTGCCGACGTCCGCGCCGAGAGCGCCCTGCCCGAGTATCCGCGACCCCAGATGGTTCGTGCCAAATGGACAAACCTGAACGGCCTTTGGGACTACGCCATTCTTCCGAAGGACGATGCGCGTCCGACTGAATTCGCAGGAAAGATTCTGGTGCCGTATCCCGTGCAATCGGCGCTTTCCGGTGTCAAGCAGCCACTCACTCCCGATCAGCGGCTTTGGTACCGGCGGACGTTCACGGCTACGGCGGGTCGCGGGCAGCATCTGCTGCTCCATTTCGGCGCCGTAGACTGGCGCGCCGAGGTTTGGGTCAACGGCAAGAGCGCCGGACGGCATGAAGGCGGGTACGATCCCTTCACCTTCGACATCACCAGCGCCCTGAAACCTTCCGGGCCGCAGGAACTGGTCGTCGCGGTAACCGACCCCACCGATACCGCGATGATTCCCCGCGGCAAACAGGTTCTCGAGCCAAGCGGCATCTGGTATACGGCGGTTTCCGGCATCTGGCAGACCGTGTGGCTGGAACCGGTGGCAGCCGATGCGATCACCGAGCTTTCGATGATCCCGGATCTGGACGGGAAGCAGTTGCGGCTCACCGTGCACTCGGAGCGGCCGGAGGCATTCACCGCGACGGCAACGCTTCACGGACGCAACGCCGGGCGAATTTCCGGCACCACCAATCGCGAAGTGCGGCTGCCCGTCAGTGCGGTGGAGTCCTGGTCGCCCGATTCGCCCACGTTGTACGATCTACACATTGCGCTCAAGAGCGGCGATTCCGTCGCCAGCTATTTCGGCATGCGCAAGGTGGAAGTGCGCAAAGACGCCGCCGGCTTCAATCGCATTTTCCTCAACAATCATCCGCTGTTTTTGATCGGTCCGCTGGACCAGGGCTGGTGGCCCGACGGTCTGTACACCGCGCCCACCGACGCAGCGCTGCGCAGCGACATCGACACTCTGAAGAAGCTCGGCTACAACATGATGCGCAAGCACGTCAAAGTGGAGCCGGCGCGCTTCTACTACTGGGCCGACAAGCTCGGCATCGCAATCTGGCAGGACATGCCAAGCGCGATGCAGAAGGGCCGCCGCAGCGCCGTGCGCTCCAAGAGTCCGGACGATATCGCATTCTCCGCCGAAGAAGCGGCCGAGTGGCAGCACGAACTGACCGCCGAGATGAAACAACTTGCGAACGTGCCGAGCATTATCGCGTGGGTGCCGTTCAACGAAGGGTGGGGGCAGCACTCCACCAACGAAGTGCTGCAGTACGCGAAGAAGCTGGACCCTTCGCGGCTGGTGGACGGTCCGAGCGGCTGGGAAGATCGCGGCTGGGGCGACATGAAGGACATGCACAACTATCCCGGACCGGGCATGTTTCCGGTGATGGACGACCGCGCCAGCGTGCTCGGCGAGTTCGGCGGGCTAGGCATACCGGTGGAGGGCCACCTCTGGTGGAACAAGCGCAACTGGGGCTATCAGACGTTTGACAACCTGGATAAGCTGCAGGCCGGTTATACCGAGCTCATGGACAAGCTGGAACCGCTCGTCAAGCGGGGGCTCGCAGCGGCCGTTTACACCCAGACAACGGACGTGGAAGGAGAGATCAACGGACTGATGACGTATGATCGGAAGCTGGTCAAATATAACGCGGCGAAGATGGTGGAGATGCACAAGCGGCTGATCGGGATGGTGCAGAAATGAGCGCTCCCTTCCGGCTGGATGGGCGTACCGCTTTGATTACGGGCGGCGCGAGCGGCATCGGCGAATGGACGGCGCGCGTATTCACGGACGCAGGCGCTTCGGTGACCATTGTCGATGTCGATTCAGCGCGCGCCGAAGCGCTATCGCGGGAGTTGCCGGGCTCGTCGGCAATCGCTTGCGACATCACCGACGAAGCGGCGGTACAAAGGGTCGCCCGTGGACTGAAATCGCTCGACATTTTGGTGAATTGCGCGGGAATTGGGCTCGTCGGCGGCATCGAAGAGACGAGCTATGCCGATTTTCAACGGCTCTTTCGCGTCAACGTCGACGGCACGTTTCTGATGATGCGGGCGGCGATGCCTTTGCTGCTCGCGGCGAAGGGCTGCATCGTTAATATCGGGTCTGTGGCGGGATTGATCGGGGTGAAGCGGCGTCTGGCGTACTGCGCGACGAAGGGCGCAGTGGTGGCGATGTCGCGGCAACTGGCGGTGGATTACGCAGGCCGGCTGCGGGTGAACTGTATCTGCCCGGGGACCGTGGAAACTCCGTTCGTCGAGGGGTATCTGGAGAAGAATCACGCCCACGAGAAGGAGAAGGTTCGTGCGGAGTTGCATGCGCGGCAACCCATCGGGCGCATGGGCAGGCCGATCGAAGTGGCGCATCTGGCTCTGTATCTGGCTTCGAGCGAAGCGGAATTCGCCACGGGAAGCGTAGTGACCATCGACGGGGGTTGGACGGCGGCTTAGGTGGGCTCGTGAAGTTCTCGTCGCGCTCCGTTACCGCTCCCTCACGGGGCTGCGAAAAAATCCGGCTGTCGTTCTCGTCGCGCTCCACTCGCCTTTCGATACACCTTTTACCGCTCCCTCACGGTCGCGGCTCCGTTAGCAGTATCAACTACATACGGAGCCGTGACCGTAAGGGAGCGGTACACGGTGCGGCTATTCGAGTGCGTTTGAATGCGGCAAAAAAGCAATTCGATATTATTCACAAGCCCGTAAGAGAGCGGCAAAAGGTGCGGCTATTCGAGTGCATTTTGAATGCGGAGAAAAAACAATTCGATATTTCTTTACAACCCCGTAAGGGAGCGGTAAAAGGTGCCGGGATTCGAGTCGGTTTGAATCGGCAAAATGCCGGGCGACGGGAACAACAGCCGGCAGACAGGCTTACGCGTGCTTCGCGTGCCGCTTGGCGGCTTTCGCGGACGCCTTACCGCGCTTGAATTTGCGAGCCTTCACGCGATTGGCGCTCTTGGACCGCTTCATCGAGCGGTGGGCGGTGACGGGTCTCTTTTTCGCCTCAGCGAGACCGGTGACGCCGAAGGTCAGCGCTAAAGCCAGCGCGAGTGTACGAAAACGCATGAGTCTATTATTCACGCCGCGTGGCTAAACCACAAGTACCACTTCAGAAAACTCAGCGCTGTTAACACAATGCAGGCATAGCTGGCAGCCTGCCAAACGCGCTCGCCCATAGACTCGCGGAGTTTCGGCAGGCCGGAGAGATAGCCGACGCCGAAGCCGGCTGCGAGTCCGCCGAGGTGTGCCGCCATGTCCACGCCGGGAATGAAGCTGAAGATGACGCCGTAGATCACCCATCGCATGTAAAGTCCGCGTATCGCGCTTCCGGCGGACGTATGCCGGTATCGGACGCCGATGGCCAGCATCGCCCCGATGAGGCCGAACAGCGCCGCCGACGCGCCCACGGACAGCGCCACGCTGAACACCATGCTCGCGTAGAATCCCACCAGGTTTGCGAGGAAGTAGATCACCAGAAATCGCGCCGTGCCATAGACCTGTTCGACTTGCGCCCCGAGGTCGAAGAGCACCCACATATTCATACCGATGTGCAGCAATCCGCCGTGCAGGAAGCCGGCGGTGATGAGACGCCACCACTGTCCGGCCAGGATGTACGGGCGATACTTGGCGCCGAATGCGAACAGCGTCTGCATATCGATATCCATGACGGCGTTGTTGTTGCCGCTCTTCATGCTGAACAGGACCGTCGCGATAAACAAGCCGATGTTCATGATCAGGATCATCGCCGTGGTGAAGCGCGCGTGCGGGATAAAGCCGCCTAGAATCGACACGTCCATGCGGCGCTCGACGGCGCGAGGCCCGACTTGCTCGTTGCAATAAGGGCAGACGCGGTCCTTATCGGTAATGAAGGCCCGGCAGTGCGGGCACATGCGGCGTGAATCCATTGACCCCATCATAGCTTGCCCTCTGAAATCGGCCGGAAGGCCAATCGCATTCTGCTACAATCGTTGATCCCGCTGAGCAGTGTGGAAAGGAACGCGCGTGCGCTCTATTCCTGCTGTGCAGCAACGGGATCTGGAGAAGATATGGGTGAAGCTTTAGGAATGATCGAGACCCGCGGACTGGTGGCTATGATCGAGGCCGCCGACGCGATGGTGAAGGCGGCAAAGGTGAACCTGGTCGGCTGGGAAAAAATCGGCTCCGGCTATGTGACGGCCATGGTTCGCGGCGATGTGGCGGCGGTTCGCGCGGCGACCGATGCCGGAGCGGCGGCGGCTCGCCGGGTGGGCGAACTGATCGCGGTGCACGTGATTCCGCGTCCGCACCAGAGCCTGGAAGACGTTCTGCCGATCGGCAAGTCACAGGCGCAGGGCGCAGGCAAGTAAGCCGCCGCACGGCGGTTTGGAGTTTCCATGATTCTGGCCCGCGTAGTGGGCACAGTGGTTGCCACGCGAAAGGACCCTCGCCTGGAAGGCAAGAAGCTGCTTGTCCTCAAGCCGATTTCGCCGGAAGGCAAGGATGAAGCCGGCTACGTAGTGGCAGTGGATACGGTCAGCGCCGGCATTCGCGAGCGCGTGCTTGCGGTGGCCGGCAGTTCGGCCCGCATGGCGGAGGGCTGCAAGGACACGCCGGTCGACACCGCAATTGTCGGAATCGTCGACGAAGTGGACATGGGCTAACGCATGTACCTGGGGCGTGTCGTCGGGCGGATTTGGTGTACCGTCAAGCATCCGCACCTGGAAGGCCAGCGCCTGCTGATGGTGCAACCTCTTACTCCGGAACTGGAAAACACGGGCAAGCGCGTGGTGTGCCTGGACTGCGCGGGCGCGGGCGCCGGTGAACTCGTTTATTGCGTGAAAGGGAAAGAAGCGAGTTTTCCTTTTCTGCCGCTGGAGCCGCCCGCCGATACGTGCATCGTGGGAATCGTCGATTCGGTGCATGTGAAGGCCGCCTCCAAACCCGCCGAGGCTCCCCCTGCCGTGCCCGTCCCTGTTGCCGGAGTGCCCACCGGCGGAAGAAAACGGCAAAAGGCGTAACCATGTTGATCGCGAGGGTGGTCGGTGAACTGGTTGCGACGCAGAAGCACGCGAGCCACGAGGGTCGCAAACTGCTCCTGGTCCAGCCCCTCAATCTGGATGGAAGCAATCGGGGCGATGCCGTGGTGGCGATGGATGCCGTGGACGCCGGTGCCGGCGACAAGGTTCTGCTGGTGACCGAAGGGTTCAGCGCGATGACGGCGGTGGGCCGTCATCAATCACCGATTGACATGGCGGTGATTGGGTTTATTGACGACGTTGATTTGCTGCCAGGAATTTCCTGAGTGCGCACGGCGGCCGCCGATGAGCGTCGCCGCGAGACACGCGCCCATCACCCATTTTGCAATCTCCACTCCCGCATAAGCCCCTTGCAGGACCATCATTCGCGCCCTATAACCGGCCGCGGCGTCGGTCGACATGAAGTCCGTGAGGCGACCCAAAGTGTGGATGGGCGGAGTGAGAAAGAGCCGCTGAACAACAGCCGCGATCAGCATCAAAAGGGCGATCGCGAGGGACAGTTTTCCTTCCTGGGTGCCGAACAGGAGAAAGCAGAAAAGGAAGGCGCCCAAGCCCATTTCGACGAAGCCCCATACGTCTTGCTCATCGCGCGTGATCTCGGCGGCTTCATGACGGAGTAGTGCCGTGACCTCCACAGGTCCCAGCGCACGGACGCGCAGGGATGCCGCGGGGTCCGCGGAGGACATCATCCGTGATGGGACGGAGGGATTATCGGCCGCGACCCAAGCCATCAAAAATCCGCCGCCCAGCCACAGACCGATGAGAAGACAGGCAAATCGGCGGGAGTGCATAATGAATTTTCGATTTTACCGCAGGCGGCTGAAGTCGGACAGGAGTAGTTTGCGGCGGAACGTTTGGCGTGCCGGAGCCGGCAACCAGGTTGCGGTCACCGGCGCAGGGTAAATGCGTGGCCGGCCGATGGCCGGGGGAGCATAGCCGGAGACGCGGCCGTGCCGACAGGAATCCTTCCTGTCGGGTCGCGCGGAGCGCGGCTGTCAAGCCGGCAAACCAGGTTGCGTTCACCCGCGTAGGGTAAATGCGTGGTCTGCGATGGCCGGAGGAGCATCGCCGGAGACGCGGTGGAGGGCAGCGAGTCGCGCGGGTTTGACGTGCCGACAGGAATCCTTCCTGTCGGGTCGCGCGGAGCGCGGCTGTCAAGCCGGCAAACCAGGTTGCGTTCACCCGCGCAGGGTAAATGCGTGGTCGGCGATGGCCGGGGGAGCATAGCGGGAGACGGGGTGGAGTGCAGCGTGGCGCGCCGATTTGGCGTGCGCGGAGCGCGGCTGCCAAAGCCGGCAAACCGGCTTGCGTTCACCCGCGCAGGGTAAATGCGGGGTCGGCGATGGCCGGGGGAGCATAGCCGGAGACGCGGCGGAGTGCAGCGAGGCGCGTGGCGAGCGACGCGCGTGCCGCGCAGATGTTTCGGCGGGCCCATTCGAGAAGGGCGCACGCTTCCTCGACGGTTGTCCGGGCGCGATCGGGCGGCAGTTCGGAGATCGTGCGGGCGACCTGAGCGATGTAGAGGGACGCGGCAGCCTCCGATGCGGCAAAGTCCCCGATCGCAATGCTATGCCGCAGTTTGCCGGCTTGCCACTCCAGTCCCGCGAGGTTATGCATTGGCATTCGCCTGCGTTTGCGTCTGCATAGCCCCGAAGAGACTCTGCAGGTAGCTTTGTTGTTGTTCGAGCGCGGCAATGGCCGCATCGGCAGCCGACATTTGCTGCTGCAGGTTTGTTTGCAGCGTGTTCAACTTGTCCTGCTCGTCGGTGATCTGCGCGGTTTTTCTCGTGATGCCGGAAAGGACAGTGTTTATCGCGCCCGGCAGGACACCGCTGCTGGAGTCCGTGAGCGAGTTCAAGCGGTCATTGGCGGATTTCAGAAATCCGCCCGTATCGCTGGAACCGATGAGAGCACTGACTGCACTCAGGTTCGCAGTTGCAGCCGTCTTCAATTTAGATCCATCGAATGAGAGCACGCCGTTGCGATCAAGGGAAAGTCCCAGTGCGGTGAGATTCGCCGCTTCCGAAGGCCCTCCGGAATAACCGACCATGTCGCGCAGGGCGGAACTCAGCGTCATCACGATACTCTGCCCGGTCAGCGCACCGCCGGATGAGCCGTGATTCTTATTGATCTCGGTCATCGCGGAATTGTACGCACTCGCCAAATTCGAAAAAGCGCTACTGAGCGCGGCGGTATTGCGCGTGATGTCTACTGTCGCGTCACCGTCGCTCAGCAACGTGACGGTGACTCCCGGCTGGACCGTCACAGTCCGCGTATCAGTTGCGATCGGAGTGCTGGGTTGGCCGTTCACCTGGTAGGTTGCGTCCGCGCCCGTCGTCTGTGGCGACACAAGGCTCGTCCCGATATTGCTGCCGTTGGCAGTGGAGAGCGTGATGGGTAAGTCGCCGAGTTGTTTTCCCTGTAGGTAAAGGCGATAATCCGGCGCCGATGGCGGTCCGATATTCACGATCGTCGCCTGGGCGGCTCCGTTTTGATTGATTGCATCGGCCAAGCCGGCCAAAGTGCTCCCCGCCGCGGTAATGGTCTGCGATTGAGTGCCCACCTGCAAGGTGTATTTGGTGGCATCACCGAAATTGCTGTTTGAGGGGTCTGGAACGCGCGCGAGAGAATCCTTGCTCATCGAGGTCGCGTATGCCCCCATGCTGACGACCCTCAGACTGAACGAGCTCGCGACGGGCGTTCCGCTTAAGGCCACGGAAGCGACAGAATCGTCGGAGACAGAAGATGAGTAGGACGCAAGCCCAAGTGCGGAATCCACGCCATCGAGCGCCGACTGGACGTTGTTGAAAGCCGACCGCAACGCACTCAGTTCCGACGATTGCGACTGCATCGCATTCAAATCGTTCTGCATCTCCTCCATGGGCAGCGACGCAATGGCCAGGGCGCGTTGCATGGACTGTTGCAGCGACGTCGAAAACTGGCTGCTACCCGTGAAGGCCGAACTGGAAACGGGACTGGACATAACGAGTCAAAGGGTACGTGAGGGCCGGCTGTCCGGCCCTCTGATTAGAGATGCAATTAGCCGCGCAGCAGGCTGAGGATCTGCTGCGGAGCCGAATTGGCTTGCGCCATGGCAGCGATGGATGCCTGTTGCAGCACCTGGGCCTTGGTGAGGTTGGCGGCTTCGGCGGCGACATCCGCGTCACGAATTTGGGAGTCTGCCGAAGAGAAATTGGTGATCTGCGATTGCGCCAGGTTGATGGCGTACTTAAGCTGGTTTTCACCAGCGCCGACGCGGCCCTGTACCTGCCCGAGTTGCGCGACCGCGTTGTTGATGGCCGTCAGGGCCGAGAGCGCGTTGCCGGTCGTCGAAGCGGTGGTCGAGGGCCCCGTCACATCGATCTGCTGGCCGACGGCATAACTGCCTGTGAACGGGCCCGCCGCATTGCCGCTGCCGTCGTCGTCGTGCTGCACCATCGTCATCGTGAAACTGCCGGTGCTCTCGATGCTGACACCTGTGCCGCCGGAGTTGTTGACGATAGCGGTGATGCCCATCGAGGCGGTCTGCTGGTTGATGGCATCGGCGAGGTCCGCACCATCGGTCAGGGTGCTGTCCAGCGTGACAAACTTCGTCACCTGGCCATTCGAGAACGAAATGATTTCGGGCTGGCTGGAATTCGGCGCTGCAAAGGTGGTCTGCACGTTGTAGTCGGACTTGTTGTAGCCCGTCGCTGTAGTGCTGGTGAGCCCGCTGGTGGCCGAGATCGAGCCCGAACCACCGGCATTAGCCGTAACCGCCGCGCCTACGAGCGCGAACCCGGTCGTGCCGCCGATGACCAACTGGCCGGAGGAATCCACGGCAGCCGTCAGATTGATAGAAGTGAGCTGGCTGTTTAACTGGTTCACAGCGGCGGAAACGCTGATGCCGTTCGCATCGGTGGAGGTCACCGACGCATGCATGACCTGCTGCGTACCGCTGCCATCGATGTAGTTGATGTCAAAGGTCTGCTTGCCGCCCGTCGTGTGGGTGGTCAGGATCATGGTAGTCGTGTTATTGAGCGTATTCTGCGAGTTGTTGCTGAGCGCCGTGCCCCCGGCGTCAATGCTGGTGCTGCCGATGGCCAGGCCGCTCGAGTCTACCAAGTTCTTCGCGCCCCCGAGGTCCACAGAAACCTGAGCATTCGTCTGCGTGCTGCCGCCGCCGATATACACAGAAAGGTTCTTATTGAACTGCGAACCGGCGCCACCCTGGGAGCTCAGCCCGATGTTGGAAGCCTGCCGATTCACTTCCTGCAGCAGCGACTGGTATTCGCTGTTGAGCGTGGAACGGTTGCCGCTGAAGGTGTCCGAGGCCGATTCGGTTGCGAGCGTCTTCAGCCGGTCGAGGATGTTGCCGATGTTACTGAGGCCGCCGTCCATGATCTGCAACTGGCCGGCGCCGTCATTGGCGTTCAGCACGCCCTGATTCAGCTCTGCGACCTTGCTGCGTAACTGGTTGGCCGCCGCCAGGCCGGCGGCGTCGTCTCCCGCGCGGTTAATGCGGTAGCCGCTGGTCAACTTCTCGATGGTGTCTTTTTGAAAATTGGTATTGACGCGCAGATTTTCCTGCGCCGCCAGGGAAGCTACGTTCGTTTGAAGGGAAATCATTGTTTTACGTCCTGTTGTGAATTTTCGGCATCCTGCCGCAGCCGGTGTCCGCGGTTCCATTCGGCTCGCGTTCCGGCCTTCACAAACTCATATCGGCGGGAATCCGCAATATTTGAACCGCGCAATCCGGCGGCGGCGCGCTGTACTACGGGGGCCCAATCTCCGGAGCGCTCCTGCCGAAAGAGGCGCATCGAAGGATACCAGGGGGTGATTTCGCGGGCGGAAAACCATCGCCAGTCGGCAGCCGCGCTGAGCAGCGTCCAAACCGGCTTGCCCAATGCTCCGGCGAGATGGGCAGGCATGGTATCGACTGTGACGATCAGATCGAGGCAAGCAATGAGAGCGGCGAGTTCTTCCACTCCCTCATCGCGATGAAGCGGTTCATGAAGCCACGACGCCTTGCCGCAGCCTTGCGGGGCCAGGCTGTACAGGGTGGTATCCGGAACTTCGGCTAAGGCCGCAAAGTGGCTCAGCGGCATCGATCGATGCCTGTCGCTCGCGTGTTCCGGATTGCCGGCCCATGCGGCGCCAACACGCAGTCCTGTTGCCGATATCCGCGACTCCATCTGCGCGGAGAGTTCCGGCCGCGCAGAGAGGTAAGGAATGTTCGCGGGAATCGTTTCGAGCGTGGTTGCGCATAACAGAGGAAGGCTCATGAGCGGGGTCGAACAATCGCAGGGCGGTATGGCATCGCCAGGCGTAATCGCCGCTGCGACACCCGCAACACGCGAAACCAGACCGGCGATTTTCGGCTGACACTCGACGATGATGCGAGCGCCTCGCGACGCCAATAGCGGCGCATATCGGATGAATTGCAGCGTATCGCCGAGCCCCTGTTCGGCGAACAGCAGAATGGTTTTTCCGCCGAGCGGACCGCCGTCCCACGAGGGGAGCGAAAAGCCGCGGGGCCGTTCGCGCTGTAGCTTCCAGCGCCATTCGTATTCAGAAAGACCCTCGGGCAAACGGCCCGCGCGCAATAGTGGAAATGCCCGGCAGAAATGCGCCTTGGCATAGAGCGGCTGATGTCGAAGCGCTTCATCGAAGCACGCGAGCGCCTCTTCCGGCCGGCGTTGCGACTCGCGAACGGTGCCGAGATTCGTCCATGCCTCGGAGTATTCGGGGCGCTTGCGCGTCGCCGCTTCCAATTGTTCCGCTGACTCGTCGAGACGATCGAGATTCTGCAGTGCGACTCCCAGATTGTTCGACGCCTCGGCATTCGTCCCATCCCATTCGAGCGCCTGACGGCACGCCGCTTCGGCTTCGCGGAACCGCTTTTGCCGCAGCAGCACCGATGCGAGATTGGAGTGCAGATGCGGCGCGGAAGAGCACCTCGCCAGCGCCTCACGCGCGACCCGCTCCGCATCCACCGCGCGATCCTGACGCAGCAGCGCGATCGATAGATTCGAGAGCGCCTCAACCAGGCCAGGCCGCAGCAGGAGTGCTTTCCGTGCCCACAGCTCAGCCTCGCCAAAGCGCTGCATGTGCAGATAGGTAGCCGCCAGGTTCACCGCGGGCTCCGGCTCCGAGGGCCGTAGCCGCAGGGCCTCCTGAAAGCAGTCGATGGCTTCTTCGTACGCGCCCAGCCCGCGCAGCGCGTTGCCCAGATTATTGAAGGCCTGTGAGCACGACGGGTCGCGCTGGATGATGCGCAGGTAGAAAGGGCATGCCTCGCGATACATCTTCTGCGCGGCATACGCCATTCCCAGGTTCAACAGGGCCGGCAGAAACTCCGGGGTCAGGCGTAAAGCCTCGCGGAAGCAGAGCACCGCGTCGGCATGCCGCCCCTCCGCCGCGAGCACCTCGCCGAGCGCCGTGTGAAAGTCGGGCACTTCGCCGCGGATTCGAATGGCTTGCAAAACACGTGCCGCGGCGTCGCGGGTATGCCCCTGCTGGAGAGCCACGCGGCCCAAAAGGTGCCACGCGTCGGCATTCTGTGGATCCGTTTCGAGAATGGCCCCGTAAATTGCCTCCGCTTCCGCAAGATCTCCGTTGCGATGCAACTCCACCGCCCATTGCAGCCTGGCCAGCTCGACGGCACTCATGCCCCAACCCCCTTGAGCATCGCCGCGAGTTCGGCCGGCGCGATGGCCTCCAGCGACCGTGCCGCGGCCAGGTTCTGCGCGCGTGTTTGCCTCAGTTCCGAGCGGGTGACCGGGATGCTCCTTGGCGCTCGAATCCCGAGTTTCACACGCGAGGCTCCGCACTCGATGATCTCGATCTCGATATCCTCCCCGATGACGAGCGATTCGCCCGGGCGCCTGCGGATTACGAGCATACGGCCTCCTCTTCGATCAACGGCTCGCGATAGCCATAGCGCTCGTCTGTCCGGATGGCTTGGACGGCGCGGCAGGATCGCAGCGAAATCACCACCGGCGACCGAAGGTTCACGCTCGGGGCCGCGCCTTCTTCAAGGGAAAGAAAAGCGAGCGCGTTGACGTCGCGACCCAACACGGGACGGCAGTCCGGCGCAAACCCGAGCAGTTCCAGATCGTCAGCCGGCATCTCGACGCGGTAGTTCGGGCGGACCACCTGAACGGGCACCGCCAGGAAACAAAGAGCCGGTGAATCGAGGCTCTGCAGGAATACGAGACCCGTTGCCGCCGGATGCCGCAACGGAACGAATTGGCGCATCTCTTCAAACCCAGGCAGACCTTCCGGGAATTCGACGATAGCGCCCGGATCGACGGCAATTGACCCGAAATGCGCGGTGGAGACGGTCATGGTTTTTTGTCCTTTGCGGCCGGCTCGGACTTCTGGCCTTCCTGCGTCAGCAGCACAACAGCAACGCGCCGGTTGTGTGCGCGGCCTTCCTCGGTTTCGTTCGTATCGACCGGGGCATTCTCCGCATAGCCCGCAATCGCCAGGCGCGCACGGGACACTTGATAGCGTTCGGAGAGCACCTCCGCCATGGCGATGGCGCGGGCCGCCGAAAGCTCCCAATTGCCGCGAAACCGGGAATTGTGAATCGGGATGGAATCAGTGTGCCCTTCCAATCGGACCTGATTGGGAAGGCGCTGCACTACCGCCGCAATCTTGCCGAGGACGGGAATGCTCGCCGGCGATAGGGCGTCATCGCCCGAAGCGAAGAACGCCGCTTCCCGCAGACTGATTACCAGGCCGCGAGCTTCCAAACTGAGTTGCACCTTGCCATCTCTCAATTCCGCAGCCAGTCCGCGCTGTAGCGTCTCCATCGATTGCTTCAGATCCTCGGGCCGCTCCACGGCTTTCGGAGCTTGCGACTCGTTCTCCTCCTTCACAGCGGGATCTGCGTTGCGCGCTTTGATGACGTCGTGCTTGCCGCGCCCCAGAACGGTCGAGATCGCGCTTGAGAGTTGGCCGTGTTCGAGCGCCTCCCGGACCGAGTCGGAAACGGCCTTCGCCTTGTTTTTGTCGGCTTGCGTAGAAGCGAACATCACCACAAAAACGCGAAGAGCAGGGTGATGAAGTCCGCGTAGGAAACCAGCCAGCGCTCGTGGTTTTCGTGCGCATGCGTCTTCTTGCGCGTCATTTTTTGGCTCCCGCGGCCGGCTCGGGACCGGCGGCTTTCTTTGCGGCCTTCGGACTCTTCTTCTTCACAGGCGCCGGACTAAATGTCTCCAGCTTCATGCGAATCAGCGTCGGGTTCAGCCCTTCGACGATTCCGATCACGCCTTCCAGCGTCAGATCCTTCAGAATGATCGCCTGACGCGTGCGAGCCCGCAGCTTATTGGCGACCGGCAGGAAGAAAATGTTGGCCGAAGCCACCCCGTACACCGTTGCCACGAACGCTACCGCAATGCCGTGCCCCACTTCTTTGATGTCCTCCAGGTGTTTCATCACCTGTATGAGCCCCAACACCGCGCCGATAATGCCGATGGTCGGCGAATACCCTCCGGCGGCTTCCCAGACCTTGGCCTCTGCTTCCGATGCCTGCTCGCCGAGGGCGATATCGATCTCCATCATTTTTCGGATTTCCTGCAAATCGGTGCCGTCCACCGCCAGATTCAACGCTTTTTTGAAGAAAGGGTCGGTGATGGCGGCCGCGTCCGTTTCCAGACTGACGATGCCATGCTTGCGCGACTTCGTTGCAAATTGGATCAACGCTTCGATTGTGTCCGTGGCGGGGGCGGCAGCTTCAAAGAACACATTGCGCAAACCGGCAAACGCCCGCAGCACGACGTCCAGCGGATTTGTGACCAGCACCGCGCCGAAGGTGCCGCCGAGAACGATCATCGCCGCAGTCCCTTGAGCGATATCCTGAATGCTGCCTTTTTCCAGAACCAGGCCGCCCACGATTCCCGCAACTGCGAGCGCGATGCCGCCCAACGTCGCCACATCGGGCCGCGCGGACGGCCGTTTCTTGACCTTCGTTTTGGAGGTGGCCGGAGCCGGAGCGGGTGCCGGTGCGCTTTGAGGTGCGGCTGCCATGGTTTATTCGGTCTCCGGGTCGGGAGTTTCCGTTAAAGCTTCAGGTGCGCAGATCCGGCGCCGGAACTCGATGATTCTCCGCACCACCTCGTCGGCAGTCTCCCGCACACGCAGGATCTGACCCGTAGTGAGGGTGATCACTGTGTCCGGCGTGACGTCGATATGCTCGATTAAATCGGCATTGAGCACCATCGGCACGCGGTTGAGTCGGGTAAGCCGGATCATTCTTCAGATTCCAAGAAGAATATCGGCGGATTGCGGGAAAAACATTAATGCGAATTCTTCCCGCGCCGATGAGGTTGGTATGGACGCGCTGACACAAGAGCGGTTGGAGGTTTTGGAATCGGTAAAAGAGCGGTTGGACGGCGCGCGGCCGATTGACAGCGACGAACTTGCGGCGTGCTGGTATTTGCTACGGCACCTGGCCGTCGCGGCTTATGGCCGCCACCAGCTTTCGATGGACCCGCGGTAGCGCGAGTATAGATACGAGATCAGGAGCAGCAGCAGCCCGAGGATCGCGAACGCCACCATTCGATAGAGCGCTGCGAGAAACCAGACGTCATACAGGTATAACTTCAGTATGACGAGCCCAATCAAGACAATGCCGAGGCGCCGGGTGAGGTCGTGGCGGCGGGCCGTGCCGCCGGCGAACAGAACCACGGCATAAGCCGCGGCCACGACGCTCAACGCCGCACTGGAAAGGCTGCGGGCATTTTCCGGACCAGCAGTACGAGCGGCCCACGTGTCGGTTTCCAGTCCAAGGCCCCACAGCATTACGGTATGCCCGGCGATCCAGGCCGCGGCGGCAGCAGTTCCCTCGCCGATCCAGTAGCCGGTGGCCCAGAGCGAAATTGCCGCGACAGCGAACGCAAAGAACCGTGAATTCGCCAGCAGCGCGCCAGTTGCCAGGCCGCTATCGACGAGGCCGAGGTGGAACAGCACCAGCGCGAACAAGACGAGCGAGCCGATCGAGGCCACCAATTTCGACCCCGGCACTTGCGTCCCGATCCAGGCAATGGCGGCGGCTTCCACTGACCAGGCGACTGCCACCGGATAGCCCGTGAACTGAATCGGAACGGCGAGTGCGAGAAGCACAAGTCCGCTACCCGCCGCGAGCCGGGCCAGCACGGCATTGCGCTTCCAAAGAAGCCCGCCGGCAGCAAAGTGAACGGCCGCCGTCGCAACGGCGAAGAGTCCCGTCCAGTGCGGGAAGCCGGGCTGCAGCAGGTTGTATCCAGCCGCGAAGTAGCAGCCCGCGTTGAACGGAATCAGCAGCGCCTCGGGTGCGAAAAGGGTTGGTGCGCTCTCAGCCCGCGGCAACACATTCCACCCCAGCAGAATGAGGAACGCGAGCGTGACCCAGGCAAGCGGCGCAAAGACGGCGCCCGTTTCGGCGCTGCTGCTCCACAGCACGTAGGCGAACCAGAACGCCGCGAAGCTGCCCAGCGGCAGTAGCGACCAGCGCCGCCGGTGGGCCGCCACTAATCCCGCGCACGCGCACACCAGCGCCGTCGCGAGCGCTGCCGTCGAAGGCGCCCATACCCGTGCGATCGTCAGTGCGGCGACTACAACCTCGGCCATCGCGATGCCCAGCCAGGGAGACGAGACGAACAGGCCCAGGCAGACCAGGATAAATGTGGTATCCGCCGCGGCATCGCGCGCTTCGCCGCGTGCATAGATATACAGCACGGTGCTGCCGGCAAGCGCGATCGCTTCTACGGCCGGCCAATCGCGGCGCCGCGCGGCAACAACGGTGCCGATGTTCAATAACAGAGCATAGCCAAGCAGGAACCAAGGCTGGCCGGTGCTCTGCAGCAGCAGGGGCGTCGCGTAGCCACCCGCCAACCCGAGCATGGCCACCGCCGGTCCGCCGAAGCGAAACGCCAGCGCGCCCGCGCCCACCGTGGTCAGCAACATCAGCGCGAAAGCTACCGGTTGCGGCGCCAGACGATACAGCGCGAACGCCGCCCAGAACGACAGGTAAAAGAACGCGATTCCCGCGGCGGCCAGCGACTGCCCGAACGCCCGCTGGCCCTTGCTCCAGAAGCGATCGCCGAAGAACACTGCCGCCGCACCGCAGAGGAGGCCAAGCAGGACGCGGCCCGTCTCGCCGATCCAGTGGTTCTGAAACGCGTAGTCGAAGAAGAAAGCCAGCGCCAGTACCACGGTCACCGCCGCGATGCGGCTGAGCCACTCCATAGGTGCGGTCTCTGGTGACATGGGGCGCGCGGCGGGCGGGGCAGTTACAGCCGCCGGCCGAGATACCGGCGAAGACACCGGCGGACCAGGCGGCGGCGACGGCCGCGGCGGCATCGGATGCAACCGCACCGGAGCGGGCTCAGGCCGATTCAGTCGCGCCTCCAGTTCAGCGACCCGTCGTTCGAGCGCGGCGAAGCGTTCCAACTCCTCCGGCGTCATGCGTGACGATCCTGCCGCTGCAGGTCGTCGAGCAGCCGCGAAAGGTCCGCCGCCACATCGGTGCGTCCGCCAAACCGCATCGCGTTATATGCGGACGTGAACTCGGCGACCGTGTCGCCGACCGGCACGGGCAGGGATGCGGCGAACTCCAGCGGCGTGAACCAGGCCGGCTTCTGATAGCCGCGGCGCTTCAGGATGTGCAGCATGCGGTCGTAAAGCACCGTCGCATCGGCCACGCTGGCGTGTCCGCGGCGAACGCGGCTCACGCGCCGCCGCAATCGCACAACGCGCAGCAGCGGTGGGCCAAAGAGCCACACAAACGCGCCGATCGCCAGCACCATGGCGATGCGCAACCCGTAGATGCGGGCGAACGCAACTGCCAGTCCGTCCCAGCGCTCGGGAGCGCCGGAGAGCGTGTCGAACCAGCGAATGCCGAGCCCGTTGGCGCGCTGCTCCAGGCTATCGGCGAGCGCGCCCTGATGACCGGGGTCGTAGCTCACCACCCACTCCTGCCAGAACGTCTCGGCGGCGTCCAGGTATAGGCCCGCCTTGGTCAGGAAGCCCACGGCGCGCGGATTCGGATCCGGCGGCGTAGGGTCAAATGTAGTCCAGCCGCGACCGGGAATCCACGCTTCCACCCAGGAGTGGGCATCGGACGCGCGAATCAGCCACAGGTCCGTGATCGGGTTGTATATGCCGCTTTGGAATCCGGTGGCGAGCCGCGCGGGTATGCCGAGGGTCCGCAGCATCACTGCCATCGCCGAAGCGAAGTACTCGCAGTGACCCTTTTTGCGCGTGAACAGGAAGTAGGCCAGGGGATCGGCAGGCTCATGGTCGGGGAGCGTCAGGGTGTAGCCGAAATCCGTGCGCAGGTGCTGTTCCACGGCGCGAGCCCGCTCGAAATCGCTCGCCGCCTGCGCGGTCATTTGGCGCGCCAACGCCGAAATCCGCGGATCCAGAGGCGGCAGTTGCAGACTCTCCGCACGCTGCTCGGGCGGCAATTCGGGTTCGTGGTCGGGCAGTGCCGCGTCCTGTTCCAGCAGGCTGTACGCCTCGTAATGAAATCCCGGCGGAGGCGTGTGACCGAGACGGTAGCTGTCCGTCTCCGTCTTCACCATCGAGTACTGGCGCATGTCGAGTTGTTCCGGACTGCCGGCGAAGAACAGCGCGTCGGTATCGATGGCGTCCAGGTCCACAATGTAGCTGATCCGAGTGCCTTCGCGGCGCAAGCGGCCCGGAATGATGAAGTGTCCGCTCGGCGCGATCAGCGGCTCCATTCGAGGATGCGGATTAAACCACCGCTTACCGTCGAACTCCACCAAGCCGCCGCCGCGCCACTTTAAGCCGTTCGGCAGCGCGGAGCTGTAAACCTTGATGTGCATCACCGGCTGAGAGCTGGTTTTGATCTCGCCGATTTCGCCGAGGGTCACGTGATTGGAGAGTCCGGGAACGAAGATGCGGTGATTGATGAATCGGGCGAACGCCGCGTCGGCGGTGCGCGGCAGGAAGAAGAAAAACCCGGCGGTGAGCACCAGAATTCCGCTGGTGGCTGCCGCCGCCAGTGCCCCCAATCTCGGATGGAAACGCCGCAAACCGTGGCGTGAGATGGCAGGCGACTTGGCCAGGCTCCTGCGGATCTCCGCACTGGTGAGCGCCGCGATCGCGAACAACAGGAACAACGCGAGAAAGGCAAAGAAGTTCAGGCTGATGGAAAGGATCGCTCCGGCGAGCAGTTCCAGGAACGCGATCACAGCCGTGTACAGGTAGTCGCGGTTCGTCGCGGACGTGAGCACTTTCACGACCGCCAGAAAAAACAGGAGATGCACGGTTGCCGAGAGGAAACTTCGCGAGAGGGCGAGATAATCCACGCCGAAAAAAGCCATGTAGGCGAGGGTGAGGCCGGTCACCAGGCGCGGCGAAAAATCGATGCGCACCACGCCGCAAACCAGCAAAGCGCGGAGCAGCAAACCGGCGGCCGTAAGCACGATGGTCGCAGTGTCCAGGTAGCCCGAACCGGCGACAGCGAGATATCCGCTGGCCACCAGCCCCAGGACCGAAAATTGGAAGAACCGCTCGACGGAAACCGCGGCGCTGGAGTCCACGCGCGCCATAGAACCAGTGTATCAATCCCGCGAATGAACCCGGCTCCGCGCGACCCGACAGGAAGAATTCCTGTCGGCACGTGGCAACGGAGTTCGCCTAGCGCGGAACTCCCCCAATTTTCTCGATCACGGCGTCCGTGAACTCGCCCGTGGATGCCTTCCCTCCCACGTCGCCCGTCAAGTGTTTGCCTTCCGCATACACCGCGTGCACCGCCTTTTCCATCTTCTCCGACGCCGCGCGCTCGCCGATGTGGGCCAGCATCAGCACCGCGGATTGCATCAGCGCCGTCGGATTCGCCAGTCCCTTGCCGGCGATGTCCGGCGCCGTCCCGTGCACCGCTTCGAAGATGGCGTGATGATCGCCGATATTCGCCCCCGGCACGATGCCGAGGCCGCCGACCAGGCCGGCCGTGAGGTCCGAAATGATATCTCCGTAGAGGTTCGGCAGCACCAGAATGTCGAACGTCTCCGGCCGTATCACAAGCTGCATGCAGGCGTTATCGACAATCAGCTCGTTGTACTGAATCTCGGGAAAATGCGACGCCACTTCACGGCAGCACTTCAGGAACAGGCCGTCGCTCAGCTTCATGATGTTGGCTTTGTGGATGGCGCTCACCTTGTGGCGGCCATCGCGGCGAGCGTACTCGAAAGCCGCCTTCGCAATTCGCATAGACGCGTTTGACGTGATGATTTTCAGGCTTTCCACCACGCCCGGCACCACTTCGTGCTCCAGGCCGGAGTACAGATCCTCCGTGTTTTCGCGAAAAATCGCGAGATCCAGGTTCAAATCGGAAAATCGCGTTTTCAGCCCGGGAAGCATGCGGACCGGCCGGAAATTCGTATACAGCCCGAGTTTCTTGCGCAACGCAACATTGATGCTCTGATGTCCGCCGCCGATCGGCGTCGCTGTAGGCCCTTTCAGCGCGACACGCGTGGTTTCGAGCGACGCGTACACTTCATCGGGAATGAGTTGCCCGTATTCGGCGAGAGCGCGCGCGCCGGCTTCCACGCGGTCCCACTCGATTTGCACTCCTGTGGCATCTACGGCACGCACCGTAGCGTCTGCAACTTCCGGACCGATGCCGTCTCCCGGAATCAACGTGATCGAATAAGCCATCACAGCTATTATAAAGTTGGGGTGAATCAACTTCCGGATTTTCCGGCGTTGCGGCGCGAAATGGTACACACGCAGTTGGTGCGCCGCGGCATCGCCGATGAGCGCGTGCTGGAAGCCATGCTCGCGATTCCTCGCGAGGAATTCGTGCCGGAGCGGTGGCGCGCAGGCGCATACGCCGATGAACCGGTACCCATCGGCTACGGGCAGACGATCTCGCAGCCGTATATGGTGGCGCTCATGGCGGAACGCATGGAACTCACTCCCGGTGACCGCGTGCTCGAGGTCGGGACCGGGTGCGGATACGCCGCCGCGGTGCTGGGACGCCTCGCGGCGCACGTGGTTACCCTTGAACTGATTCCCGAGCTTTCCGCTTTCGCCGCGCACAATCTGCATCGCACGGGCCTTGATGCAAACGTGCTCGCAATCGCCGGGGATGGCACGCGCGGGTACCCCGAACTGGCGCCGTACGACGCCATCGCGGTCGCCGCCGGAGCGCCCAGAATCCCGCGACCGCTCCTTGATGAACTCGCCGATGGGGGAAGGCTGGTAGCGCCCGTCGGCAGCCTCGATGACCAGGAACTGATCGTCATCCGCAGGCGCGGCGACCGTTTCGAAGAGCAAGTTGCCACAACCTGCCGGTTTGTCCCGCTGCGCGGCGGAGGGGGGTGGAAGTAAATGCGCCTGAGAACGGCCAAAGACCGGCTGAAGATCGAGCACAGCATCATTGATGGCGTGCGCGAGATTCTCGAAGAGTTGCTGCGGGCGAATCCGGAGATTCGTAGCGTGATCCCGGGAGTGATTCGACCGGTGCGCGATGCTCGCGGAAAGGTGAAAATGCGCGTAACCGTGCCGACGCAGAACGGCTGGAAAGCTATCGCCCTGAGCGCGGGAGCACGTCAGGAGCTCTTCATCAGCACGGATTGGACGAAGGAACAGGTAGAAGCCGCGGTCAGAAAGGCGGGGGCTGAGTAGGGAGCTTGGCTCCCCGGGTCACAAATCAGATTTTGCGATCGGCTGGGAGTCCGGCCGTTATTCCCAAATGCAGCGCCACAATTCCGCCGGTTAAATACTCGAATTCGACGCCGCTGAAGCCCGCAGCTTTCATATCGTCCGCCAGAGCCGGCGCGGTCGGAAATTTTCGGACGCTCTCCGGCAGGTAGGTGTACGCATCGCGGCTCCCCGACAACGCGCCCCCGATCAGCGGCAAAATCCGCCGCGAGTAGAATTCGTACAGCGCGCGGAAGGCAGCGTTCGGAGGCTGCGAGAATTCCAGAATCGCGGCCATACCCCCGGGCCGCAGAGCGCGCCGCATCTCCGCCAATCCCGCCTGGTAGTTCGCCAGATTCCGGAAGCCGAACGCCACCGTAATCAAATCCAGCGACCCGTCCCGCACCGGCAATCGCAATGCATCGCTTTCGAAGAGGAAGGCGCGCGCCCGCCGGTCCGCCGCCTTTCGCCGCGCCGCCACCAGCATCGGATGACAAAAATCGGAACCCCAAACCACCGCGCCGCGAGCTCTTTCCAGCGCAAGCACCAGATCGCCCGTGCCACAGCAGATATCGAGCACGCGCGCGTCCGGCCGCTCGAGAACCGTGCGCACGCGCCGGACCGTATGCGCCCGCCAGTAGCGATCGATATTGAAGGAGAGCAGGTGATTCGCCAGATCGTAGCGAGGCGCCACACGGCCGAACATGCCGCGCACCCAATTTGCCGCCTCTTGCTCGCTGCGCGTTCCCTGCGGAGTGGTTCCGCTCATGACATAGCCGCGGAGATGGCCTCGCGGACGGCTTTCTCGTCCACCCCCGCGACCACTTTCACTTCGCCTATGCGCACCGGCAGCACGAAATGGACCTTGCCCTGCACCGTTTTCTTATCGTGCACGAGACGCGCGAAGAGGTTCTCCTGCGAGATGCCGTCCACCGGCGGAATCGGCCCATAGCGTCGAATCAACGCGAGAATCTCGACCGCATCCTCGGCGGACAAATAGCCGGTCATCTCGCCCAAATACGCCGCGGCGCGCATACCCCACGCCACTGCCTCGCCATGCAGGAAGCGCGTGTACTTCGTCTCGGCCTCGAGCGCGTGCCCGAAGGTGTGTCCGTAATTCAGGATGCGGCGCAGGTCCGTCTCGCGCTCGTCGCCGCTCACCACTTCGCACTTCATGCGGACGGAATCGGCAATGATGCGATCCACGGCGTCCGGCTGGCGCGCCAGCACGTCATCGGCATGCTCGTCCAGGAATCGGAACAACCCGGCATCGCGAATGATGCCCGCTTTGACGATCTCGTAGAGGCCGGCGCGATACTCGCGTTCCGGCAGCGTCTCCAGCGCCGCGGGATCGATCAGCACGGCGGAGGGCTGATGAAAGCTGCCGATGAGGTTCTTCCCGCTTGCCAGGTTGACGCCGGTCTTGCCACCGACGGCTGCATCCACCTGCGCCAGCAGCGTCGTGGGGATCTGCACCACGGGAATGCCGCGCATGAAGATCGCCGCGAGAAAACCTGCCATATCGTTGACGATGCCGCCGCCGAATGCGATTACCGTGCCGCTGCGGTCCGCGCCACGATGCAGCATCTGCTCCGCCAGAACCTCCAGCGGAGCCAGGCGCTTGTTCTCTTCGCCGCCCGGCAGGTGCAGCACCTCATAGGCCACCCCACTGAGGGCGCCGGCCAGTTTGGCGCCCTGATGACGCCAGACATCCTCCGTGGAAACCACGAACAGTTTTCCGGATTTCGGCGGCAGAAACGCGGCGGCACGGCCGATAATCCCGCGCTCCACGGTGGCGTTGTAGCACCGCGTGGGTGTCTCCACGCGAAAAGAGGGCATAAAAACTTTGTACCATTTCGCGTGCCATGCGAATCCGCACAGGCGCAACCCCGGCGGCCAAGTTATCATCGCATTGGTACATGGACCCAGATTTTCTCGTCATCGGAGCAGGCGTTGCCGGACTGCGCGCTGCCATTGAACTCGCGCCCTCCGGCCGTGTGCTTGTGGTCGCCAAGGAGAGCTTGCGCGAATCTTCGTCCGAATATGCGCAGGGCGGAATCGCGGTGGCGCTCAGCGACGAAGACGAAGTGGAGCTGCACGAGCAGGACACGCTCTACGCCGGCGACGGACTCTGCAACCGCGCCGCGGTACGCACGCTTGTGGAAGAGGGCCCCGCGGCCATCGAAGAACTCATCGAGTGGGGCGCCGAATTCGACCGTTCCGGCGGCGAGCTCGCCTTCACACGCGAAGGCGCGCACAGCCGCAACCGCATTCTGCACGCGCACGGCGATTCCACGGGCCGCGAGATCGCCCGCACGTTGTACAAGAAAGCTGCATCGCTGCCCAACGTGGAGTTCCGCAGTTTCGCCGCCACCGAGGATCTGCTGGTGCACGGCGGCAACATTTGCGGCGCGCTTCTACACGATGCCAAAGCCAACGCCCGGGTGCCGTTACACGCTGGATCCGTGCTGCTGGCCACCGGGGGTCTGGGCGCGGTTTATCGCAACACGACGAACCCGGAGGTCGCGACCGGGGACGGTGTCGCGATGGCGTATCGCGCCGGCGCGGAGATCTCCGATATCGAGTTCGTTCAGTTCCATCCCACGGCCCTGCACATCGAAGGCGCGCCGCGATTCCTGCTGTCTGAAGCACTGCGCGGCGAAGGCGCGCACCTGGTGAACACTTTGGGCGAGCGTTTTATGCCGCGCTATCACGAACTCGCCGAACTGGCGCCGCGCGACGTGGTTTCCCGGGCGATTGTCAGCGAAATGCAGCGCACCGGCGCAGACCACGTGCTGCTGGACCTCTCCCACCGCGAAGCGCAATTCATTCCGAACCGTTTCCCGCGGATCTACGAAACCTGCCTGCGCTACGGCATCGACCTGGAAAAGCAGCCCGCTCCCGTAGCTCCCGCGGCGCACTATGCAATGGGCGGCGTTTGGACGAACCTCGACGGACGCACGTCGTTGCCGGGGCTGTTCGCGGCCGGCGAAGTCGCATGTACGGGCGTGCACGGCGCCAACCGCCTGGCCAGCAATTCCCTGCTGGAAGGAGTCGTGTTCGGTGCGCGCGCAGGTCGCGCCATGCGCCAGGCGGCCGCTCCCGCGTGCGCGGAAGGGCTCCGCGCAGCCGCACCGCCGAACCGCGCCGGACACACGGCCATGGCGCCGGAAGATATCGCCTGGAACTACTGCGGGATTGTTCGCGACGGCGCCGGTCTGCGCGAAGCCATCGCGCTGCTCGAAGACAGCGCGCCTTCCAACCAGCGGCTTGTCGCATGGTTGATTGCGCGCTGTGCGTTAGCTCGCGAAGAAAGCCGCGGCGGCCACTACCGCACGGACTTCCCCACAACGCGGCCGGAATTCGAAAAACACTCGGTGGTCACAAAAGATGCCGGCATTTCCTTCCGATAAACGACAGCAAGCCGCCATGCCGGTTTGTGTCCTGCTGTTGTTCGCCACCGCGGGCATACCGGACGAATCGCCGCTATCCGTCCTTTGGACTGCGCCACTGGTGCTCGCCGCCGCCATGCTCATTGCATGGGCCGCCGAATCGGCGCAGTTTTTCATGGCGCAGGGATTTGCGCTGGCCATTCTGGCATGGCTGCAAACCCTGCCCGAATTTGCCGTGGAGGCCGTGCTGGCCTGGAAGCAGCAGGTGCCGCTCCTCATGGCGAACCTCACCGGGGCGCTGCGCCTGCTCACAGGACTCGGCTGGCCGCTCATCTACTTCACGGCTGCTTTCGTCTATCGCAGGCGCAACAAGCGCCGCCTGGGGCTGATCCATCTGGACGATGAGCAGTGCATCGAAGTAGTTGGCCTGATCGCCGCGTTCGCCTACATCCCGGTGATCTGGTGGAAGCGCTCCATCGGCCTGCTGGACGCGGGCATACTCATTGCCATTTACATTGCGTATCTGCTGCTCTTACAGCGCATGCCTTCGGCCCGTGAAGAGAGCATCGACGAGTTGGAAGCTATTCCGCGCGCCATCGTCAGTGCACCGCGAGGCAAGCGCATCGCCGCGATTTTCGGCCTCTTCGCACTCGGCGGCGGACTCATTTACTTCATGGCGGAGCCGTTCCTCGCCAGTCTGCTCGCGGTTTCGCAATCCTGGGGCATTTCGAATTTCGTTTTCGTTCAGTGGGTGGCGCCGTTTGTCTCCGAGTTCCCCGAAAAGGTATCGGCGTTCTACTGGGCGCGCACGGTGGACCGCGCTTCCACCGCGCTCATGAACATGGTCAGCAGCAACATCAACCAGTGGACGCTGCTCGCGGCAATGCTGCCGATCACCTATTCGCTCAGCCGGGGCGTGGCGTCCTCAATCCCCCTCGATGACCAGCAAGCTTTCGAGCTGCTCCTCACCTTCGCGCAATCCCTATTGAGCGCGATCTTCCTTCTGGACATGAAGCTCCGCTGGTGGGAGGCCGTCGGACTGTTCCTGCTCTGGGCCATTCAGTTCGCCCTCTCGCCGTTCGCATCCAGCGTTCACCACTACATCGCCGCGGCGTACTTCGTGTGGGCGGCGTTTGAAATCGTACGCATTTTCTTGGGCAAGCGCCAGCCTCGCGCCTTCGTGCTGTTCGGCGTCATGTGGGAAAAGCACGTCACCCGCGTGAGTTAAAATGAGGCTACACAAACAATGGAACAGAAAATTCGGTCGACGACGGTCATCTGTGTCCGCCGCGACACCAAGGTCGTCATGGCCGGCGACGGACAGGTCACGCTCGGCCACGAGGTGATTAAGGGCACCGCCAGAAAGCTGCGCCGCCTCTACAACGACAAAGTGCTCGCCGGTTTCGCAGGGTCTACCGCGGACGCCTTCGCGTTGTTCGCGCGCTTCGAACAGAAACTGGAGCAATTCAACGGAAACCTGTCGCGCTCGGTGGTGGAACTCGCCAAAGAGTGGCGCACGGATCGTATTTTGCGCCATCTGGAAGCGCTGCTGCTGGTGGCGGACAAAGCGAATACTTACCTGGTGAGCGGCAATGGCGACGTGATCGAGCCGGATGAAGGCATCGCCGCAATCGGCTCCGGCGGCCCCTTTGCTACGGCTGCGGCGACGGCGCTGCTGCGCAACACGAAGATGTCCGCGCGCAAAATTGCCGAAGAAGCCATGAGCATTGCGGGCAAGATCTGCATCTATACAAACGAGAACGTCATTTTCGAGGAATTGGAGTAAGCCATGGTGATCTATCTTCCCGGGCAGTCTTTGGACCAGGAGCCTATTCTCGATGAGCTGACTCCGCGGGAAATCGTGCGGGAGCTGGATAAGCACGTCGTCGGGCAAGCCGAAGCGAAGCGCGCCGTGGCCATCGCCCTGCGCAATCGCATCCGCCGCCAGAAACTTCCGCCGGAGATGGCCGATGAGGTGATGCCCAAGAACATCCTCATGATTGGGCCTACCGGCGTTGGTAAAACCGAGCTCGCGCGCCGGCTGGCGCGTCTGGCGAACTCTCCATTCCTCAAAGTGGAAGCCAGCAAGTTCACCGAAGTCGGCTACGTGGGCCGCGATGTGGAATCGATGATTCGCGACCTGGTGGATATTGCCATCGACATGGTCCGCGAAGAACGCCTCGACGAAGTGGCCGATCGCGCCGAACTCAACGCCGAGGAGCGTCTGCTGGACCTGCTGATGCCGCCCCAGCCTGAGCCGACCGAGAGCCTGGAACGAACTCGCGAGAAGCTCCGCGAGCGGCTGCGCGAGGGCAAACTGGACGAGCGGCTGGTGGAAATCGAAGTCAAGGACCGCGCGCCGACGCTCGAAATCACCACCAACGCCGGCATCGAAGACATGGGCATTAACTTGAAAGACATGCTGCCCAACCTCTTCGGCCAGAAGACACGCAAGCGCAAGATGCGCGTCGCCGAAGGACTCGACTATCTGGTACAGGAAGAAGAGCAGAAACTGATTGACGTAGACCAGGTGACGCGAGTGGCGCTGGAGCGCGTGGAATCGAGCGGCATCATCTTCCTCGACGAAATCGACAAGATCGCCGGACGCGAAAGCGGGCATGGGCCGGATGTCAGCCGCGAAGGCGTGCAGCGCGACATTCTGCCGATCGTGGAAGGCACCACGGTGAACACGCGATACGGATTCGTGAGGACGGACCATATTCTGTTCATCGCCGCGGGCGCGTTCCACGTTTCAAAGCCCAGTGACATGATCCCCGAATTGCAGGGTCGCTTCCCGATTCGCGTGGAGCTGAAGTCGCTGTCGGTGGAGGATTTCATCCGCATTCTCAAGGAGCCCAAGAACGCCCTCGCCAAACAATACACGGCGTTATTGGAGACCGAGGGGATCAAGCTCGTGTTGACGGACGACGCGCTCGAAGAGGTGGCGCGCTTCGCCGCGCAGGTGAACGAAAGCAGCGAAAACATCGGCGCCCGGCGCCTGCATACGATCATGGAGAAGCTGCTGGAAGAGATTTCGTTCGAAGGCCCGGACCTGAAGAAGAAGACGGTGAAGGTGGACGCCAACTATGTCCGCAAGCAGCTTACGGACATCGTCAAGGATCAGGACCTGAGCCGCTATATTCTGTAATCGACGGGCGAGGGGTCGGCGGGCTGGCGCTCTTGGTGAGCGGCCGCGGGACGCAGAGAGACGCGCTGAAACCACCGGGCTTCCAGACGGATCGCCAGGATGGGAAAAAGTGTACGCGCGAAAGATGCCAGTAAAGCCACCGTTACGTATTACCCAACAATGACTTCACGATAGCACGGCAGAGTGCTTGGTGGGCCCTGTAGGATTTGAACCTACGACCAACGGATTATGAGTCCGCTGCTCTAACCGCTGAGCTAAGGGCCCTAAAATAAACAGAACAAGAAAACGGCGAAAGTAGTGTGATCGAAAATCGGCTACTGTAACCGTCTTGCCCGATTGTCGCCGTTTCGCGCTGCTTTCGGCTTTGGCTGACCGGCCGAGATATTGAGGGAGCTTTTCACCAGTTTTCGAGAGATCCTTGTCCGTCGATATATATTGTACGGCCATATTGTACCTGTCGAACACATGGCGTCTCCGGTAGCACCTTCACATCCTTGAGTGGCTGGACGGCTGTTTCCAGGTACTTACCCTTCAAGATCGAAGCTCAGAACAAATTCTCGGTGCCGTTCGCCCGGCAGCAGTCGGATCTTTCTGACTGGACTGGATGCAGTTGTCGCCTTCTCCGAGCCGCTATCGATTGTTCACCGACACTCATCCCTGGGCTAAGCTCATGACGTTGTTGTAAGGGTCCAATCCGCCGCGTTACGGGGAGGCAGGATGAATGAAGCGCGCTTCTCTAGGGATTTTGACGGGCCCAGATGTCCGCGCCGATCAGCAAATTCTCTGGACCGGACTTCGGAAGAGAGTAGCGAGCCCACTGCCGGTGGGTTGAGACTGCAAAGTGGCCGATCCGTAGACGATCCGGGCGTGATCATCCAGCCAATGGCCAGAGTACGAGGTCGCGCAACGGCTTTGACAGCAATCCGCCAAGGTATGCTGGCAGCTATTTCCTGACCTGTTCTCCCATCTAACTGAAAACAAGTAATCTTCACTCTATATGGCTTTTTCACAGTTGCAGTAAAAATAGCAGTTTGTGTAAAATTACGATTGTTGTGGTGAATCATCAACCAGTTCCGCCATGGCTCGTGAATCGCCTGCACGAGATTCCTGGACTCGATGTCGAACTGGATGCAACTTATGACAGATTGTCGCTGCGTGTTAGCGGCGGTCCGTCAGTCGCGTTCCGCATCGAGAGCGTTCCCGTACTGAGCAGGGAACGCGCAGCTCAGCTTGCGAAGACCGCAAACATCCCGGCCGGGTCAAGCCCGGGCGCTGCGCGCCTGATTATCGCAACTCGTCAACTGACGGAGCCGCTCCGAAAGCTTCTCCGTGGTTCCGATCTGTCCTGGGTGGAGCGGGACACTGGTTACTGCCGACTCCTCGGTCCAGGACTGCTCATCGACATTACGGCCGACAGCTCACCGGTCCACGAGTCCAAAGAAGTGCGCGCACGCCTCCGCGACAAGTCCGGTCTGCTTGCGGAGGTGCTGCTGAACTGCGGCCCGAACGAGCGATTCGCTGCCGGAGACCTTGCGGTACGTGCCGCAATTTCTCTCGGCCTCGCGAGCAGAATTTTGAAACGGCTCACCGGCCTCGAGATCGTCATGAGGGTGGGGAAAGGCCCCGTCGGATACTGGCAATTGGCTGACCCCGGAGCGTTGCTGGACTTGTGGGGCACAGAGGAGCGGGCACGTCCAGCCGTTTCGAAAGGCGTCTACGTTTGGAGCCGTTCTCCTGCTGCGCTATACGACAAGCTTTCAAGACTGCAGCTCGATACGGACTGGGCTCTCGGTGGCGTGGGCGCTGCGAACGTCTACGCACCCACGTTGACGGTGTACCCCGATCCGGTGGTATGGGTTGCCGAGCGGACGCCGGCCGAGGAGGTAGCCGTGGCTCTGGGAGGCGAGGTGGCTGAAACGGGAGCCAACATGCACATATGGCAATCAGATGGAGACATGCCCTTGCGGCACGCTGTGACATCAGGAGCCGCTGAACCGGCTCGGATCGGCGGTCAGTTCCAGGGCCTAAGGCTAGTTTCAAAGGCGCGTGCGTACATAGAAACACTCGGCGCACCAGGTCGCGCCGCAGAAGTTGCCCAGAGTCTCCGCACGCAGTTGCTGTCTACGACATAAAGAACTGACATGAACACCAATCCCAGAGATCCGTACACGCCATTCGCGTTGGCCGCATGTGAGAAGGCCCTGCTGACACTCCTGACGAAGATTGGCGCCTGGGGGAACCAACTTGTACTGATTGGAGGTATGACCCCGCGCTACCTAATCGGGGAGCCTCCTCCGGAAATCCGAGAGCACGTGGGTACAACTGATCTCGATGTCGTAGTCGGAGTGACGCTCGCGACGGAAGAAGGCGAAATCTATCGCAAATTGCAGCAGCATCTGAAGGACGCCGGTTTTGCCCCAGCCGAGTCGTTTCGGTGGGAGCGGCGAGTGGACGGAGTCCACGTCCTATTGGAGTTCTTTTGCCCAGTCGGCGATGGTGAACCCGGCAAACTGCTACGCAATCCAGGCGGCACGGGATCTCAGATCAGCGCGATTCGAACCCGGGGGGCTGAGTTAGCCGGCCAAGATTATGTCATTGTCCCGCTGCGGGGCGAACTTCTCGATCATGGTGGCTTTCAGGAGAAGGTCGATCTGCGAGTTGCCAATTTTCTGCCCTTCATCGTTCTGAAGGCGTTCGCCATGAACGACCGTGATAAAGCGAAGGACAGCTACGACCTCGTTTGGACGTTGACGGCGTACGGAGATGGTCCGCGCTCGGTTGCGGACACAGCAGCCCGCAGTCCCGCGATCAACCACCCGGAGATTCCCCACGCCATGCGTTGCCTTCGTGAACACTACCAGAGCACCAAGCATAGGGGGCCATCTCAATACGCATTGTTTGAGCTGACGCAAGAGAACGAAGATGAACGGGAACGCCTCCGGCGGTTTGCATACGGGAGCGTTCAGGAATTCCTAGCTCGATGGAAGGAACTTGGCCTTCCTGAATAGACCTCCCGCCAGTGCGAACGATGAACGATTCGAGGCCGTATAGGGAGTGCAGGCGCGGGTGGTACCCCGACCGCGTGCATCTCCGAGGTGCAGTTTTTCGTCGAGACCAAGAGCGTGACGTGGCCCTGCTTCATCTGGGAGTGTGCCCATTTTTGGGCAATTATATACTTGACAAAATGGACGCCGGCCGCTATTCTTGATTCATGGAACGCGCTGCTGAGCCCAAAACACTTCAAGAGGCTATCGTCTACTTCTCCGATCCCGTCAACTGCCGTGAATATCTCGTAGCGCGTCGCTGGCCGAAGGGCGTCGAATGCCCCCGCTGTGGCTCCAAGAACGTCCTGTTCCTGGAGAAGTACAATCGCTGGCATTGCCGCGAGAAGCACGCCGCTCCGCAGTTCACGCTGAAGACTGGCACGGTCATGGAAGATTCGCCTATCGGTTTGGATAAGTGGCTCATGGCTACTTGGCAGATTGTGAACAGCAAAAACGGCATCAGTTCATGTGAAGTACATCGCGCCATCGGCATCACTCAGAAGTCCGCATGGTTCATGGATCACAGAATCCGCTTCGCCCTCGGTATGACTCCGGGTAACAAGCTGTCCGGCCAAGTCGAAGCCGACGAAACCTACATCGGCGGGAAGGCTCGCAACATGCATTCCGTAAAGCGCGCTCGCAAGATTACCGGAACTGGCGGCAAGGATAAAACCCCGGTTATGGGCATTCTGGAGCGCGGCGGCAAGGTTCGAACCAAGGTTGTAGACAACACCAAAAAGAAGACCTTGCAAAACGAAGTTCGCCAGCATGTCTTAGCTGGATCGGCCATCTTCACTGACGCTCTGAAATCCTACGCAGGCATGGACGAATTCCAGCACGAAGTAATCGACCATGCCGTAGAGTACGTGCGCGGCGAAGTCCACACTAACGGCCTTGAGAACTTCTGGAGCCTGCTAAAGCGCGGCCT
>DATNFO010000027.1:0-98813 GCA_035606355.1 Candidatus Limnocylindrales bacterium | reverse complement strand
GTGCCGGGAATTCGAGTGCGTTTGAATGCGGAGAAGAAGCAATTCGATATTTTTCACAAGCTCGTCAGGAAGCCGTGAACGGTGTATCGAACAACGAATGCGGTGCGACGAGCACAACAGCCGGAATTTTTCACAGACCCTTACGAGTGCGCACGATAGGCGATGTAAGTCTTAGCCGCGAGCCCCACCAGAAGCACGAGCACGGCATCCCGCATCTTGCCGCCATCCAGCGTGAACGCGGCGAGTACGCCGAGCGCGGCATAGGCGCCGAAAGCGACGTACATTCGATTCCGGGTCATAACATTATTGGCGCGGCATGTTGTACGCAAAGTTCAGCCGCAGGACGACGCGACCGCCTTTGAATTCGGTGGGCAGTGGCGGAAACGGGTTCGAAGCGCTGATACCAGCCACAGCCGCACGATCCAGCGCGTCGGCGCCGGACTGCGCTTCATACACCAGCTTGCCGACGCTGCCATCCTTATTGATCGAGAACTGGATCACCACTTTGCCGCGGCGCCCGAGCCGCACACTCTCCGGCATCACTGCCATCCAGTTGCGGCGGATGGTCTGCAGAATCTGCCGCAGGTAGGGCGTGAAATCCACTCCCATAGGGTCGCTCAGCAGTTGCACGTTGCTCGCCTGCACGCCGGTGGATGGATTCTGCAAGACACCGCCATAGCCCGACCCCGAAGCCGCCTGGTCTCCGATCGTCAACCCCATTCCCGGCGCATTATTGTGCGCGAGCTCGTGGACGGCTTCGGCGACGGAAGTGCTAGGGGGTGGTCCGCGCAGCACGTTTCCGCCTGTGGATTGCGAGCGCTGCACATTCTCCAAGGGCAGTTTGGGCTGCTCGGCGGGTTGGATGGCGGGTTGCGGCACGGGCAGGGCCGGCGCGATCTGCGGGAGTTCCTTGGGCGGTTCCTTTTGCGCGGTATCGATTTTCGGCGGTTCCGGCAGGGCCGGTGTTCCGGCGGCCTTGGGCGGAGGGGGAGCCGGGATCGCCGCCTGTCGTGGGGGCGCTTTGGGAGCTGGCGGAGTCGCGGGCGGCGGAGCAGGCGGCGTTTGAATCGCTTTCCGCGGAGCCTCCTCGCGCGCGTCAAATTCCTTGCTGACCTTACCCGTGTTGGGAGCTTTCTGGGTCAGGACGGTGGGAGGCTCGATCAGCGGCGTGACGATCTTCGGCGCCTCGCGGGGTTGTTCGTCGCGGTTCTGCAGAAAGTCAGCGGGGAGCTGCCAAATCACCGTAAGCACAAGAACATGCAAAAGTACGGCCAACGTCGCGGCAATCCGCCGGCGCTTTCCCGCACCCGTCTCGCCCCAGTCCGTGAGGAGATGCAGTTCGGAGTCTGCAGGCGGTTGAACTACGGTTTCCATCCAGTTGCCAGGGTGTGCGAGACCAGTTGTGAGTGCTCCCTTATTTTATCAACAATGGCCAGCGCGACCCCTAGCGTAAGACGCGCCGCCGCTCCCGAACATTTCGGCGATTTGCGTGTCTCCACGGAATCCAGAAATGCGTCGAGCTGCAGCTTCAGCGGCTCCGCCTTCTCAATCGCCGCCTGTTCGAAACCGATCTGCCGGTTCTCCCCGACAGAAAAGATCGCCAGATCCTGCCGCGTGTAGTCGAGCGACAGGTATTGCCGCGGCTGAAACAGGCGCAGCTTGCGCACGCGCTCCGTGGAAACACGGCTGGCCGTGAGGTTCGCGACGCACCCGTTTTCGAACTGCATGCGAACGTTCGCAATGTCGACGTTGTGCGACTGCACGGAAATTCCGGCCGCGCGGAGCTCGTGCGGCTCGGCCTTGGCAAGCGCCAACACTACATCCACGTCATGGATCATGAGGTCCAGCACCACGTCCACGTCCAGACTTCGCGGGCTGAACAGGTTCATGCGATGGATCTCGAAAAACAGCGGTAGCGTGGCGCGCTGCTCCAGCGCCACCACCGCCGGATTGAAGCGCTCCAGATGCCCCACCTGCAAAATGCGGCCGTGGCGCACGGCGGCGGCAATCAACCGGTCCGCCGACGCGAGATCGGGCGCGATGGGCTTTTCCACGAGGACATCGATCCCGCGCTCCATCAGCGCCACCGCCACGGCTTCATGTTGCGTCGTGGGAACCGCCACCACCGCGGCATCCACTTTGCCTTCCAACTCGCGCGCATCGGCCAGCGGCTCCGCGCCGTACAACTGCGCCGATTCGGCGGTGCGCACCGGATCGGTATCCACCACCGCCCGCAGTTCCGCGCGCGCGCTTTCGTGAACCACGCGGCAGTGATTCCTGCCGAACTGCCCTGCCCCGACCACAGCCAAACGCTTCACTGCTTTACTCCCCAAATCGCGATCCCCGCCGCATCGGCCTCGCGGATCATTTCTTCTCTATCCAGCAACAGCGTGCGGCCTGCCTCAACGCAAACCGCGGTTGCGCCGGATGCCTTCATCGCCGGAATGGTGCTCAATCCAATGACGGGCACATCGAACAGCAAATGCTCGCGGCGGCGCGCCACTTTGACGAGCGTCAGCGGCCGCCCGTTCACCAGTTCCGCCGCGCGGTGCAGCATGGCGTCGGTGCCTTCCATCGCTTCGACCGCGACGCAAGCCCGCTCGCAAATCGCGACGCTCTGCCCGACGTCGAAGCCGGCGAGCGCGTTGGCCACGCGGCCTCCGTACTGCGCATCGCGCTCTTCTTCCTTGCTCGGCTTGCGCCGCGTGATTGCGCCTTCGGGAGCGAGCAGCGGCTTCAGCAGCATGGTGGAATCCCGAAGCTGTATGCCCTCATCCGCCAGCACCTTCATCACGCCGCCGATCAGCCCATCGGTATTCTTTGAGGGAAGCGTCGCCAGCAATTTCACCAGCCGCCAGTCCGGAACGATCGACGAAAAGATCCTGGCGTGCTTCACCTGCCCGCACATCACCACGTCCGCGATGCCTTCCTTCCTGCAAATATCGATGAGCTTGCCGAGCTGCCCCAGCGAGATCCAGTGGCAGCGCGCCGCGAGCGCTTCAATCTCTTTCGGAGCTTCCTCTTGAATTGCGATCACGGTGACATCCAGCCCGAGCCGTTGCGCGCTCTCCAGCGCCAGCAGCGGAAATCGCCCATTTCCCGCGATGAGCCCGTACCGCATCTATTTAATGAAGCCCCGTTGCGAAGATCGGATGAATGCGATCAGCTCATCCACCTCGGCGCACGGCGGCACTTCCTCGCCGATTCGCTCCAGGGCCTGGGTGGTATTCAGACCGGAGCGAGTAAGAATGCGGAAGGTGGTCTGCAGCGCTTCGATCTTCGCCGCGTCGAACCCGCGGCGCTCCAGGCCCACACGATTCGCGCCGAAAACTTTGATGGGCCGCTCGCTGACCGTGGTCGAAAACGGCAGCACGTCCTGCACTACCACGCTGTACGGCCCGATGAACGCATGCCTGCCGATGCGGCAGAACTGATGCACGCCGGAATACGGGCTGATATCCACCCAATCCTCCACGGTCACATGTCCGGCGAGCGCCGCGCCATTGGCCAGGATGCAGTGGTTGCCGACGCGGCAATCGTGCGCCACGTGCGTGTAAGCCATCAGCAGATTGTCGCTGCCGATGCTGGTGACCAGGCCGCCGCCTTCGGTGCCGCGGTGAATGGTGACGAATTCGCGAATGCGGTTACGATCGCCGATGCGCGTTTCGGCGCGCTCGCCGTGGTACTTCAGATCCTGCGAAGCCACGCCGACCGTGCTGTACGGATAAAACTCATTGTCTTCGCCGATCCAGGCGGGCCCCTCGACGAAATTGTTGGCCATCAATCGAGTGCGCTCGCCGATTTCGACATCCGCGCCCACGATGCAATACGGCCCTATATCGGCGGTGGCGGCGATGCGCGCCGCTGGATCCACGATGGCCGTCGGATGAATCGGCATCGCCTAGGAGGAGACTTCGGCCGCCCGCTTCTCTTCCCGGTCCGCGAGCTTGCACATGACTTCGACTTCCGCCACAACGTTGCCATCCACGGTGGCAACCCCGGCCATCTTGGCCACGCTGGCTTTGCGCTTGATGACCTTCATTTCCATGCGCAAGCAATCGCCAGGCACCACGGGTCTGCGGAACCGGGCGTTTTCGACGGCCACCAGCAGCACCAGTTTATTGTGCCGGTCCTCCATGCTCTTCAGCACGAGCACGCCCGCCGCTTGCGCCATGGCTTCGATAATCAGCACGCCGGGCATGACTGGAAAATCGGGGAAATGGCCCTGAAAAAATGGCTCGTTTGCCGTTACGTTTTTGATCCCGACCACCCGGTCAGGCTCCATCTCCACGATGCGATCGACCAGGAGAAACGGATAACGATGCGGCAAAATCTCGCGAATTTCGTTGATATCCAAAATGGCCATGGAAGTGGCTATTATAACAGCGGTGGATTCCATACTTTCTTATGTTCAGGCGCGGCAGTCCGAAATTACCGCGCTCCTGCGGCGATTCGTCGAATGCGAATCGCCGAGCGACGACCCCGCGGCGGTGAACCGCTTCGTCGAACTTGTCTCCGATACTGTCTCCGGATTCGCGAAGGTAAAGACCGTTTCCGGCGGCAAATTCGGCAAGCATCTGGTCGCCGAAATGGAGCTTCCGGGCCGAAGGAAATCCGGGCAGATCCTCGCGCTCGGCCACTCGGATACGGTGTGGCCGCTCGGCACGCTTCGCGGCATGCCGTTCCGCGAAGCCGATGGGCGCCTATGGGGACCAGGCGTGCTCGATATGAAAGCGGGCATTGCGTTTTTCCTCTTCGCCGTGAGAGCGCTCCGCGAGCTCGCAATTCCAGTGCCGTCGAAAGTGGTGCTGCAACTGAACTCCGATGAAGAGGTCGGCAGCGAATCGTCGCGCGCCCTGACGGAAAAAAACGCGGCGCGCAGCACGGCCGTGCTCGTGCTGGAGCCTGGCACCGGACTCGAAGGCAAACTCAAGACCGCGCGCAAGGGCGTGGGCGATTTCACCGTCACCGTACACGGCCGGGCCTCGCACGCCGGAGTCGATTTCACGAACGGCGCCAGCGCGATTCTGGAGCTCGCCCGGCAGCTCGACCGCATTGCGAGCTTCACGAACCTGCAGCGCGGAATTACCGTGAATCCCGGCGTGATCGGCGGCGGAACACGGTCGAACGTGGTGGCCGCGCTCGCGCAGGCGGAGGTCGATATCCGCATCCTCAGACTGAAGGATGCGCCGGCGCTTGAAAAGAAGTTCCGGTCGCTGAAGCCGTTTGACCATCGCTGCTCCATCGAAATCACGGGCGGGCTCAACCGGCCGCCGATGGAACGTACGGCGGAAATCGTTAAGCTGTTCCGCACTGCGCAGAAGGTCGCCCGCGAATTGGGCGTGGAGATTCAGGAATCGCTGACGGGAGGCGGATCGGACGGCAACTTCACGGCTGCGCTCGGAATTCCGACGCTCGATGGACTCGGAGGAGTCGGCGAAGGCGCTCACGCTGTGAACGAAAGCATTCTGACGGATCGAATCGCGGACCGAACAGCCCTAATCGCTAAACTGCTCACGGTAAGTACCGGCCTCCCGGCCGGTACAAAGCGGGTATAGTTCGCCAAATCGTGCTGCGGGCGCGCTCCCGCGCCTTTCGAGATTGGACATTCGCTAGCCATCAGACGTTTACACCGCAGATGTGCTGCGAAGTAGCGACCGGTTCTCCTTCCTGTCGGGGCGCGCTCCCGCGCCTGGTACCGGCCGGGAGGCCGGTACCTACTGGGGCTGCAACGCCAGATCCACTACTTCGTCCATCATTTTTACGTAATGAATTTTCATGTCGCCGATCTGTTCGCTCTTCAGGTCCTCGCGCACGTTCACTTCGTTCTCGAATGGCAGAATCACTTCGCGCACCCCGCCGCGCTTGGCGGCCAGCACCTTCTCCTTGATCCCGCCGACCGGCAGCACCTGACCGGTCAGCGTGATCTCGCCCGTCATCGCGAGATTGGGGCGCACGCAACGGTCCGTCAGCATCGAAAGCAGCGCCGACGCCATCGTGATCCCCGCCGAAGGGCCGTCTTTCGGAATCGCGCCCGCGGGCACGTGGATGTGTATGTCGCTGGTCTTGAACAGATCCGGGTCTATGCCCAATTTGGTCGCGCTGCTGCGTACCCAGGTCAGCGCCGCTTGCACCGATTCCTGCATCACCGGACCGAGTTGGCCTGTCATGATCAGTCCCTTGCTGCCGCCCGGCATTCGACCGGCTTCGATGAACAGCACGTCGCCGCCGACGGGGGTCCAGGCGAGCCCAACCGCAACGCCCGGCCGCCGCGTGCGTTCCGCCACCTCGGTGTCCATCCGGTAACGCGGCGCGCCGAGGTCCTTTTCGACCACCAGAGGCGTTACCTCCAGCGGTTCGCGCGTGCCTTCGGCAATGCGGCGCGCCTGCTTGCGGCAGATGGTGCCGATTTCGCGCTCCAGATTGCGCACCCCGGCCTCGCGCGTATAGCTCCGCACCAGAAAACGCATGGCTTCGTCGCTAAACCGAATGTCTTCCTCGCCGTTCAGGCCGTTTTCCGCCGTCTGCCGCGGAACCAGGTACCGGAAGGCGATGATGACCTTCTCCTGCTCGGTATAGCCTTCGAGCGGAATGATTTCCATGCGGTCCCGCAGCGCGTCCGGAACGGGATCCAGCACGTTCGCCGTAGTAATGAACAGAACCTTCGAGAGGTCGAACGGCACATCGAGATAGTTGTCGCGGAACGTGGAGTTCTGTTCCGGATCGAGCACTTCCAGCAGCGCCGATGCGGGGTCGCCGCGAAAGTCGCGGCCGAGCTTATCCACTTCATCCAGCATGAAGACGGGATCGTTCACGCCGGTGCGGCGCAGCGCCTGAACAATCTGGCCCGGCAACGCGCCGATATACGTGCGCCGATGGCCCCGAATCTCGGCTTCATCATGCATGCCGCCCATCGAGATACGCGCGAACTTGCGTCCCAGCGCGCGAGCGATGGAGCGGCCGAGCGACGTTTTCCCCACGCCCGGAGGTCCGACGAAACAGAGAATCGGCCCTTTCACCACAGGGCGTAGCTGCAGCACTGCAAGATAGTCCAGAATGCGTTCTTTGACTTTTTCCAGGTCGTAGTGGTCTTCGTCGAGGATGGCGGCGGCGCGCCTCACATCCACCTGCGAACCCGTCGAGACGTTCCATGGCAGGTTAGCCATCCACTCCAGGTAGGTGCGCGTCACTCCGTATTCGGGCGATGCCGGCGACATGCGGGTCAGGCGGTTCAACTCCCGCATCACGTCGCTCTTCGCCGCCTCCGGTATGCCTGCGCCTTCCAGTTTCTGGCGCAGTTCCTCGGTGTCCCGCTGGCCTTCCTCGCCTTCGCCGAGTTCCTTCTGGATGGCTTTCAACTGCTCGCGCAAATAAAACTCTCGCTGGCTTTGTGAGAGCTGACCCTGCACCTGGTTTTGGATGCGGCCGCGCAGTTCCAACAGTTCCAGTTCGCGCGTCAGGGCGCGATGCATCTCGATCAGCCGCGCGTTGCCGTCCGACATTTCCAGCAGGTGCTGGCGCTCGGCGTGGCTCAACGCCGGTAGATTGCCGGCGATGAAATCGGCGAGCCGCCCGGCCTCGGTGATGTGCGTGGCGGTGGACGCCAGATCGTCGGAGAGATTGGGGGAGCCGCTGACGATTTGCTGAAACAGGCTGACCGCGTTCTGCCGCAGCGCTTCCACTTCGCTCGATTGCGGCGGCTCTATATCCGGCACGCGCTCTACATTAGCGCGCAGGTACGGTTCGGTGGCCGTGAATTCACGCGTGCGGATCCGCGACAAGCCCTCACAGAAGAGCAGCAGATTGTCCTTGGGCACGCGGATCGCCTTGTGCATCACGCAGACGGTGCCGATTTGATAGAGGTCATCGGGCGAAGGCGTCTCGGTGCGGGGATCGAGCTGCGAAATCACGGCGATGTGGCGGTTCTCGCCGAGCGCTTGCACCAGCGCGACGGAACTCGGGCGGCCGACCGTGATCGGCTGAAGCGCGCCTGGAAAGATCACCGTATCGCGAACTGCCAAAACCGGCAGTTCTTCGATCTCGGGGAGTTGTTGAGGTTCGGCCGGAGCGGCAGGTTCGGCAGGGTCTTGGGCGGCCATGCCCAATCTTACCTTGCGCTCGCCGTTGATACTGTAACTGTTTTCCCGAAGACCCTACGCGCCTTTGGGATAACAGCCCAGAACTCGCAGCATGTCTGCCAGTTCGCGCAGGTGGTTCAGCGCATTCTGGGCGTTTTCCGAATCCACCTGCCCCAGAAAGTCGAGGTAGAACAGGTACTCCCACGGCTTGCCGCGCAACGGCCGGGATTCGATCTTTGTCATATTGAGGTCGCGAAGCGCGAAAGCGCTGAGCGCACGGAACAACGCTCCGGGGATGTTGCGCGTGCTGAAGACCAGCGAAGTCTTCCAAACGGCGCCTTCGGCAGCTTCCACCGGATTCCGCCTGGCGAATTGCGGCGTCCTGAGCAGGAAGAATCGCGTGAAATTCTGCCGGTCGCTTTCGATGGACCGGCGAAGAATGCGGGCTCCGTAAATCTCGGCCGCGACCGCCGATGCGATGGCGGCGGCGTCGGTGAGCCGTTGCTCGGTGACCATTTTGGCGCTTCCGGCGGTGTCGTAGTGCGGAATCCGCTCCATCTCCGGATTGGCGGCAAAGAAATCCAGACATTGATTTAATGCCACGGGGTGGGAAAATACCCGGCGAATCTTGGAAAATGGCACTCCTTGCGGCGCCATTAAATTGTGGACGATCCGCACGCTGGTTTCGGCGACGATCGGAAGCTCAAAATTCACCAGATGATCGTAGTTCTCGTGGACGGACCCGGCGAGGGTATTTTCGATCGGGATCACCGCGCCCGACGCCCGGCCGTCCTTAACGCTTCGAAAAACATCCTCGAATCTGGCGCAGGGAAGCACTTCGACATCGGGTCCAAGAAGCCGCCGGGCCGCCTCCTCGCTAAAAGCGCCGCGTTCCCCTTGAAAAGCAACGGGTTTCGCCGCTTTCATCGCTCCGGACCTTCCCAGCGCCGCGCATCCCGGGCGGGGAGACCGATGAGGTCCAGGACGCGGTCCACGGTATTATCTACTATCTCCAGCACGGTTTGGGGCTTGTTATAGAACGCGGGCACAGGTGGCGCAATGATCGCGCCCATTTCCGCCAAAGCCGCCATATTCCTTAAATGGCCCAGGTGCAGCGGGCTTTCGCGGACCAGCAGGACCAGCCGGCGGCGCTCCTTTAATATAACGTCCGCTGCGCGGGTCATTAAATTAGAGGTGATGCCGGTGGCGATGGAGGACATGGTGTGGATAGAGCACGGGGCGATGACCATGGCATCGGTGGGAAAAGAACCGCTGGCGAGGCGGCAGGCAATATCCTCATTCGAATAGGAATAATGTCCTAGTTGTTTTACCTCGGCGGCGGATTTCCCGGATTCCAGGTGCAGTGTCTTCTCGCCCGACCGCGTCAGAATTAAATGGATCTCGATACCCTCTCTTGTCCGTAGCTTTTCGAGGAGCCGTACGCCGTAAATTGAACCGCTCGCGCCCGAGATTCCGATTACGATTCTCAATTCTTTTTCTCCAGTCTGCCCGTGTGTTCCGTTTTTAGAACAGAATCAGGGAAAACTGATTGCCGGAGTAGCTCCTTCACAGCTATAATCCGGGTTCATCGCCATACAGCGAGGATCATAGCATGGAGCGGGCAGGCGAAAAGCTCAAACGGGCGCGGGAGCGGCTGAACCTCACATTCCGCGATGTGGAACGGGCTAGCCAGCAGATCGCCATACGGCGTGGTTCGGAAGAATTTTGCCTGGCGAAAAGCCGCCTCGCAGACGTTGAAAACAAAGGCACAGTCCCTTCCATCTTCCGCATTTATACCCTCTGTGCCATCTACCGGCTGGATTTCGACGAGGTGCTGCGCTGGTATGCCGTTCCGCGTGAACATCTCGCCGGCGATGCCATGCACCTGGGGATCTCGGCCACCCACATGTTCCATCTGCCTCTGGATCCGTCGCACTCACACCCCATCAGCGATGCGCCGGAGGAGGAAATCGACGTCAGCCGCACTACTTTTCTGAGCCACTTGATGCGCCGTTGGGGGAAATTGCCGATAGCGCTACTGAATTCAGCCGAATGCCGGCGTCAGCGATACGCGTATATTGGTCTGGACGATTGGTCGATGCATCCAATTCTCCACCCGGGTTCGCTGATTGCGATAGACGAAAGCCGCCGCCGCATCGCCGACAGCGGTTGGACTACGGAGCTTGACCGGCCCATCTATTTCCTGGAGACCCGCGAAGGGTTTTTATGCGGCTGGTGCTCGCTCGATCATGGCCGGCTGGTAGTGCAATTCCACCCTTCGTCGCAACAAAAGCCGAGGATTTTCGACCATCAGAATGGTGTGGATATCTTAGGCCAGGTCTGCGGAGTCGCTATGATTCTGGAGTCGCGAAAGCGCTCCCGGGTTCAAAGCGCAGCAGTTCCAGCAGGGTCTCTAAGTCGGTAAGGTATAGCTGACGTTCGACGTCGCGCGCGTTCGGCGGCACGACTTTGCGGTAGGGTAGGGCGTATCGCGGTCCGCGGCTCTCGGCCAGGTAGTCGTCCAAATCCGCCTTCTGTTCCATCAGGCTGAACCCCAGCCACCGCTGAAAAATCTGGTGATGACTTTGCCGGATGGTGCGGTCCACCTCCTCAGCACCCATATAATTCAACAACATAGAGTGAGAGTAGCGTCCCGTCTCCGCATTCAGGAGCGAGGAGAGGAAAACCAGTTTTCCGAATTGTGTGGAGATCTGATCCAAGACTTTACGCCAGATCTCGGACACAGCACTCCTTCCGGGCCGCAATGTGTCGAACAGCCGCAGCCCACTCGATATCGATTCTACAACGTATTAGGCCCCCTAGTACGACCCTATAACCACGGACGGCGGTAGGACCTTTGAGCGATAACGTTCCATATTCGGAAAATAATTGGGTGAAACACCTTATGCGGGTACAGTCACGTCTAGTATAGTACTAAGCTTACTGACGTTATTAAAGTAAGGAAAGGATAGTAAACACCCATGAAAAAACTCGTGCTCTTCACCCTCGTTGCTCTCTCGATGCTGGCCACCGCCCGCACCACGCAGAAGGACGCGCCGATCCCTGGTTGCGGCCCCTGCCCCTTCGTGCGATAAGTTTTATAGCGTTTAATCGATTTTTTAGGAGCGGCCGGTGTTACAATTAGCCCGGGAGCTTTTTCGATGCCGGCCGCCACGCTGATCCAGATTCTGTCCATTGCCGGATCTGCGTTAGTAGCTCTTAAACTCCTCAAAACAGGTCTCTTCAGGAAATACGCAGTTTTCTTCCTTTATCTTCTCTTTCGAATTCCAGACACTCTGATTCCGATGCGGATGGAGGTTACCTCTGCTAACTATTTTCGGTTTTGGATTGCGACCGAGCCGGTGTTCTGGGCGTTTTTCATATTTGTGGCCCAGGAGATATCCTCTCTTATATTTAAGAAACACAAAGGCGTAAGCACGTTCGGACGGTGGGCGATGTACGGTGGAATCAGCGCTTCGGTTCTCATCTCGCTGGCGACCAAGTATCTGAACGACCCTCACAGTATCCAGGGATCCACCATGGCTTGGTACCTGGGAGCCGAACGGGGTATCACATTGGGGGTAGCTGTTTTCCTGCTGTTGCTGTTGGTGTTCTTGAGTCGTTATCCCGTACCGATGGCACGCAATCTCCTTGGCCACCTAGCCATCTACACCGTGTATTTCTTCAGTATTTTCCTCGTATTCCTCGTGCGTAGCGTCTTCGGCAAGCAGATGAATGACCAGGCTAACTTTCTGCTATCCGTAGTATCGGCACTCTGCATGTTTGCCTGGTTCATCTTTGTCTTCAACCTCAAGGGTGAGGAAGTTCGCGCCAGCCTGCCGACCTTCAGCCCCGAGTACGAGAAGCGCGCGCTCCTTCAGTTGGAAGCCTTAAACACCACCCTGTTAAGAGCCGCTCGAAAATAAGGTTTAATATCCTTCGTTAATCAGTACCAATATTACTTTCCTAAGATTGCAATTCTCCTGTACACCGCGTACTCTTGCAGGTGGGGATACTTACGTAACATGCAAATGTGGATAGCATTTTCGAGTGTAGCGGGCCTGATCCTGATGGCGGCAGTCGTGCTGCTCGTCCGTCAGAAGGCTATGTCCAGCCGCAACTTACCGGTTACGGCGGAATGGATCGACGAACTGTCGATTGAACGCTATCGTCCTATGATGCGCCTTCTGGACGGCGGCGATTTGGAGTTTCTGCGGTCGCAGCCCGGCTTTACACCCGGCATGGCGACGAAACTACGGACTCAGCGATGCCAGATTTTCCGCGGATATTTGCGCTGCCTGAATACCGATTTTGCGCGCGTCTGCGCCGCCATTAAACTGGTGATGATGCAGTCCAAGCATGACCGCCCGGATCTGGCTTCGGCGCTCCTCCGCAACCAGTTGCTGTTTGCGGCCGGCATCGCCGCCATTCAATGCAGGCTGTTGCTCTATCGCTGGGGCGTTTGCGGCGTGGATGTGACCAGCGTCGTCAAGATCTTCGATCTGATGCGGCTTGAACTGCGCTCGCTCGTTCCGGCGCAGGCCATGCTCGGCGCATAATCCCCCCGGCGCCCGAAATCCCTCGTCCGCTATAGCCGCTTTAATATTTCTTTGGCCTCTTTGAATTTCGGGAATTTCTTTTCCGCTTCCCGAAATTCACGCGTGTGCACGCAGCGCCGCGTTCCGCTATGCTCCACCGGATAGCGCAGGTGGAGCATTTCGTGAAACATCACATACTCCAGCGCGAGAGCCGGCACTTCAGCCCGATCGAATATCCGGCTGATGATGATCGCGTTGTGTGCCGGATCGAAATGTCCCAACAGGCCGCGCGATGCCTGACGGCTCCACCCCAACTGCGGCCTAGCCATCATTCCGTCGAAAAACCGCGCATTCAAACCCTCGAAAACCTCTTCCAGGTTGTGACACTCGCCCTGCGGCCCTGAGATGAACTTGCGCCCGCGGATCTGCCGCACCAGATGCGCCTGGCGGCGGACGTCCTTGCGATTGAGGTACAGCCGGTAGCGATGCGTGAAGGCGCGCGGCGCCGGTTTTCGATAGAGCTTCCCGAGAAGGATGTGCGCGAGCGCTTCCATCACGGGAGCAGGCGCGCCCTCCAGCAGGTCTGACATGCGCACGTGCAGCCTGCCGTTCTCCAGGCGGATGTGGCTATCCACATTGGCGAACCGGCAGAACTCGATGCGCAATTCAGGCATCGGAGTGCGCGGCTTCAGCGTGCGGAAAACACGCGCGTAGATCTCCTCCGGGGTTTCGAAGAAGAGCGAACTCTGCAATCCCTGAGTGTCGAGCAGACCCTCGCCATCCTGCATCCCTTACAGGGTAACTCGCGAGCCGCCGGCGCGCGCCAGCCCCTTCCAAATCACCGAAAGCGCTTGGATTTCAGACACCGCGATGGGTTACTCTGAACCTTTAAAGGAAAAACTTTGCCAAAGGCCAAAATCACCGCGCTGGGCTGCTATGTGCCGCCTCGAGTATTGACCAACCAGGAGCTCGAAAAGATGGTGGACACGAACGATCAATGGATCGTCGAACGCACCGGCATCCGCGAGCGGCACATCGCCGCTCCCGATATGGCGACTTCCGACATGGCCATTCAGGCGGCGAAATGCGCCTTGGCGCAGCGCGGCATCGAGGCCAAGGAAATCGATGCCATTATTGTTTGCACGGTCACGCCGGACATGATGTTTCCCTCCACTGCGTGCCTGGTGCAGCACGGCTTAGGCGCGAAAGGCGCGTGGGGCTTCGATCTCATCGCGGCCTGCTCCAGTTTCGTCTACGGCAGCACTACCGGAGCGCACCTGGTAATGGCCGGGACCCACAAAAAGATCCTGGTGATCGGCGCGGACACCATGAGCCGCATCATCGATTACACCGATCGCGCCACCTGCGTTCTCTTCGGCGACGGCGCGGGCGCTGTGCTCATAGAGCCGGCCGGAGCGGACGAAGATTTCGGATTCATCGATTTTCTCGGCGAAGTGGACGGCTCCGGCGGCGACTTTCTCAAGATGCCCGCCGGCGGCAGCCGCATGCCCGCTACGCACGATACCATCGACAAGCGCCTGCACTACGTCCACCAGGAAGGTCAGCAGGTTTTCAAGTACGCCGTGCGCAAAATGTTCGAAGTGTGCCGCGACCTGCTGCAGCGCAACAACCTCTCCGGGGACGACGTGTCGATCATGATTCCGCACCAGGCGAATCTGCGCATCATCAACGCCGCTGCCGAACGGCTTGGCGTGCCGGAGAGCCGGGTGATGATCAACATCGACCGTTACGGCAACACGACCGCGGGTACGATTCCTCTAGCCACACGCGACGCCATCGAGCAAGGCCGCCTCAAAAAAGGAGACTTAGTGCTGTACGCCGCTGTAGGCGCCGGCTTCACCGTAGGCGCGAGCCTCTGGCGCTGGGCGTACTAGCTAGCAGCACTTCGCACGCGAATACCGGGCTCGCAGTCTCTCCTCGGAAAAGCTGCGCCACTCCTCGGCGGAGTGTTCGCGGTTATGCCAGGCCAAGTGCCGCCGGTACGCGTTCTCGTCGCCGAGTTCGCGCAATATCGCCATCAGCAGCTTCATCCCTTCCCTGACCCGCCTCATAGTTCCTCCGCGCGAAGCTGCGTCGCAATGAACGGGGTTTCGCTGACCCGTCTGGCGCGTGTTCCGCGCAGGATCCCTACCCAGACGCGCACCGAATCCAGCAGAATGGTCGCTACCAGCAACATCAGAATCGCGCACAGTGCCGCGTCTAAGCGCGCATTGAAAATCAGCGCCCGATTCGCCGCCGTGCCGGCCGCGTGCGACAACTTCTCCGCCTGTGCCAGGAACCCAATCACCGGCGACGGTGAAAAGATCTTCTGCCAGCTCGCCGCAAAGGTCACCACCACCAGCCAGGCCAGCGGCACGCACGTGATCGCCATATACCGCGCACCATGCATCTTTAAAAGGATCGTCGTAGCCACGCAGAACGCGATCGCAGCCAGCAGTTGGTTCGCAATCCCGAAAAGCGGCCACAAGGAATTGATGCCGCCCAGCGGATCGCGTACGCCCTGAATCAGAAAGTATCCCCAGGCCACGACGATCGCCAGGCTCGTCGCGATCACGCCCGGCATCCAACTTGTGCGGCCGAGCGGAGGCGCAATGTGCCCCAGCAGATCCTGCAGCATGAAGCGGCCGACGCGCGTCCCCGCATCGATAATCGTCAGGATGAAGAGCGCCTCGAACATGATCGCGAAGTGATACCAGAATCCGAGCACGGCCTGGCCGCCGCCGCTCCGCGCGAAAATGTGCGCCATTCCCAAGGCCAGCGAAGGCGCACCGCCCGTGCGTCCGAAGAGCGTTTGCTCGCCGACGTCTTTCGCGAGACCGGCCATCTGCGGAGCGGTCACGGGAAAGCCCCAGCCTGAAATGGTCGCCACCGCAGCGGCCGGAGCGCTTCCCACCACACCCGCCGGCGCGTTCACCGCGAAATAAACTCCAGGCTGCAGCGCGCATGCCGCCACCATTGCCATGATCGCGACAAAACTCTCCAGTAGCATCGACCCGTATCCCACCGGCAGCGCGTGCGTCTCCCTGGCGAGCATTTTCGGAGTGGTCCCCGACGCAATGAGCGCGTGGAATCCCGATACGGCGCCGCATGCGATGGTGATAAAACAGAACGGGAATATTTTGCCCGCAAAGATCGGTCCGCTGCCGTCCGCAAAACGCGTCAGCGCCGGCAACTGCAGTTCGGGACGCACGAACAGAATCCCCACCGCCAGCAGAAAGATCACGCCGAGTTTCACGAACGTACTGAGGTAATCCCGCGGGGCCAGCAGCAGCCACACCGGAAGCGCGCTCGCCAGAAAACCATAGATGATGATTACGATTGCGAGCGGCATCGCACCCAGGGTGAAGAACCCCGCCAGAGATCCCGAAGCGGCCACGCTTCGTCCGGCGAAGATCGCGCCCATGACCAGCACGAAGCCGAGCGCCGAACACTCGAGCACTTTCCCGGGCCGCAGATATCGCAAATAAAGCCCCATGAAGATCGCGATCGGCATGGTCGCGCCGATTGTAAACGTGCCCCACGCGCTTCCGCGGAGCGCATTGACCACTACCAGCGCGACCACCGCGAGCAGGATGATCATGATCAGCAGCACCGTGAGCAGCGACGCAAACCCGCCGATTTTACCGATCTCCTCACGCGCCATCTGGCCAGGCGATTTGCCGTCGCGCCGCAAAGACGCGAACAGAATCACGAAGTCCTGAATTGCCCCGCCCAGCACCGCGCCGATAATAATCCACAACGTGCCGGGCAGATATCCGAACTGAGCTGCCAGCACCGGTCCCACCAGAGGACCCGGTCCCGCAATGGCTGCGAAGTGGTGCCCGAAGACGATCCATTTGTTGGTGGGTTCGAAATCGTGACCATTGCGGAGCCGCTCCGCCGGTGTGGCGCGCTTCTCATTCAGCGCCATCACGCGGACCGCAATGAATTTGCCGTAAAAACGGTACCCGGTGGCGTAAGTACAAATGGCAGCCAGCACCAGCCAGATACTGTTGATATGCTCGCCCCGGTAAACGGCGACCCCCCCCGCGCAAAGCGCCGCCCCAACTGCCACGGCGATCCAGAAGATTCGACCGAGAAGCTTCACGTATCGAGTCTACTAAATGGTGGCAAGCTCGCCGGAAAAACGGCGCTCAGGCGGCCGCTTTTCCTAACGGAAGTTCCGCAGCAGCGGATACGTCGTCCCGCCCGCCGCCAACGGCACGGAATGAATTACCTGCCCCGCGCTGTCCATAGACCCGATGTATGCCGCAGTATCGCGCTCCGTACCCAGCAGAATTGCCGTGAAATGCCGGACTGGATAGGATAAGGCGCGATATCGAAGCCCGGCGGATGCGGGAGTCCACTGATCGGCGGCCGGCTCGCCGAGCTTGGCCACTACATCCTGGTATCGATCCGCGCCATTCAGATCCAGATACGAGTGGTCGCTCACGAGCGTCGCACGCTGACGGCCCACGCCGGTGTGCATCAGGTTGAGAGCTGTGACGTGAAGGCAGGCGGCCAGCGCGAGCAACAACCCGGCGCCTACAACTTTCACGTACCGGCTGTCGCGCGGCGACTCCAGGCTGATGGCGACCACCGGAGCAGGCGAGGAACGCACAGTCACCGGCGCCAGTCCGGGATTCCCGCCCACCGCCACGGGCATTTCGATGACGCGGCGGCGATGCGGCCACACCGCGCCATCTCGAAATTCCAGTTCCCGCACCAGGCCAACGATCACGAAAGCGTCGCCGGTGTCGGACACCTCCGCGACAAACCTGCGGGGGACGGTCAACTCCTGCCCGGTGCGGCGCTCCACTGCGACCAACTCCGACCACGTGGCCTTGCGCAACTGCCATTCGTTGTGTTCGAGATTGTGAATGGGCGGATAAAATGCAAAAGGGCGCCCGGCCAGTTGCTCCACCATTCAGCTATCGTATCGCGGGGATGGAAATTTGCGGAAGTCGGAATTGTTCGGCCGCATACCAGCACCAGTCGCGCTTCGCGCGACCCGACAGGAAGGATTCCTGTCGGCACGTCTGCTGTGGGGCAGGATTGATCCCGCGACGGCTTGACCCGCCCGGCCAACCTGCCCCACCCGTGCGCTGTTTCCGTTAATGCGCCGATCGATCGGCGCTGCTCGAACTCGAATACTTATCAAGTGCTGCGATTAAAGGCCGCGCGGCAGCCGGAGGAGCTGAGTTGCTCATCAGGATCTCACGCGTGCTCATCTTGTGCCCGTACAGTTCTTCGTTGCGGCTCTTGTCCGGCCGCAGCGATGCGCCGTTGAGCGAGATACCGGCGAAGACACCCTTAGACCGTGACCATGCGAGCATCTCGGCCGACATCTTCAGGTCTGTATTGGCGGCCGCCGTACGGCCCACCGGTCCCGCGGCTACCGACGCATCCGCCCCGAGCGTGATTTTGTCGCTGTCTAACTTCTGCATGCCGCGTTTATTCATCACCAGCAGAATCAAATCGGTATCGGACCCGCCGATCTGGAATCCGACACTGCCGCCTTCCAGCTTCATTGCAGCCGGAGAGCCCCAGCCTGTTCCGCCCGGGTTCCTGCACTCGACGAACCCGCGCCCGTACTCACCGCCCACTACGAAGGCGGCCTTCTTCATGCTTGGAATAACAATGACGCATTCTGCTTTCGCGAGTAAGTCCTGGGGAATTCCTTTGTCCGGTGCGGACATGACTTCATCCAAAACCGCGGCGGCGTCTCGAAGACGTTCATCGGCCTTCGGTGCATCGGCCGCCCAAACTCCGGAAGCAATCAATACACTGGCCGCTAGAGCTAGTCCTCTCATCGTGACCTCCTAGCCTCATTATCGCCCGGCAACCCGCGGTAACTGGCGGACCGTACTTACTAAGTTGTTTTCTCCGGCACCTTATTTTCGCCCCAGGAAGCGCAGTCGTACACTAAAGGCGCGCGATTGTCCCCGGCCGTACGTCAGGAAGTCGGGTGTTCCAGCTACATTATTGACATAGTTAGGATTGCGACTGTTTGTGATGTTATCGAATCCGCCACGCCACGCCCATAAGTAGTGAATCGCCCGAAACTGCCGCTCTACCTGAAGATTCAAATTGAAGTAATCCGGTAAGCGGAGCGCGTTCGGGGCTCCGGCGAGTACGCCCTGCTGGCTCACTACACTGAACGGAAATCCCGTTCGGTACTCCAGGAGATAGCTCCAGGTGGTGTTGCGAGTAATCCACTGCAACCGATGCGGAGCCGTGGGGAGCGGCGCCCAACCCCACATATGGAAGCGGTCCGGAGCATCCCACGTGACCCGTCCCGGGGCCTGCGGACCGAACACGGGATTCTCCAGGCTGTAATCCACGCCCGCACTCGTCTTCGCTGCCGACCGGGTATACCCGGCAAACCATTCGTATTTCCCGGCGAAGGTCCGATGTAAGCTTGCTTCCACGGCGTCGTAATGGTCGGTCCGGTTATTCCGCAGCGCATACACGGAGCCTTGCGCGTCCGCGATGCCTGCGGCCGGTAACACCGGGTTGAATGCGAAACCGTTCTGTCCGCTGCGCCGCACATATCCGGCGCTCAGATATAAGTCGAACGGCAACTTACGTTCGATCTGAAAGCTTGCATTGCGATAGTAAGGAGCCTTGAGCGATCGTTCGTCGATTTGAAATGTAGTAGGCACTGGACCTTGCACGATGTTATCGGGAAGATAGAACGTCGCATAACTGGTCTGCCCCTGCTGCCTGGTGAATAACTCCAGACTGATGGCGTCGTAGTAAATGCCCCAACCTGCCGACAGTTTTGTCCCGCGCAGCAATCGCGGCGCCCATGCTGCCGCGACGCGGGGAGCCATTTCCACGATCCTCACAATCTCATTCCACTCGGCGCGCAGACCGAATTCGAGGTTCAGGCCGTCCCTCACCGTCCAATGGTCCTGAATGTAATTCGCAGCCTCAAAGTTCTTGCGCTTCTGAAACGGACTGCCCGCAAACGTCACGTACCGCGCGACTTCATTTTCCGCGTCGAGCACTTCATAATCGTGCCGCAGCGTCGTCTGATGAAACGCTTCGCGTTCCAGATCCGTGCCGATCTTGACCAGATGCGTTCCATGCCAGTGCGCCAGCGGGAGATATACCCCCGCGACACCCTGCTGCCGGTAGAAATGGCGGTCCAGGTTCTCGAAGTAATTGCCGCGATTGCCGAACGGAGTGATCTCGTAAATATCGCTGCCCTGCGGCTCGCTGCGGAGCAAGCCACGCGTATCGGCGAATCCGGCCTCCAGCAGAGCGCCGCCCTGAAAGTACTGCTGGTCGCGCACCGAGTTCATCACCAGAATCTGCCGCGAATTCGTCGTCGCTTCCGCCGGCGTCAGGAAGCTGAGTCCGCTGCGTGTAGCATCGGCGACATTTAGCAGCACGCCCGCAGTGATTATGTTGCCGGGGGTGACGTTGACCTGGAAGCGCGTGAGGTCGCTGAACGTTGTACCGTGCGTGCGATTCGGGCGCGTAGGCAGGTCGTGGATCACGTCATTGCTGTAGAACAAATCGGCTCCGTTGTGGAACCATGCGCGCCCTTTAACGATGGGGCCGGAGAATTCCAGCCGCGGTGTCCACTTGTTGATGTGCCATCCGCCGTCCGTCGCCACGCCCGGAATGAAGTTAGTTCCGCCGAAGCGCCAGCGGTCGTCCCCCATCTTGGTCTTCAACTCCAGCACGCCCGCCGACCCGCGGCCGTTCCCTGCGGAAAATCGCGTGCTCTGCAAATCCAGCGACTGAATGCTGTCGATGTTCACCCGCGCGTCGAGTAGTCCGGTCACCGGATTGGCGACGTTGAAGCCGTCGAGCACGTATGTTGTCTGGCTGCTCGCCCCGCCGTTGAAGTGAGGGCGGCCGGTGTTATCCTGCACCACCCCGTCGAAGAGCGGCAGCGCGCTGCGGTAATCTGCCGGCGCAGCGTAAGGCACTGCCTGCACTTCCGTGTTGTCGAGTTCCTTTCGACCCGCGGTCTGCTGCGGATCCACCGCGGCCGGCGACGCGCTGACGTCGATCCGCTCCGGGAACTCCTGCTCGTGATTGAGAGTAATGGTGAGGTGATTGGCGCCTTCGGCGAACGCGAGCGCCGGATTGTGGAAGGCGTAGAAGCCGAGGCGCTCGGCGCGGACTTCGTACACGCCGGCAGCCACGGCCAACTTAAAATCTCCCGCGGGATCAGACGAAGCCGCTACCGTCTTGCCCTCGCCTCGAAATTCCACCCGGGCGCCGGCTACCGCTGCGCCTGTCTCGTCCACCACCCTGCCCGCAACGGTGGCGTCGCCCGCCGCGAATCCGCAGGCTGCGCACGCGCCGATTAGCAGGGCGAACTGGAACTGGATCCGCATGGGAATGGACGCACCGTGCCCAGTCCAGCATAGCGAATGGCTGCATAAGCTGCTTGCAAACAAAAAAAGGGCGCCCCGCAAAGGGACGCCCATTCAGGTGTTTGTGACTATCTCGACCGATCTAAAAAATCAGCTTGGCGGCAATCTGAAGAGTCCGCGGATTGCCTGAGAATACGTGCTGCGGGATCATGAATTGCGCCTGCGACGGAATCAGGAAGTTGTGCTGCGACGTTCCCGTGTACCCGATTGGCGCCACATCGTTCAGAAATCCGCCCGTCCACTGCGGGTGATTCAGAATATTCAGAAAGCGCCCTTCGAACTGGAAGCGAGCTTTTTCCGTGACATTGAAAGCTTTGCCGAATGTCATATCCACGTCGTCGATCGGATTCAGGTGTTCCGTATTGCGGCCGCCGTTCGGGAACGTTCCCTTCGGCGCGACAATGTACCGCGCGTTGGGATTGTTCGCGAAATAGCCTACGGTCTGGCCGGCGCTGTTGAGGAGCGGAGACGCCCCGCTACCGGTTGCTACCGTGCCGGCAGGATTCACAAACGTGCGGTCGCCGGCCGTGTCGCCGTTCAGGTTGGAATCCACCCCGCTCTGCACCGTCACCAACTGGCCCGTCTGGTAGGTGTACATCGGAGCAAGTTCCCAGTTCCCGACGATATTCTTCATAATCCAGTTGCTGTGCGTGAACGGCCTCCACTGATAGACCAGAGCAGCCGTGAGGCGCTGCCGGTGATCCAGCGGAGAACTGGCGCGATCCAGCCGCAGATTCGTCGAATCCTCCGGCCTCCGCGGCGTCGTGTACGTGCTGAACACATCTGCCGTCGCGTTGTCGATATCGTGGCTCCAGGTGTAAGCCAGGGTAGCCGTCAATCCATTGGCGAACCGGCGGTTCAACTGATTCTGCCAGCCATGGTACGTGGAAGTACCCCACGGCTGATAGCTGGTGATGATGCCGGTGAAGCCGGCCGCGCGATACCCGGGGATGATATTGCCGCCCGCAGCCAGTGAGCTAGTTAAATTTGTCAAGGTATTGGTCAGAGAGTTCGCTACTGCGATTCCGGGGTTGCCGCCGAAGAACATCGGCAGCGCGTTCTGCGGCGTGACTACAGGCTGGCGATTCAACTGAATCTGAACCGGCAATAACAGGCCGCGAGTGCCGACGTAGCGGCTTTCCACTGTGTAGTTGTTCCCGAACACATGCTGAATGCTGAGGTCCCACTGAATCGACTTGGGACGCTGCTCGTCCGGAACGAAACCGCCCGTACCCGCGCGGGCATCGGCCTGAGAGAGGCTCCCGCCGGACGTGTTCGGCGCGATGCCGCCGCTCGCCAGGAAGGCGCCCGTCGGACTGCCAGTGACGTCTACCGTAGTGGAGAGCTGCGGAGGCAGCGTCAGCAGGCCCAGGTTGTCGTACAGCACGTCATAGTTGATGCCCCAGCCCGCGCGGATCGACGTTTTACCGCTGGTTCCAGGAGAATACGCAATGCCGACGCGCGGCATGAACGCATCCCACTGCGGCTTCGGAGAGCTGAAGGTGATCAGTCCCGGAACGTTGGAGATCGCATTCAGAGTCTGCGATTCTTCGCTTTTCGGCACGCTGAGGTATTCCCACCGCAATCCGACGTTGAGGGTGAGGTTCGGCCGCAGCTTCCAGTTGTCATTGGCATACAGTGCATCCCACCAGCGATTGCCGTAATAGATCACGTTTCCCAGGGAGCGCTGCGCCAGGAAATCCGGCGTGAAGTCGAACAGGTAATCGGAAAGAAAGTTCCACTCGTAATCGCCGCGGGAGCGCTGCGTGAAGCTTTGCGGAGAGATCAGCCGGTAGCCGTCATAGCCAAACTTCAGGGAGTGGTTGCCCTTGGTGACGCTGATGTTATCGGCGAGCTCGTAGGTATTCTGAATGCCGAACTGCGGAGCATTCGGGTCCACGCCAAGTTGCACGTTCAGTTCGAAGATGTTGATGTTCGGAAATTGGTCCAGACCCGGGAACACTTGGTTTCCCGACGGGAAGTTCTGCGAGAAGCGGTTGTAGCCGAGCCGGAATTCATTCGTGACCGTCGGCGAGAACGTGTGGAATTCGCTGATCGTGGTCAGGTAGGAGTTCGTCGGCACCGTGGTGAAGAAGATCGGCAGACTGGCGGCCACGTCGATCGTGCCGCTGCGATTCAGGATGAATCGGAAGCGCAGGTTGTCCTTTTCAGAGACGTTATCGTCGATGGATATAAGCCCCGCTTCGTTGTTCGTAAACGAGGGCGCGGAGATCGCGATCTGGCCGACCGGGATCGCCACTGCCGCGCCCTGGCTCCCCAGACTGAGATTGCCAGGACCGACCATCGGATACCCGCCGATGCTCGCCGCCGGAATAGCGGATCCTGCCGTGCCCAGGTAGTTCTTCAGGACGCTGAGGTTGGTTTGGTTGATCCCAGGCATGCCCGCCAGAGTCGACCACCCGGCGGCCGTGGGCGTGTAATAGAAATCGCCGCTGCCGGAAAGTCCGACCGGATTGTATTCGTAATCCGCAAAGAAGAACAGCTTGTCTTTCTTAATCGGCCCGCCCAAATTGCCGCCGAACCGGTTCACATCGAAGCGCGGGTGGGTCGGGCTTCCCGTGAAGACGTTCAGCGTATCCGCGGCGTCCATGTTCCGATTCTGCAGATATTCGTACAGCATTCCGTGGAAGTTGTTGCCGCCACTCTTCACCACCTGGTTGAACTGTCCGCCGGAGGAGTGCCCGAACTCCGGCGTGAACTGATTCTGAATCACGGTGAATTGCGCCACCGAATCGTTCGGCAGCGTGACAACCGGTCCCGTGACACTGTCGTTATTGTTATCGATGCCCTCAATTGTGAAATTGTTGTTGCGCGGCCGCTGTCCGCCCACCGACGGACCTGTCCCGACGCCGACAGTGCCGGACGTCGTGACACCCGCATTCAGGAGCGAGAGGTTGATCACGCCGGAGCCGGTAGAGCCGACCGGCAGGTTCTCCAGTTCCTGGGTGCCGTAGGAATTCTGAATCTGCGCCGTACTGGTGTCGATCTCCGCGCCCGCAGTGGTGACTTCCACCGTTTGCACGCTCTGTCCCACCGTCAGCGTAACGTTGCGCGTGGATACCACGTTGAGCTGAGTGGTTACGCCCTTCACTTGTGCCGTGGTGAACCCAGGCGCTGTGATCGTAAGATCATAAGAGCCCACCGGCAGGTTGGAAATCCGGTAATCACCGGTCGATGTGGCTTTCGAAGTCACTTCCACACCCGTTGAAGTGTTTCGCGCCACGATCGTGGCATTCGGCACGGTAGCGCCGGTCTGGTCGTAAATCGTCCCGGCAAGATCGCCGCTGACCGTCTGAGCCAGTAGCGGCAGCCCCGCACAGAGCAGGACGGCTAAAACAAGAGAGCCTGCATTCCTTATTTTCATTTTGGTGAACTCCATCTGTTACGTAGTGAGACTGCGCCGCGAAGGTGCACGGATTTCACCAAGGTGTTGGGAGTAACAAAATCTTGCTATTGACGGGATTGTTACCGACAGGACGGAGACTTTACGGCTCTTACGACAGGCATCGAGCTATGAGATTTGGAAAAGATGGATACTGCTTTCCGCAGGTCTAGTTGGAGGCGAGCAGAACTTCCATCGTCACATGCACGAACGCCGATAACGCCCGGGTGTTGCATGGGCGGTATCGGCGTTCATTTCCCGAACCTTGCTAGAACGTGAACTTCGCGGAAAGCTGGATATTCCGCGGGTTACTGCTGAATGCCTGCGACGGTTGATTGAAAATGCTCGTCGAAGGAATCAGGAAGTTGTGGCTCGTGGTATCCGTGAACCCGACCGGCGCCACGTCATTGATGAAGCCGCCGGCATACTGCGGGTGATTGAAGATGTTGAAGAAGCGGCCTTCGAATCGCAGCGAGCGGACATTTTCCTTGCCAAGGCTGAGGTTCTTGGAAACGGTGATGTCGACATCGTCGATCGGGTGCAGCCGCATGGTATTGCGTCCCACGTTCGCCAGGGCGCCCTTCGGCGTCGCTACGTAGCCCGCGTTCGGGTTTGTGACCAGATACGCGACCGTAGCGCCCGCGCTGTTGGTCAGCGCCTTCGTGCCGGAGCCGGCATTCGGGTCTCCGCTGGGATTGAGGATTGCGCGGTCGGGAGCCGAATCGCCATTCAGGTTCGAATCCGGTCCCGCCTGGACCGTGTACCACGTGCCGGTTTGATAGGTGTAGACGGGCGCCAGTGTCCAGTTGCCAACGATATTCTTCAGCAGCCAGTTGCTGTTCGTGAAGGGGTGAACATCGTACAACACCTCCACGGTCAGGCGATTCCGGTGATCCAGCGCGCTGCTCGCGCGCTCCGCCCGCAGGTTGTTCGAATCCTGTGCGCGCCGCGGCGTGAGGTAGGTGCTGAACACGTCTGCCGTCGAATCGTCGATGTTGTGGCTAAACGTGTAAGCGGCCTGGAACTGCAGGCCGTTATCGAAGCGGCGGTTGAACTGGTTGGCCCAGCCGTGATACGTGCTGTTGCCCCACGGTTCATACGCCGTCACCGGCGACGTGAAACCCGCGGCCAGCCATGCCGGCTTGTTATTGGCGCCCGCGCCCAGAGCTGAATTCAGGCTCGCCAGGGTGCTGGTCAGTCCGTTGAGAGTTGCCTGAGTGGGAGCGCTGAAGTAAACCGGTAGCGCGTTCGCCGCCGTAACAACCGGAATGCGGTTGATCTGGTCTTGCACCGAAAGGTGCACGCCGCGCGTACCCAAGTACCGGCTCTCCACGGTGTAGTTCTTTGCGAACACGTGCTGAACGCCGATGTTCCACTGAATGGACCGTGGGCGCGTATCGTGCAGATCGTAGTATCCGCCCGTGCCCGCACGAGCCGCCGCCTGCGACAGCGCCGGGCCGCCGGCCACGTTGCCGGGAATGCCGCCGTGCGCCAGGAAGCCACCCAGGTCCAAGCCCGTGACATCCGCCGTGGTGGCGCTCTGCGGAGGCTTCGCGTTCAAGCCCTGGTTGTCATACAGCACATCGTAGTTGATGCCGAAACCGCCGCGGATGCTCGTGCGGCCGCTGGTTCCCGGCGAATATGCAATGCCGATGCGCGGCATAAAATCGTGCGGATCGGGTTGCGGCGCGCCGAACGTCACCAGCCCGGGAACGCTCGAAATCGCATTCAGCGTCTGCAATTGTTTGCTGTGCGAGACGGTCTCGTACTCGTAGCGCAAACCGAGATTGATCGTCAGGTTCGGCTTCACCTTCCAGCTATCGTTCATGTACATGCCGGCCAGAATGCGATCGCCGTAGAAAATGCTGCTGCCCACCGAGCGCTGCGCCAGATAGTCCGGATAGTAGTCGAACAGGAAGTCCGAAAGGTAATCCCACTCGTAATCGCCGCGCGACCGCTGCGTGAAGCTCTGTGGAGAGATCAGCTTGTTGCCGTCGAACCCGAACTTGAAGCTGTGGTTTCCGTGCGTCCAGGTGACGTTGTCCGTCAACTGATACGTATTCTGCGTCCCGTACTGCGGAGCGTTGCCGTCCGGGCCGAGCTGCACACCAAGTTCGAAGATGTTGATGTTGGGGAATTGATCGAGCCCGGGCCACGTGAAGTTGCCCGCCGGCGTCGAGTAATAGTAGCGGTTGTAACCGGCGCGGAATTCATTCATCAGGTTCGGCGCGAAGCTGTGGAACTCCGAGATGGTCGCGATGTAGCTGTTCGCCGGTGTCGTCGTATAGAACGTCGAAAGGCTCGCCGCCGTATCGATGGCGCCGCTGCGGTTCAGAATGAACCGGAAACGGAGGCTGTCTTTTTCGGAAATCGTGTCGTCGAAAGACGCCACTGCGCGTTCATAATTCTTGAAACTTGGAGCGTTCACGCTGAGCTGGCCCAGCGGAATGGTCACGCCCTTCGCCACCGCTCCCAGACCCTGGTTGCCCGGTCCAACGATGGGATAAGCTTCGCCCGGAGTGTCCGCCGGCGAAACCGCCGTCGCAGCCGTCCCCAGATACTGCTTCAAAATGCCGAGACTGGTCTGATTGATGCCGGGGATCCCCGCCAATGCCGAATAGCCTGCTGCCGTGGGAGCGAACACCGTGCCGCCCGATCCGCTAAGCCCCACCGGTTCGTATTCGTAATTCGCAAAGAAGAACAGCTTGTTCTTGCGGATCGGCCCGCCGATGTTGCCGCCGAAGCGGTTATCGTCAAACCGCGGATGCAGCGGGTTCTGCTCGATAAACGAGAGATTATCGGCCGCGTTCAGATTGCGGTTTCCGAGATACTCATACGCCATGCCGTGGATTTCGTTGCCGCCGCTCTTCACCACCTGGTTGAACTGGCCGCCCGAGGAGTGGCCGAAATCCGGCGTGAACTGGTTTTGCAAAACCGTAAATTCCTGCACGGCATCGTTCGGAACATTCACCAGCGGACCCGTCACGCTCGTGTCGTTGTTGTCGATGCCTTCAATTGTGAAATTGTTGTTGCGCGGGCGCTGGCCGCCCACCGAAGGGCCGGTCCCCACGCCGATGCCGCCGCTCGATGCCACACCCGCGTTCAATAGCGAAAGGTTGATAACGCCCGAGCCCGAGCTCGCGGTCGGCAGATCCATCACCTGCGCCGACTGGAACGTATTCTGCACCTGAGCTGTTGTGGTGTCGATGGTCGCCGACGATGATGTCACTTCCACCGTCTCCACGCTCTGCCCAACATCTAACTTGATGTTGTTCGTATTGGCCTTGTTCAGTTCCACCTGAACGCCCTTCACTTCAGCCTTGGAGAAACCCGCCGCGGTAACCGTGACGGTGTAAGTGCCAACCGCCAGGTTCGCAATCCGGTATTCCCCGGTGTTGGTGGATTTTGTCGTGCTGTCGACGCCCGTCTGAGTGTTGCGTGCTGTGATCGTGGCGCCCGGAACCGTGGCGCCGGATTGGTCGTAGATTGTCCCTGTCAGATCTCCGCTGACAGTCTGGGCGATACCTGCAACGCAGGCAGCCAACAGCAAAAGGATAGTCCCAACGAAACGTATATTTCGACGCATACTCACTGTACTCCGTTCGTGATGTCACAAGCAGCAGTTCTGTGACCGAATCAACATTACTCGTAGATATATAGGGAATCAGAACGGAAGATAGGCGAGACGCCCAAGAATATGACAATTCGAAACCTGGGACTATGGTTTGCGGTAAATGGAGGTACCGGGAGTACTATTTACGAATGTAACTTCGACTTATGTAATTGGACAGGGTGGAATACCGACACCGCCGTCCTCCAGTGCCGCTCCAACCTTTAAAATCGATCCTTCCGCGAACGCGGGCCCCACGATCTGCAAGCCGACCGGCATGCCATTGCCGCTCAGTCCGCAGGGTATCGAAAGGGCCGGCAGCCCGAGCACATTGATGCCGCGCACCAGTCGAGTCGCCGCCATGCGCACGTTCGTGTCTTTTCCCGCGAGCCGCACCGTGACGTCCCCGATCTTCGGAGCCGGCAGCGGCGTGGCCGGCACAATCAGGCAATCCACTTCGTTCCACAGTCTTTCGAATTCCGCCGACATGCGCCGGCGCAGCCTCTGCGCCTGGATATAATCGGTCGCCGCAATCAGCCGCCCCTGGTTCAATAACCGCCACACATCTTCCCCGAAGTTACTCCGATCGCCGAGGTGCTGATCCAGCGCGGCACTCGCTTCCGACAGCAGAATCACCTGTCCGATCGCATTCAGCGCCGCGATATCGGGCGTCTGCACCGGCACAATGGCGGCGCCTAACGATTCCGCCCGCGCGATCGCCCCGCGTACGCTCGACTCCACATCCGCGTCCAGACCGTCAAAGTAGAAACTCTCCGCGAACCCGACGCGCATCCCACGAATCGAGCAGCCGTCTTCGGGCACATAATCGACTGTCGGATGCTTGGAGGAAGTTTCGTCGCGCGCATCGAACCCGGCGATTGCGTTCAGCACCGCGGCGCAATCCCGCACGCTCCGCGCCAGCGGACCCATGTGGTCCAGGCTGTAACCGAGCGGCAGCGTGCCGAATTTGCTGACGCGTCCATACGTCGGCTTCAGCCCTACCGTTCCGCACCAGGATGCCGGAATGCGGATTGATCCCCCTGTGTCGCTGCCCATCGCCGCGTACACCATGCCCGACGCGACCGCCGCGCCCGATCCGCCGCTCGACCCGCCCGGGCTGCGCTCCCTGTCCCATGGATTCCGAACCGCGCCGAAATGCGGATTGGCGCTCGTGATTCCGTATGCCAGTTCGTGCTGATTCAGTTTCCCCAGAGACACCGCGCCGGCATCGCGCAATCGCTCCACCACCGCCGCGTCGGCGTCCGGAACGAAATTCTCGTAGAGCTTCGACCCGCCCGTCGTCCGCACGCCTTTTGTCAAAAACAAGTCTTTGTACGCGATCGGAATTCCATGCAGCGGTCCGCGATCCTTGCCCGCCGCCAGTTCCCGATCCGCCTGGCGCGCGCTCTCCAGCGCCGCATCACCCGTTATGGTGATGAAGGCGCACAGCGGCCCGTTCAACCGGTCCACGCGCGAAAGCGCGGCTGTTGTCAGTTCCACCGACGACACCGAGCGCAGCCGCAGCGCCTCTGCCGCTTCCCGTATCGTCACTCCGGGTTCCCCGGACGAAACACAACTGCGGGGTTCAGATCGAACGGCAAGTCACTCACCGCAGGACGAAAGATTGTTTCCAGAGTCTGCAGGGGCGCAAGCAGCGCTTCCAGCTCTTTACCCGAAGCCGTGATGCCCCGGGCGCGGGCGATAGCTTCCCAATCGCTCATGTACTCTCCTGAGACCCTCATGAAAGTGGATCTGCCCGATCGTGCCGCGCGGTCCACTCCGCCCCCGCCAGCACGATCAAAGCAGCGACGAAACTCCACAACAGAATAGTAACCGAATGTTTGAAAATGTTGTACTCGCGGTCCAGCTTGTTCGCCAGCGGCGGCCACAACAGAAGGTTTACATACTTGAGCACTTCAAGGATCACGCCGACCACCAGCGCTACCGGAGCCACACGCACCGGGTCCACCTTGCGGTTTGGAAGCAGCCAATAGACCAGGAATAACGCGAGAATGGAGAGCGGCAATGCCGCGATTTTGAAAATCAGCAGGTTCAACCAGGCTGCCACGGAGGCATGCGAGCCGGTCCAATCGGACAGCCACTTCGAATTCAAGCCCGTCAGCATCAACGACAGCAATGCCAGCCCGCCGCACGCGAAGATCATACCCAGCGCCACCATCTGATTCCGCAGATAGGTGCGATTGACAGTCACGCCCCACGCGCGATTCAAGGCCACTTCGAGAGGTTCGAACACCCCATTTGCCGTGAACAACAGAAGGAAGAGCGATGTCCACTGGACCACCGCGTGGCGGGGAGGATTGTGCCTTATAAAATCACCCAGCCCGCCGGGGAAGTAATCATTGAGTGCGATATAAATCGCTTCCACCGCGGCCGGCCAGTGAAGAATATTGTTGCAAATCGAGATCATCACCGTGACAAACGGGTAAAACGACAGCAACACACTCGCCGAGACCGCGAGCGCATACACATGCGCCTCCGTCTCCATCAGGTAGCGAACGGTCGGCTTGGACCGTCCCCACCACGGCCGAACCGGATCAATATATTTCGTGAGCAAATTTCAGAGTATCAGCGAGCCATGCCAGTAGCGACCGGTCTCCAGACCGGTCGCAGGCGCGCAGAGCGCGCCAGAATCTTTCCTGTTGCGGCGAACGGAGTTCGCCTGAGTCGCGCGGAGCGCGCCACCGTCGTTACGCCTACACCCGCAATCGTTTCCCCAAAGCTCCCAACTCCGCCATCATCTCCGCGCGAGCCCGCCGCATTCCCGCCGCATCCACCTTGCCCCCGGCCAGATACTCCAAAACGATCGCCTCGGCGCGCACCAACTCGCCCGCCGCGTCCGCCACTTCATTTGCGATCTCCAGCGGAATTTTGACCACGCCATTGCAATCGGCATGCAGCAGATCTCCGGGCGATATCGCCAGGCCGCCCACGCGCACCGTGCGATGCAGATCCACGATGTGGCTGTACCCATGCGAGCATAACGCTCCATTGCTGAACGCCGCAAAGCCGAGCCGCCGCACCTGTTCGAGATCGCGCGCCGGACCGCTGGTAATCAACCCCGCGGCGCCGAACGCCTTGTACGTCGTGCACATGATCTCGCCGAACGTAGCACCAACAGCGGGGTCGTCCAGATCCTGATAGACCACCATCGCCGGACCCGGCAGTTCCTCGAAACGCGCCACCTGCTCGTCGAGCGATGCGTACACATCCCCTTCGCGCCGCGCAAACGCGCACCGCATGGACGCAGTGGATGCATACCCCACCACCGGAGCCATGTCCGGGAAGCACGCGCGAATCCGGCCGTCCATGTACCCCTCGTTCCGCGGGCGCACCTCGAACAGCTCGATGGCGTTCGAGATCGTCGGAGTATCGAAACTGGCAAGGCGCGCCAGGTCAACCCGCATATTCCAACCTCACCACGGTCTCCAAATGATAGGTCTGGGGAAACAGATCCACCAGCAACATATCGGCGATGCGATACCCCGCCGCGAGCAGGCCCGAAAGGTCGCGCGCCAGCGTCGCCGGATCGCAGGACACCACCGTCACCCATCGCGGCTTTAACTCGGCAAGCCGGCGCACGACGATCTTTCCGGCGCCGGCGCGCGGCGGATCCAGCAGCACCAGATCCGGCGGTGTCTCCAGTTTCTCCAGATACGCTTCGGTGGTCGCCGCGGTCGCCGACACGTTTCCGAGCCCTGCCCGCTCCGCATTAAAGAGCAGATCGCGAACCGCGGTGGACCCGCTCTCCACGGCCGTAACTTTTCCGAAGCTCCGCGCCAATGCCATGGAAAACAGCCCCACGCCTGCATACAGATCCAAAGCGGAGTCGCCCGATGCGCCCGCAGTCGCCGCCGCTACGAGCTTATCCAACAAAAACCGGTTCACCTGAAAGAACGAATTGCGGCTGACTCGATAGCGGCCTTCGTAATCCAGAGCGTTCTCCACCATGCCCGGAATCTTCTCGGTGCACCACTCGAAAAACCGCCGCGCCACCGGCCGATCGGTCTCCAGCACGTTCAACTGCACGCTCTGCTCATCGGTGAACACTTCGATTCCGCGCACAAAACGCGGCCAGCGCGAATCGCGCAGCATGCCGTTGATTATCGCGATCGTCTCATTCACCCGGGGCGAGCTGATCGGGCAGCGGTCAATCGCGCACAACTTGTGCGACCGCGCCTCGCGATATCCGAGCCGGCCATCCTCGATGTGCAGTTGAGCGCGGTTGCGGTATCCCCAGGGCTCCGCCGCCACAATCGCGATATCCGAAGGAGGCTCCACTTTGCCGAGCCGCCGCAGCTCTTCCACCAGAATCTGCCGCTTCGCAGAAAGCTGGAAGTCATACCCGGCGTGCTGGTAGTGGCAGCCGCCGCATCGTCCGAAATATGGACACGGCGCCGGAACCCGCTCCGCCGACGGCTGCTCCACCGCCGCCAAAGAAGCTTTTACCAGGCCCGGCTTCTCCAGCTCGCTGCGCACGCGAACACGCTCCCCCGGCAAAACGAAAGGAGCAAACACCACGCGGCCGTCCAATCGGGCAAGGCCGTCCCCGCCGTAAACCAACTTCTCCACAGTAATTTCAAAATGATGTGCGCTCATTAGCCTTTACGTATCCCAATCGAAGACGCGCGGCAGGTGATGAGACAGAGTCCCGTCGCCACGTCTGCTTTCACGTTACGATAATCCTTACTCCTTATGAAAACACGAGTCTTTTCCGGGATGCAGCCCACCGGAAACCTGCACATCGGCAATTATCTCGGAGCGCTGAAAAACTGGGTCCGCATTCAGCACGATTACGAATGCATCTTCTGCATCGTCGACCTGCACGCCGTCACGATTTATCAGGAGCCGTCGCAACTGCGCGCCAAAATCCAGGAGATCGCCGCCCTCTACCTCGCGGCAGGCATCGACCCGAAAGCCTGCGCCATCATGGTGCAATCCGCCGTTCCGGCGCATGCCGAACTGGCGTGGATGCTCACCTGCGTCACGCCCGTCGGCTGGCTGGAACGAATGACGCAGTACAAAGTAAAAGCGGCTACCCAGGAATCCGTCGGCGACGGCATTCTCCAATATCCGGTCCTGATGGCCGCGGACATCATGCTGTACCAAGCCGGCATCGTCCCCGTCGGCGAGGACCAGGCCCAGCACCTGGAGCTCACCCGCGACATCGCCCAGCGCTTCAACTCGCTCTACGGCGAGACCTTCGTCGTCCCCAGCACCAGCCTCCCGACCGTCGGCGCGCGCGTCATGGGCCTCGACGATCCCATGCAAAAAATGAGCAAGTCCGCTACCGGAGCCGGCCACGCTGTCGCGCTTCTGGACGACCCCGCGAAAATTCGCAGGACCATCATGCGAGCAACCACGGACTCCAATCCCGCCGTCGATTTCGAAACCGCCGGGCCGGGCGTGCTGAACCTGATCTCCATCTATCAGGCGTTCTCCGGCGATACCGACGACGCCATCAGGCAGCGCTTCACCGGCATGCGATACGGCGACCTGAAGAAAACGGTTGCCGAAATGACGATCGCGCATCTGGAGCCATTTCAGGCTCGCTACCGGCAGATCGTCTCCGAGCCCGGCTACCTCGCGGGCATCCTCCGCGAAGGCGCCGAACGCGTCGCGCCCATCGCGAATGAGACCGTGCGCATCGTCAAGCAGCGTATGGGACTCTATAGCGAGTGATCGAGCGCTACCTGCGGCTTCTCCGCGCCAACCGCAACTACCGGCTGCTCTTCATCGCGCAAATCGTCAGCGAGCTTGGCGACTGGTTTTACACGCTCGCCGTTTACAGCCTGCTGCTCGAGCTCACGCACAGCAAGGCCGAATCGGTCGGCCTCGCGGTGGTGCTGCAACTTCTTCCGGGCACGTTCGTCTCGCCTACCGCCGGCGTCGTCAACGATCGCGTCAGCCGCAAGACCATCATGATCGCGGCCGACCTTGCCCGCTTCTTCATCGTGCTCGGCATGCTCCTTGTCCGCACGCCCGGAACCGTGTGGATCGCATATCCGCTTCTGTTGTTCGAGACCATCGCCGTTTCGTTCTTCGAGCCGGCACACACCGCGGTCATACCAAGCATGGTCGCGGTTGAGGACATGCTCGCGGCTAACGCCCTGGCTTCCGTTGCATGGTCTTTCTGCCTCGCGGCAGGCGCGTCCATCGGAGGCGTTGTTGCCGCCCTGCTGGGCCGGGATACGGTCTTCATCCTCAACGCCGCGTCTTTTCTCGTCTCGGCGTGGCTCATCGCGAAACTGAAGTTCACGGAAGCACACACCGAGGGGTTCCCGCCGCTTCGCATCGCTGAACTCTTCGACTACAAACCGGTGCTCGAAGGCTTTGAGTACATCAGGCACAACAAGAATCTCTTCGCAGTCGTGTTCGTGAAACTCGGAGGAGGCATCGTGGGAGCCAACTTAGTGCTCCTGCCCGTGCTGGGAGAACGCGTCTTCCCGGTTAAACTTGGGCGCCTCGATTCCGCGCGCGCCGCCATTCTGGGAATGAGCCTGTTGATGGGCGCAAGAGGAATCGGAGCGCTCGCCGGCCCGCTCATCGCCGGGCGCTGGGCGCGCGATCGCGAACCCCGACTCCGAAACGGAATTCTCTGGGGGTTCCTGTTCGGAGCCGCGGGCTACCTGTGCCTCGGCGCGGCCGGAGCCGTCGCGCTGGCCGCCGCGGCTGTCGCGCTGGCGCATGCAGGAACGTCCACGAACTGGGTGTTCTCTACAACCCTGCTGCAAATCCACTCCGACGACCGTTTCCGCGGCCGCGTCTTCGCCGCCGAATACGGCCTCTGCATGATCGCCATGGCCGCCAGCAGCTACGCCGCAAGCTTGGCAATCGATCTCGGAGCGGCGCCAAGGACTTGCGCCACGGCAGTCGGGGTTGCCATGCTCCTGCCGGCGATCCTCTGGTTCGCAAACGGCCAAGTCAGCGCTGCGAGCCGCAGGCCCTAGCGTCGCAACGGGAATTCCTTCTCTTGCGGCCACCGCCGCTCCGCGGGTGGTATCGTAAAACAAAAAGGAGGATCCGGCCCGCAGCAGGCCGGAACACCAGATGCCCAGGACCCCGTTTTACCTCTTTTCCACCGTATTCCTAGCCCTGTCCGCCCACGCCCAGAGTGGCCCCGAACTCACCGCGCGTGAGCTCTTTTATTCCGCAGCCCAGCAACCCGCCGCGCACGCAACCAAATCCGGCGTGCCCAACAAGAAAGCGGCGCCGGTCGCCCGGACCACTGCGGCCACGAACGTTCCGCCGAAAACGCAGCCGCATGTATCCGCCACCGATTCCGCCGCTGCGCCGGTCGCGGCCGCTTCCGGCATCATCCTCACCGCCGCCCACACCACCGCGCCCGCCCCGGCCAACGGACCCGCCCTCGGACTCCGCTTCACCATCCGAAAACGCGTCGATGACCAAATGGTCGAGGTCGCTCCCGACTCCGTCTTCCACGCCGGCGATGCCATAGAGTTCGATCTGGAAAGCAACACCCCCGGCTATCTCTACATGATCAGTAAAGGCTCCAGCGGCACCTGGAAACCGATCTTCCCCTCCAAAGAAGTGCAGGAAGGCGATAACCACATCGACGGCTTCCACACCTACCAGATGCCACCGCATTCGCGACTCGTCTTCGATGAGCAACCCGGCGAGGAACGCCTCTTTGTCGTCCTGTCCCGCACTCCCGAGCCCGATCTCGAAAACCTCATCTACTCCCTTCAGGGCTCCAACCCCGTGCCTGCCGCCACGCCGCAGCAGCCCAAACCCGCAGCTACTCCAGCCAAGACCATGGTTGCCGACCTGCGCATTGACGACCGCACCGTCGGCCTCCTCCGCACCGCCTATGCCCGCGACCTGGTGATCGAAAAGGTCGACGCCGACACGCCCGGGGACAAGAAAGAAAAAGCCGTCTACGTGGTGAACCCCACCGGCAGCGCCGATTCGCGCGTGGTCGCCGATGTCGTCCTGGTGCACAAATGATGCGCCGGGCCCTGCTGCTGCTCGGCCTCGCTCCCTTCGTCGCCAACGCCCAGCCGCAGCGCATGGAAATTGTTCTTGAGCGGCTGCAAGGCACTACGTGGCAGGCCGTCGATCCCGCGCTCGTTCTCGCGTCCGGCGACCGCATTCGCTTCCGCTTCCATTCGAATTTCGATGGCTACCTGTATGTCATGAACCAGGGCTCCAGCGGCAAATACGAGCAGCTTTTCCCGCGCGAGGAAACCGGCCAGGCCAACCAGATCGCTGCCGGAAAGGATTACCAGGTTCCCGCCACGTCCACCGTTTTTCGCATCGCCGGACCTCCCGGATACGAAACGGTCTACTGGCTGGTGAGCCCGGTGAAACTCACCGATGCGCAACGCCCCGGGCCTCCGCCGTCCTCCGCCGCGCCCTCCACTCCGCTCAAACTGATCCCTCGCTGCGACGACGCCGTTCTCAAAGCTCGCGGCGACTGTGTCGATTCCGCCGCCGGCCCCAAGCTCATTCCTCGCGGAGCCGATATCCCGAAAAACATCTCAGGCGCCTTTGACCCCGGTCCGCGCGAACTGCTCTTCCTCCGCGACCAGAACAAAGCTGTGATCTCTTCTCCGGAGCCTTTAACCGGTCCGGTCGTTTATCAATTTCGCGTAGCCCACAAGTGAATTATGCGCAGCGCACTTATCTTCACCCTCACCGCCGCGGCGCTCCTCGCGCAGCAAACCGATCAAAAGCGTGACCTCAAAATCGAAAAGCTCGACGAGCCCGCGCCTGCGCCGAAAACCGTCTCCATCCCACGAAGCTACGCCGTGGTAATCGGCATCTCCCGCTATAAGAGCATCCCGGACAAGCTGCAGCTTCAGTTCGCGGAACGCGACGCGCAGTCCATTTACACCATTCTCATCAGCCCGGAAGGCGGCAACTTCAAAGCCGAGAACGTCCACTTGCTCACCGGCGTTAAAGCTACACTCGCGGCCGTCCGCCACGAGATCGACGATTGGCTCCCCTCCGTCGCGCAGCCTGACGACCGCGTCCTGATCTACTTCGCGGGCCACGGATTCATCTACCAGGGCCGCGGCTATCTGGCGCCCTATGACATCAATCTCGATAGCATCGCCGCTACGGGCTTCCCTATGGATGAGCTCGGCGAAACCATTGGCGGCAAGATCAAAGCGAAGAACAAAATTCTGCTCACCGATGCCTGCCACTCCGGCGCCATCACGCCCGAAGACACCGCGAACCTGAACCACACACTCGGCGACCTGCGGAAGTCGCTATTCTCGCTAACCGCCAGCCGCGACCGCGAGAGCTCCTTCGAAAGTCCTGACCTCGAAGGCGGCCACGGCGTCTTCACTTACTACGTCGTCAAGGGCCTTGAAGGTGTCGCCGATACGTCCGGTGACGGTATTGTCACGGCCGACGAGCTTGCCGAGTACGTGCACTCGCAAGTGCGCGAAGCCACCAGGGGCAAACAGAATCCCACCAGCGATCGCGGCACTTACGATCCCGACATGTTACTCGCCTACGTGCCTGCCAATGCTCCGCCCGCCAAGCCGCCGGCGCCGAAGTACGGCACGCTGGTCTTCGAGGCGAACATGGACGGAGTCGAGGTATTCGTCGACGGCAAGTCGGTCGGAGTGATTCAGAATAACAAGCCCATCACAGTCCCCGGCCTGCCGCCCGGAGCCCACACGGTAAAGGGCGTGAAAATGGGTTACGAGCCTGACGGGCCCCGCCAGGAAACCGTCTATCCCGGCCAGGACTCCACCGTCAGCATCAAGATCCTGATCGCGCGCCGCCACGACAAAGCTGCACTCGACTTACTCGATGACGGCATCAAGTATTACCAGAAAGGCTACGAGCAGAATTACCGCAAGGCCGCCGAGTACTTCGAAAAAGCGCTCGCGGCCGACCCCACTTACAGCAAAGCGGCCTTCTACTTAGGCCTGACTTACAACGCACTGTACGATGAGCAGAAGGCTGCGGAGTATTACAAGAAGGCCATCGATATCGATCCCGACTATCTGGAAGCGCGCGCTAACTACGGGGGCATGCTCCTGGACACCGGCAACACCGACGAAGCCATTCGACAGTTCAACGTCGTGCTCACGCGCGACCCCAACCACGCCGACGCGCTCACCATGCTGGCCCAGGCATACCGCTTCAAAGCGCTCTACCCGCAATCCATCGAGGCAGCGCAAAAGGCGATCAAACTTACGCCGCGGAATGCCGAACCCCACCTATGGCTCGCCGACAGCCTGCGCCTCGGCGGGAAGTACGCCGAAGCGAAACCCGAGTACGACAGCTACCTCAAGCTCAGCGATTTCGACAGCAAGCTCGCCGGGCAGCTCAATTACTACGTGATCGGTTCACTCTTCGGCATGGGACGGAAGAAACGCGCCGGCACCCAGGATATCTGGAAAGACCTGCGCAGCCTGGCCTGGTTCGGAATCTGCGACTGCGAACGAAAACTGAACCAGTTCGATACGGCCATCGCAAGCTGCGAGCGCGCCCTCAGTTACGATGCGCAGGACCCGTACGCGCACTACGCGCTGGGACTCGCGTTCATGACCAAAGCGCAGACCACCGGCAGCATCGCCGAGCTCGACCCCGCGCGCCGGCACTTTCAAAAAACGATAGAAATCAACCCCGATTTGCAGGAATCCCGCTATGCCAAGCAAAACATCGCTAACATAGATAAGTTCCTGCAACAGTGATTATCAAAATCGTACAACTCGGCAACCCGGTCCTGCGGCAACAGGCTCGTTCTCTGAGCGTCGAGGAGATTCGCTCGCCCAGCATTCAGCAACTCATCGAATGGATGCGCGAGACCATGCACGATGCGCCCGGCGTCGGCCTCGCGGCGCCGCAAATCGGAGTGCCGCTAAAACTCGCCGTCATTGAGGATCGAGCCGATTACCTCAAAGCCGTTCCGCCTGAAAAACTCGCGGAGCGGGACCGCCGCCCCGTTCCCTTCCAGGTGCTCATCAATCCAAAAATCGAGCTCAGCGGCGGTCAGGCTGAATTTCACGAAGGTTGCCTGAGCTTTCCCGGTTACGTAGCGCTGGTGAAGCGCGCTCTCATTGCCAAGGTCACCTGCCTCAATCACAATGGCGATGAGACCAGCTTCACGGCCGAAGGCTGGCACGCCCGCATCGTCCAACACGAAACGGACCACCTCAACGGGACCGTCTACGTGGACCGAATGAACACGCGCACGCTCTCCACCGTCGATAACGCCAACAAGTGGTAACCGCCGGCCTCATGGCCGGGCCGATAACCGAGGCCCGGAATCATCGACCCTAAAGCCGCCGGGCGGCCGCGCGTCAACTGAGGCATCTGCGTTCATCTGCGTCCAATAATCGCGTTGAGAATCGGATGCTCCTGAGTTGCCGGGTGAGCGGCCACGGCCTCCGGCACGCTCCCCGACCCGCGCATCGATCCCCCTGCCGTTGCCGATTGCGTGGCGCCCGCGAAACGCGATTATCGCCCGGCTATCGGACAAGCTTACCTGCCAGCTTTTTATTGAGTCTTCGTGAGTAGCGCCGCCACGCGCGCAGCCGCTTCCGCAACGGGAACATCGGTGCTCTGCCGCGTTTTGCGATCCACCAGTTCCACCTGGCCGCTCGCCAGCTTCTTGCCGATGGTGATGCGGTACGGAATTCCGATCAGGTCCGCATCCTTGAATTTGACGCCGGGCCGCTCGTCGCGGTCGTCCAGCAGAGTATCGAGACCCGCCGCGAGGCAAGCGTCGTAAATGCTGCGAGCGGCCTCGCCCTGCGCCGCATCGTTCATGTTCGCAGGCGTCACCACCACCTGGAACGGAGCGATGGATGCAGGCAGAATCATGCCGTCCTTATCGTGATACAGCTCGATTGCGGCGCTCAGAATGCGCTCGATGCCGATCCCGTACGATCCCATGATCGGCGTGACTTCCTTACCGTCCGCGTTGAGCACACGCAGCCCCATGCTCTCGGAGTACTTGTATCCGAGCTTGAAGATGTGCCCGATCTCCACCGTCTTCCTGACTTCCAGGGGCGATCCGCACTTGCCGCACGCATCCCCCGCCACCACTTGCCGCAGATCGTGCACCGCGGCTTCGAAATCTTCGCCAAGCGTTACGTGGCGCAGGTGATGATCCGTCTTGTTCGCGCCGGCGATCATGTTCTTGCGGCCCACCAGCGCCTGATCCGCAACCACCGTCATGCCCTTCACGCCGACCGGCCCGAGCGAACCGGCCTCCGCGCCAAACCACTGCCGGATCTCTTCGGGATGCGCGGGCCGAAATTCCGCATCGCCTGAAAACGCGCCGAACTTCGTCTCGCTGAGCTGATGATCTCCGCGCAGCAACACCAGGAACGGCTTGCCGTTCGCCACCAGCACCAGGCTCTTCATCTGCGAAGTTTCCGGCAGCCCTGTAAACGCCGCGATCTCCGCAATCGTCTTCTGCCCGGGAGTGTGGAACTCTTCCGGTGTGAGGTCGCCTTCGGGATCCGCAACGGACGGAGCGACGGGCTGCGCCTGCGCCTTCTCCACGTTGGCGGCATACCCGCAGTTGTTGCAAATGGCGACCAGGTCCTCGCCCGCGTCGCTCGCCACCATAAATTCATGCGACTGGCTGCCGCCCATCGCGCCCGAATGCGCTTCCACAACGCTGTACTTGAGGCCGCAGCGATCGAAAATTTTGCAGTACGCCGAGTAGTGTTTGTTATAGGCGGCGTCCAGACCGGCCGCGTCCATATCGAAGGTGTACGAGTCCTTCATGATGAACTGGCGCACGCGCAAGAGGCCGCTCTTAGGACGCGGCTCATCGCGGAATTTCGTCTGAATCTGATACCAGATTTGGGGAAGCTGCTTGTAGCTGCGTAACTCGCCCCGCGCAATGGTCGTCATCACCTCTTCATGCGTCATGCCGAGACACAGCGGCCGGCCGAAGCGGTCTTTCAGGCGGAACATGTTGTCGCCCATTACGTCGTAGCGCCCGGATTCCTGCCACACTTCCGCCGGGTTCAGCGCCGGCAACAGAAACTCCTGGCCGCCGATGGCGTCCATCTCCTCGCGCACAATCTGCTGAATCTTCAGCAGTGACCGCTGCGCCAGGAACAGATAGTTATAGATACCCGCGGCGAGCTGGCGGATATACCCTGCGCGCAGCAGCAACTGGTGGCTGGGAACCTCCGCTTCCGCGGGGTTTTCGCGTAGGGTGGGAATGAACAACTTGCTCCAGAGCATAGACTTGTGAAGGGAAAACCCAATTCTAGCATGCTAAAATTGGGCTTTCTCCCAGCCTCTATGAAAATCGCCATCGCCGCGGACCACGCTGGTTTTGCCCTCAAGGAACAACTGCGGCAAAAACTGGCTTCCGAAGGCCATGAACTGGTCGATTTCGGACCCGGCACCGCGGAGTCCGTCGATTACCCCGATTACGCACAACCCGTCGCGCGCGACGTCGGCCAGGGTCGCTCGGATCGCGGCATTCTGGTCTGCTCCACCGGCATCGGCATGGCTATCGCCGCCAACAAAGTTGCCGGCGTGCGCGCCGCGCCCGCGCAGAGCGAAGACGAAGTCCGCATGACACGCGAACACAATGACGCCAACGTCCTCACGCTCGGCGCCAAGTATCTCGACGAACAACACGCCCTGGACCTCATTCATATTTTCCTGGGCACTGAATTCACGGGCGGACGGCACGCCCGGCGCGTAGCCAAAATCGCGCAACTGGAGGGAACCAAGTGACAACGGAAGAACGCATGCGGCGGCCGCTGGCGGAAGTGGACCCGGAAATATTCGCAGCCATCGAGCACGAAACCGAACGGCAGGACGGGCAACTGGAACTGATCGCCAGCGAGAACTTCACCAGCGAAGCGGTGCTCGAAGCCACCGGCTCCGTGTTCACCAACAAATACGCGGAAGGCTACCCCGGCAAGCGCTACTACGGCGGCTGCGAATTCGCGGACGTCGTGGAAAATCTCGCGCGCGACCGCGCGAAAAAGCTCTTCGGCGCCGAGTACGCCAACGTGCAGCCGCACTCCGGTTCGCAAGCCAATCAAGCCGCGTATGCCGCCGTGGTATCGCCCGGCGACACCATCATGGGCCTGAACCTGGCGCACGGCGGCCACCTCACGCACGGGCACCAGCTCAACTTCTCCGGCAAGACGTACAAAGTGGTGCCGTATAACGTCCGCAAGGAAGACGAGCAGATCGACTACGACGAAGTGGAGCGCCTCGCGCACGAGCACAAGCCGAAGATGATCATCACCGGCGCGAGCGCGTACCCGCGCATTCTGGATTTCGCGCGCTTCCGCAGGATCGCCGATGCCGTGGGCGCCATCTTCTTGGTGGACATGGCTCACATCTCCGGACTGGTTGCCGCGGGCGTGCATCCGAACCCGTGCGAGCATGCCGATATCGTCACATCCACGACTCACAAAACGCTGCGCGGACCGCGCGCCGGCCTGATTCTCGCGAAGGAGAAGTTCGGAGCTGCCATCGATAAGGTAGTCTTCCCCGGAGTGCAGGGCGGCCCCCTGGTGCACGTTGTCGCGGCAAAGGCGGTTTGCTTCCTCGAAGCCATGCAGCCGGAGTTTGTCGCGTACCAGAAGCAAGTGGTCGCGAACGCCCGCGCTCTCGCGCAGAGCCTCATGGACGAAGGCTTCCGCCTGGTCTCCGGCGGCACCGATACGCACCTGATGCTGCTGGATGTATTCTCTAAAGGCCTGCGCGGCAAGGAAGCCGAGAAGGCGCTGGACCGCGCGCGCATCACGGTCAATAAGAACGCCATCCCGTTCGATCAAAATCCGCCGATGAACCCGAGCGGCATCCGCCTGGGCTCACCGGCAGTGACCACGCGCGGGTTCAAAGAAGCGGAAATGCGTGAGGTCGGCGCGCTGATCGCGGAAGTGCTCAACAACATCGAAAACGAAGAGGCGCTAGGCCGCGTTCGCGATAAGGTGGGCGCGCTCACCGCGCGGTTCCCGCTCTATCGCTGGAAGATGGAGCCGGTTCGCGCGTAAGCGCAGCCTCTCGCGTCGCCCGCCGGTCAGCGGAACCGCAGACCGGCGAGCAGCACGAAACCTCCAGCATGCATGTGCTTTACGAGACCGACGACGGACAGCAGTCAAGGGGGATTCGCGCCACGGCCCGGTCCGTACGAGCGCACCAGTAAATGCTGCACATCGTCATGGATGCCCGGAGAATCCGGGATTTCGGCATAGGCACTTACATCCGCAGCCTCGTCCATGCGCTGAGCACGGTCGATAAAGAAAACCGCTATACGCTGGTCAGCGGACCCGGAGAAGTGCGCACCCTCTCCGGGCTTCCCGCGAATTTCGGCACCGCGGTTTACGGCCGCAGCGATAGCGACGTTCTGGATCACGTTCTGTTTCCCATTTTCCTGCGGCAGCTTTCGCCCGACCTGGTACACATTCCGCTCAACCGCGTGCCGCTGCTCATGATGAGCCCCTACGTGGTGACCATCCACGATATGGCCAATCTGTTTTTTGGCGAGGAAGAACTCACCAGCTTTCGCATCCATGCACGCCACTTTCGTTTTAAGCGCGGTCTGCAGCGGGCGCGGCGCGTCATCGCGGTTTCCGATGCCACGCGGCGCGATGTGGAATCGCACATGGGCATTCCGCCCCAGCGCATCCGCCGCGTGTACAATGCCCCCGACCCGGGATTCCTCTCCCACAACACGCCTGACGAAGAACGCCAGCGCATCATGGAGCGCTATCAGATCAATCACCCCTTCCTGCTCTACGCGGGCAACATTCGCCGCCACAAGAACGTGCCGCGGCTCGTGGAAGCGTTCGCCGTGCTTCGCGAGCAACTCGCCACGCATCCGAAATATAAGGACCTGCGGCTGGTCATCATCGGCGACACCATCTCGCAGTATCCGGCGGTGCGGCAAGCCGTCATCAAAAGCAAGATGGAGCACGTGGTGCGCTTCCTCGGCTTCGTTCCCTTCGATACGCTGCACTGTTTCTATGTGATGGCTTCCGCGTTCGTGTTCCCCTCGCGCTACGAAGGCTTCGGCCTTCCGCCGCTGGAAGCCATGACGTGCGGCACTCCGGTGGTCACCAGCAATGTCAGCTCGCTTCCTGAAGTGGTGGGCGATGCGGCGATGCTGGTAAATCCGGAGAACGTCTTCGATATCGCTCGCGGAATTAAGGAAGTGCTGCTCGACGACGAACTGCGCGCCGAATTGGTGCGCCGCGGCCTGGCCCAATCGCGCCGCTTCAGTTGGGAACACACGGCGCAGCAAGTGCTGGAGATTTACCAGGAAGCCGCGCGCGGCAAGTAACTACTTCGGCAGTTGAATCGTAATGTTGCGATACCGCATGCCGCCGGTGTGGTCGCCCTGTATGTAGAACGGACCGGGCTCGGCTTCGTTGCTGTCGATCGCGCCGCCCGTGGGTCCGGGAATGTCTACACCCGCGATGGTCTGCACGCCGTCGCGCATCACCCAGAGTTTGCGCCCCACCAGCGTAATATCGAATGTCTCCCACTGTCCCGGCTTCCTGGGCAGCTCGATGTTCGGAGCGATGAAGCTGTAAATGGCGCCCATGGAGTGGAAGGCATCGTTGACGCCGGGCTTCTCGTACTCCACCTGGACTTCATAACGGCCGCGAAGATAGATGCCGCTGTTGCCTTCATCCGGGCAGTTGTATTCAATGTGCAGTTTAAAGTCGTTGTACTTCGCGGTGGTGCGGATGTTCTGGCCTTTGGTCTTGTTGAGCAGGTCGCCGTTTTCAGCGACCCAGTTGTTAGCGCCGGGCCCGAAGCCTTCCCAGCCGGAGAGGTCCTTACCGTTGAAGATTGGCTTGGCGTCGCTCCACGCGGAGGGCACTGGACGATCGAGCGCGGGGGCACGGTTGCCGGTGATCTTCGCCGCCATATTGCCATTCCGCGAGATGCCGCCGCCGATGCTGTTGCCGGTAGCCGTGAGTTCCCACTGATCCCGGTCCAGCGTCAGGGTCAGCTTAGAGCCCTCGATAGCGACATCCGTGGCCCACTTCGCGCCGCCGGAGCGCGGCTGAATGTGCGCCGCGGGCTTGCCGTTCTGGTTGATCACTTCGATCCAATCCGGAAAGGTCGCGGAGTTCGTGGTCACGGTAAGGTCCCACCGTCCGAGGAACGGATTGGCGGATTGCTGCGAGAGGAGCGCGGCGGAAAAGACCGCCGCGCCCGCGAGAACAACGAAAATGGATCGCATGGCTACGTGTTCAGCTTTGAGGGCAGCATCTTCTCCCAGGCCTTGCGGATGCTCATCGGGCGGAGATACTTGTTGGCGTCATTGTTGTTCGTGAACTTCATCTTGCCGGCGTCCCATTCCAGTTTGCCGGGGCAGCGCAGCGCGATCGTGCCGAGCAGAATCCACTCGGTGAACGGCGCGGCGATATTGAAGTTAGAGCAGGATGGGTCGCCGCCTTTGCAAGCGCGGATCCAATCGTGATAATGGCCCGGCGACCGGGTGAGCGTCGGTTGCGGGAACTCGTAATCGCGCATCTTCTCGACAGGCAGCAGGCGCGTATCGTCGCCGTACGTGCCGGTAGTGAGCATACCCTTGTCGCCGATGAACAGGCTGCCGTCGGGATCGCGCAGTCTGGTGGGCGGGTGCTCTTTCAGCGCTTCGATCTTCGCCCAGTTGAATACCGGTCCGTTGCCTTCATGCGGCGTGCGGCGCGGCGCATCGTTCTGCGGACGCGGTCCCTGCCGCCGCGGGGTGCTGGGGCTCGGCAGGTCGCCGAGATATTCGTCTTCGGGCACTCCGGGAATCTTGGGCTGCGCTTTCAAACCGTCGTACCAGAACAGCTTGACCGCCGGCATATCGCCGCGCGCCGGAAAATCGAAGCGGATGGTGCTGGCGACCGGGAACTGTATGTCGCTGGTGCCCTCCTGGTGAAGGCATTCGACGCTCACTGGCGCGCCGAGTTTCAGTGCGAGATTGGGAGCCCCGAGAATGTGGCACGCCATATCGCCGAGCGCGCCGCAGCCGAAATCGTAAAAGCCGCGCCAGTTGAACGGCTGATAGAAGTAGCCATCGAAATTATTCGGGTACTCTTTGCCGCCGCGCACGTAGGGGCGCTGCGCCGCGATGCCCAGCCAGAGGTCCCAATCGAGCGTATCCGGCACGGGGTCGGGCGGCGGAATTTCCTTGATGCCTTGCGGCCAGATCGGGCGATTGGTCCAGGCGTGAACTTCGGTGACGTTGCCGATCTCACCGGCCCACACCATTTCCGCTGCCTGCCGGGTGCCTTCGTTCGAATACCCCTGGTTGCCCATCTGCGTGGCCACTTTATACTTATTGGCCGCCTCGCGCATCAGGCGCGCTTCGAAAATGGTGCGCGTCAACGGCTTTTGCACGTAGACGTGCTTGCCCCGCTCCATGCAGGCGAGCGCCGCCACGGTGTGCATGAAATCCGGAATGGTGACGATCACGGCATCGATGTTGGCGCTTTCCTTGTCCAGCATCTTGCGGAAATCCTTGTACTTGGGCGGCTTTTCGAATTCCTTAAAAATTTTGGAGGCCTGTTTGTCATCGACATCACACAACGCTACGATGTTTTCCGTAGTGGCGCATCCGTGAATGTCGCTGGCGGCCTTGCCGCCCGATCCGATCGACGCGATGTTCAGCTTTTCGTTGGGTGATTTGTAGCCCAGGGCCTTGAGAGAGGGAGTGCTTCCGAAACCGGCTGCGGGAACGGCGCCGGCAAGCAGGGAGCCATAAAAGAAGTGCCTGCGGGTGAAGCGATTCTTAGACATGAGATCTCCTCGACGCGGCTTAGTATATCAGCAAGCGGACCTGAAAGTACGGATTAAAGCGCTCGCTTGACGCCTCGCCTTTGTCACACACCGGGCTCCTGACCGGCGCCGGGCGCGGACCGGGGCTTGCCCGCTCGCGTGCCTTCGGTTTTGCGGCTGGTACCTACATTGAATTTGGAGTTGTATCTCTCTTATACTGTGGGGTCGGTCCTTTTCGAGTACACTCGATTCACCTGGAGGAAATCTCTCGATGCTCAACGTTTGGAGCACGCCCAGCGCGCGCTGCGTTACCGCGTCACGCGCGCTGTCACTATTGCTTCTGGCCGGCTTGCCGGCTCTCGCCCAGGAAACGGGCGGGGGAGAGGCAAACCTTAAACTTCCCGACTTAAATCAAGCGACATTCTTGGGCGGGATCAGCGGCGGAACGCTGCTGATGTGGGGCTTGGTGGTGAGCGCTCTTGGCTTACTATTCGGGCTGATGATCTTCTCGCGGCTGAAGAAGATGGCGGTTCACGCCAGCATGCTCGAAGTTTCCGAGCTGATCTACGAGACCTGCAAAACGTACCTGGCAACGCAGGGCAAGTTTCTGATGATCCTGGAAGCCTTCATTGCGGTCATTATCATTTTCTATTTTGGCTTCCTGCAGGGCATGGACTTCGTTAAGGTACTGATCATTCTGGCTTTCAGCGTGATCGGCATTTCGGGAAGTTTTATGGTGGCGGCGTTCGGTATGCGGGTGAACACGTTTGCGAATTCGCGGACGGCATTCGCAGCGTTGAAAGGCAAGCCGTATCCCTGCTACGACATTCCGCTGCAGGCAGGTATGAGCATCGGAATGCTGCTGGTCAGCGTGGAACTGCTGATCATGCTGTGTATCCTCCTCTTTATCCCGGGCGACCTGGCGGGGAGCTGCTTCATCGGCTTCGCCATCGGCGAATCGCTGGGAGCGGCGGCGCTGCGCGTGGCGGGCGGCATTTTCACGAAGATTGCGGACATCGGCAGCGATCTGATGAAGATCGTGTTCAAGATTAAAGAAGACGACGCGCGCAACCCGGGCGTGATTGCGGATTGCACGGGTGATAATGCGGGCGATTCGGTGGGACCCTCGGCGGATGGCTTTGAGACGTACGGCGTCACGGGCGTCGCGCTCATCACGTTCATCCTGCTGGCCGTAAGAGACCCGCTGGTGCAGGTGCAGCTTCTGGTGTGGATCTTCAGCATGCGCGTGATGATGGTGATCTCGTCGGCCGTGGGGTATTTCGTCAACGGCGCGGTGGCGCGCGGCAGGTTCGCAAATGCGGACAAGATGAACTTCGAAGCGCCGCTGACCAGCCTGGTGTGGCTGACGTCGATTCTTTCGATCGGGCTGACCTATCTGGTGAGCGCTTTCATGATTCCGGACCTGGGGAACGACCCGTCGCTCTGGTGGAAACTTGCGAGCGTGATCAGTTGCGGCACGCTGGCCGGGGCGATTATCCCGGAGCTGGTCAAGGTCTTCACGAGCACGAAATCGCGGCATGTCGGCGAGATCGTGACCAGTTCGCGGGAAGGCGGCGCGAGTCTGAATATTCTTTCGGGATTTGTGGCCGGCAACTTCAGCGCCTTCTGGCTCGGCATGGCGATGCTGGCGCTGATGGGCGTCGGGTACTTCGTAAGCACAATGGGTTTTGATGCCATCATGCTGGCGCCGGCGGTGTTCGCGTTCGGGTTGGTGGCGTTCGGCTTCCTGGGCATGGGTCCGGTAACCATCGCGGTGGACAGCTACGGTCCGGTGACGGACAACGCGCAGAGTGTGTATGAGCTTTCGATGATCGAGACGCTGCCGGGAATCGAAGCCGAGATTCAGAAGCACTACGGCTTCGCTCCGGATTTCGAGCGCGCCAAGGAGAATCTGGAAGAAAATGACGGCGCAGGCAACACGTTTAAGGCTACAAGTAAGCCGGTGCTGATCGGAACGGCGGTGGTGGGCGCGACGACAATGATCTTCGCGACCATTGTGGCGCTGACTCACGGTCTTCAGGACCAGTACATGCGGATGATTTCGCTGATGCATGCACCGTTCCTGCTGGGGATCATTGCGGGCGGCGCGGTGATCTACTGGTTCACGGGCGCGAGCGCGCAGGCGGTTACCACGGGCGCGTATCGCGCGGTGGAATTCATCAAGGCGAACATCAAGCTGGAAGGCGTGACCAAGGCCAGCGTGGCGGATTCGAAAAAGGTGGTGGAGATCTGCACCAAGTACGCGCAAAAGGGCATGCTGAACATCTTCCTGGTGGTGTTCTTCGCGACGCTTTCCTTCGCGTTCCTGGAGCCGTTTTTCTTCGTGGGGTACCTGATTTCGATCGCGCTGTTCGGTTTGTATCAGGCCATCTTCATGGCCAATGCCGGCGGCGCGTGGGATAACGCGAAGAAGGTGGTGGAGACGGAGCTGCGCGCCAAGGGCACGCCGCTGCACGATGCCACTGTCGTAGGCGATACGGTGGGCGATCCGTTCAAAGATACGAGCTCAGTGGCGTTGAACCCGATCATCAAGTTCACGACGCTGTTCGGACTTTTAGCGGTGTCGCTGGCTGTGGATCTGACGCAGAAACAGGGAGCGGGGTTGACGACGGGCCTGGCGGCTCTGTTCTTCGTCTTGGCGCTGGTGTTTGTGTACAAGTCGTTCTACGGCATGAGGATCGAAACGAAGGATTAACGCCTACCGGCTAACGCGCGGCCGTGCTTTGCGTCATACTTCCCAAAAGGGGAGCGGATGCGAAGCACGGCCGTTTTGTTTTTACTGGCGAGCGCGGCGTCGGGGCAGCGGTTCGAGGTTGCATCTGTGAAGGTGCATGAGGGACCCATGACCTTCGGCGGCGTACGTACCGAGGGCGCGCGCCTGGAGAGTATTACGGGATTGCGCGGGCTGGTGCTGTGGGCTTATGGTCTGCGCAATTTCCAAATCGCGGGGGAGTTGGAAGACAGCACCTTTTACGATGTGCAGGCGAAAGCTCCGGGCGACCGTATTCCGACGGCGGAGGAGTTTCGGGCGATGCTGCGGAACCTGTTGGCAGACCGGTACAAGCTGAAGGCGCATATGGAGAGCCGGGAAGTGCCGGTTTACGAATTGGTGGTTGGGAAGTCCGGGCCAAAGCTGAAGCCGGGCGACGCGGAGTCGACGGAGCCGCCCAGGGTAAGCGTAGAGGGGAGAGTTTACGAACTCTCGATGCCGAACGCGAAGATGGCAGAGTTTCTGCAAATGCTCGACAACTCGGGATTGCTGGGCCGGCCGGCATTGGATCATACGGGGCTCGACGGCAGTTACAAAATTCGGTTCCGATACACGCCTGGTTTTCAGAAGGACGACCCTGAAAGCATAAATATCTTCGCGGCGGTGCAGTCGCAGCTTGGCTTGAAGCTGACGCCGGGCAAGGGGATGTTGGACGTGCTTGTGGTGGACCACGTAGAAAAACCGTCGGGGAACTGACGATACCGGGAGCTTACGATGCGTTGGTTGATTTTGCTTTCCTTAGCTGCGGCTATTTTTGCGCAGCCGCTTGCGTTTAACGCCGCGTCGGTCAAGCGTACGCCGCCCATGGACGGGACGAACGGTCCCATTTATGTCGGGGCAAGGGGCGGTCCGGGGTCAGGCGGGTTGATCACGGATGCGTACGGCGTTCCAGAGCAAGCGGATGCTTGACGTGCTTGTGGTGGACCACGTAGAAAAACCGTCGGGGAACTGACGATACCGGGAGGTTACGATGCGTTGGTTGATTCTGCTTTCGTTGGCTGCGACTGCCTTTGCGCAGCCGCTTGCGTTTGACGCCGCGTCGGTCAAGCGTTCGCCGCCCATGGACGGGACGAACGGTCCCATTTATGTCGGGGCGAGGGGCGGTCCGGGGTCAAGCGATCCCGGGCGCTATACGTGCACCTTCTGCACGCTCGGCGGCTTGATCACGGAGGCGTACGGGGTTCCCGATTTTCGCATGGTTTCGGCGAACCGTCTGCCGGAGGAACGGTTTCATGTGATGGCGACGGTGCCGGCGGGTGCGGACCGGGCGCAGTTTCGCCTGATGCTGCAACGGCTGCTGGCGGAGCGGTGGAACGTCGCGGTACACACCGACAAACGCGAGATGCCGATGTGCCGCCTGACCGTCGCGCCGGGCGGATCGAAACTGCAAGCGTATAGAGACGGCGAGCCCGCGTTGCAACCTCCGTCCGGCAGGCGCGCACCGGGTTTCTACTATCGCGTTCAGGGCAAGACGATCGGCGAATTCGCAACTGTCCTGCAAGGCCAATTGCGGCGGCCGGTCGAAGATGGCACGCGACTCGCGGGGAAGTACGACTTCGACGTGTGGTGGACCTTCGACGAGAATGACACCGGTGCGCCGACCATCTACTCCGCGGTGCAATCGCTCGGCCTGAGGCTGGAAAACGGGAAGGCGCCGGTAGAGGTTATCGTCGTCGATCGTTTCGACAAAACGCCCGCGGAAAACTGAGCGCCGCGGGCGTTGTACAATCGCGTTACGATGCACGTTCCCCTTACTCCGCTTCGTTGTCTCTATCGGGCTGTCGATTTATTCGGGAAGAAAATCGGGGTGGTTTCGGGCGAGCGGCGGTTTACTTATGCCGAATTCGGCGAGCGCGCCGAGCGCCTGGCGCATGGCCTGCGGGCTGCGGGAGTGGCGGCAGGGGACCGCGTCGCGTTCCTGAGCTTCAACTCCAACGAACTCCTGGAAGGCTACTATGGGCCTCCATTGATCGGCGCGATTGCGATGCCTCTCAACGTTCGCCTGACGGCTGCGGAACTTACCGGCATCCTGAATCATGCCGAGCCTCGCGTTTTGGTGTATGACGCGGACTTTCTGCCGGTCGTATCGCAACTTCGCGCGGCCTGTCCGGCGATTCAGACCTGGATCGAAGTGGGCCCGGGCTACGAGGAGCTTCTGACGCGGGGACGCATCGAGCGGCCGGACATCTTTTCGATCGACGAGACGTCAATTTGCGAGCTATTCTACACGTCGGGTTCGACCGGGACTCCGAAGGGCGTGATGCTGAGTCATCGGACGCTGTATCTGCATGCGCTGTCGGTGGCGTGCATGTTCAACTATGACGACAACGCCGTCCAACTGGCGACGATTCCGTTGTTCCATGCCAACGGCTGGGGGCGTCCGCAGAGCGCCACGATGTTGGGTTACCGGCAGGTAATGGTGCGGCGGTTCGAGCCGTCGCACGTGTTGAAGCTGATCGCACAGGAGCGCGCGACCGGGATGGAACTGGTGCCGACGATGGCGAATGCGCTGCTCAATTGTCCGGAGATGGCAACAGCGGATGTGTCGAGCATGCGCGAGATCAACATGGGCGGCGCGGCATCTTCGCCGGAGCTGATCGCGCGGCTGGAGAAGGCGTTCCGCTGCCGCGTGCAAGCGGGGTACGGGCTGACGGAGACGAGTCCGGTAGCGACCACGGCGAAGACGAAGAGCACGGTGCAGTACAAGGACGAGCAGGACCGGCTGAACCGGCTTTCGTCGACGGGATGGCCGATGCCGGGCTGCGAGATTCGCGTGGTGGACTTGCACGGCAACGACGTTCCGCGCGACGGCGAGAGCTTCGGCGAGATTTGGATTCGTGGCGACCTGGTGATGGACGGCTATTACAAAGAGCCGCAGGCGAGCGCGGCCGCCCTGGAGAACGGCTGGCTGCATACGGGAGATGTCGCCGTGTGGGACGCGGAAGGGTACGTCAACATCGTCGACCGGAAGAAGGACATCATTATTTCGGGCGGCGAGAATATCTCGTCGATTGAAGTGGAGCGCGCCATCTTTTCGCATCCGGCGGTGCTGGAATGCGCGGTGGTGGCGAGTCCGGATGCGCAGTGGGGTGAGGTTCCGGCCGCGTTTGTGGTTTTGAAGCCGCGGCACACCTTAAATCAGGAAGAGCTTTGCGAGTACCTGCGCGGGCGGATCGCAAAGTTTAAGATGCCGCGGTATTTCCAATTCGCGGATCAGCCGCTGCCCAAGACGGGCACTGGGAAGATATTGAAGCGCGAACTGCGCGAGGCGTTCTGGCAAGGGAAAGAGCGAAGGGTGCAGGGCTAAGCCATGTGGCAGCAGAACTATTTCCCTCTTGGCGGAAGCCTGGCGTTATCGGCCGTGGCGGCGGCTCTGCCGATTTTCGTGCTGCTCTTTTTGCTCGCGGGGCTGCGCAAACCGGCGTGGCTATCGGCACTAGCCGGGCTCGCGGCAGCGGCATTGGCGGCGGTGCTTGTGTACGGAATGCCGGTGGGCATGCTCGCGGCAAGCGTCATATACGGCGCGGCGTTCGGGCTTTTCCCGATCGGCTGGATCGTGTTCACGGCGATTCTGCTGTATCGCGTCACGGTGGAGAGCGGCAAATTCGAAATTCTGAAGGATTCGATCGGGCGGCTGACGGACGATCCCCGTTTGCAGGCGCTGTTGATCGCTTTTGCATTTGGCGCGTTTGTAGAGGGCGCGGCGGGGTTCGGGACTCCGGTGGCAGTGGCCTCGGCGATGCTGGCCGGGCTCGGCTTTACGCCGTTTCGCGCGGCTGCCATCTGTTTACTGGCCAATACCGCTCCGGTGGCTTTCGGCAGCATCGCGATTCCGATTGTCACGCTGGCGGCAACGACGGGGCTGCCGGTCGATGCGCTGAGCGGCGCGGTGGGGCGGCTGTGCGCGCCGGTCTCGCTGTTCATTCCGGCGTATCTGATTGTGGTGATGTCGGGGTGGCGCGGGCTGAAGGAAGTGCTGCCGCACGCGGCATTGTGCGGTGCGGCGTTCGCCTCCACGCAGTTCGCGGTTTCGAACTTCATAGGGCCGCAGCTTACCGATATCCTCGCGTCGCTGGCGGCCATGGTGGTGCTGATCGTCTCGATTAAAGTGTCCCGGCGAGGGGCGGCGATTGCGCAGCCGGAGGGCATGCTGCGCGCGTGGACCCCATACGCGCTGCTGGTCGTTTTCGTGCTGGCGTGGGGATACAAACCTTTGCAGATGCGGCTGAACGCGACCAACATCTCGATCAACTGGCCGGGGCTGCACAACCTGATTCAGCGGATGCCGCCGGTGGTGGCGAAGCCTGCTCCGTACGCGGCGACGTACAGTTTTACATGGCTCTCGGCGGCGGGAACCGCGTGTTTGTTCGCGGCGATCCTGGGCGCGGTCGCGGTGGGGATGAGGCCGCGGGAGTTCGTGAAGGTGATCGGCCACACGGGGCGGCAGTTGGCGCTTGCGGAACTAACGCTGGCGGCGGTATTGGGTCTGGCGTTTCTGATGAATTATTCGGGCGCCACGGCTACGCTGGGTCTGGCATTCGCGGCTACCGGTCCGGCCTTTCCGTTCTTCAGCGCGCTGCTCGGGTGGGTCGGCGTGTTCCTCACGGGCAGCGACACGTCGGCGAATGCGCTGTTCGGGAATCTGCAGGTGATTACGGCCCAGAAACTCGGCATGAGTCCGGTGCTGATGGCAGCGGCGAATTCGGCGGGTGGTGTAATGGGAAAGATGATCAGCCTCACCAGTATCGCGGTGGCGGCGGCCGCGACGCACATGAAACGCGAAGAGGAATCGCGGCTGTTCCGGTTCACTCTGAAACACAGCGTCTTCCTGGCGAGCGTGGTGGGGCTGCTGGCGTTTGCATATTCGGCGTCAGGGCAGACGCTGCCGCATGTGGAAGCGAAGACGCTTACCGATCACAAGATCACGCTGCCGGACGGCAAGCCCGCAGTGCTGGTCATCGGGTTTACACATGCATCGCAGAAGGAAACGAAACCGTGGTCGGCGAAACTGGCTCCGCGTTATCCAACGTGGTCGATCGCGGTGCTGCAGGATGTTCCCAAGCTGGTTCGCGGTATGGTGACGCACGCAATCAGGGGCGACGTTCCCGAATCGCAGCGCGAGCGGTTCCTGCTGGTGCTGCAAGGCGAAAAGGAACTGAAGACGGCAGCGGAGTTTAACGCCTCGGCGCCGGATGACGCGTATCTGGTAACCATCGACGGCGCGGGAGCGATTCGCGCGCGATACCATGGCGCGCTAACGGACGCGGCAGTATCCACCGTGGTATCGGGTTTGCAACAACAGTAGGCGTGCACCGTCTGCATGCGCTTGTATTTTTCTTCGCAGCCGCCATCCCCAGCGCTCCAGGTGTGCCGAATTTCCATCAGGTGAATGACGCGCTGTATCGCGGGGGCCAGCCTACGGCCGAAGGTTTCCGCAGCCTGAAGAATCTCGGGGTACAGACGATCATGGATCTGCGGATTCCGGCGGGTCAATCGAAGTGGGAGAAGAGGGTAGTCGAACAACTCGGGATGAAGTACATTCACATTCCCCTGCACGGCCATGAGACTCCTACGCAGACGGATGTCGACCAAGTATTCAACTACCTCAACGATGCTTCGCATTGGCCCGTTTTCGTACATTGCCGGGAGGGTAAGGACCGCACCGGAATGGTGGTGGGCTGCTACCGGATTGCGCACGATGGGTGGACGAACCAGCGCGCGCTGGCGGAAGCGAAATCGTACGCATCGCGCGAACTGACACGCGCGATGGAACAGTTCATCCTGAACTTTCATCCTCCCGCGGCGGCAGCGAAGTAGGGAATTACCGGGTATCAGCGGAAGGGCGCCAGGTTCGGGCGCGGCACTGGCCGACGTCAGCGAAACATCATCAAAGAACGCTTCCCTTCCAACTTCGTACTCACTCGCGAAAAATAAGCGATGCGTTGATGGGCAGGCCGACCAAAGCGGGATTCGAGTTCGTGCTTAGTGTTGTGATCGAGGTTCACGGCCACAAACTGCACGCCGGCAACGCCGGTGACGATCGGGTAGACGGAGCCGTCGTTAGGGACAGTCCGGGAATTATCTGAGAATGTCGGGGAACTGCTGGAGTTGAAGAGTGTCCAGCAGACAGCGAGAGCGCAGTAAGAAGGGCCGCAGCGATAGTTTTCGAACGGACAGCCGATTGCAGAATCGTCTCCCCGAAGAGAGATTGCGCATTCGGACGGAGGAGGCAATAGTTTCAAAAAGTTGTTTAGTAACAACACATGGCCTGTGCCCGTCTTATTGCTGAGTCGCTGCCATGAACGATATTTCCAGCGTTCGCTTTTCGCACAGGCGTGACCGTCCGGCGCCGCCGGCTGACTTGGATTCACGCTTGTTATCCGGACTCCAGAGCGGTCTTGAGGGGAGCTATCGAGAGCTTTTACTGCGGATCGAGCGGCTTGTAATTCCGCTCGCAGCGAGCATGCACCTGGGACCGTACGACAAAGACGACCTGATTCAGAATGTCGCGCTGAAGGTCTTTCTCCGCTTGCCGCAATTTCGGGGAGAATGCACTCTCAGCACGTGGATGTACGCGATTGCGAGAAATGAGCTGCACAATTACAACCGCTGGTTCATGAGGCATCGCTTTCGCGAAGTGAGCGACGAAAATCAATCCACGATGTGGGAGGCCAGGGCGGCGGATCACCGCGCATCGCCGTTCGTATGGGCTGCGGAGCGGCAAGGGAAGGCACAAATCGCGGCCGCCATGACGATGCTGAGCCCGGCTTGCCGGGAGGCCATCCTGCTACGCGTGGTCGGGCAATTGACGTACAACGAGATCGCCGAGCGGTTGGGGATTTCGCTGGTCACTGTGAAGTCCAGGATCTTCACCGCGCGGCAGCATCTGCGAGACGACCTTCGCTTCCTATCGGTTGGCGCCACGGGCACCGCCGGCTGAGTGGCCGGCCGTCCCAGAGGCCAGACGTTACTTGTTGGTGTTCGATTTTGCCTGGACGTCTTTCATGGTCGGCAGTTGGGAAATATCCCAGCCTCCGCCCAGCGCCTGCACGAGCGCCACGCTGGCGACCAGACGGCGGGTCAGCAGGCTGACCGCGTTCCTCTCTGCGCTCAGTGCCGTCGCTTGCGCTGTGATGACCGTCAGGTAGCTGGTGGTTCCCGCTTTGTACTGCGCCGTCGAAACCGTGAGCGCCCGTTCACTGGAGGCGACCGCCTGCGTCGTGGTCTGCGCTTCCCCCGCGAGTACGTGCAGAGCCGCGAGATTGTCCTCCACTTGCTGGAACGCGGTCAGCACCGTCTGCCGGTACGCCGCTATGGTGGAGTCGAAAGCAGCTTGTGTTTCGGCCAGGACTCCGCGACGGCGGCCGGCATCGAATAGCGTTTCGGCGAGCGCCGGACCGACGGAGAAGAAGCGCGCCGGCCAGCTTGTGAATCCGGTCGCGGTCAACCCCAGCGATGCTGAAAGCGAAAGCGCCGGATAATACGCTGCTGTGGCAATTCCGATCTGCTCGTTGGCTGCCTGCATCTGGCGCTCGGCAGCCGCGATATCGGGACGCCGCTCGAGCAGCACGGAAGGGAGCGCGACGGGAACTTCCGGCGGCGGATTCTTCAGAACCAGCGCCGGAATGTCCAGGGCCGAAGGCGGCTTTCCGGTGAGCACCGCAATGGCATGCTCGAATTGCGCGCGCGCGATGCCGAGATCCTCGAGCGCTGCCTGGGTGCCGTAGAGCTGCGATTCGGCCTGCGCCACATCCAGATCGCTGGCGACGCCGCCGCGAAAGCGGTTGCGCGTGAGCGTCAGGAATTCCTGATAGTTCTTGGCGGTGCGATCGAGCAGCTCATATTCGCTATCGATGCCGTGCAGGTTGAAATAGTCTTCGGCAAGAATGCTCTGGTAGAGCAGGCGGGCATTTTCGAGCTGCGCCGCCGATGCTTGCGCGACTGCCGAGCTTGCGGTGACACTGCGACGGATGCTGCCCCAAATGTCCGGCTCCCACGACGCGGAGATGGGCAGCGAGATGCTGGTGCGGAAATTCGACGCGGCGGCTGCCGCGGCAGCGTTTCCGGTATTGTTGATGCTCGCAATGTTTTCGTTCAGCGATGGTCCCGTGCCCACGGTGGGAAACAGCGCCGCGCGCGAGACGCGAACCGCGGCCCGGGCTTCGCGGAAGTTGGCTTCGGCCACCAGCACGTTCTGATTGTTGATGGCGACCTGCTCTTCGAGCGCATTCAGCGCGGGGTCGTTATAGATCTCCCACCATTTGCCTTTGAGCAGAGCATCGCTCGGCGTGGCTTCCTTCCAGCCGTCCTGCGTTCCCGAGGGAGGCAGTTCCTTGAACGCCGGCGGAACGGGCGCGGCGGGGCGCTTATAATTCGGCCCCACCGTGCAACCGGTGGAGAGTAGGGTGGCTACGGCGAGCGCGCCTGCGAGCTTGTAGCGTTTCGAGATCATGCTTCGGACGGTAACGTTTCTTCGTTGCGATGGCGGCGGCGGTGGCGGACGTCGCTCCACCAGTGCTGCAGCCGGTCGAAATAGAGGTATACCACGGGTGTTGTGTAGAGCGTCAGCATCTGGCTGACGATCAGGCCGCCGATGATGGTAATGCCGAGCGGGCGGCGCAGTTCGCTGCCGGTTCCGGTGCCGATCGCCAGGGGGACGGCGCCCAGCATGGCGGCCATGGTGGTCATCAGAATCGGGCGGAAGCGGAGGAGGCATGCTTCGAAGATGGAATCGCGCGAGTTCTTGCCTTCCAGGCGCTCGGCGGCGAGCGCGAAATCGATCATCATGATGGCGTTCTTCTTCACCAGGCCAATCAACAGGATGATGCCGATGATGGCGATGACGCTGAGGTCCGTTTTGGTGACCAGCAACGCGAGCAGCGCGCCGACGCCCGCCGAGGGCAACGTCGAAAGAATCGTGATGGGGTGGACGTAGCTTTCGTAGAGGATGCCGAGCACCAGGTAAACGGTGATCAAGGCGCAGCCGATGAGGATGGGTTCGCTGCCGAGCGAATCCTGGTACGCCTGCGCGGTTCCGGCGAACATCGTCTGAATGGTGGGCGGCAGGCCGACACGCTGCGCCGTCTGCAGAATCGCGCTGACGGCATCGCCGAGCGCGACGCCCGGCAATAGATTAAAAGAAATGGTGACCGAGGGGAACAGGCCCTGATGGTTGACCGAAAGCGGAGCGATGGTCGGCGAGAACGTGGCGAACGCGCTGAGCGGCACTTGAGCTCCCCCGGGCGCCGATACGTAAATCTGCCGCAGGAACAACGGATCGTTCCAGAACTCCGGCCGGACGGTCATGATGACGTGATATTGATTCAACGTCGAATACATCACCGACACCTGCCGCTGGCCGAAGGCGTCATACAGCGTGTCGTCCACAAGCTGCGGAGAGATCCCGAAGCGCGCGGCCGTCGGCCGGTCGATGTTGACACGCATTTGCAGGCCGCGATTCTGCTGGTCGCTGTTCACGTCGGCGATGATGGGAATTGTTTTCAGCTCGTCGTACATGCGCGGCGCAAACGCTACCAGATCCTCGACGTTATCGCCGCGCATCGAGAACTGGTATTGCGCGGCGCTGGAACGGCCGCCGACGCGCACGTCCTGGGAGGCCTGCAGGAAGAGCGTCGCGCCGGGAATACGGGCCAGTTTAGGGCGGAGCCGCCCGATCACGAGGTCCACGGGGATTTTGCGCTCGTTGAGCGGCTTCAGGAGCACAAACATGCGCGCGACATTCAGAGTTCCGCCGCCGGTGAAGCCTTGCACGGTATCGACAGCCGGATCGCTTGCGACGATGTTGGTCATCTCGCGCAGAACGTGGTCCATGGATTTAAAGCTGCTGTCCTGGTCGGCGATGATCTGGCCGCCCATGCGGCCGTTGTCCTGCTGCGGAAAGAAGCCTTTAGGAACAATCAGGAACAGGTGAACGTTCAACGCGATGGTGCCGAACAGGATCATCAGGGTGATGAAGGAGTGGTTCAGGACGAAGGTGAGCGTGCGCCCGTAGGTATTGACCAGCCAGGTGAAGCCGCGCTCAGTAAAGCGGTAGATCCGTCCAGGATTGCGGGTCTCGCGCAGCAGATGCGCGCTCATCATGGGCGTCGCGGTCAGCGAGATCACCATGGACGCGGCGATCGCAATGGAAAGAGTCACCGCGAATTCGCGGAACAGACGCCCCACGATTCCGCCCATCAGCAGCAGCGGAATGAAGACCGCGACCAGCGAAATCGAGATGGTGAGCACCGTGGAACCGATTTCCGACGCGCCTTTCAGAGCCGCATGGAACGGGTTCATCCCCTGTTCCAAATACCGCGTGATGTTCTCGACCACCACGATGGCGTCATCCACAACGAAGCCCGTGGAAATGGTGAGCGCCATCAGAGAGAGGTTATCGAGCGAGTAATCCAGCAGGTACATCACGCCGAACGTGCCGACCAGCGAGACCGGCACGGCGATGCTGGGAATGAACGTGGAGCGCACATTGCGCAGGAACACGAACACCACCAGGATGACCAGAATAACGGAGAGGAGCAGCGAACGCTCGACATCGTGAACGCTGGCGCGGATGGTGACCGTCTGATCCATGGCCACCTGCATGTCGATACTCTGCGGGATGGAAGCCTTGAGAGCCGGAAGCATGCTCCTCAGGTTGTCCACGGTATCGATGATGTTCGCGCCGGGCTGCCGGTTGATGATGATGAGGATGGACGGCTTGCCGTTGGCGTAGCCGGAGTTCAGAACATTTTCGACGGAATCCTTGACGTCAGCTACCTGGTCAAGCCTGACCGCGCTGCCATTTTTGTACGCGACCAGCAGCGGCTGGTAATCGACCGCCTTGAAGATCTGATCGTTCGCGCCGACCTCCCACATCTGCTGGCCATTGGAAAAATGGCCCTTGGGGATATTCGCATTGGCGCTGGAGAGCGTCTGGCGGACCTGTTCCAGACCGATGCCGTATTTGCTGAGCTGGCTGGGATTGACTTCGACGCGCACGCTCGGCAAAGAGCTGCCGCCGACGGTGACCTGCCCGACGCCCGTTACCTGCGAGAGCTTCTGGGCAAGGATGGTGGAGGCTGCGTCGTAAATGTGCGCCTTATCGAGCACGGAGCTGGTGAGAGCCAGCATGAAGATGGGCGAATCGGCGGGGTTGACTTTGCGATAGTTTGGATTGCTCGGCAGGTTCGCCGGCAGGTATCCGCGGGCGGCGTTGATGGCGGCCTGCACGTCACGCGCGGCAGCATCGATGTTGCGGTTCAGGTCAAACTGCAGCGTGATGCTGCAGGAACCCAGCGAACTCGACGAAGTCATCTCCGTGACGGAAGCGATGCGGCCGAACATGCGTTCCAGCGGAGTCGCAACACTCGAGGCCATAATCTCCGGACTCGCGCCAGGCAAGTTGGCGTTGACGCTGATGGTGGGGAAGTCCACCTGCGGCAGGGGCGAGACGGGAAGCAGGCGGAAGGCCGTCGCTCCGGCGAGCGCGATGGCAATCAACAGGAGCGTGGTGGCGACCGGTCTGCGGATGAACGGCTCGGAGATATTCATGGCTACTGCACCGGAACCGAATCCGCGCCGGGGTCGAACTCATGCTGCGGAGAGCGGGCCAAACGGCGCGCCAGCCGCTCGAAGAACAGGTAGATCACGGGCGTGGTGTAGAGCGTCAGCAACTGGCTGAAGATGAGTCCGCCGATGATGGTGATGCCGAGCGGACGGCGCAACTCGCTGCCCGTACCCGTGCCGAGCGCCAGGGGAACGCCGCCGAGCAGCGCAGCCATCGTGGTCATCATGATGGGCCGGAAGCGCAGGAGGCATGCGTTGTAGATGGCGTCGAGCGGCGTCATGCCGTCTTTGCGCTCCGCCTCGAGCGCAAAATCGATCATCATGATGGCGTTCTTCTTCACAATGCCGATCAACAGCACAATGCCTATGAGTGCAATTACGCTGAAATCCTGACGGCAGATGTTGAGCGCGAGCAGCGCGCCGACACCGGCCGAAGGCAGCGTGGAGAGAATCGTGACGGGATGGATGTAGCTTTCGTAGAGCACGCCTAGCACGATATAGACGGTGATGAGCGCGGCCAGAATGAGCACCGGTTCATTCGCCAGCGAAGCCTGGAATGCTTGCGCGGTTCCCTGAAACGCAGTCTGAATGCTGGCCGGCATGCCCAAATCGGTCTTTACTTTGTTGACCGCATCGACGGCGTCGCCGAGCGAAGCATCCGGCGCGAGGTTGAACGACAGCGTGGTGACGGGGAACTGTCCCTGGTGATTTACGGTGATCGGGGCGCTGGTGAGCACCACGTGGGAAAACGCGCTCAGGGGAACCTGGCCGCCGTTGATGTAGACGCTATTGGATTGCGTTTGCGCACCGAATGCGGCGCTGGCTGCGCTTCCACCCGAGGCGCCGCCGAGACCCGTATTCGTGCTGGCCGAACCCGGGCTGCCGCTGACCGGACCGCGTGCCGCCGCCACACTCGCTCCGCCGCCCGACACCAAGCCTGAATTGCCGGCTCCGCCGCCGTTGCCGACACCGCTGCGAATAAACAGGTTGCGGAGATCCAGTGGATTCCGCTCGAAATTGGGCTTCACTTCCAGGACCACGTGATATTGGTTCAACTGCGTGAACATCGTGGAGACGAGCCGCTGGCCGTAGGCATCGTAGAGCGTCTGGTCAATGGTCGAGGTGGTGATGCCGAAGCGGGAGGCGGTCGGGCGATCCACGACGAGAGTGGCCCGCAGTCCCTGCACTGCCTGATCGCTGGCTACGTCGCGAAGCTGCGGAAGGGCGCTCATCTTCTCGAGCATGCGCGGCGCCCACTGGTCGAGCTCATCGCGGCTGGGATCTTCGAGTGTGTACTGGAATTGCGTGCGGCTGACGCGCGTTTCCACACTGAGGTCTTGCACCGGCTGCATGAAGAGGGTAATGCCGGGGACATTCTCAAGCCGCGGCTGAATGCGGCGGATGATGTCGGCGGCGCTGATCTTGCGTTCGTCGAGCGGCTTGAGATTGATCAGCATGCGGCCGGAATTGAGCGTGGTGTTGGTGCCGTCGATGCCAATGAAGGATTCCAGATTCGCCACGGAAGGATCTTTGAGAACCACGGCGGCGAGCTTCTGTTGCAGGTGCGACATCTCCTCGAAGGAGACGGTTTGCGCGGCTTCGGAAACACCCTGAATGACGCCGGTGTCCTGAATCGGGAAGAAGCCTTTCGGAATCCACATGAACTGCAGAATCGTGACAACCAGCGTGGCAATCGCGATCAGCAGAGTGACCGTCTGGAAGCGAAGAACGAACCGCAGGGTGCGTCCGTAGAAGGCAATGATCGAGTTGAAGGCATTCTCGCTGACGCGGTAGAAGCGGCCTTGCGACCCTTCCGGTGTGTGCCGGAGCAGCTTGGCCGACATCATGGGCGTCAAGGTGAGCGATACGACGGCGGAGACGAGAATAGTAACCGCGAGTGTCACGGCGAATTCCCGGAAAAGGCGGCCGACGATATCGCCCATGAAGAGCAGCGGAATGAGCACCGCGATGAGAGAAATGGTGAGCGAAATAATCGTGAAGCCGATCTGCGCCGAGCCTTTGAGCGCCGCCTGCAGCGGCGTTTGGCCCTCTTCGATGTAGCGCATGATGTTCTCGATCATCACGATGGCGTCGTCCACGACGAAGCCGGTGGAGATGGTGAGAGCCATCAGGGTCAGGTTGTTCAGGCTGTACCCCAGCATGTACATCACGCCGAAGGTGCCGACGATGGAGAGCGGCACGGCGACGCTGGGAATTACGGTGGCGGAGAGATTGCGCAGGAACAGGAAGATCACCATGACGACAAGGCCGATGGTGAGGAGGAGCTCAAACTGAACGTCCTCAACGGACGCGCGGATGGTGTTGGTGCGGTCCGTGAGGGTCTGTACGCTGACGGAGGTGGGCAGCGTGGCAGTGAGCTGCGGGAGCAGAGCTTTGATGCGGTCCACCACGGAGATGATGTTCGCGCCGGGCTGCCGCTGTATGTTCAGGATGACCGCGGGAACATCATTCATCCACGCGGCCTGGCGAACGTTTTCGGCGTCGTCCTTCACATCGGCCACATCGCTCAACTTAATGGGCGCGCCGTTCCGGAAGGCGATGACGAGAGGCGCGTAAGCGTCGCTCGAAAGAAGCTGATCGTTGGCGCCGATCTGGTACGCCTGATGCTGTCCATCGAAGTTGCCCTTGGCCTGATTGGCGTTGGCCGCGACGATCGCGGTGCGGATGTCCTCCAGATTCAGGCCGTAGCTGGCAAGCTGAGTGGGGTTAGCCTGTATGCGAACGGCGGGCTTCTGTCCGCCGCTGATGGAGACGAGGCCGACTCCGGCGAGCTGCGAAATTTTGGGAGCCAGACGCGTATCGGCGAGATCCTCCACCTTGGAGAGCGGTAGAGTCGTCGACGTGAGAGCCAGCGTGAGGATCGGCGTATCCGCCGGGTTGGTTTTCGAATAAATCGGCGGGCTCGGAAGATCCGAAGGCAGGAAGGTGCCGGAAGCGTTGATGGACTGCTGCACTTCCTGTTCGGCCACGTCGATGTTGAGACTGAGGTTGAACTGGAGCGTGATGACGCTGGAGCCATCGCTGGACGTGGAGGTCATCTGCTGCAGGCCGGGCACCTGTCCGAACTGCCGTTCGAGCGGCGCGGTCACGGAAGAAGCCATCACGTCCGGATTGGCGCCGGGGTAAAACGTGGTGATCTGGATGGTGGGGTAGTCGACTTCCGGCAGCGCGGAGACGGGAAGTTGCTTATAGGCCACGCCTCCGGCAAGCAGAATCGCAACCATGAGCAGGGAGGTAGCGATGGGCCGGAGGATGAACGTCCGGGAGGGGCTCACTGCTGGTTCGAACCTCCGCCGCGGTTGCCGCGCCGGCCGCCGCGTCCACGTCCGCTGCCGCCTTCGTTGCCGTTGCCGTTGGGGGCAGCGTTGGGATTTCCGGCAGGCTGCGCCGCTCCGGCAGGCGCGCCGGTCTCCGCACCTTGCGCTCCCTGACCGCCGTGCCCGCCACGGCCTCCACGTCCGCCTCGCCCGCCGCCGAGCGATTGGCCGTTTTCAAACTGCGCGGTAACGTGCGTTCCCTCGTTGAGCTTATCGACGCCGGTCATCACGACGATGTCGTTAGGCTCCAGGCCGGACGTGATTTCCGACTGGTCGCCTTCCGACGTGCCGACGGTGATCTGACGCACCGTGACCGTGTTGTCCGGCTTCACGAGAAAGACGTAGGTGGAGTTGGAGGTGCGCTGGATGGCCGGGGTATTGAGGAGAACGACATTGCGCTTCTCTTCCACGAGAAGACGCGCATTGACCATCTCATTCGGGAAGAGCGCGCCATCGCGATTATCGAATTCGGCGCGCAGGCGGAGGCTTCCGGTGGTCTGATCGATCTGATTATCGATGGTGGTCAGAATGCCCGTTGCCAGCTTCTTCGAATTGTTAGCGTCGTAAGCATCCACGCGTAAGGTCTGGTGCGCGCGGAGCTTGTCCATCACAGCGGGAAGCTGCGTTTCCGCGAGCGTGAAGATGACGCTGATGGGTTGAATCTGGGTAATCACCAACAGGCCGTTTTGATCCGAAGCATGCACGATGTTGCCGGGATCGACGAGCCGCAGGCCGATGCGGCCCGTGATCGGCGCTGTGATGTTTGTGTAGGTGATGTTCAGCTGCGCGCTGGCGATCTGGCCCTGGTCGGCTTTCACGACGCCCTCGTATTGTTGAACGAGCGCTTTTTGCTGCGTGAGCTGCTGTTCCGGAACGGCATTCTGGGCGAGAAGGGTTTCGTAGCGCTTCTCATCGACGCGAGCGTTGTCGAGGATGGCCTGGTCGCGGGCAAGTTGACCCTGCGCCTGCTCCAATTGGACTTCATAGGGTCGCGGGTCGATCTTGATGAGCGGCGCGCCCTTTTGCACAATGTCGCCTTCCTTGTACAGGATGTCCATCAGTTGACCATCCACGCGCGCCTTTATGGTTACGGTGTAGATGGGCCAAACGCTGCCAAGTCCGGTAAAGACCACGCCGATGTTGCCGCGCTGCGCGCGAGTGACCACCACGGGCGGAACGCCGCCGCGTCCGCCGCGCCCTTTCTTGCCGCCCTTACCGCCCTCTTCAGCGGCCTGGCCGTTGTCTCCGCCCTTTCCGGAGTTGGCGCTTTTCGTATAGAAGTAATATCCGGCGACGGCGGCGATGGCGAGCAGCAGCAACCAGATCCAACCGTGGCCCTTGCGGCGCGGGGGAGTGGCGGGCGGGACGCGCGGCGACGCCGGAGGAGCCGCCGGCTCCACGGGAGCAGTAGGAACGTTTTGATTCATGAGAGTGCCGGACTCCAGGCAACGGGTTGATTAGCGGTCATCATGCGGAGCAATCCCTCATTTTAAGCCCATCCGGAATCGGCTGTAGTGGCGCGGCATGAGTTCCAAAAAATGAGACGTTTGGCTTCTATAGGTTAGGACGATTCGGCGAGTGGCGCTCGTTACCCAGGCTACGAGCCAATGTGGGGCATTTGCGCACGGCCCTTTAGGGCTATTGGTTGCGCTGAGGGAATCGAAACCGGATGCCGTCGCCGCTCCGGGGGACTTCCGCTCGTTTGGGTTCGAAAATGGCATCGGTGGGTTCGTTTTTTCGGGCGTTTTTCTGCAAACCGTTGAGACAGTTCAACTTCTCCATCGCGGTTTGGGTTCGTTCGGTAAAAACGCGTGGGTTCGTGGACGCCCGCGACCGGCGAGTTGCGCGAGCGTGGTCCTTTCGCTTCACGACTAGCATGGCTGCGGCGCCGGGCAGGTGAACTCGCAGGCTGAGGCCGCGTAAGTACTTGAGGCAATGCCGCAAAGAAAGCTGTGGAAATCGGGAATGCCGTTGGCGGAATCCTGGCAACCAGCTTGCAAATATCGCGAGCCACCGTTTCTATGTCTCTGATTTTTCGACTGCTTGTGTGGGGCTGGACCGGCACACTGTTGCTCTGGGGAGCGTCAGAACAGGGTACGGTGGAGGGCGTTGTGCGGCATTCCATCAACGGCGCGGCGCTGAAAGGCGTGATCGTGCGCCTGGTTCCCCACGTTGAGGAAGGGTTGGGGTACGTGGCTTCCACCGATGAGGGCGGCGCGTTCCACTTTTCGGACGTTGCGGCTGCGGAGTACCGCGTCACCCTGGAGCGGGCGGGTTTCGCAACCGGCGGTACACAGTATCTGCAAGTCAAAGCGGGTGAGCACATCCGGAGTCTCGAATTGAAAGCGGTTCCTCTCGGCGCCATCGAGGGGCGGGTAGTGGACTCCGATGGCGAGCCTTTAGTGGGAGCGGACGTCGCGGCCCTCCGGACGGACTGGTGGCGTGGCACGCGCGTTTTCCAGGCCGTGGCGTCGGCGATTACCGACGACCGGGGAGATTTCCGGTTGAGTGGGTTGGAAGCGGACTCCTATCGATTGTTTGCGATCACGCGGCGGGAATTTACGGTTGCGGACCGCCCGGGAGCGGCCGAATTTCACGTCGCGCCTACGTATTATCCCGGCGGACAGGACGTGACGGGCTCGGCGGCAATCGACGTCGCCGACGGTCAGGAGGTCCGCGGGATCGAGATCAAGCTGCCGATGACTCCGGCGTTTCATGTGCGGGGGAGGATTGGATTTGCGGCCAAGGAGCCAAATTTCACAATCACGGCCGTTCGCGTCGATGCCGGCCGGCGTGCGCCATGGTTCGAAATTTATGGCAAAAAGGAGCAGGACGGAACGTTTGACATTCACGGAGTGCCGGCGGGCACGTACGAAGTGGCTGTAGATGCTTTTGGCGCGCAGGCGAGCGAGCCTGTGACGGTGACCGTGGGCCCGAAGGATGCCGACGCCGGCGTCCTGCGGCAACTCCTGCCGGCGACCGTTCGCGCGCGGTTCACCCTGGCGGGCGAAACGGAGCAGAGCTTCGGCGACCCGATGTTCATGTTGCAAGCGGCGTCCCCTCAGCCCGAGCGGACAGCCTGGGCGAACGCCGAACGGAAGCGGCAACCGGATCACGGCCTCGTATTCGACAATCACCGGCCGGGCCGGTACCACCCGCTTCTCATTTCAAGCGATTTCTTTGTGGAATCCATGACCTTCAACGGGCAGGCGGTAGACGACAAGGGAATCCTCCTGGCGAACGGCTCCCAAGGGGAGTTGGCCGTAACACTAGCGCGCGGGGTCGCGAGCATCACGGGACAGGTGAAAGGCTGCGCGAATTGCCGGGTGGTCGCCGTTGCGGAGAATGTTCCGCCAGGGGGTCCGGGTGTCTTCGGCAGCGGGACGAACGGAAGCGGAGGATTTGTGTTCCGGAAGCTGGTGCCAGGCAAGTACATTGTTTTTGCCGTTCCGGAAGATAGCAGCTGGCCGTGGCAGAACGCGACGTTCCTTGGCCTGCTGCGCGAACGTGGAGCGGAAGTGGACCTTCGGGCCGGGAGCAGTGCGCAGGTGCAGGTGGGCATGATCGCCCTCGAGGAATTGAAGCGCGCGGAGGCGCAGATTCCGTGATCGCGCTGGCGATGTTGGCGATGGCCGCGCAGGCTCAGGCATCGTGCGCGGTGCAAGGGACGATCGTAGATGGCGTCTCCGGAAACGGCCTCGCCCGGGTGCGCGTTTATGCCGTTTCGGAAGGCAACGCGGCGGCGGTGTTGCGGCGAAGCGGGGAGGGCGGCCGATTCTGCTTTGAGCAACTGACGGCGGGGAAGTATCGCGTGGAAGCGCGGCGGTCGGGATATCTGGACGGCGAAGGGCCGGCTGTGGAGGTTGCGCGGGGGCGAGCGATGCCGGACGTCCGTGTGAAGCTGTTGCGGCGGCCAGTGGTGAGCGGCACGGTGCTGCGCCCGGACGGGCAACCTGCGCCGGGGAGCGAGCTTTCCGTGTGGCGGCGGAACCGCACCGGTCCGTATCAGGTCAGCATCATAGAAACCGACGATCGGGGAATGTTTCGATTGTCCGACCTCGCGCCGGGCACATATTACTTGAGCGCCAAACGGAACCTCCAGGCGAATGATCAGAGGACGGTGGAGTATTTGAATAACAAGGGAGAACGGCCGAGGGTTCAGGAAGCGCCGACGTATTTTCCGGGCGTGCTGGCATTTGCGGAGGCGCGGCCGATCGTTCTGAAGGCTGGTCAGGAAGTCAACGGCATCCTCATCGGCCTGCGGGAAGGTACACCGCGCCGTTTGTCGGGCCGCGTGGTGGGGTTCTCGGAGGATTTGACTTTTGAAATCCTGCCACTGGAGGAAGGACAGGAGGGCGTTTCCTTTACGCCTGCGCCGGACGGACAGTTCATGCGCGGAGATCTGGCGCCGGGAAAGTATGTGGTCTATGTGGACGGAGACAGCCGGCGCGCGGAGCAGGTTGTGGATCTGACTAACGGGGATGTGGACGGAATGGTGGTGCAGCCGCAACCGACGTTCGCGATTCCCGTAACGGTCACAGGCGGCGATGGCAGCAAGTTGACTCTGATGAATACCGGTGCGCGGCGAGAGTTGCATCGGATCGATCACGGTCAGATTTCGGGACTCTTACCGGGGGTGTACAGACTTTGGATGACCTTTCCGCCGTCCTGGTACATAAAAAGCGTGACGCTGAAAGGCAAACCCGTGGCGCCGGATCGGGTGGAACTCAGCGGCGCGCAGGACGGCCCTTTGGAAGTGGCGCTCAGTTCGGGAATGGCGCGGATCGATGGGCATTTGACAGAGGCAACGTCCGGGCCTGTAACAATCGTGCTGGCGCACGGCGAGGAGTGGAGAGTGGAGCAGACGGATCTGGAGGGCAGGTTTACGTTTGCGGCAGTGGTTCCGGGGAAGTATCGAATCTACGCGGTCGAAGGCTTCGATGAGGACTCCTGGGATGCGGACGCCGGGGCGGCGCTGCCGGGGACGGATGTGGAGTTGGCGGAGCGGGAGGTACGAAGATTAGCTCTTCCCGTGGTGCATCAGTAGGTACCGGCCTCCCGGCCGGTACCGGGCGCGCGGCGCGCGCCTGCGACCGGTCGGGAGACCGGTCGCTACTACCGTTGAATGGCTATTTCGGCGTTGCAACCGACATTCGGGCGCGCTTTGCGCGCCTGCGACCGGTCGGGAGACCGGTCGCTACTACCGTTGAATGGCTATTTCGGCGGCCAGGCGGGCGTTGTTTTTCACTAGCGCAATATTGGTTCGGAGGCTGCGACCCGTGGTCAGCTCGACCACCCGGCTCAGGATGAACGGCGTCACAGCCTTTCCTGTGATTGCTCTTGAATCGGCGTCGGCGACAGCCTTTCGAATGTGGCCGGCGATCTCGGCGGCGGGGATCTCATCCCCTTCCGACGGCGGATTGCAAATCAGCGTCCCCGCGCTGAGACCCAGGTCGCGCTGCGTTTGCAGGAGCGCTGCGATTTCGCCCGCGGAATCGAGGCGCAGCGGGGCGCGCAATCCACTGGTGCGGCTCCAGAACGCGGGGAATTCGTCCGTGCGGTAGCCGATCACCGGAACGCCGCGCGTTTCCAGCGCTTCGAGCGTCTTGGGAAGATCGAGGAGCGCTTTGGCTCCTGCGCAGACCACCGCGACCGGCGTGCGCGCGAGTTCTTCAATATCGGCAGAGATGTCGAACGTGTCCGAAGCGCCGCGGTGCACTCCGCCGATCCCTCCCGTCGCAAACACACGGATTCCGGCGAGGTGGGCACAGATCATGGTCGCGGCTACGGTGGTCGCTCCGTTCCTGCGCTTGGCCACGGCGTACGCCAAATCGTTGCGGCTGAGCTTCAGTACTCCCTTGGCCGAAGCCAGAAACTCGAGTTCGGACGAAGTGATGCCAACGCGGATGACTCCATCGATCACCGCGATGGTCGCGGGAATAGCGCCCGCGGCGCGCACGGTCTCTTCGAGCGCTCGCGCTGTCGCAAGGTTGTCAGGATACGGCATGCCGTGACTGACGATCGTCGTTTCAAGCGCCACCACAGGCTGCTTTTCGGCGATGGCGTCGCGGAGTTCGGGGGCGATGTGGAGGTTAGCGGGCATGGGCAAGTGTGGCGATGAACGCGGACACCGCGTCGGCCGATTCCACGGTCAGCGCGGCGGCCTTCAGGCCGAGATTCGCGGCTTCGGAAAGAGTCTGCCGGTGAATGAGACCGTAAAGTGTCGCGGCGACGAGCGCGTCTCCGGCGCCGGTGACGTCTCGGATGACCGCGGGAATGGCAGGCCTGGCTTCGACCGTCTCGGGCGTCCAGATGGCGATGCCCTGGCTTCCTGCGGTGAGGACCCCCTGGCGAACGCCCAGCGCGCGGAGAGCGGCCGCGGCTTCAACGGGAGTGCCGGCGACGCCCGTGAGTGCCGCGGCTTGCTGCAGATTCGCAAACAACAGCGGGATCTTCGAGATCAGCGGCCGCAGCCCTTCGGCGAGTGTGACCGATATGGCATCGATAGCGACCGGCGTTTCGCCCGCGCGATCCAAAAGCCACGCAATCGTCTCCGGCGGAAGGTTCGCGTCGATAAACCAGTATTGCTGAACGTTGAGGACCGGCATCGCTTCGGCAAGAATGTCCGGCTGCACCTCCAGATAGATGTCACGATCCGCGAGGCCGACTACCAACTCGCCGGCTTGGTCCACGATCGCCGTATAGGAGGCCGTGTGGCGCTCGGGCGAGATGCTGCAGAAGGCCGTATCGATGCCGAGGTTCGCGGCGTGGCGAAGTACCTGGCGGCCGGTCTCGTCATCGCCGACGCGCGAGATGAGCGTGGTCTTCACGCCAAGACGCGCCAGGTTTTCGGCGACATTGCGAGCTACGCCGCCGAACGCGGTGTGCACGCGGCCGGGGTTGGACGTGCCCAGCACGAGCGGTCCGCGGAGGACTCCGTGCCGATCGAGGTGGGCGCCTCCGATGCAGGCGATCACGGCTTAGCCAGGGCTTCGACGAGGATCTGCACGGGGCGTACGGCCGCCAGCGTGACCTCGGCGTTCGGTTTCAGCATGCGTTTGAATTCGGCTTGCTGCTGCGTGATCCAGCCGGCCGGAGGAGTTTGGTGGTTCGCGAGATAGTCGAGGGCCTGCAGGCCGGCTGCACCGAGCGCGGAAAGATCTTTCGACAGCGACTTCAGTCCGGCGAGAAAGGAATTCCCTTCGGTGAGCGGTTGAAAGCGGGCGTCATTCGCGGCCCAGACGGTGAAGCGTTGCCGCAGGAGCGCTGTATCACCGGCGGAGAGGCGGCGCGCAGCCAGTTCCAAGCGGCGGACGGACTCGCTTTCCGGCGGAACGGCGTCGACGAACTTGTTGAGCGGGGTCCACGTGTTGTACTGGCCGCCTCTGCGCGGTCCCAGGCCGAGCGCCTCGGAAGCATCGGCGAGCACGTGCAGCGAGGGCTCAGGATGGCCTCCGGTGAGGCGATCGAGCATCGGGTCTTTCACCGCGCGATGCTGCACGCCGGTCCACGCGAGGCGGCGGCTCACAGCTTCCACACGCGCGTACATGGAATCGACATCGGTTGTCTCTTTGGGCGACCAGAAGCGCTCGGCGATGGCGGCGGCCCGCGGCCAAATTCGCGAATCCACGGTCTCGGCATCGACAAGTTCGGCCCACATACAGGCCTCACCGCCGAGAATCAATTGGGATTGCTGGGGCGTGAGATTGGCGGCGGCTCCGGACAACGGATCGACGGAGTAGTGATAGGACGCCGGCCGGAGGTGATCGAGATAATAACCCGCGGAGAGAATGCCGCGGTACCCCTTTTGCGCCGCTTCGGCGAGCGACTCCGGTCCTCGCCAGGACTGGATGACGGTGGATTGCGGAAGGTCAGGCTGCAGCACTTCGTCCCAGCCGATCATGATTTTGCCGTGCTTCTCCATAATTTTCGAGAGGCGCTGGTTGAAGTAGACCTGAAGGGCTTTGAAATCCGCCATGTTGTGCTGCTTCATGAATTCCTGCACGTGCGGGCTCTGGCGCCATTGCTTGCCGTTCACTTCATCGCCGCCGACGTGGAAATAGCGGTCGGGAAAGAGCGCCGCCATTTCGCCGAGAAAGCGATCGAGGAAGGTGTAAAGCTCATCGCGCGTAGGGTCCATGACAGGGTCGAAAACGCCGAAGCGCCGCGCGATCTGGAACGTGCCGGGCTCACCGTTCAGCTCCGGGTAACCCGGGAACCACGATAAAGTGTGGCCCGGGATATCGAATTCAGGAACCACGCGGATGCCGCGCTGCCGGGCGTATTCCACTACCTCCCGCATTTGCGCCTGCGTATAGAAACGGCCGTCCGAACCCATTTCCTGGAGGCGCGGGTAGAGCTTGGATTCGGCGCGGAAACCCTGATCGTCGGCCAGATGCCAGTGGAAGACGTTGAGTTTGACCGCGGCCATGGCATCGATGTTGCGCAGCACGACTTCGAGCGGCATGAAGTGGCGCGCGGAATCCATCATCAGTCCGCGCCACGGGAAGCGGGGGCGATCTTCGATGTGAACGCAGGGAATCTGGAAGCCGCTCGGGCCCGGCGTGACGAGTTGCGCGAGAGTGGCGAGTCCGCGGAGCGCTCCGGTAGTGGTGGCGGCGCGGAGGGTCCCGGCCGCGGGAGAGATATCGAGCGTGTAGGCTTCATCTTCGCCGAGCTCGGGCCAGGCGGGCGCGGCGGCGGCGGTTTCGATCGTGATGGTGTAGGGCGTTGCGGAGGCGGGCTGCAAGGCGAGATCGATGCCGGTTTCGCGGGCCAGCAGGGCGCGGAATCGGGTGATGGCCGCTTCGAGTTGCGGATCCGGACGCGTCGAGCGAATGGCCGTGGGAAAGACGCCGCCTTCGGAAAACCGGACGGTCGCCGGCATGGGCATAAGCGCCGGAGCATCGGCGGCGAGGGAGGCGGCAGCCAGTAGCGGCAAGCAGAGGAGAGTGCGCATTTGTCTATTCGGGTTGATCGTAGGGAAGCAGGGGTCGAATCCAAATGTTGCGGTAGCGTACCGGCCGCGACGACGCGTGGTCCTGGAGTTTCAGCGGCAGTTCGCCGTGAGGCTTATACGGCAGAATGACGCGCCACTCGGTAGGGCCGTTGAGCGCCATGTGATTGTGCACGAGCACGCCGTTAAAGAACAGGGTTATATAGGCGGGCTTGACGACTTTGCCACCGTCGAACTGCGGCGCCTCGAACGCCACGTCGAAGACATTCCACTCCCCGGGAGGGCGCGCGGGATTGACGAGCGGCGGCCACTGTCCGTAGATTGCTCCGGCCTGACCGTCGGCATAGGTTGGCGCGCGGTAGGAATCCAGCACCTGGATTTCGTAAGTGCTCATCAGATAGACGCCGCTGTTGCCACGCTCCTGACTTTCGCCGACGATGCCTTCGGGCTCCTGATATTCGATATGGAGCTGGCAACTGCCGAAGCTGTCGCGCGTGATCAGGTCGCTCGTCCCGTGCTTGACCTCGACATAGCCGTCGCGGACGGTCCATTGGGGATCGACGGGATTGCCTCGGCGATCCTTCTGCGTCCACTTTGAGAGGTCTTTGCCGTCGAAGAGGACGATGGCGTCGGAGGGCGCGCCGCCCGGAGTGGCGGCGGGAGTTACGGCTTTGGGATACGGCCGGTCCGGGTCGTGCACGTGCCATTTCTGGCCGGGGAGGATGGGAGTGTCTTTGTATCCATCTCGTTTCTGCTGCGCGATCAGCAGGGCGGAAGCGCAGACGGCGAGGGCGACGGCGAACCTGGTTGCTTGCATGCCGAAGATTAGGATAACGCGAGGAAGAGGAAGGCCAGGGTACGAAGGGAGGGCATAAACGGCTTGCGAATCCGAATTTCTGTGGTAGCCTTCGGCTGTGATTTGGCTGGTTCGGCATGGCGAGACGGAGTGGAGTTTGTCTGGCGCCCACACGGGTCGCACAGACATTCCTTTGACTGCGAACGGCGAGAAGCAGGCGGCCGCTTTGGGGCGGCGGTTGGACGGGCATTCGTTTGCCTTGGTCTTGACCAGTCCGATGGCCCGCGCACGCGAGACCTGCCGCCTGGCGGGGTTCGCCGATCGCGCCGCGATCGATCCCGATCTCGTCGAGTGGGATTACGGCGACTATGAGGGCAAGAGCACTGCCGATATACGGCGGTCGCGGCCCGACTGGTCTTTGTTTCGCGATGGCGTTCCGAACGGTGAGAGCATCGAGCAGGTGGCGGATCGCGCGCGCCGTGTACTGGCGCGGTGCATGCAGGCAGGCGGCGATGCCGCTCTCTTCGCGCACGGCCACATTCTGCGCATCCTGACGGCCGACTGGCTCGAACTGCCGCCCGCCGACGGCAGCCTGTTCGCTTTAGGGACGGCTACGTTGAGCACGCTCGGCTACGAGCACGAGACCCGTGTGATTACGAGTTGGAATCTTTCGATTTCGGAGTGAGCAGCGCAACGCGCGCGGGCTTGGCTCCGGACGCGACTTTGCCGGTCTTGCAGACGAGCTGGAGCACTTGCGCGGCGGACACCACTCGCGTGAGCGCGCGGTTGGCATCAATGCCGGTCATCACCACCACTTGCGGCGAGGGTTGGAACATTTCCATCACGCGAATCCGGTCCGTGCCGGCGCCGAAGTAGACGGCCAGTTCTTCGTCGTCTTTGAGCGCTTTCTGCATGGCCGCGATCTGGCCGAAGATCACAGCGGCGGTAGAGTCCGCGTGGGCTGCCGCAGGCGCGGATTTCTTTTCGTCTTCCTTGCCCGTAGCCGCATCGAGGATCGCCTGCTGGGCTAATTGCTTGCCAAGTTCGAGCAGTGCCATTCCAGCTTGATGCTAACACGCGCCGGGCGCTGTTACATTCGAGGTATGCGGAGCTTTGAGAGTCTCACGGACCGCGAAATCCTCGCCCTGGCGATCACGTTGGAAGAGGAAGACGAGCGCGTTTACGCGGACTGCGCCGAGAGCCTGCGGCAGGATTTTCCAGCCACCGCCGCGATCTTCGACGGCATGCGCGAAGAGGAGAGCGGGCATCGGCGGCGGCTGATCGAGCTGTTCCATCAAAGATTCGGCGACCACATTCCGCTGGTGCGCAGGCAGGACGTGAAAGGGTTTGTACAGCGGCCGAATATCTGGCTTCAGCAGCCGCTGGATCTCAACGCGGTGCGGCGGAGCGCGGCCGCCATGGAAGTGGAGACGCGCCATTTCTACGAGCGCGCGGCCAGGCGCAGTCCACATCCGGAGACGCGGCAGTTGCTCGATGACCTGGCGATGGATGAACGGAGCCACGAATCGCGCGCGGAGCAACTGGGTGAGCAAAAACTGAGTAAGGGCGCGAAGGAAGAGGAGGACGAGGCGAACCGCCGCCTGTTCGTGTTGCAGATCGTACAGCCGGGTCTGGCGGGGCTGATGGACGGCAGCGTTTCGACTCTGGCTCCCGTGTTCGCGGCCGCCATCGCGACGCACAAGCCGTGGGATGCCTTCCTGGTCGGAATGGCGGCGAGCGTCGGCGCGGGAATCAGTATGGGCTTCGCCGAGGCGCTCTCCGATGATGGAAGCTTGACGGGTCGCGGGCATCCCTGGGCGCGCGGAGCGATCTGCGGGCTGATGACGACGTTAGGAGGAATCGGCCACACGCTGCCGTTTCTGATTCAGGATTTCCACGCGGCGCTGACGGCGGCGATCATCGTAGTCGTGGTCGAGTTGGGAATCATCTCATGGATTCGCAACAGGTACATGGATACGCCGCCGCTCTCGGCAGTGCTGCAGGTGGGTCTGGGAGGAGTGTTGGTGTTTGTGACGGGCTTGCTGATCGGGAGTTCGTAAATGGGGGGCCATCGCATTCAGCGCAACGCCACGGCCTTCCCGCCTTGCTCTTTGCTTCTTTGCGCCGCATCCATGAACGCGAAGATTTCCAGCGTTTCTTCATTAGGAACCGGCGGGGTTTTCGTTTCGAAGAAAGCCACTATCTGTTCCACCAGCGGCCGGTAGCTTCCGGCGGTTTGCGGCTTGATTTCGACTACTTCTTTCTCCCGGAAGACGATGGCTCCGTATTCGGAATAGGGGCGGATCGCTCGCACGGTGCCGAGCCGCCCATCTTTCCACTTGCCTACGATCACGTCGGCATTGTCGCTCGTGATCCTCGTCACCGTCTCCACGCCCGGACCCATCAGGGTGTATAGAATCTCGATCGGGTGAATCGCGTACCAGGTGAGGTCCAACTGATGATGCGGCTCCAAGGGACCCGGTCCCCACGCCATCACTCCCTGGGTATCCCCAAACTTTCCTTCCGCCGCGATCGCTCCAAAGCGCAGGCTTGACGAGCTGAACCACGGGACTCCCGCCGCTTTCGCGAGTCTGGCGATTTCGCGCGCATCTTCGAGCGTCGATGCCAGCGGCTTATCGATGAACAGTGGCTTGTGCGCCGCAATCACCGGCCTGGCTTGCTCCAGATGCACGCGGCCATCGACGCTCGCCAGAATCACGGCATCGCATTTCGCAAGCAGCGAGGGTATGTCGCCGACGATTTCGACTCCGTACTTATCGTGGATCTGCGCCGCATACTGATCCACTCGCGAGATGCTGCTCTCGATATCCTTGCTTCCGCCCTTGTAGGCGGCCACGACGCGGGCTCCGGAAACGTGGTCCTTAGCGCCGGGCGCGGAGTTCAGCATCGCGGTGAAGGCGGGGACATGCGAGGTATCCGTGCCGATGATGCCGATGCGAATATCGGCCGCGCGCGCTACCAGCACGGCTGCGAGAATGCAAACAATGCCTTTCACGAACCGCATTGTACACTGAGGATTCCGGGCATGGATCTCTCAACTCCCCTCACTTATGTGAAAGGCATCGGGCCGGGCCGCGCCGCCGTGCTGGAGTCGAAGGGACTCACGACCGTGGAGGACCTGCTGGGCCACGTGCCGTTCCGGTACGAAGACCGCAGCAACATGAAACCGATCGGGCAGCTTGCTCCCGGCGAGATGGCGACCGTCATCGCGGAGGTGCGCAGCAGCAAGCTCTCCGGCCTGAAGCGCAAAAGTCTGGGTCTGTTTGAGGCGCGCTTCACCGATTCCTCGCGGGCCATTCTGGTGGGCAAGTGGTTCCACGGCGGCTACCTGGCCAATGTTTTTGCGGAGGGCATGAAAGTCGCCCTCTATGGAAAGGTGGAGTTCGACAGCTATTCGGGCGAGCTCACGATGCTGCATCCGGAGCTGGAAATTCTCTCGGGCAGCGATGAGGAAGGTGAAGCGTCGCTGCATACCGGCCGCGTGGTGCCGATCTACGAAGCTCCCGGCAAATTGACCACGCGCCTGATTCGCGCGTGGATGCATCGCATTCTGCAGGAACTCGCGCCCGTGGAGGACCGGCTTCCGCGATACCTCTGTGATCGCTTGAAAATGCCGGACCGCTGGACGGCAATCCGCGACACACACTTCCCTCCCCCGGATACCGACATACGGCTGCTGAACGGGTTCCGGTCTCCCGCGCAGTTCCGCCTGATCTTCGAGGAATTCTTCTGGCTGGAGTGCGGCGTGGCGCTGAAACGCGGCAAGGCGCGGCTGCTGCCGGGAATCGCGTTCGAAATCAACGATCGCGTGCGGGAGCGTGTGAAGGCAATGCTGCCGTTTCGACCGACCAACGCGCAGAAGCGTGTGATCAGGGAGATCGCGGACGATATGAAGGCGCCGCGGCCGATGAATCGTCTGCTGCAGGGCGATGTGGGAAGCGGCAAAACCATCGTGGCGGCGGAGGCTGCGGTGATTGCGCTGGAGAACGGATATCAGGTAGCGGTGCTCGCGCCGACGGAGATTCTGGCCTCGCAGCACGGATATTACTTCAAACAGATTCTTTCCAAACTCGGCTATGTGACCATTTTGCTGACCGGAAGCTTCAGCGGCCGCGAGAAGGCCAAGCTCAAGCAGTTGATCGCCGAAGGGCTGGCGCACATCGTGGTGGGCACGCACGCGCTGCTCGAAAAAGACGTCGAGTTCAAGAAACTGGGCCTCGCGATTGTGGACGAACAGCATCGCTTCGGCGTGCTGCAGCGGCTCGGTCTGCAGCAAAAAGGCGTACATCCGGATGTGCTGGTGATGACGGCGACTCCGATTCCGCGCACGCTTGCCATGACTCTCTACGGCGATCTGGACGTTTCCATCATCGACGAGTTGCCGCCCGGGCGGAAGCCGATTGTGACGAAGCATTTTCCCGCGGACCGCATCGAGAGCGTGTATAGCGCAATCAAACGGCAGATCGATGAAGGGCGGCAGGCGTACGTGGTGTATCCGGTGATTGAGGAATCGGAGTCGCAGGCCATGAAGGCGGCTCAGCAGATGCATGAGCATCTCTCGAAAGAAGTGTTCCCGGATATAGAGGTCGGGCTCATGCACGGCCGGCTGGGCGCGGACGAAAAGGAATCCGCGATGCAGCGCTTCAAAGAGGGTCATACCAAGATTCTGGTATCCACCACCGTAATCGAAGTTGGCGTGGACGTTCCGAATGCGACGGTGATGCTGATTGAGCAGGCGGAGCGTTTCGGGCTGGCGCAACTGCACCAACTTCGCGGGCGCGTGGGCCGCGGCGCCAACCAGAGCTACTGCATTCTGGTCACCGAGAAGATGAACGAAGCGGCGAAGGAACGCATCCGCACGCTGGTGGATTCTACCGACGGCTTCCACATCGCGGAGATGGATTTGCGGCTGCGCGGGCCGGGCGAATTTTTCGGCACCAAACAATCCGGCTTGCCGAGTTTGCGCGTGGCCAACATTTTGCGCGATGGCGAGATTCTGGAGATCGCGCGGCGGGAGGCGGTGGATTTCGTTGCGAAGCCGCCGAGCGAAGAAGATCTGCGCCTGGCAGTGGCGTACATCCGCGACCACTGGCAGCGGCGGTACGGATTGGTGACGGTGGGCTGATGCGAGTGATCGCGGGAGAATTTCGGAGTCGCAGGCTCAGGAGTATTCCGGGCGCCGCCACGCGGCCTACGCCGGACCGTCTGCGCGAGACGCTGTTCGATATTCTGCAGACCCGCATCGAAGGAGCGCGGTTTCTGGATGCCTACGCGGGTACCGGCGCCGTGGGCATCGAGGCGCTGAGCCGCGGGGCATCGCACGTGTTTTTTCTGGAACGAAGCAGGCCGGCCATCGAAGCGATTCGGGAGAATTTGGAGAGCCTGAAGGTAGGTCCGCGGGCGACGGTGCTCACCGGTCCGGTTCTGCTGACGCTCGAACGCCCGGAGGTGGACATTGCCTTTCTCGATCCGCCCTACGATCAGCAGCGCGAGTACACGGGGGCGATGGCGATTCTGGCGGAGAAGCCGCCCGCGCTGACGGTGGTGCAACACTCGGTGCGATTCGCGCTGGCGGAGCAGTTCGGGCGGCTCCGCCGTACCCGCCTCCTGCGGCAGGGCGATAATGTTCTCAGCTTCTACGCGGTGGAGGGATGATGCGGAGATTGTTTGCGACGCCGAACGATGCGGCGATTGCCACGGTCCGGTTCGTGCTGGGAATCGTCTTCTTCGCCCACGGCGCACAGAAGATGCTGGGATGGTTCGGCGGCTATGGCTTTTCCGCGACCATGAACTCCTTCACCCACCGAATGCACATACCCGCGCCGTTCGCGTTTCTAGCGATTGCGGCAGAATTCTTCGGCGGACTCGGACTCATTGGGGGCTTGCTGACGCGCGTTGCGGCCTTCGGCATCGCGGTCAATATGCTGGTGGCCATTGCGACGGTGCACGCCAGAAACGGTTTGTTCATGAACTGGGCCGGCACGCAGAAGGGCGAGGGGTTCGAATTTCATCTGCTGGTGCTCGCCATGGCGGCGTTGCTGATACTCCGCGGGGGCGGCGCGGCGTCCATAGATCGATTGATTGCGAGGGGAACATAATGTCGAGTGCAACGGACCCGATGCAGGGCCTGAAGGATAGAATGCGCGCCACTTGGATGGCGGGCGACTTCGGTATGATCGCGCGATTGACGGCGGACGCGGCGGCGGAGTTTGTTGGGCGCCTGCCCGTTCGCGCCGGCGCGAAAGTTCTGGACGTGGCTTGCGGCACGGGCAATCTTGCGATTCCAGCGGCACGGCTGGGAGCTCACGTTACGGGCGTGGACATCGCCTCGAATCTGCTGGAGCAGGCGCGGGCGCGCGCGGCCGCCGAAGGACTGCCGGCGGCGTTTGAAGAAGGCGATGCGGAAGCGCTGCAACAATCGGACGAATCGTTCGATGTTGTGATGACGATGTTCGGCGCCATGTTCGCTCCGCGGCAGGAACGAGTGGCGCGCGAACTGACCCGGGTGTGCCGTCCCGGCGGCGTCGTGGCGATGGCAAACTGGACGCCGGAAGGCTTCGTCGGACAGATGTTCCGCCTCACCGCGCAGCACGTTCCTCCGCCCGAGGGCATCGCGCCTCCCGTGCTGTGGGGCAAGGAAGATGTGGTGCGGGAAAGGCTGTCGCCGTTTGTCTCGAAAGTCGAGACGGCGCGGCGGCGCTGCCGGTTCGATCTGCCGCTCCCTGTGCCGGAAGTGGTAGCGTACTTCCGGAAGTATTTCGGTCCGACGCAATTGCAATTCGAGAAGCTGGATGCGGCGGGGCAGGCCGCTTTGGCCGCCGATCTGGAGAGCCTTTGGGCAAAGCACAACCAGGCTTCGGGAAATCGCACGGTCTGCGAGGCAGAGTATCTGGAAGTGATCGCGACCAGGTAGCGGCGGCCAACGGCGCGCAGAAGCGGCCGACCGGCCTGCGTGTTAAACTTCGAATAGGAATGCTTCCCGACCTGCAGTTGGTGATTCGCCTCCAAGACATCGACAACCGACTGGAAGAACTGGCGCGCGAAATCGCCACTCTTCCCAAACATATTGCCGACATCGAAAAGAAATTACAGGTCCACGAGCGACGGCTCGAGGCCGACCGCGCCGCACTCGCTGCCAACCAGAAGGAACGGAGGCAGTGCGAGAGCGACATCCAGATGCAGGAGCAGAAGATCTCGAAGTTGAAAGATCAGATGCTGCAAGCGAAGACCAACGACCAGTATCGCGCCTTTCAAAATGAGATCGATTTCTGCCAGGCGGCGATTCGCAAAAGCGAGGATCGCATTCTGGAGCTGATGGGCGAATCCGAGCCGCTCGATAAAAACGTAAAGGCCGCCGAAGCCGCCCTCAAGCAGGAGAAGGCCGAAGTGGAGGCCGAAAAACAGCAGGCCCGCGACCGCACGGCAGTGGACCAGAAGGCTTCGGCTGAGTTGCAAGTGGAGCGCGGTTCGATTGCGAAAGACGTTTCCCGCAGCGTGTTGGACCGCTACGAACGCACGCGGAAATCGCGTAAGGGAATCGCCATCGCGGAAGTCGTGGATGGCCGCTGTACCGCGTGCCAGATGCTGCTCCGTCCGCAATTCTTCCAGGATCTGCGCAAGGGCAACGAAGTGATGGCCTGCGAAAGCTGCCTGCGCATCCTGTATTACAATCCGCCCGTGGCAGTGGAAGACCTGGCCGGCGAGGCCGCGCCCGCCATCCACAAATAGCGCTTCCTACTGATCCGGGAATAACTGCTTCAAAAACTCCTTATCCTGAAGAATCGCTCGCATGCGTCCTTGCCCCTGGCCCTGCTGTGGCTGCGCGGATTGAGCCGGCGCCTGGAAGCGGCGGCGCAGATTCGGGTCCAGCTCCAGCGCCTTGCGGAAGTCGGCGAGCGCGGCCGTTTTATCGCCCAGACTGTAATCCATAGTTCCCAGACTCATCTGCGCGTTGGCTGACGGCATGTAGCGGGCGAACGCCGCCGCGGCATCGCGAGCGCCGCGCGCATTGCCATCCGTCATCAGCTTGCCCATCTGTTCCTGGTAGAGCAGGCCGAGGTTCATGTCGAGCAACCGGCGCAGCTCAGGGATGGGCGCGGGACTATCGTCGACGTTGATGTAAATGCGACGGTCGTTATTAATGTTGCGGCCGCCGCCCTTCCGCACGACGATCATGCTGGCGGACTGCTTGCCGCGCGAATCGCCGCCTGCCTCGTCGCCGGCCTTGAGTGCGGCGAAGAGCTTCTCCGCAAGCTCGCCCTGCGTGGCTTCGAACGCCTTGCCCATGGCTTCGGGAACTTGCGGGCCAACGAGAATGTTGCCCTGCGCGGACCAGTTCTTGCCCTGCTTGTCGCCGCACCATTTGGGCGCGTTCGGTCCCGTGTAGGCGGCGACATTGCCTTTGCCGTCGATGATCGCTAGCTGACGGCCGTCCTTGCCCGGGAAGGTGTCCTCGGCGAGCAGTTTGTCGAGCACCTGGCGCGCGGTGAGTCCCTGGCGCAGCAGTTCAAGGCCGCGAGGTCCATAGCCGACATTGACGTTGGCTTGCGTCGCGATGGCGCCTGTGCCCGCTTCGGCCCAAGGCACCACTGCGCCGACGGAGAAGTAGCGCGAAGCCACGGCGACGCCCCAATCGCCGTTGACGGGATCGTACCCGACGATCGAGAAGGTATTGACGTCGGCAGCGTGAATGGTGAGGGCGGCGAAAAGAAGCAGGGTCAGGCGGGACATAAGAAGAGCTTAGCGTGTTTGGAAACGCGAGGGCTGGAACACTCTACGCACGATGACCCTTCGGCGATATAGAATCTTTTCATGTTTCGCCGTCAACCGCTTTTGGCGTTGATTTGCCTGCTTGCCCTGGCTCGCTTATTCGGATTTCAGCAGCTTCCGAATCACTTGGCCGATCCTTTTCTTACCGGCTGGTTCGTGACGGATACCAACGGCGACGGCATCGCCGATTTTCTCGCGGGAAAGATCGTGGTGCCCCGCGATGCCACCGCCGACGAGAATGCGGCGGCGGCGAATATCGCTGCCCGAGCGGGTTACGCCACCACCGGACTGACTCCCCCTACGGTGATTTCGCAAGCCGGCTTTGCCGGACCGAAGATCTTTATCGGCCGCGCGACTCCGGCCGGCATCGCAGTGAATCTGGAGGCCGGCGAGGGCGGCGTATTCACCATCGAGGGGAATGTCTCCATCGTCGGGAAGGATGCCGCGGGGCTGACGGCGGCCGCCAATGCGTATGCGGCGCGCGCTCCTTACGTGTGGAAGGTTCCCGGCGAGAAGTTGGGAACAATTGCCGCGGGCGTGCCTGGCGCTGAGTTGTACGGTGTGACTTACTTGCATGGCAAGGCGGGAATTCATCGCGCGTTCTTGCGCGGCAGCGGGATTTCGGTGGAAACGCTGCAAGCCGCGCTGGCCAAGCTAACGAATGTGCATGAACTGGTGGTGACCGGCGGCGTCTCCGCGGTCAGCGACAAGCCCGAGGCTGACGCTCCGCCCGAGGCGGCTCCCGCGCCGGCTGCCGCGGCGGGTGGCGGCGAGGGCGCGGCAAACGCCGCTCCCACTCGCCTGGATCTCGCAACCTTATTCACCAGCCGCGGACTCTTCGGCGGCGCGGGCCGCATTCCACTTCCGGCTTCCAGCAACGCACATCTGTATGTGCCGGCGGGCGCGGCGGGCATCGCGATGGCGAACCTGGCCGCGCGCATCGGCCTGGAGACCACCGGTCTTACTTTGCCGATCGCCAGCGCCGCGGAGGGCGCGACGGCCCGCGAAGTCCGGACGCAGGCGATCATTCCGGCAGACTCCGCGCTCGGGCAAGCTGCGGTGAATAAACTGAAAGGTCAGGACACGGCATTCAAGGACGCCGAAAGTCCACTCGCCGCGGGCGAGGGCGAACTGCGCATCGTGGACGATGCATTCGGCCGCCGCGCGGCCGTGGTGGCGTCGGGCGATCCCTCGGCCGTCGCATTGCTTTCCGATCGCTTCCCGAACGTGTGGGAGCAGGGCAAACAATACGCATCGCTCGAAGAGGTCCGGTATGATCTGCATCGTTTCTTTTCGCTGCGGTCGCCGGGCGCGCAGGCCGCTGCGGCGCTCTATCACCTCAGCCGCTGGGCGAAAGAGCTCGAAGGCGCGCGGGACGTGCAGGCGGAGATTTATACCGACATCGCCGATGCGCAGCTGGCGAGCTTCGCGGCGCAGCAGCTTCCAGCAGGCGCGCAGGTGAAGACCGGCAGCTTGCATGCCGGGACGCAGTGCTGCGCGAAGAATCCCGATCTGCACTATCACGGCCCGAACTTCACCTTCCAGCAGCCGCCCGCGACCTTCACGGAAGACATCGAGGTGCCATGGGAGGGCCGGCGGCTAATCGAAGCAGTGCGCCGCGGAGCCGCAAAGATCGGCGCAGGACAGGCGGTCACAGTCCGCGCTCGAGTGAGCGAGGGTCCGGAGCAGCGGCACAAGCTGGAGACGCAGATCCGCGAGATTCTCGCGAAAGCAGGCGCAAGTAAGGAGCGCAACGATGTGAAAGTGCTGTGCGCGTTCAAGCAGGGGTATAGCTGGCTGATGGATGAAGTGGCTCCCGCGCTCGCGGGCAAGCCGGTGGCGAGTCTGAAGATCGAGTTCGCCAAAAATGTGGATGCGTCGGGCATTCGCTCCATGCACTCGGAGGCGCGCTGGGTGCAGGAACTGTATCCGGTGGACGAAATGCTGGCGCGCAAGTTGAACGTGCCGCTCTCGGCCATCGCGCTCGACGAGTTCGAGCCCGCGCCGAAGAGCCCAACGTATCGCGTGCATGCGATGGATGCCGCGGGCCGCGAGATTTTGTCGCGCGAGTTTACCGTAGCCACGCACATGCAGCCGTACAACGGCGTGATTCCGCGTTATGAGCAGGTGGAAGTGGAAACGGGCTGGGTGCGCATGGAAGCCGCCGGCAAGCCGCTGCTGGATCAGCGCATCCCAACGGACCTGGAGCAGTTCTGGGATCATTATCAAAACCAGACGCTGCCCAAGGTGTACCGCTTCATCCTCGCCCAGGCGCACGGCGAACTGCGCCAGGAATTCATGCCGCCCTTCGACACGCTCACGCTGGATTTCCACATGAGCGAGCCGGATTTTTCGCTCGACCTTGACAAAGAGCGCATCTCCACGCTGGAAGCGGTTCAGGAAGACACTTTCTATTCCACGGAAACATTCTTCAACATCATGGGCGACCTGGAGACCGGGCGGCCTGTCACATACACCGGACGCATCATTCCGATCGTGCATGCGCCGGAGGATGGCAAAGACGGGCATGTGCACATCGAGTTTTACGGCAAGCCCGCCGCCAATCCGCTGGTGCGCCTGGCATGGACGGATGCGCAGGGCCGCCGCCACAAAGAGGAGCGCAATTTGCCCGCGTTGAGCGGCGAAATGCAGCCCCGCCTGATTCAAGCGAGGGTGAAGGCGGGCGAGGCCGGTATCGAGCGGCTCGTCTGGAGCCTGCCGGCCGATTTCGCCGAAGACAAGTATGAAGAGTGGCTCAAGCTCGAAGGTCAGGATCAGGTGGACCGAAGCATCTTCAGCGTCGAGCGGGCACGTGGCGAGCTCGAATGGATGGAGCGTATGCACGCCGCCGGTCTTTATCGCGATGAGCTTGCGTGGCCGCACATTCGCAGCATGGGCATCGAATTCGATCTGCCGATCGAACCCGGCGAGAAGCCCGAAACGCCGCCGCGCCGCATGCTCGGTGAGTGGCAAGTGCCGGAACCGGCGACGCCACGGCCGCTGATCTCGGACGTCAAAAAGATCCAGACCACGCCGATGGTGCAATGGGACGAGCCGATCTCGCCGGCGGAGAGCGCATCGATTCTCGCGCGGATGGCCGAGTTTCCCGGCGTGAGGGTGTACTGGATGGGGCGCAGTTATCTCGGCGAAAATATCTGGGCCGCGGACGTGATGCTGCCTTCCCCCGCGCTGCTGCGCAGTCCCGCGAAAGAGGAGACGCTGAAGCCGGCGATCGTGTACTCGGGCCGTCAGCATGCGAACGAAGTTTCCAGCACCAGCCACATCCTGAAGCTCGCCGAAGAATTGCTCACGCAGCCCGATAAGCGGGAGTTGCTGAAGAGGGTGAACGTGGTGCTGCACCCCATCACCAATCCCGATGGCGCGCAACTTTCGGTGGACCTCGCGAAAATCACGCCGGACAATCTGCTTCATCCGGGCTATCACGGGTCGCTGGCGGCGGACGTCTCGACGGGCCAGACGGAAACGGATCCGGTCTACCCGGAATCGCGCACCCGCAAGCAACTTATCGATGCGTGGCTGCCGGATGCATTCTTGAATCCGCACGGCTATCCGTCGCATGAGTGGGTGCAGCCGTTCAGCGAGTACACGGGTTGGGTGCAGAGCCGGCAAGGCGCGAATTCCGGCCGCGCCTGGTGGATCCCGCGAGGCTGGTTCACCAGCATGGGATATCTTCGCGATGAGCAGCATCCGTACAGCAAAGCGGTCGCGTTTGCCATCCGCGACCGCATCGTGGAGGCGGAACGCGCCGTGCCCGGGTTGCTGCCGCTCGAAGATCGCATGAACGCGCGGTATGAGCGTTTCGGTCAGCGATGGGAACCGAAGGACATGTACCAGCCGATCGTAAACGGCATCCGGATTTACATGTCGCTCAAAGGAACGGCGGGCCGCGGCGGAGCGGCAGGAGAAGGAGGAGCGGGGGGAGCGGGAGCCGCGGCGCCCGGAAGCGGCGGCGTGGGAGGACTATCGTCCGATGTCACCTGGGATGCGGCATACACCGAAGCGCCGGACGAGACAGCGCACGGCGATTACATGAAGCTGATGGCGTCGGCCGGGCTGGCATTCGACTACGTGCACCTGCGGTATCTGGCGGAGGGAGATCCCAGAATCACCAGAACGGAAAGAGAGCAGGGTGGAACAATCGTGCGGCGGGTGGAGAGAGCGAGGCCGATATTGCCGCCGGGAATGAAGCCGCAGGCGAGTGGCGAGGGTCAGTAGTTCGGGGTAGAGTGTTCACCGCGGAGGCGCAGAGAACGCTGAGAAAGCGCAGAGAAGACCGTTGACCTCTGCGTTTCCTCAGTGCTCTCTGCGCCTCGGCGGTGAATGGGTTAAGGCGAGTGGCGAGGGTCAGTAGTTCGGGGTAGAGCACTCGAATTCCCGGCACCTTTTACCGCTCGGTGACGGGCTTGTGAAAAAAATCGAAGTGCTTTTTCTCCGCGTTCAAACGCACTCGAATCCCCGGCACTATTTACCGCTCCCTTACGGTCACGGCTCCGTATGTGCTTTATTCTGCTAACGGAGCCGCGACCGTGAGGGTCTGTGAAAGAATATCGAATTGCTTTTTTGCCTCATTAAACGCACCCAAAATCCCCGGCACCTTTTTACCGCTCCCTCACGGTCACGGCTCCGTATGTAGTTGATTCTGCTAACGGAGCCGCGACCGTTAGGGGCTGTGAAGAAATATCGAATCGCTTTTTCTCCAAATTCAAACGCACTCGCATCCCCGGCACCTTTTACCGCTCCCTTACGGTCACGGCTCCGTATGTGCTTCATTCTGCTAACGGAGCCGCGACCGTGAGGGAGCGGTAAACGGTGTGTCGAAAGGCGAATGGAGCGCAACGGGAACAGCAGCCGCGTTCACAGCCCGGTGAGGGAGCGGTAAACGGTGTGTCGAAAGGCGAATGGAGTGCGACGAGAACAACAGCCGCGTTCATAGCCCCGTGAGGGAGCGGTAAACGGTGCATCGAAAGGCGAATGGAGCGCAATGGGTAAAAGGTGCATCGAAAGGCGAATGGAGCGCAATGGGAACAACAGCCGCGTTCACAGTCCCGTGAGGGAGCGGTAAACGGTGTGTCGAAAGCGAATGGAGCGCAATGGGAACAACAGCCGCGTTCACAGCCCCGTGAGGGAGCGGTAAACGGTGCATCGAAAGGCGAATCGAGCGCAACGGGAACAACAGCCGCGTTCATCGCCCCGTGAGGGAGCGGTAAACGGTGTGTCGAAAGGCGAATGGAGCGCAACGGGAACAGCAGCCGCGTTCATAGCCCCGTGAGGGAGCGGTAATGGAGCCCGACGAGAACGACAGCCGGATTCGTTTACGCCGCTTCTTCGTCGACTACAGGCTGCTGGATGTGCGCCACCTGGATCTTCTTCGCCAGGCCGAACATGTCCAGCAGTTTGATCTGGATCCAGGAGAGATCGAATTCGTACCAGGCCAGACCGTGGCGGGCGCTGGTCGGATGCGCGTGGTGATTGTTGTGCCAGCCTTCTCCGAACGTGAAGAGTGCGATCCACCAGACGTTGCGCGAATCGTCGCGCGTGGTGAAGCGGCGCGCTCCGAACATGTGCGTCGCCGAGTTAATCGCCCACGTGGCGTGCAGTCCGAACACGATCCGGAAGAAGGAGCCCCACAGCATCATCGGCCAGCCGCCAATGACGTACAGCAGCACCGTCAGAAAAACCGCCGGAAGCCAGTGCCAGTTGTTCAGCCACAAATAGAACTTGTGCCTGGCTACATCCGGCGCATACTTGGCCATCAGTTTCGTGTTGTTGTGCTTGGTCTCGCCGAACAGGATCCAGCCCATGTGGGACCAGAACGCGCCGTCGCGCGGCGAATGGGGGTCGCCCGGCTGGTCAGACTTCTGGTGATGCAGGCGGTGCACTGCCACCCAGAAGAGAGGTCCGCCTTCGAGAGTCAGCGCGCCGCAGACCGCGAAGAAGTACTCCATCCAGCGAGGCACCTGGTATGACCGGTGCGTGTGCAGGCGGTGGTACCCCATGCTGATGCCGAGGCCGGTGCACATCCAATACAGGAAAACCGAGACGGCGAATGCGGTCCAGGTGAAGTTGAAGAACGCTGCAATGGCTCCAGCGTGAATCAGAACCAAAACTATGGTGGTGGGCCAGTTTAATCGCTGGCTGGGCAGGACAAGAGCTTCTGTGCGCACTAATTCTCCGGAGAAGTGATTCTTTAAGAATAGCAGCTTCGAAGCGCGTTGGGGAAACAACCGAAAATAAAGAACGGCCGGAACCGTAATTTCGGTCCCGGCCGGAATCTGGAGAGGAATCGAACTGCAAGCGGCCGGCGGCTCTCGCGAGTGGCCAAACCGTAAATCGTAAACGCACCCAATGGAGAAACTTGTTTACCTGGTAGCCTCGGCGACAATGTGGATGCGGCGGTTCTTCTGCCAGCAGGCCTCATCGTGCTCGTCACAAACCGGCTTGTTCTTTCCGTAGCTGACTGTGGCAAGCTGCTTGTCCGGAATGCCGACGCCTACCAGATAATCTTTGGCCGCCGTGGCACGCGCTTCGCCCAGCGCCAGGTTATATTCTTCGGAGCCGCGCTCGTCGCAATGCCCCTCAATTTTCAATTTGTAGTCCGGATACTGCACAATAATGTCACGAAGCTCCGAGGAATCGGACTGCAGCGCCTTCACCGCGTCGGGGCGCAACGTGTGCTGGTTGTAATCGAAGTAAGCGTCTTCGATGCGCGCCAGCAACTGATCGATACGCGCGCGGGTAGCCGCGTCGGGATACCTGGATTGCGCGGGCGCCGCGGCACTCTGTTGCTGCGCACGAGGAGTCTGCCGCACAGCGGGAGCAGACGCAGGGGTCGAAGCCGTTTGGGACGCTGCCTGCGGGGCGGGCGGCGTTTTCGCAGCCACCTTCTTTTTGGCGCATCCGGAGCCGAGAAGCGCCACTGCCGCCGCGGCCACCAGCAGAACTTGGGAAGTTTTCTTCATCTTGCCTCCTCTTCTTTCTTACCTCTTCCGCACATTCCAATTCCATCCTGTGCGGACAGGATATTTCTGCACCTACGGATTTGACTACACTGAAACCTGGAGGCTTTTTGCTGAACCCGGCGCGAAAAAAAACGCCCATGCTGGTTCTGTGGCTCGGCTTCGGCGGGTTACTGATCTGCATTGTGGGCGCCGCGTTCGGCACCTTCCGCGTGCTGGACCGGGTGCGCACGGACGAAACACGCATGCGCAAAGCCTTCCTGGCGCGCCTGAGCGCCCTGGATCAAATCCGCTCGCAGATCTACTTGTCCGGCACCTACATGCGTGATTTTCTGCTCTCCCCGGACCCCAGCGGGGCGGCCGCGCAGAGTTCCCGCCTCACGGCGCTGGAGCGGGATAGCCGCGCGGCACTGCAGAACTACGCGCGTTCCCTGGACGTGGAGGAGCGCGACCCTTTTAACGCGCTGCAAACCGAGATCGACGACTACTGGCGCGTGCTGGACCGGACGGTGGCGTGGACGCCCGAGCAGCGGAAACAACTTCGCGAGAGCTTCTTTTACGACGAACTGGTGCCGCGGCGCACGGCGATGCTGCAGATTGCCGATCGCATTGCACTGGTCAACGAGCACGGGCTCGATCGCGCCGAACAGCAGCTTCAGGCGTCCAGCGACAATCTCCGGCGTACGCTGTTCGTGACGTTCGGCATCACACTCGGCGGCGGCCTGGTGCTGGCCCTGTTAACCATCGGTTACACACTGCGGCTGGAGCGCGACCTGGAACGCGGCCTGGAGGACAACGCGCGCGCAAAAGCGGATCTGCAGGAGCTTTCCGCGAAGCTCGTGCGCGCCCAGGAAAACGAGCGCCGCACGCTGGCGCGGGAGCTGCATGACGAGGTGGGCCAATCACTTTCCGCCATTCTGATGGAGGCGGAGAATGCCGAATGCGCCGAACAGCTCGGCGAAATCCGCGAGCACATCGCCTGCGTGCGGCGGCTGGCGGAAAAGACCGTCAATGAAGTCCGCGACCTGGCGCTGCTGCTGCGCCCCTCCATGCTCGACGATTTCGGACTTGTGCCCGCGCTCAACTGGCACGCTCGCGAAATGAGCAAGCGCACCGGCATGAACGTCATCGTAACTGCCGATGATGGAGCCGACGATCTTCCCGATGAGCACAAGACGTGCATTTACCGCCTGGTGCAGGAAGCCGTCAACAACTCCGCGCGCCACGCCAGCGCCCGCACTGTGGAAGTGGTAGTGAAGCGCGAAGAGACCACCGTGCGCTTCACCGTGCGCGATGATGGCGCGGGCTTCGATACGCGCTTCGTTCGCGGGCTGGGCCTGCTCGGCATGGAAGAGCGCGTACGCCGCCTCGGCGGCCGCATCCAGATCGATTCGCAACTCGGGCGCGGCACCCTGATCTCGGCCGAATTGCCGTTGGCCGAAATGGACAACACACACCTCACGCCGCTACCCGGAACCCTGAATGCCCTGCATACGCATACTGCTCGCTGACGATCACGAGGTGGTCCGTGACGGCGTGCGCGCGCTGCTCGAAAAGCAGTCCGACATGACCGTGATCGGCGAGGCTTCCGACGGCCGCGAGACAGTGCAGCTTGCCGAAGAACATGCGCCGGACGTGGTGGTGATGGACATCGCCATGCCGAACATGAACGGCATCGAGGCCACGCGGCGGATTGTGGCGTCGCTGCCGCACACGGCAGTCGTGATCCTTAGCATGCATCAGGACGAGAGCTATGTGCTCCGCTCATTGAAAGCGGGAGCCAAAGGGTATCTTCTGAAGGATTCGCTGCGCAGCGACGTGATCGAGGCGGTGCGCATGGTGTCCCAAGGCCGCAGCTTTCTCACCAAAAAGGTCAGCCGCATGCTGCAGGAGGATTACGTGCGCGTCATGCAGAGCCGTGGGGTGGAAGACAGCTACGACCTGCTGACGGACCGCGAGCGCGAAATCCTACAGCTCATCGCGGAAGGCAAAACCAATAAGGAAGCGGGCTCGCTGCTCAACATCAGCACCACTACCGTGGAGACGCATCGCACGCACATTTTGCAAAAACTGGGGCTGCATAGCGTGCCGGACATCATTCTCTACGCCGTGCGCAAAGGAATTATTTCGTAGCGTCAGGCATCAGGAAGGTGCGGCGGGCGAGCGCCGAATCCAGCGTTTCCTTGCGGTAGTAGCGATGCAGAATGGGGTTCTCCCAGTCGAGCAGATCGGGATTCGCGGCGGCGAACGCATCCCAGTTTTCGCCGACCCCTCGGCACTGCATGCGCTCATTGACAATCAGCAGATAGGCCCAGGTGATGGTCTCGTGATAGCGGTCGGGCTTGCCCATGCTCGCGGCGAAATTGCGCAGCGAATTGCAAAACCGGCCGATCGCTTCAAGCGGCGGATAGCGGCTGAGATAAATCCAGGCGGCGTGCACGTGGTCGGCATGATGGAAGCGGCCGGGCGAGAGCGTGCAAGCCTCCAGCTCTGCGATGAATTGATGGTCGGTCATCGGATTGTGGGTATTGAGCTATAGTAGCGTTGCAGCTACCCATGAAGCACAAAAACCTGGTCGCCGGAGCCGTTGCTCTGGCCATCGCCGCCCTCGCTCTCGTGATGTTCATCCGCCCCTCGCGGCGCGCCCAATTTCAGACTGACCCCGCGCTCACGGCCCGGCTCAACACCATTCTGGACGATTATCGCAAGATCATCGTGCTGGTGGACGGCGCCGAAGCGCTCGACGACGCGCAGAGAGCGCGCGGCATCTCCGCCGGGCGGGTGCTCTTCTGGGATAAGCAGAGCGCCATCGGCGAGGTGCGGCGCAACCTGCTGGAGCAGTATGACAAGTGCGCGGCATCGGGATTCCGCACGGGCGGCGACGGGGTGCATCAATTCGTGGAATTCGTCTCCGCGGCGCCGGGACTGCACGACGCGGACCGGCTCGCGTTCCTGGATCTGGTGGAGGAATTGGAGGCCGCGGTTCCGCCCGGCGCAGGCAAGCGGAATCCCTTCGCGGAGCCGCTGCGCAAACTGCGCGACGAAGTGCAGGGCATACAGTCCACCTACCGCGAGGAGGTGACGCGCATTTTTTCGCAGTTCGCCACGCGAGGCGGGACGGCGACGCGCGAAAAGTGGGACGCTTACGTGCGCAGCCTGCGCGAGAAACTGACTCGCGACCAGATTCTCGCCGGCATGGATGTGCCGGGCGAGGAGGAACCCGCGGCGGCAAATCGCGGAGGCAGCAGCGAAATCTTCGGCACGGATTTTCCTGTGAAGAGCGTGGCCCTGACCTTCGACGATGGTCCGCATCCGCGCTACACGGAGCAGGTGCTCGCGCTGCTGCGGAAGTACGGTATCCGGGCCACCTTTTTCGAGCTTGGAGTGAATCTTGGCACCGTCACGCCGGAGGGCGTCGCGACGCTATCGAAGACCGGCGAACTCGCGAAGAAGGTCCTGGCGGACGGTCACGTGATCGCCAATCACACATTCTCGCATCGCGTGCTGCCGAAACTCGCGCCGGCCGAGTGGACCAGCGAAATCGACCGTACCGAACTCCTGTTGCAGGCGGCCGCGGGCGCCAAGCCGGCGCTATTCCGCGCTCCGTACGGCGCCCGCAATCAGGCGATCCTCAAACAGGTGAGCGAAGAAGGGCTGCGTAGCGTGATGTGGACCATCGATTCGCTCGACTGGGCGGACCCGGTGCCCGAATCCATTCAACTGCGCGTGCTGCATGCCCTCAACGAGAAACACAAGGGCATCATCCTGTTCCACGACATCCACAAGCAGAGCGTGATGGCGCTTTCGCCGGTAATCGAAGAACTGCAGCGGCAGGAGTACAGCTTCCTCAGCTTCGATGGCACGCAGTTCACGAAGCAGGCGCCGGCGCCGGACGTCTCCACGCGCTCGGAGACCGCGCAAACGCAGAGCACAGTCTCCGCGCCGGGCGGAGATGCAAAGAAGAGCCTCTACCACGAGAGTTGGGCCGTGGTGGTCGGCATCAACGATTATCAGCACTGGCCGAAGCTGCGCTATGCCGTGAACGATGCCAATGCCATCGAGGACACGCTGGTCACGAAATTCGGCTTTAAACGCGAGAACATCCGCAAGCTGGTGGACGGGCAGGCGACGCGCGAGCGCATCATGCAGGTGCTTGGCGACGAATTGACGGACGGACGGAAGGTGCAGCGCGAAGATCGCGTCTTCGTCTTCTTCGCGGGACACGGCGCCACACGCACCTTCGAAGACGGGCGGCAGCTCGGCTTCATTGTGCCCGTGGATGCGGATCAGCAGAATTACTACGGCACCGCGATCAGCATGAGCGCGCTGCGCGAAGCGGCCGACCTCATTCCGGCGAAGCACATCTACTTCGTCATGGACTCCTGCTATAGCGGCCTTGCACTTTCCCGCGGGTCGGGGAGCTTCGCACGGGACCGCAGCTATCTGGAAGAGGTGACGCGGCGCACGGCGCGGCAGATTCTGACGGCGGGCGGCGCGGATCAGCAGGTGGCGGACGATGGTCCGAACGGCCACTCGGTATTCACGTGGGCGCTGCTGCAAGGGCTGCAAGGCCAGGCGGACCTGGACGGCAACGGCGTGATTACCGCGAGTGAGCTCGGCGCGTACATCAGCCCGATCGTGTCTCAATTCGCCAAACAGACTCCCACCGTCGGAAATCTGATGGGCAGCGAAGGCGGCGAGTTTCTGTTTGAACTACAGCCGGAGCCGCTGACCTCCGCGACCAGGCAACTCGATTCGCAGGAGTTGAAACTCAACGACAAGCTGACGGAGTTGCAGCAGGAGATCGCCGCGCGCCAAGCCGAGTTATTGAAGCTGCAGCAGAGCATTCAGGCCGAGAGCGCGAAGTTGACGCAGGTGAAGCGGCCAGCGCAGACGGTGGCGCTGACGCGGGGCTCGAAGCTGCGCGCATACGACCTGGATCGCCAGGGCCTCGAGTTATACCGCGAACACCAGTACGCGGCGGCGGAGCAGAAGTTTAAGACCGCGGTGGATCTGAAGCCGAATGACCCGGTGCTGCTGAACAATCTCGGCTTCATCTATTACGTGATGGGCCGGTATGACGATTCGCTCGGCTACCTGCAAAAAACGCTGGCCGCGGATCCGAAGCGCAAAGAGGCGCACCAGAACATCGCGGACCTGCTGATGAAGATGGGCCGCCGCGACGAAGCCCGGCAGCATTACCAGCAGTATCTGACGCTCTATCCGGCGTCGCCCAAAGCAGCGGAGATCCGGAAGTTGCTGCAGTAACGGCCGGCCGTTAGCGCGCCGGAGCCGACGCTTTCATCGCGCGCTCGAACGCCCATCCGCGAATGTGGTTGATCTGCTCGCTCATCGTGCGCGAGAGCGGCACCATTTTGGCGGCAATGCGGATCAGATCTTCTTCGGTAACGTCACGGCCGGCGAGCCGCGCCTTCGTCACCGCCGCGACCACGCACTGCTCCACTTCGCTGCCCGCCCATCCGTTCGTGAACTGCTTCAGCTTGCCGAGATCGAATGCGCCGGTGTTCACGCCGCGCCGGTGCAGGTGAATGCGGAAGATCTCCGTGCGCTCGTCTTCCGCCGGCAGATCGACGAAGAAAACTTCGTCGAAGCGGCCTTTGCGGATCATCTCCGCGGGCAGCAGATCGATGCGATTCGCTGTCGCCGCCACAAACAGACCGCGCGCCTTTTCCTGCATCCAGGTGAGGAAGAACGCGAAGATGCGGCCCTGCTCGCCGCCCGAATCCGTCGACGTAATGCCCATTTCGATTTCATCGAACCAGAGCACCGCCGGGGCCATATCCTCCATCATGCGGCACGCCTGGACAAACGCGCCTTCGGGCTTGCCGTGCCGGCCCGAGAAGATCTCGATCATATCGATGCGATAGAGCGGAAGCTGAAACGCCGACGCGATTGCTTTCACGGAAAGGCTCTTGCCACACCCGGGGATGCCCATCAGCAGCACACCCTTCGGGACAATCTCCTCGCTCAGCGTATCGCGCATCTGGAACAGTTCCTGGCGTTCCAGAAGCCACGTTTTGAGCCCTTCGAGACCGCCGATTTCGCCGAGGCTGCCCGCTTCGGCGATGTATTCGATCACGCCGCCGCGATTGACGAGCACGCGCTTCTCTTCCAGAAGAAACGGCACGGAGGCGCTCGATAGCGAGGCTCCGCCGGAGCGCGCACGGCGGATTGCGTAACGCGCCTCCTCCAGGGTCAGGCCGAGGAGAGCGGAGGCGAGTTGATGTTCGGTGGGCGCATCGAGCGCTGCCGCACCGCCTTCGTACAGCGCCTGCGTGAGCTCAATGCGATCCGGCGTGCGCAGTTCCACGAACATGGTGCTGCGCTCGATTTCCTCCGGCAGATACTTCACCGGAGAAGTGATGACGACGAACTTCCCGCGGTCCAGGCACGTTTCGTTGACATCGCGGAGGCGGCGGCGCGTTTCCGCGCTCTCGCGCAGAGGCTCATGAAAATCCTTGAGATGAAAGATGCCCTTGCCGTCATGCGCCACGATGAAGTCCAGAGCTTTGCGCGGCACTTGCGTGCCCGGTTCGGCCGCGCCATCGCGGTGCAAGCCTTCGGTAAGGGTCCAGGTCCACACCGGAACGGGCGGCGCGAACTTCGCCCCGGCGATTCCGCGCAGCAGCATGGCGACGCGCTGCTCCTCAATGGTGAGTATGTAGGTGAGCGGCCGGCCCGACTGGAAAATCTCCCAAATGGTCTGCGCCGCGCGGCTTTCGACGAGCCGGGATGGAGTCGAGCTCATGCGCTTTTTAGAGGATGGAGCGGGGTACGGGATTCGAACCCGTGTAAATCAGCTTGGAAGGCTGACGCCCGACCACTAGGCCAACCCCGCGAACCCACTATTCTACCAAGGCTTGCCACCCGGCGCACAATCCACGTACAGTAGAAAACGCGCATGACCGACCTTCCCATCGTCTACGGCTTGATCTTCGCCTGCCTCGGCGTGCTGGTGTTCGCCGTGGCGTTCTCCATTATCGTCAAGCTGGCGCCGTTCGATCTGTGGAAGGAAATTGCCCACGAACACAACACGGCCGCGGCCATTCTGGCGGGCGCGGTGGCGCTGGGCCTGTGCTGGATCATCGCCGCGGCGGTGCATTAAACCGCGTGTGCTAATCTCGAAACTATGCTGTTCGAGTCCGATAAAGTGATGTTCGAAATCTATCGCGAAACCGAGTATTCGGGCCAATATCGCGTGGTTTACTTTACCGAACTGCAGGACCACAACAAAGAGACCGAGATTAATCACGCCCTGGCAGGCGAGCATTTCTACGATGGCTTCATCAAGAATTTCAAAAAGGACGAAGCCAAGGAAATCATCTCCGGGTTGCTGGCGCGCTTGAACAGCGGCGAGCGCATAGGGCCGCAGGACGTGGAAAGCGCGCTCGGCGAGCACATGGCCTGAAGCTTGCGCATTCTTCGTTACCCCAGCATCACGCCAGACCAGTTTCACGGCTGCATCGCTGCGTTCGTCGATTCGCTGGCGGGCGAGTTGAACGCCGCCACCATCGCGCTGCGCCGCCTGGAAGGTCAGGCCAAGGGGCGCGCATTCGCTTACGAGATGACGCTCGACACCCATCGCTACGGCGCTCTCATCGTGTTGGACCGCTGGAGCTCGCTGGTACGCGCCTTCGGTCCCCACGTGCAGTTGCCGGGAGGGCAATCGACGATTGAGAACGCGGCTGAGCGAGTGCAATCGGCCGAAACGGTGATCGCACGTGCCAATCAGGTGGTGGACGCGGGCAGCGACTATAGTCCGGAAATCGTCGAGGCGTGCGTCATGGCGTTTCAGGCCGCGCAGAACGCGTTTGCTGAAGAAAGAGCGATCGCCGAGCGCAACGGCAAGTTAGGTCCGATGCTCAGTGAAAACTACAAAAGCGCCCGCCAGATCTTCCTGGAAGACCTGGCTGCAAGGTAACGATCGGGCTCCCGCCCGGTCGCAGAGCAAGAACTTCGCCTTCGCGCGGACGCGTTCACAGAGCGATACGACACTGTCGGTGTGGCGCCGCATCGAATCTCCCCAATTTGTATGCGAGCACTTGAGGGCCGATCTCGAGCGGTGTTCCAATATAGAAATGGAAGAGAGAATCGATTACACGAAGGTTTCGCCGCATGCGTTGCAGGCAATGTACGGGCTGGAGCGGTTCGTGCGGCAATGCGGCCTCGAACAAAAGCTGGTCGAGTTGATGAAGCTGCGCGCGTCGGTGCTGAACGGCTGCGCATATTGCGTGGATATGCACACGAAGGATGCGCGCGCGCACGGGGAAACGGAGCAGCGATTGTACGCGGTATCGGTTTGGCGGGAAGCACCCTTCTTCACCGATCGCGAGCGCGCGGCGCTGGCGTGGACGGACGCGGTCACCATGGTGAGCCGGGATCAGGTGCCGGATGACGTTTACAACGAAGTTCGCCGCTGCTTCAGCGAAGAGGAAATTGTGAACCTGACGATGGCCGTGGTGACGATCAACGGCTGGAATCGCCTGGCGCTTGCATTCCGAACACCCGCGGGCACGTACGAGCCGGCGCCTGCGAATAAGGCTTAGAGGTTACCGCGGGCTGACGCAGTTATTACCGCCTCCGTTAGGGGCATCAAGCACTTGCAGGTGCCGCGTTCAAACGCACTCGCATCCCCGGCACCTTTTACCGCTCCCTTACGGTCACGGCTCCGTATGTAGTTGATTCTACTAACGGAGCCGTGACCGTGAGGGAGTAACCATGGCCCTGTGGGCCGCCGATAGAAATGAAAGTCGGCGTAGTGCATCCTGGTATCGGTAGCGGCGCGTTTGAGGTCGGTATTCCGCTCTGGAGATGTTGAGGCCGAAGGG
>DATNFO010000026.1:0-18327 GCA_035606355.1 Candidatus Limnocylindrales bacterium | reverse complement strand
GGCATATCTCTATCGGGCGGTCGATTCCGCCGGCGAGACCATCGAGTTCATGCTGTCTCCCAAGCGGGACCTGATCGCGGCGAAGATGTTCCTACGGCTCGCATTATGCGGGGGCGCCCCCCGCCCTCGCGTGATCAACGTGGACGGACATCCGGCATACCCGGCTGCAGTCGCCGAACTGAAGCAGACCGGTGAACTCGGTCGTCGCTGTCGCTGCCGAACCGCACCTTATCTGAATAACATGATTGAGCAGGACCACCGCTTCATCAAGAAGCGAATTACGGCGAGCCTGGGATTCCGGTCGGTGGAGGGTGCTTGTAGAACGATAGAAGGTTAGGAGGCGATGCACGCAATCCGCAAAGGTCAGGTCCGCTGGGTTCCCAAGGGCGATGCCGTCGCGCAACGCCAGTTCATTCACACGATTGTCGGCATCGCCGCGTAGCTTTCCCGAATATGGCACGCCGTCACACGTGCAGGCTTACCTGTTTGCAACACAACCTCTTTTCTGAAGATGGAAAGTTTTCGTCGTCTGCATTCGCCGTGGGATGGAGAAAATGCCCGGGGGTGGGGCACTAGCGACGATGGCAAATCGAGCGAGCAAGCGGGCAGCGCGAGGACGTTCTTGGCGATTGGGCGGATATGGCCAAAAGAGGAGCGCGGACTGGCAGTCGTCTGCAACGCCGGTGGCAGTCGAGCGACCAAGCAGTGCTCCAACCTCGCCGCGGAGCTCAGCCCAAAGATCCGGTAGCAGCTCGGGGAGGCGCTACACCCGCAAAGTCAGCGCCTTTGTGGATACTTGCCGCTTAGATCTCTCCTTCTGCCGAGGGGTAAGGGACTGTCACCCCACGGATGACGGAAAAGCAACCCGCACGCCTGCGGCGTGGATGATATCGCTTCTCTCCCTCCCATTCCAATCACACGCGCCTTCGGCGCGGATGATGCCCTGATCTCGACGCCGTACCAAGCTCTGTTCTCAGAGTGGGTCATTTCAACCAAGCGCTACCGGGGCACTTCTGCGTAGCGCCGAAGAATGAACCCAATAATAACAAAGCCGGCTACCCACGCAATAGGTGGTTCGGGCGTCGGATTGGCCACTTGCAGCGTTCCGGAAAAGTCGCCGGTCGAAGCAAGTGCCGCGTCGAACAGGAACCCACCGACTTGGACGCCCGTCCCGTCGCTGGCGAGGGGTAGGAATTCGAGGCCATAGACGCCACTCGTAAAGATAAACTCAGCGCCTGGGACGAGTAGCTGGAACGGGGACCAAGTGTTTCCGATTTCGTAGCGGAGGTCATAAAACGCGACTCCGGGCAGCCTCGGCAGAGTTAAAGACGCAAAATAAGGAGATCCAGGTTGCCCGACAAGGGTAAAGTCGCTGCCCGGGCTCGGATCCAGGAGATATCCATCTAAATCAGCGATGTCAAACTCCGGTACAGCAACATCGGCCTTGAGAAATGTTAGCCTCGTCGGAGGAATCTGTGGGTCATTGATTCGTCACATGGCGGCCGAAAGCTCTGTCGGTCTGATGGCGGCGACGGCTTGTGCAATCGACGCGCCTCCCACTCGAAGTTTTTGTATTGTAGGCTGACGACATCATGTAGTAGGATTGACTAGATGTTGTAGTTGTACTGCAATATATGGCCTACCTAAAGTTATCTAAGCTCGAATTTCAGATTATGGAGACCCTTTGGAACCGCGGCGAATGCTCCGTTCGGGAGATTCAGGAGGCGTTTCCGGAATCGAAGAGGCCGGCCTATACCACCGTACAGACTACGGTGTACCGGCTGCTGGAAGGAAAAGGAGCCGTCCGGATTGTAAAACGAATCGGCAACGCCAATATCTTCGCCGCGGCGATCTCGCGCGACGATGCGGGACGGAAACTCATCGACGACCTGCTGGCGTTGTTCGGTGGACGTACGAAGCCTGTGATGGCCCAACTGGTTGAATCCGGAAAGCTCACACTCGAAGACGTGAGGGAAGCGGAGCAGGCGATCCTGAAACTCGCGCGGGCTAAGTCATCGGGAAAGAAGAGGCAGGCATGATCGCGGCGGTAGTAAATCACATCTGGCAATCGACGCTGTTTGCGTGCATGACGGGGCTGCGGGTGCTGATCCTGCGCAAAAACCACGCTGCGGTTCGGCATGGGTTGTGGCTGGCCGCATCGGTGAAGTTCCTGGTACCCTTTTCGCTGCTGGTCGGTCTGGGCAGTCAGCTGGAGTGGCGGAAAACCCCGGAGCCACGGCCGGCCGCGGTGCTGCAAATCAGCGATCCAATCGCCATCGCGGTATGGCCGGCCGACGCGTTGCGGCAGGCGCCGAGCCGCATCCCGGCAATCCTGTTTGGTGTCTGGCTGTGTGGATTCGCTGCCAACTGCCTGGCGTGCTGGCGTCGATGGCGTCAGGTGCGCGCCGCCTGGCGCGAAGCGTCCCCCATGCATTTAAACCTGCCGATCCCGGTGCTCGCCAGCTCTTCGCGCCTCGAGCCGGGCGTGTTCGGGGTCTTTCGACCCGTCCTTTTACTGCCGGACGGCCTAAGGGAACATCTTACTCAAGAGCAGTTGGAAGCGATCGTAGCCCACGAATTGTGCCACGTGAAGAGACGCGACAATTTGTCATCGGCGATTCACATGCTGGTTGAGGCCCTATTCTGGTTCGATCCCGTGGTGTGGTGGATCCGCGCTCGGCTAATCGAAGAACGCGAACGGGCATGCGATGAAGCAGTGTTGGGTATGGGCAGCGATCCCCAGAGTTACGCCCAGGGGATCGTCACAGTCTGCAAGTTCTACCTGAAGTCGCCGCTGGTTTGCGTGCCTGGCGTGACCGGCTCCGATCTCCAACGGAGGGTGGAAACGATCATGCTGAATCGCGCCGCGGAGGACATGAACCGCGCGAGGAAGCTGTTGTTGGCGGCCGCGGGCGCCGTGGCAGTGACGGCGCCCCTGATCATTGGCGTAAACAATGCGCCTTCGGTCCGGGCGCAGGAGCCAGCTAAGCCTTTACCGCAACTCGTCGCGACGTCTTCGCTGCCCGAGTTTGAAGTGGCGTCAATCAAGGGGAGCGCTCCGGACGGTAACCTGAAGGTTGACTTTGCGCCCGGCGGGAAGCTGTACATTACCAATGCAACGCTGCGTTTTCTGATCAAGATAGCGTACGACATCGGCGACGATCAGCTGGCCGGCGGTCCCGGGTGGATTGGCTCTAAACGATTCGACCTAGCGGCGACTCCGGACCGGCCACTCGCAGGTGATCCGAAGAATATGGCACCCGACCAGATCCTCGTATTTCACAAGCCGACGAGACTGCGCCTGCAACGCCTGCTAGCCGAACGCTTTCAACTGGAGCTTCGCAGGGACTCGACCCCAATGCCGATCTTTGCGCTGGTGATCGCCAAGGGGGGACCCAAGAAGCTAACCCCCACTAAGAGCACCGGCGATCCGCGCCTGAATGCGAAATTTCGCAGTGGCATACTCAACGCGGTCGGGGTGGATATGAATACTCTGGCGCATTTTCTTTCCGAAGGACAGACTGGAAGGCCGGTCGTAGATATGACCGGCTTGGAGGGCAAGTTCGACTTTAATTTGGAGTGGACGCCTGACCCGAGCCTGAATCCTCTGCCACCGGACAGCACTGCGAACCAGCAACCGTCCGATGGTGGCGGTGTTTCGATCTTCACAGCGGTGCAGCAACAGCTCGGGCTGAAGTTGGAAGGACGTACAGACGCCGCGGATCGGCTTGTGGTCGTGCGAGCGGAATTACCATCGTCGAATTGAAGCCAGAAGAGCCGGGTAGCGGACCGTCGATATCCCATTGGCTCGTTAAATAGGGTTCTGTTGCAAACTCACATTGAGCCGATCTGGTAGGGTATATCGTGATCCAGAAACGGCCAGCATTGTTCCGGGGACGGTATTTCGAAGACGTGATCATCCTTCTGTGCGTTCGGTGGTATCTGCGTATCTGCGGTATTCCCTCACGTATCGAGATCTGGAGGAGATAATGGCCGAGCGGAACCTCAGCGTGGATCACGTCACCATCTGGCGATGGGTCCAGCGCTATGCGCCGGTTTTGCATGAGCGGACTCGCCGCGAAATGCGCCGCCCCAACGGGTCCTGGCGGGTTGACGAAACTTACGTCAAAGTCGCAGGGAACTGGGCATATCTTTATGGGGCCGTCGATTCCGCCGGCGAGACAATCGAGTTCATGCTGTCTCCCAAGCGGGACCTGATCGCGGCGAAGATGTTCCTACGGCTCGCATTATGCGGGAGCGGCCCCCGCCCTCGCGTGATCAACGTCGACGGACATCCGGCGCATCCGGCTGCAGTCACCGAACTGAAGCAGACCGGTGAACTCGGTCGCCGCTGTCGCTGCCGAACTGCACCTTATCTGAACAACGTGATTGAGCAGGACCACCGCTTCATCAAGAAGCGGATTACGGCGAGCCTGGGATTCCGGTCGGTGGAGGGTGCTTGTAGAACGATCGAAGGCTACGAGGCGATGCACGCAATCCGCAAAGGTCAGGTTCGCTGGGTCGCCAAGGGCGATGCCGTTGCGCAACGCCAGTTCATCCATACGATTTTCGGAATCGCCGCGTAGTTCCCCCCCGACTATGCGACACCGGCGCACCTCGGCCCGAGCTATTTGCAACAGAACCGTAAAATCGACACCACCGTAGTAAGTGGTGCCATACAGGTTACCCTGGGCGTCCAGTACCACAGGAGTAAGCGGCCTGTAGCCGTTATTGGAGGGCGTCGAAGTACCGCTGAAGCTGAACAGAGTCGTCAACCCCGCTCCAGGCGAATACTTCCAGACGGTGCCGAGTCCGTCGTTGACAAGGCTGCTGCTCAGAGGATTGAAAGACGGTCCGCCTTGCGCGGTCGTGCCATACATATTCCCCTGCGGGTCGACAATGACTCCGGCGGCCGGATATTGGCCATTAATTCCATTGAAAGTTACTAGGGTTACTGGTCCGCAAAAGTTCTGAGCACTAGCGGGTAAGACTTCAAGGGCACAGATTATACTTACAATGCATATACAGTCACCCTTCAGATGACGAGGTAGATTGGATAGCAGGCACACGGCTAATTCTCCCTTTTCGCGAACCTCGCGTCCGTTGAATGTGTTTGACCTTCGCCGCGGAGAAGCCCGGTCCTAATTCTAAACCGCATGGGAATAGAATGATGTATTCGGCTTGTAAAGGATTCGTGAAGGTGCTGGGTGTTGTGTGGGAGAGACCAATTCCTCGTCGTCACTTCTTCGAGGCAAGGGGATTATCGTAGGCCTCATGTATCGCGCGCAGCAGTGCGGCCGTCGCCGGCCGGCAATCTCTCGATCCGCGAGCGTCGGAATATTGTGGCTCAGTCACGTCTCGCGATGACCTTCGATCGTGCGCAGAGAATGTGTGTTCTGAAATCCGGGGTCGATCTTTGGCCACTTCAGGAGCCCTGCCTGAAACGCACGGCAGGGATTTCAACCGCGTCAACCTTGAAAATTCTTTGCCGAGGTTGACAGAGTTAACACTCGCCGCGTGAATATGCACGTGTAACCGGTCGAAAGGTATTGTACCGTGTGCGATAGACGTTTCTCGAACGGCGGACAGTCGTAACGGCGGCGCGGGTAGGCGCATGCGCGCGCGAGTTCCCGGCCCCGCCGGCAACGACTCTCCTACTACGCTGATTAGAGAGTTGAGTGCGCCCTCCTAAACAACTCGATATCTATCTCACTCGAGGGCATGTCAAGTTACAACCGTCAACAAATAGATCGGCGAGGCTTTGTGTTTCGTTCCGAACCGCAGGCGGTTATCCTGATGTGCTATAAATTTGCGAGAGTCATTAATAACTAACGGAAAAAGGGAGATCAAAACATGCAGAACAACAAGTTATCGGCTAATCTGCCAAACGGGGATGACCTTGGATCTAAATGGCGCAAGGTTACCAGGCGACGCTCGTTTTTGCAGGGCATGGGTGTTGCCGGTTCGATCATGAGCGCTGGTAAGCTACTGGCGGCCGACCGTACACTGCACAAGGGAGATGTTGCGATTCTCCGATTCCTGGCGGCTGCTGAATTGGTCGAGAGTGATTTTTGGCAGCAGTATAACGAACTCGGCGGGGTGAACGGCGGGAACCCGGCTTATAAGGCCGCACTCGAGAACCTTGACGGCGACATGCCTCAGTACGTCGCTGACAACACAGATGACGAAATGAGCCATGCTGCATTTCTCAATGCCTACCTGGTGGCGAAAGGCGAACAACCAGTCAATCTGGACGCGTTTCGAACTCTACCCAGCAGCAAGGCGACGGGAGCGAACCAGAGTATAAAACGGCTGACAAATCTCTCGAAGCTCACCGTGGACACGAGCTGGTATACCCGCTATCGCGGCACCGGAAATCCGGATTTCGGTGCCACATTCCCCCAGGCTGTAAACATCGTGGGCGAGCCGACCATCCCGCAGAGCGACAGCGACACACCCCCGAACCAGATGCAACCGGTTCCGCCGGTAGGCTCCCAAGAGACCCGGATGCAGGCAATCGCCAATTCGGCGGCATTCCACTTTGCAACTTTCGATGCGGCCGGCTCCAGTGTCTATACGAATCTGAGCCTGAAAGTAAGGGATCCGGAGGTGCTGCGCATCGTCGTGAGCATTCTAGGAGTGGAGGTGAACCATTTCGCGGTCTGGCACGACAAGGCCGGCAATGCGGTATCGCAGCCGCTCGCCGGCGTTAAGGACCCCGAAACGGGTGTCACTTTTCAAGATCTGAATTCAGCCCCTTTCGGCGGGGAGGCGTTCCAAACCAATTTGATTTTTCCGGAGCCTTGCCAGTTCATTGCCCAGAATCTGCCGGCATGCGCCGTCATTCGACCTTCACTTACTCAAAATGCAGGGGCGGTAGCGACCGCCACGGCAATCGCTGCCAGCCATATCTTTGACGGCCAGCCACAGGCGTTCTTTAACGCGGTGCTGGGGCTAGCGATGGCAGCAGATGCAGCTCAGCGCGACGACTAGTGAATCGGCACGAAGTTTAGGCGGTCGTGGTATGGCGTAAAACGGAGGAGCGAAATAATCGCGGTCTTGCCGTGGACTCCGGCAGTGCCTGCGATCTTCCGTGGGCTACCGTCGTGTTCTCGAATCTTGCCGTGACCGGATGAATCTGGCAAAGAAGTGTCGTGCTCCGGTCTGGTGGCCAGAGATGGCGCTATTTGTTTGAGCACTCAACATCTACGTTATCGGGCAGGCGACTCTCGCTGATTACCGTCGCCAAGCGCGATCCTCATCACTTTTTCCGGGTCCAGCATTTGGGAGGAAGTATACGGCAACAAGGGGAAGCCTTCAATCCGCAATTAAAGCGGATTTTATAACCTGATCTTCGGATCGATTCGAGCCGACAGTGGTGGTGGAACCGTTGCGTCATGGCTTTCGTGCTTTATCCTCTAGCCTAGCGGCTGTGAGGAAATGTTCCGTCCACTTTGCTGTAAGTAGGCGCTGGACAATACTACGGGCGACGGCGAGGTCTTGCAGCTCGTAATCCCGTTCCCGGAATATCGCATGCATCCTCAAGAGATCAACGTCTTCGGCTGCAACACGCCTATTGTCCAGTCTGTCGGTAAGTACCCGCAGAGCGGCCGCCAAAAGCTCGCGGTCCATATGTTGATTTGAGCATCAGTCGGATTGAACAATTGGAGGATTATGTAGGGAACTTCGAAGCCCATATGTGGGGATTGGGAATGCAGTTCGATCCTTTTGTTCGAGCACAAGGGTTGCTGCACTCGCTGGAATTGTTTCATGGCGATGCTAGGCTTTCAACCATCAAGCTCTGGAGCAGTTGAACCACAATTTCTCCGAGATTCATGTCCCCGGGAATTGTCCCGGCGGAACTCGGGGCCTTTTGGTTCGGAGAGGTGCTGCGATTGAGCACCTACGTCGACGGGGAGGAATACCAAACCTCGGTCCGCCGGATTTGGCAAAGTTCCTCGTACAAGCCGAAATTGATGCGCACACGGTGAGCGTTGCTGGTCCGATCGATGTCTTGCAGGTTCTTCCGAAAGGGCTTGTCTGGATCCAGAGGCAGTATGGCTGTCCAGCACGAGTGTCATTGCTCTGAGTTCCCCACGGGTTGGCGCAGGAGCGGCATAGAGTTTCGGTGTGCCAACTAGAAAAACTCGCACTCCTCCCCGAACCGCCCAGTCACGTTCCACCGGTTGAATGCTAAAACGACTCACCGGGCCGACCGCGCGGCGAAGCGAGACACATGCGTTTCTGCGAGTGCCGTTTGTCCCCACCCGACTTGATACGTCAGCTACTGACCCTCAGAACACCGGTAGCGTCGCCACCTGGCTATTCGCATACTGCGTCGTAATCTGGATCGGCAAATTGCCGGATCGAAGGTCGAACGGCAGTTTCAAATTCAACTGATAGAGTCCCACGAACCCCGGCCCCAATCCCGAAAACAGAACCTGGCAATCTTCGCCATCGACAATCGCCCGGAATGGATCGACGGTGAACGCCAGCGGGTTTGAGGGAGCACCATAGCCATCAGGCAGATCCACGGTCAAAGGTCCGAGCCCGGTGACATAAAGAATGATAATCTCTCCCGCCGCCGCCGGGTTGTTCGGCCCGACGAGAGTGCCGTCCGAGTTATGCACCGCGACAGCGAATGAGGCGCTCCCATAAGCGAAGATGCCTGGGTCTTCGATAAACGAATCAACCACAGTGCTTCCCACGAGATCGCCGAAATCGAAAATCTCGACCAGGGCCGCTCCCGGACCCGTGTCGGTATGATATGGAACCTGGAAACTGATTTGGTCCTGCCCGTTCGCAAAAGCAATGCTGTAAATCGGAGCCGGGACACCGTTTACGTCCACCTCTACGCCCGCCAGCTTTGTGGGAAGCGGATTGGAGTTCGCCAGAACCTGTCCGCTGACGGTGGTGAGGTCCTGACCAAAGACAGTGGCCAATGCTCCCGGACAGATGCCGAGCAGAAAGCTGGCTGCATTGACGACGACCGGCTCGCCGCTCTGCCGCGGTGCAACCGGACCGGCACCGCGCGGCCGGTAATACCGCTGCTTCTGCTTGGCGGCATCGGGGACCGTCGCGGCTGTGAGGAAAGGAACGGACAGAAATGAACAGATACAGAACTGGACAGCTCTGCGGTTGAACACATGAGGCATTTCGCACTCCCCGAATCGACGTCCGCTGAAGGTGCAATTGGGTAACCAATAGCCATACGCCATGGCCTAAGACTTAACTGGCCGTGATTCACGAGTTCGAGCAGAGGCTCGTCGGGGCGCCCCTTTCTCACGCTTGTGGCCATCCAATTATCACCTCGTCACTGGTGATCATTGACCAAACAGTCAACGATCAAAGATGTTGCTGTTTTGATGGGCTGAGAGTTCATTGCGCAGGAGGCGCAGCTGGCGCAAATGCAGCCAGGCCGCAGACGCTCCATCAAACAGTGTCTCGTTTCCGAAGGTTGTACCACCATAACGGCGGGCTGGAGCTGAAGTTTTTACTATGAGAGGCATGACTACGCATGTGCCCGTGGAAATGATCGAGCGGCAGCAGTGGCTTGAGCCAATTGAAACTGGCTTGCAGAAGGCGGTCGGGAGGGCTTATGGATCGGGCGGCCCTGTGGGAAGGCAAATCAAGAACTTTCTGCATGGGGTGTGGCTCGGGCACCCGTTACACCCGGTCCTGACCGACGTCCCGATCGGCTCCTGGACTGCCGCACTCGTGCTCGATATGGCAGAATTCGATCCCGGCGCAGATGTCGCCGTGAAGCTTGGCCTGATCGGTGCGGCGGCTGCTGCTTTGGCCGGGTTAACGGATTGGAAGGAGACGGACGGTCCGGCACGGCGCGTCGGGGTGGTGCACGGGCTCCTCAACATCACCGCCGCGTCCCTCTACAACCTTTCCATGGTCGCGCGAGGCCGACGGGAGCGGCAGACTGGGAGCACGCTGGCGTATTGCGGATTCGCCATCAGCCTAGTTTCGGCGTGGCTCGGAGGCAACCTGGTGTATGGGAAACAAATCGGTGTCAATCACACGGCAGGCGAGCCAATTCCGGAGGGATGGATCGAGGTCGCGCGCGAAGATGAACTGCGCGACGGGGAGCCGCGCCGCGTGATGGCCGGTGGCATCAAGGTACTGGTTGTGAAAGAAGCTGGTAAGATCCATGCCATAGCTGAAGTCTGCTCTCATCTCGGCGGTCCGCTCGCTGACGGCAAGGTCGAACATGGTACCGTGCAGTGTCCCTGGCACGAATCGCGTTTCTGCCTGGCTGACGGATCCGTGATCGACGGCCCCGCAACACACCCGCAGCCGCGCTTCGAAACACGCGTGGTCGATGGACACGTCGAGTGCGGTCTTGATCGCGGGAGTAGCCGCGCTGGTACTCCACTGTCCACCGCCTCGTTGCTTCCGTTTGCGGCGATTCATGTTCGCGATCTCAACCAGGGAAGCATGAGTAATCCGATGCCGGCGAGCCAGAAAACGGATGCCTCCGGAACCGTCGCAGTCGGTGATTGAGCGGCCAGAAAGAACGAGTCCACAGCGCCCGTACTCCCGGACAGAGTAGCATCGACGCCCACCCTGTTATTCACACCTGACATGAAATCATTAGCTAACGATGCTTTAAATGCATCCAACTTAAACGCAATGTCGGCGTTTGCGCCTGCCGACCCAACAGGCATAAGCGCCAACGGGGTGCCGGGGAGCGTAGCGGTGAACGAAGTGCCACCGGCGACGTCGAAGAAGACCAACGCGAGATCCATGAGGTTGAGGGGTGTACCGTCTGGCTCTCCGGAATGAAACACAACCAGCAGGTCGGAGGCATCGTGGACGGCTAAAGACTGCAACTGGCCTATGGTTGCCGTCGCGACGCCGGATGGTGACTCGTTCCCTCCGGCACCCGTGAAGGCTCCGGGGCATGCGGCCAAGCCGGTTACGTCGCCTCCCGCCAGGAATCCGACGCAGCCGGAAACGGTTCCCATATTCTGTATGCTTAAGACGGTTTGGGTCACAGTTGATCCCACATTGACGGGACCGACCATCACCAGCGAAGCAAAACCTGGGACAACTCCTAACGTCATTGCCGTTGCCCACGCGATGCATCGGAGCATTCCCATTTCGTAACCTCCCTCAGGGTTGAATTAGAGCGACAGCAGATATTGGACGAGATCATTCTTTTCCTGATCAGTCAGTCCCAAAGAAAAACAGCCGTTATAGTGGTTCACGACATCCAAGAGAGTCTTGAACCGGCCATCATGGAAGAATCGGCCTTTATTCTGGGGCATCACGTTGATACCCAGCTCACGTGTGAAGATGCCCGCCAGCGGGGATGTCCGGTACTGATGATCGGGTGCGCGGTCGGCCTGAAAGGAATCGATGCACACGGCGGCGGGCGGATGGAGATTCCAGCCTGGTTCGGTCCACAGCGGCTCTACGTGGCAGTTGTTGCATCCGGCCTTTCCGCTAAAAAGCTCGTCTCCGCGTTTCGCAGCCGCCGGATTGAAATCGATACCCGGGCTCGGCTTCGGCGCCTTAATCGCGAGTTGGTAGAAGTGGAGCGCCGGAAGCTTCTTCGTGATCAGGTCGCTATCGGGGTCGATGTGGGGTAAGTCTGCGAACCCATTCCGAACCGCAACTGGAAATTGAGTGGGATTGTTCAGGCGGGGATCAAAGAACCGGCCTTTGCCGTGCATCTCGAGATTGGCGACAAACGCGTTCCAATGCGTGACTGATCCCCAACCCGTCCAGGTATGTAAGTTGACGCCCGCGAGCCCAAACGCCGGTGGGAGCAACGTCGCCGCACTAACATTCGTGGCCGTGGTCACACCATTGCTCACCTGCCGTGGGTTGAATGCCTTGCCGTCGAGAATCAATTCAGCGTCGAATTTACCCGGGCCCCAACTGTTTAGAACGTTCTTCTTGACAGTAGCGATATCCGTGCCGAGGACATTGGCGATAGGCTGCAGATTCGGGGCGATCGCCACGATCGCGCCGACATTCAGATCGCGGTTGGGCCAACCATCTAACCGATGGCCAATTCCCTGGGCAAAACTGTTATCTACGAGAGAATGGCACAACGCGCACTGAATACCGATGGACCGCAGCGTCCCGGAATTATTAAAAAACCCGGTCAGGCCGACGACGGCATTCAACCGGAGCAGAGTCAATGTCACACCCGGATCGTCGAGGTTCAGCGCTCCAGCCCGCAAGGCCTGAATGATGGATGGAGGAAGAGCATCGATATCGACTTTCAAACCCAAGGCTAGAGCCGTACGCGGGCTGACGCCGGGCGCCACTCCGCCATGGCCAGGGCCTTCTACTGCGAGCTGAAGCATCAGCGCATCACCCCAGAAGGCCTCATCTCCAAAAGTGTCAAACCGAAATGTCCGCCGACCTTCGAGAACCATGGATTGTGCATCGCTGAGTACCGGGTCGCTTGTGGGCTGGGCGTGCAGCCTTTGGTTCTTGAGCGGCAACGCGAGCATTATGCAGAGGATTAACACGGGCGCCGAAGCAAGCGCTAATTTGTTTTTTGTGGACATCTTAGTTCACCCCCGTTAGTGGATTTTGGGTTCCGGCAGTAACGAGGTGCCTAGAACCAATTAGACTGAATTGAGATTAGTTCGGGAGCTAGGTAAGATCAAGGATAGTTACACACGACGCTGCCGTTTTGACGGATGTGAACCGCACCGGCGGTTTAATATTGTCCTACTTCCGCGGCTGTTCGCTTCGGAACAACTGAAGGTGACTTCCAGTCATAACGGAAGATCCATCGAGCCGGTCGTGCTATGGGACTGTTGCGCGACTCTTTTGGTCGTGGCGGCCTTGTCGCTTCGGAAGGTCGGGCGGCTATTCCTCATGAACGTCCCCGTCGCTAGCGGACAGGGGCTCTTTGTCGGTGAACCACTGATAAGGGGGCACCTACGCACAATGGCAGAGCGGTTGCCGTAATGTGCAAATCGGTAGGTGACAATCGGCGATGCGCTACGAAGTTCTCGTCGAAGCAATTGCCGTCTTGGCCTGCTTTGCCGAAAATGAGCGGCCACATCCGTACTCAGCCGCGCTTTTGGCACAATATCAAAGGGCTGATTGCAATGCTCCGTTAGATCAATTGGCGAGGACCATCGTCAGCCAATACTTAGAAGAACGGCGCCGACGGCCACTGCTGGACGGAGAAGCTTTCATAGTCGAGGAGCTTATAGAGCAGTCCTAAATTGGCTCATCGCCCTACTGGGATCGCGGTGGCGAGTGCGGTGCATAGATCCGGGAAAGACTTGTACACCTTCCGCTTGCGACAGACCAGCCGGGCGGCACCGTCTTCGATGAAGGCAACGGCCCGGAAGCCGTCGAACTTCACCTCAAACATCCAGTCCGGGGGGTCGAAGGGCGCGTTCAGGCGCGCTAAGGGCATCGGGTCGATTCGGGGAAGTGCAAGGCGAGGCTACTGCTTTCAGTGTACCGCTCGCGTGTCGGGGCTCATGCACAATCGGCCCACGGCAGCTCCTCCGCAATGCTTTCGGGCTGCAAATCGTTGCCTGGCCCAAACCGGTGAGCGGCTGCGTACTCTACGGCGGCGAACTTCGCAGAATTGAGGTTGCTGCGCTCCGCCATGTGGAGCACTTCGCAACGCTCCACATCATAGACGAAAACCTGCCAGTGTCCCGCCGTTGATACGAGGACGAGGCGCAATCCGTCGAAGTCGGCTTCCAGCTTGTGGTCCCGCATTCTACGAAAAGTATTGCAGCTTGGCCAGAAAACCGGTACGGCTCTCGACTACCTGAAGGTGCGAACCGGCAGAACTTGCGACGCGGCTGATGCTGAACTGGGCCACTGCGTATCCAATTCGCGGCGAGCTACACCCGCATCGGGCTGCCGCGCATGCCGGATTTCCGTGGAGACGCGCAAGACCGCTATTTATCCTCACCGCGATTCGCTCTTACTGAGGGCGCTCAGTCCGAACGGAGTCAACTTGACGCATAACGCCCGACTCTGAGATATGAGAGAGCCAACCGGGTTGAAGGGACCTTGGGTTCGCAGAGATGGAAATGCCGAAGGTCTACTGCTTCAGTTGCGCCTGACCGCTCCGCCAATACGACGGCAGATCCATTTTCGTATCGAGCAGAATCTCGTAGATCGCCTTGCGGTCGGCTGCCGTTAGGCGCGAGTAAACCGGGGTTTGATCCGTGCCGTTCAGCACTTCCAGAAGACGGTGGTAGAAACGATCCTTTACTTCCCGCGGCAGGCTGTCGAACGCTTCTGAATAAATGAGAAAGCTGCACGGGTATCGAAACATCCTCCGCGTCAGGTCGAGATCGCGCAGCGAACGCCCCGCGTGGTCGCGCGGTGCGCGTTGCTGAAAGTCTCTTGTGAACGCCACGCTACCCTTCACCGGCGCATCGAGCAGCGCTTCGTCCGTGAACAGCACATATTTCAGCAAAGTCTCCGCGGCATTGTCGATTCGCCGGCGCGTGCTATCGCTCATCTGGTCTTCCGGCTCCTTCAGCGCATGGTTCATTGTCTTCTGGTCGCTCAACGCCACCCGGACTTCCCATCCTGCGCGCGTGATCAGATTTGTCATGCGCGTCTGGTGCTCCAATACCATCAGCGCCACGATATCGCTGGACGGAGCCAGGTAATTGTCGATGTCGATACGCCCGTGCAGGTCGGTGACATTGGCGCCCTTCTCGCGGTCCAGCGCGTCGGGATGATCGCGTTCCTCCACGAACACGTTCCCCATATGACGCTGCGAACCGTGTGTCCCGGTCACGTACCAACCGCCCCAGCGCTGGGAAAGGGGGCTGCGATGATCCGTAACGAACCCGCCCGCATTGAACAGCGGCATTCCCGTTCGATCCACGAATACTGAACGCACCATCAGCCCCGGCACTCCCGCCGTCGTTCCCGACGCATGGCACTGCAGGCAGTCGTCGCGCCGGTCAATTCTCGGTTTGGCTGCGGCGTCCTGATCCATCGTATAGAAGATCACACCCTGCCGCGGATCCACGGACGCGATCTCCACCACGTCGCCGCCCGGCACCCAACCCACATAAGCATCGTCCGTGAAATAGATCGCACGAGCCAGCCGCGGAGCGATGCGCGGCGCCTGAAAGCTGGTCTTGGAGTAGACCAAAACCTGCGACGATTCCGGCACATGGAGAGCTTTCAGCACGGCGTTGAGATAGCCGTGCACGCTGTCGTATTCCGGCTTGGTCTTGCCCTCGTGCAGTTCTTGCTGAAGGCGAAAGGCGCGGTCCGTCACCGGCGCAGTCTTGTACTGAATCGCGGCGTGGTCGAGAGGAACAACGTAGGACCCTTCGAAGTCGGCGAACGCCAAAGCCGCAATGAGTGTGAGTCCAAAGAGAAGCTTACGCATCAACAGGGGGTCCGATGGGGTGTCGACTCATTTTACACCAGCCGTGCCGCAGCACAACGCGATGGAACTGGTTCGAAAGGGCGTTCGCATTTTCCGACCACTTCAATTGGCCAGCTCGGCCTGAAGCTGGAGCCGGCCGAGGCGCAGATTCCAGTGCTGGTGATCGACAGCATGCAGAAACCGTCGCAGAACTGACGGCGGCCTCCATACATTTGCCTCCCCGAACAAGACTCGAACCTGCTTCTCTGACGTTTACGGTGGGCCGGCCGCCGAGGAAAGAACGGCTGGCGAAGCCGTCGTTTCTCACGCTCTCAGCAAGGTAGACGTCTTCCGGTTAACTGCGGCAGTTCGTCGTTGACCGCCAAACGCCGCCACGTCGCGCAAAGCTGCGCAGTTCTATGGAGCTGCGCGCATCGTAATGTTCGCGGAGCTTTCCCCGCGATTGAAGAATCCGACGGCTGCGTCGCCATTCTTCAGCGGACGGGCCCAAAGCGTAGAACCCGATGCGGTACACACGGTCCCGTTCACTGCGCCCGCTGTTTTAAACGCGCTCCGGAGCCAAGAACTGGTTGGGGAATGAACTCCTGACGCGATTCGAGCCAGTGCGGGGTCTCAAACGGTTCACGTCGCAGCGGCGCGTTAGGTGCGCGAGCAGAGCGTCCGCTAATCGAGCTAAAAGTCAGGTCTTGAATCGGCCCGGGCGCCGCTTTCGGTGAATGATCTGAGCGCCTAAGCCGCCACGCCGCCCATCGCATCGAGGGCCAATTGCAGATAATCGGTGTAAAGGTCGACGATCACGTTCCGGAGTGCCGGTGCGTACACGCCGGCATCGTCGAGCAGCTGCTTCAAGTCCTCGACTGTCTTGCCGTAGAGGCCGGCGACATCGGCGAGCGTCCAATCGCCGTTCAGCACGGGAGTGAGACGCTTCCCGCGGTCCTCGTCCTGATCGACCCAGTCGTCGATCATCTGCATAATACGCGTGGTGTCTGCCATCCACTGCAATTGGCGGCAATCCGGCGCGTCGAAACCGAGCTCTGGTCCGATGGCATACCACATGCCCTCGACGACTGCCTGGAGGCCTGCGCCGCGATGGCCGAGCGCAGCGCAGTCCGGCATTCCCGCTACCGCCAAGGCCTCCGCCGCGCAATAGTCGCGAACTGCGGGCGCGACGGACTCCTCCCAGTATCTCGCCCTCCACGGCGATTCGCCCGCGCGGGTCGCATCGATAAGGGTGCGGATGAGCGGATCGTCAGGGACGCGTAATGCGAGTTCGAGACCGCCAGCCGCCACTTCGTCCAGTACAGGGTCGATCGTCGCCATCAGTGTCGAGACGCACGCAATGCGGTAATGGGTGTCTGGGGCGGCGAGGCGTGGCAGCATTCGCAGGAGTGCGGCGATCAACGAAATTGCCACAACCCGAGGCAACGGCACCCTTCCAGCGATTCGCGCCACGCGTGATTTCACCAGCAACATCGAGTAGCAGCCCCGGGCGTACATGCCAGCGATGAGCCGGACGCGCGTCAACCCCCTGTCTAGCCCTGCCGCGTACTGCTCGCGCAGGCTGTCGACGGCGCGAGTGAATTGTGATCGCAATAGCATCAAGTCTGGCGCGGGGGGCGGGATGAGCTGCGCGATGTCGGCGATCCGCACGGCGCGTTGACTCCGCATGGTCCTCTCAGGATACGCTGGGCGCCCTCGGGCAGGCATGATTTTGCCGGACCCGATGTCCAGCGCCACTTTGCCTGTGGAAAACGTTCCGGGGAAGTTGAACACCATTGCGGGGCGGCCGAAAAAGTGTTCAGCTTCATCCCGGAATGGTGTTCAGAATCAGCCCGGAATCCTGTTCAGCTTCGTCGTGGAATGGTGTTCAGCTTCGCCCGGATTCCCCAACGCGTTGCCTGTGCAGAAAACATCAGATTTCTGCACCCACGTAGAAGGGCTTGCCGAAAACGTCCGGAATGTGGCCTCAAATCACCCTCCTTGAGAGGAGAATGGCCTGTTCATAGCGTGATGACATGTATTGTCGCCGCGCCGGAAGTCGCTCAACTGCAGATCCTGTGCCGAGCCGATAACTGCGCTCCGGCCTGCCATTGCAGCCATCTTCAGGAACTCCGATGATAGTCGCTCCGTCGTAGGATGCGACCACCTTCAGGAACTGCTCGAAGATCACGACCTCCTAGTCCTTGCCGTCAGCCCAAAATGAGTAGGGCGTCTGCGACTCTCCGTCGCACACGATCATTCCGATCAGGTAGACGAAATCCTCGTCCGGAACGCCCTCGAGATCAAGGTAGATCGCCACCCCATCACTCTCAGGTATCGTGGGAGTACCGAGAACGTACACTCTGCGGTCGCGAATCGCCATTGCGTGCAAGGCATGGTAACGCTTCGGATTTTCACTGGTTTGGCGTTTTCCTTTGCGCCGAGGCCGGAAGGTGTGCGCAAGCTGCGTAAGCGTTAGAATGCCTTTCCGAGCGTATGCGGCGATTCCTTTCTGCCGGAGGCCACGTAATAACGAGAGGTTATCCTCTCGGATCGCCTGCTCATGGAACTGAGCGGAGTACTCGCACGTCGGACAGTGGTCGTTGAGCACGAGGCGCGGCTGGACCTCGCTTCCTCGCATCTGCCACAGTTCTCGGACGAGGTCCTTCGCCGTCTTCAGCCCCGCGGAAAAATGGACCTTCCTGCCTTTGCACGCGGCACCGCAGTACGCGATTCCGGAGCGCGGAAGCACTCCTTGCACGTCCTCCAAGAGAAGCGCAAGGACCTCGATCACTACACGTTCGACCCGACTGGGCCGCTGATCGGCACAGAATAGGATAGGTGTGTAGTGGAATCCACCGAGTGCGGAACCGCCGCGTACTCGCTGCAATCCGGGATACTCAATCGAAGTGCCATCACTAACCAACCGCGCGCCGATGATCAGATCCTCTCCACGCACAAGCTGTTCGCGCGTGAGGGCG
>DATNFO010000025.1:0-97231 GCA_035606355.1 Candidatus Limnocylindrales bacterium | reverse complement strand
ATCTCCAGAGCGGAATACCGACCTCAAACGCGCCGCTACCGATACCAGGATGCACTACGCCGACTTTCATTTCTATCGGCGGCCCACAGGGCCATGGTTACTCCCTTACGGTCACGGCTCCGTATGTAGTTGATTCTGCTAACGGAGCCGCGACCGTTAGGGTTTGTGAAAAAATCGAGTTGCTTTTACGCCGACTTCAAAACGCACTCGAATCGCCGGCACCTTTTACGGCTCCCTTACGGTCACGGCTCCGTATGTAGTTGATTCTGCTAACGGAGCCGCGACCGTGAGGGAGCGGTAAAAGGTGTATCGAACGACGGATGGAGCGCGACGAGAACGGCAGCCGGGTTTTTTCACAAGCCCGTTAGGAAGTGGTAAAAGGTGCATCGAAACGCGAATGGAGCGCTACAACAACGAGAACCGGATTTTTTCACAGACCGGTGAGGGAGCGGTAAAAGGTGTATCGAAACAGCAGCCGGATTTCTGCACAGCCCGTAAGCGCGACCGGTTCGCCGCGCCGCGCGTGATATCCTGCGTTCAAGAGCGAGGGACATGATCTTTCACCGGTTGCCCGCCGTCATCGGTTGCGGCATAGTCCTCATCGGCGCCGTTTACGCGTTCCAGAAGCCGTTCCGCGTTTATCCCAGCTACGAACGTCAGGACGATATCCCTCTTCCTCCCGACTACCAGGAAAAAACCGAATGGGTCTTCGCGCGCCTCATGTATCCCAACCACCCGAATTCGCTGCTGGGGGGCCGGCGGCGCTTCTTCGGATTCGGCGGAGAAGGCGGTGGTTACGACCAGGATTGGCGGCAGGGGGGCACCAGTTGGACACAGGATTATCCGCGCGCCGACCGCCACTTCGCCGCCGCGGTACGCCGGTTGACGCGCGTCAATGTGCGTAGCGTGGAACAGCCGGTCAGTCCCGACGATCTTGACGACTTCTACAACTGGCCGTGGATGAACGCCGGCGAAATGGGCGATTGGAAGCTCACCGATCCGCAAGTGAAAGTGCTCCGCGAGTACTTACTTCGCGGCGGATTTCTTATGCTGGACGATTTTTGGGGCGCGGAAGAATACGGCCGCTTCGCCGAAACTATGAATAAGGTGTTCCCGGACCATCCAGTGGTCGAGATGCCTTCGGCAGACCCCATTTTTCACTGCGTCTATGACCTCGACGACCGCTATCAGGTTCTCGGACAGTGGAGTTTGAGGCCTTACGGCCCGATGTCGCAGCGCGCGGTGGGCACGGTCGCGCACTGGTACGGCATCTACGATGACAAAGGCCGCGTGATGGTCGCCATCTGTTTCAACTCCGATATCGGCGATTCCTGGGAATGGGCAGACGACCCGCGCTACCCGGAAAAATTCTCGGCGCTCGGCATCCGAATCGGAATCAATTACGTCATTTACTCAATGACGCATTAGTAAGTGGCACGAGGGTCCTGTTGCGGCTCACCGCGCGCGGCTGAACCCTGCCAGGTCCAGGGCTCGTTTGGCTTCCGGGTTCTTCATGAACCATTTCCATACGTTGCCCGTGCGGGCGTTCTCCGTACTCAATAGCGTGATTCCCTGGTCGATCCCGAGCACATCAGCGTCCACCCAATCCGTGGTTGGATTGAACGCGTCGGCAAACCCGTAGCGCCCCCAAATTTTGTCTCCGAACTTCGCCTGCATGTTGCGCAGGTCTGCCAAACAGAGATCCGGCAGAAACATCATCGACCCTCCGGGAGCGCACGGCACTACCGTGCCATCGATGTTGTCGCGTTTCGGCGGATTGCCCCATGCATGATAGCCGTGCTCCCCGTCCGACGCGCTGAGCCCCCAGATTTCCGGCGAGTAACTCTTCGGAAACTCGTGGGCTAAGTCCACGCAAAACGCGCGATTCGCCTGCGTCGCCGTCTTTGCGTTCTCGAAGTAATCGATCGACGACGGCGCCTTATCCTTTAACCCGCGCAAATCGAACCAGGCCTGCGGATACTGATGGGTGAATAGCGGCGCGCCCGACACATAAGTCATTCCGGCATAAGTCACCGTCTGCCGCTCCCACGCATACCACGACTCCGGCGGCAGCGGCTGCGTGGGCGACCCTATACCGAGCAGATACAGCAAAATGCCTTCGCTGGTCTTCGCCCAGCGCGCCGGCAGAAAGCCGGTCTCCGGTTTCCAGCCATGCGACAAAATGTTCGGGCTGCCGTTCAGCATCCACTCAAAATCCACGCGCTCCCAAATGCGCGTCGCCAGTTTGACGATCTCCGAATCGCGATGAAAGTATTGACGCGCGGTCAGCACGCCGCATAAGAGCAGGCCGGTATCGATACTCGATAGCTCGCACTTGCGCGCGCGTTCGCCGGTTGTGCCGTCGAGGAAGTGGTAGAACCAGCCGTGCTGATTTTCGATCTTCGAATCGAATGCCTGCAAGGTGGCGCGGACGCGCGCCGCGGCATCACGGCCGGAGATCCACTTCCGCTCCGCGGCGATGCAGATTCCGCTCAATCCGAATCCCGTCGCGGCAATGGTCGCGAAGTTCGCCGCGCGCGGCTCGCGCGTGCCATCCGTCCGCGCGCGATCCATCACCAGCCCCGTCGTGGGGTCGGCCTGCTCCCACAAAAAGCGGAAGCACCGGTGGCTCAAGTCTTCAAGGAACGGCTCGCCAACTATGGCGCTTCGCGCTACGGGAGCGGCCGCGAACGTGGCGAGCAATGTCCGCCGTGTCATGGAGTGATTTCTATCAAAGCCAAGGCGTGGGGAGCAAGCCGGAACTGGATGGTATCCCCCGAAATCGCGATTTCCGCGGGCGCGGGCATCACTGCCGCGCGCCGCAATTGCACGATCTGCGCGGGCGAAGGGAAGGCGGAACGCCCCATGCTTTCCCACGCCGGCAGCGGCGACCCGCGGTGCCCGTCCACCGTCTGAATTCGCGCATGCGCGCCGTGCGGCCCCGTCAGACGGATGCGTGCGCTCACCTCGTGACCGGCATCCTCGGGCGGCGCATAGTTCCATGCGGCGATCGCGAGTTTCCCGCCATCGCCGCGCGTCGCCAGCACCCACGGCGCATCCACCGGAATCCGCTGCGTCCCGAGCCGGTGCAGCAGGACGAACGCGTTGTAAGCCGGCTTGGGAATACTGCGCTCCGCCAGAAGGCCAAAGCCGCCGTAGAAGGGCGTCTTCACCACACCCTGCTCCTCGAATACGTCGCTGAACGTCCAGTAAGACATCATGCTCTGCATGCCATCGCAGAGCCGAATGTTATTGGCCAGCCACGGACCCATAAACGCCGCATCGGTGACCGGCGGCTCATTCGCGTAACTGGCGTTGTACTCGCTCCAGATGATCGGCAGGTCCGGATGCGCGGACCGTTTCACCTGGTCATAGACTTTCTTCACGCTTCGCGCCACCATGTCGAAGCGGTCGATTGGACCCGGCGCGCCGAAAACGTCCTTGGGGGTATCGTTCGCATATACGTGCGTCGAGACGAAGTCCAAGGGAACATGCGCCTCATCGGCGTGCGCGATCATCGCGTCCACCCATGCGGCCTGAGCGGTGGAAGGGCCGCCGACCCGTAGGCGCGCATTCACACCCTTCAGCGCCTTGACGGCGGCGTCATACAGTTCGAAATACGTGGATTGCTTGGGGTCGCCGGTCCAGAAATCGATATTCGGTTCGTTCCAGACTTCGAAGTACCACTGCGATACTTCGCCGATGCCATAACGCTGCACGACGTGGTGTGCGAAATTGGCGATCAGCTCGCCCCATGCATCGTAAGACGCCGGCGGATTCGGCAGCGGCTTATACCAGAAAGCATGCGACGTCTGCGATGCCGCCAGCACCTTGGGCATGAAACTGAGTTCCACATACGGACGGACATGGTTTTCAACCAGCCAGTCATATACCTGATCCACATACGAGAAGTTATAGGTCACCCGGCCCTGGGCATCCTTCTGCACCACTCCCATCTCATCGTCGAAGATCCCGTGAAAGCGGACGTAGCGAAAGCCCGTGGCGTCCCGTACCTGCCGCAGGTCGCGGCGATAATCGTCGCGCAGCGAAAGCACCGCCCGGCCGCTGCCGAACATCTGTTCCCAAAAATGCGGGAAGGGGCGAGCGGCAGCGCGCGTATCGACGGTTGCGTCGAGCGGTTGCCCCCACGCGCCGATGGCGAACAGGGCCGCCGCCGCGACGCAGCGGAAAAAGATCTTCATCGTTCCATTAGAAGCTAAAGCGAGCCTGTAACTCTACTACTCGCCCCGCCAAAGCGCCCGGAGAGGTACCGAAGAAATTCAGTTCGGGGTGCGTACCCTGTGCGCTAAAGTTCAACGGCTGCAGGTTTAGCTGGTTGAAGATATTGAAGAAGTTTCCCCGCAGTTCCAGGTTGCTGCCTTCCCCAAAGAAGAACGGCATGCGAATGAACTTCGCAAAAGACAGATCCGTTTGCCAGAACCGCGGCCCGCGGAAAGAATTGCGGCCGATTCCCGGAGGTCCGCTAGCCGTCGTATTGAAGTATGCCTTGCCCCCCTTCGGGAAGTTGCTCCCGGTCATAAATGCGTCGATAGACTGGCTGCTGCCGGCCCCGCCGAAATACTGCGTCGGGCGGATGGGCGAGAGCGAGGGACCGCCGGGAGTTTGCACGCTCTGGCCGATCACGGGAGTCCACGGATAGCCCGTGTGCCAGGTCTCGATCGGCGCCAGTTGCCAGCCCCCGAAGATACTCTTCATGACTCCTCCCATGTGGCCGGTCGGGATATCCCAAACCACGGACGCGGTAACCAGGTGCCGCACATCATAGTCCGAGGGACCCCATTCCAGGCGGTTATTCTGCGGATAAGTCTGATTCGTGACAAAGCCAGGCCCTTCATAAGACGAGTTATCGAGGCTCTTAGACCACTTATAATTCGCGATCAGTTGGAAGCCCCGATTCATACTGCGCCGCAGCGATACCAGCCCGGCATTGTAATTCTGGTTGGAATCGGGCTGTGGAATGTAAACAGCCGTGAATGCCGCGCCGCCCTTCAAGTTCATGTTATTCGGATACAGGTAATTCTCATTCACCAGCCGGATCAGATGACGTCCCGTGCTTCCCGAGTAGCCTAAATCAAGCACTACGCGTGCGGGCAGGGTATACTCGACATCCATCGAGTAGACATAGATCATCGGATTGGGCATGTATTGCTGAGCACCCCAGATCTCAACTGCGCCGGCGTTAGGCGTCCCGGTCGCGGCGTTGATGCCCTGGGCCAATGCCGGATTCGCCGGGTAGCTGAACGGCGAGTTACTCGTGCCCAGCTCATATTGGATCTGGCCGCCGACAAACGGGTTAGCCGCCGTACCGCAGCAGATGCCGTAGCGCGCGAAGAACGGCGGATTCGCAGCGGCATTGGTGAACAATACTTCCGGAATACGGTCGTAGAAGATACCGAAACCGCCACGCACCACTAACTTCTGATTCATACGCCCGGGTGTGTAGGCAAAGCCGAGGCGGGGCGCGAAGTTGTTGCGATCCGGCCGGTACATCCGGTCCACCTGCTGTACCGTGGCATTCGCAAGGCCCTGCGAACCGAACACGATATTACTCAGTTGCCCGTGTGCATCGGAAACGGGGCTGAAATACTCCCATCGCACGCCGAGGTTCACAGTCAGGTTCGGCCGCACTTTCCAATCGTCCTGCACGAACCAGCCGTAATACGGCGTCCGCAGGTACCGCTGCGAGTTCGCCGGTCCGCCGGTGACCGGATTGGCGTCAATGCCTTCGAAAATTGCCGCGCCGTTGGCCAGATCCCACAGGCCGTTGAACACAAAGTCCGGCCGCGCGCCGCCCACCAGGTTGTTGTTATCCTGCTCGCGCCGCATCTCTACGCCGAGCTTCAATCCGTGATTGCCGTGCACCCAATTGAACTGGTCCCGCACCTCATACGTGTTCTGAGCGAAAATGCCGGGCGAAGATTCACCCTGCGCCGCTCCGAATTCCAGGCGCGAAATGGGGTAGCCCTGCACCTCCACGCGCGGAATCCCATAGTTCACGACACCCGCGTTGGAAGTTACCTGATTCGCGGCGAACCGCGTCAGGTTTGCCCGCAGCTCATTCAACATGGTCGGCGAGACGATCCGGTTGTACTGCGCGGTCACTGCCGTGTTCAGCGGCCCGAAATTCACATCCGCCATCGGCCGGCTGCCCGTGCTGGTGTCCGCGCCGAGATTGTACAGCTTCGTGAAGTACATGCTCACGAATGCGGAATCCTTCGCCGTCGCATTGAAGTCGACGCGCCCGTTATACTGGTTGCCCTCCGTCGTGCTTGGCGAGGCGAGCTGCGCAAATTCCAAGTCCGCCACACCGTCCAGGCCGCCACCTGTAATTCCCGGCGTGTACTGGCCCGTCGCGCCCGTAAAAGACCCGACGTCGATGCCGCCCGTCACCTGCTGGCACGTGCCTGCGGCGAACGCCGTGGGACACGGCGAATTCAGTACGTTGATCACGCGGGGCGCAATGCCCGGCGACCCAAAAATCTGCGCCGTAATGGTGTTAGGACGCGCGGCCACCAGAGCCTGCCGGAATTGCGGAGTCTCCACCCACGTGGTGTATACGTTGCTGCTGTGCTCCCGCAGGCCTTCATAAGAGAAGAACCAGAACAGCTTGTCTTTGATGATCGGTCCACCGATGCTAGCGGCGTATTGACGCAATAAGTTGTTGTCGCGGACCGGCGCGGCGCCCGCCGGACCACCCCACTTGTTATACGCGTTGAGCCCCGGCGAATCCAGATGAAATACGCCGCTGCCGTGTAGCTGGTCCGTGCCGTTCTGCGAAATGACGTTGATCTGCGCGCCCGAATTGCGGCCCCACTCCGCCGAATACGCATTTGTCAGCACCACCATCTGCTTAATGGATTCCTGATTGGGGGTGATCACTGCCGACCCGCCCCAGCCCAGGCTATTGACGCTCACGCCGTCGATTTCGTAATCGTTGTTCGACATGCGCTGGCCGTTCGCCGAGACAGGCAGTTGATTCTCCGTCTGAAAAATCCCCGAGTTAGAGCCGCCCGGCCCGGTGGTGTTCGGCAAGCCGACGGCCTGCCCGGATCCGCTGCGCGCCATATCCGCCGTCACGTTAGGCGAAAGCCGCACCAGCTCGTACGGATCGCGGCCGAACTGCGGCAGACTGGTCACTTCCTGCGCGTTGATCTGCGTGCCCACCTGCGCGTTCTCGGTTTGCAGCGCGACGTTGTTTTCGGCGGTGACGGTCACCGTCTGCGTGATCTGCCCGGGCGTCAACGTGACGTTAGCGGCCTGGGTCTGTTCCGCCTGCACGGCGATATTCTTCACTTCCTGCCGGTTGAACTTTTGGGCCTCGGCCGAAAGCGTGTAGGTTCCCGGCGCCAGTCCGGTGAAGCGATAGAAGCCTTCACCGCTGGAAGTCATGGTCTGTTTTGCGTTTGTCTCGTTGTTGGTGAGCGTGACGGTGGCGCCCGGGATGACGGCGCCAGAAGGATCGCTTACCGTGCCCTGCAGCGCCGCGTTGAATTGCGCAAGCGCAGCCGTGCAAGTGAGCAGCAGAATTACAATTCGTTTGGACATAGACCCTCGCAACCGAAGCGAACTGTTCTTATTGTCCTGAGGGAAAGCGGGCGAGCGCCAACCGCACTTGTGTTTGAAAGACCGTACGGCGACTTACGAATGGGCACCTATGAACTAATTGCCTGTGGGAAGCTGCGCGGCATGGTCGACGACTAAGTGGTTCACCTCAGCCTTGCCGGAGACCAGCCGGACTCCGAGTTGCTTCTCGACGGCACTTACCAGCGGCGGCGCGGACGAAGGCTCCTTCGCCGGATCTATGGAATCGCACGCAAAGGCGAGATCGATGGTGAAGAAGCCATCGAGTTTGGTATCGTCCAGCACCGGTTTGCCCATGAACGACCGCAAGCTTCCCGCGAGTTGGCGCATGGACATCGGCCCGTTGAGATGGCATGTGTTGCCGTCCCGCATAGGGGAGTTAGCCCCGGCGTAGCCGGTCTCGACGGCTTTCATTTTGACTCCGCTGGGCGGCAGTTCCAGACGATAGACGGAATCCTGACGCGTCTCCCAATGCGTCACCAGCGCGAAGCGCTCGATCAGCAGATTGCGGAGCATGACGCGCATCTCGTCCTTCGACGCGGGGGCTCCGCTGGTCGCCTGTATCTCGAAGGTCCGGTTGCCCATCCAATCCGGGCCGGAGAGCTGAAACGGATAAAGGTCGAACGCCTGCAGAATCAGCCCGGTCAGGCTGAAGCGCAGAATGTCCATGCGGTTGGGGGTGACGGTGAAGTGGTACGGTCCCGCCGGCGTGTTGACAACGTGGATCGATGCCGCTTCAAACGTCTGTGCGGCTCCGAGTGACGTGAAAAAAAGCAGGACGGCAAGGCGGCGCATGTCGCTAGTATGACGCACGCCGCCACCGGAATTTAGCTAGCTCTTCTTGCGCGGACGCGTAGTCCGCTTCTTCTGCCCTTCCTGACCGGGGGTCGCCTGCTTGCGCGGCGCGCGCGGACGGCGCTGCACCTTGGGCGGCGGAAGCGGCTCGGGAATCTCTCCCGTCGCCGTCGGTTGACCGGGCACGATGGGCTGCGGTTCGTCGATTTCCTCTTCTTCGACGGGCGTGAGCGGTTCCGGCTCGGGCGGCGGCGCCGGCGGATGGAATTCGGCGCCGAGGAACACAATCAGTCCCCTCTCGGGATCCGTCTGAATGCGAACCAGGCCTTTATCCTGCGCGTAGTTCAGCAGCTCAGTGAATTCCTGGAAGCCATACGCGCGCCAGTCGAAATTCGGCTGATCCTGCTTCACCCACTCGGCGAGATCGTCCGCAAACGCGCCGTCATCGATATCCATGCGATGCGATTCCAGCACGTCGCGCAGCAGCGGAATCGCCTCTTCGGCCTTGTGGCCAGGCTTCTCCGGCACGGCGCCGCCGCGCATGCGAATCATATAGCGGCCTTCGCCGCCGGTCACTTCGACGTAATCGGACTTCTGCAGGCGCTCCACAAAATCAGTGAAGGAACTGGCGCCGTACGCCTTCTCGTTGAACGTGGAATCCAGTTGCAGCATCGTGGATTTCAATAGCCCAAGCTGCGGACGCACTTCGCGGCGCTCCAGCACGCCGAGGGCGCGCTCCACCAGCGGCATCGCCTGCGTCAGATCCAGCGCCTGCCGCTTGTGCTGCTGCGGCTGATGCTGCTTCGGTTGCTGCTGGGGCTGGTGCTGCTGCGGTTGCTGCTGCGACTGCTGCTGCGGCGGGCGTTCGGCATGCGATTGCTGTTGCTGCTGTTGCTGCTGATGCTGCTGCGACGGACGCGTGCGCGGCTCATCGATAATGCTCTCGTACGCGACGAACTCGTGGCAGTTCTTCTGCAGAATCGTGCTGGTGAAGGCGCGGCCGCCCACCACGAAAATGCGCTTATCGTACTGCTTGAGTTTGTTCACCAGCGCGATAAAATCGCTGTCGCCGGAAACAATCGCGAACGCGTTGATGTGGTCGTGCGTGAACGCCATTTCCAGCGCGTCCAGCGCGAGGTTGATGTCTGCGCCGTTCTTGTCGCCGCGCGGCGACGGATCGCGCTGCACCATCTGCACTGCGTGCTCGCTGAGTGCGCGCGTGGCGGATTCCTGCCGTCCCCAGTTGGCGTAAGCGAACTTGGTGACGATTTCGCCGCGTTCCTTGAGCGCGTCCAACACCGCCGCCACGTCGAATTCGCGGTGCAGTGTGGACTTCACGCCGATTTCGATGTTATCGAAATCGATGAACACGGCAATCTTCAGTTTCTGTTCCATTCTGTAATCCTTAAAACCGGCATTCGGAGATGCGCTCCTGACGGTGCGCTTCGCCATGTTGCGCCGGGGGTACCGCTCGGGGACATTCGCATCCGCGGGCGGTAAGTCATCGGCCATTAGCCTATGCGTAGTTTATCCTAAATTCCCGCGGGTTGAGGACCCGCGTACAGTTGCGGCCAGCTTTGCGCCGCGCTCGAATTCTTCCTGCAATTGACGGGTTCGCAGGTTCTCCCGGATGTGGTCCAGCTTTTGTATGTAGGTGGTCAGCGCCTTCTCGATCGCTCCTGTGTTGGTGGCGACAATATCCCGCCACAATTCGTAACTGCTGAGTGCCAGCCGCGACATATCCGCCAGCCCCGACCCCGCAACATCCAGCCGCTCCGCCGGGACGTTCTCCGCGACGGTTGCCGCCAGCGCTGTGGACGCAAGCTGCGCGAGATGGCTGGTCAATGCGACCACCCGATCGTGCTCCGCTGCGTCCATCGATATCGGCCGGGCGCCGATGGCGTGCAGCCAGTGGATGAAGCGGTGCGCCAGCGGAGTGTTCAGGTCCGCGGCATCGGCCGGCGTAAGCACCCACGTGCGGCCGCGAAATAATGCGGCATCCGCAGCCGCCGCGCCGCGCGATTCCTTGCCGGCCATCGGATGCCCGCCGACGAACGTGCCGCGGCGGATGCACTGGAGCGCTGCATCGGCGATTTCGCACTTCGTGCTGCCCGCATCGGTAACCAGAGCACCAGGCTTGAGCAATGGATCGAGATGCCGGAGGGTGTCGATGATGCGGCCGATGGGCTGAGCCAGGAAGACAAGGTCCGCGGAGGCTACGGCTTCGGCGAGCGAAGCAGCCCGGTCCACCGCGCCGGCCTCGACTGCCGCCGCGACCGCCGGCGGAGAACTTACACCACAGATCGCTCCCGTAAATCCGGCTGCGCGCAGCGCCAGCCCGAACGAGGCGCCGATCAACCCGGTGCCTACGATGGCGACATTCTCAATCATCTGCGACTCATCACTTCGCCGATTCGCCGCGCGTCGCGCATCAATTCGTCGAATTGCGCGGGGCTCAACGACTGCGCGCCATCGCTCTCCGCGCGATCGGGATCGGGGTGCACTTCGAGGAGCAACCCGTCCGCGCCCGCCGCAATGGCCGCACGCGCCATGGGCGCCACCTTGTCGCGGCGGCCGGTGGCGTGGCACGGGTCGGCGATGATCGGCAGATGCGATAGCTTCTTCACCACGGGAATCGCCGAGAGGTCCATGGTGTATCGCGTGTATGTTTCGAAGGTGCGGATGCCGCTCTCGCACAGCACCACATTGTAATTGCCGGCGGAGAGAATCTGCTCCGCGGCAAGCAGCCACTCTTCCACCGTCGCCGCGATTCCACGCTTCAGCAACACCGGCTTGCGCTGCGTACCTACCGCGCGCAGCAACGCGCCGTGCTGCATATTGCGCGGACTCACCGCGAGCATGTCCGCGATGCCGGAAACGGCATCCACCTCGGAGAGTTCGCCCGCCTCGCTCACAATGGCGAGCCCGTACCGGTCCGCGGCGTCGCGCAATTGCCGCAAACCTTCGGGCCGCGTGGCATCGCCGCGAAGTATCTGCGCGCCCGCCGCCGATGCAAGCTGCGCACATAACGCGATCTGCCCGGCCGATTCCACGCGCGCCGGACCGGCGATGGTAACCAGCGCCGCGCCGCCGATTTCGACATTCCCTACCTTCACCACCGTGCCGCCCGGCCGGAAATGCCGGCTCGCCAGCTTATACGGCGAGATGATGCGGTGCGCTTCCTTGACGCCCTCCATCACGCGGAAGATTTCGAGATCGAACTCTTCCTTGCCGCCCACGCCGCCCAGCAACGTGTGGACGACGCCCGTGGAGCGATGCACGTTGAACCCCATGTCGATCATGCGGTCCATCACCGCCTGCACCTGTTCGTCGGTGGCGCCCTGCTGCATTACGATGAGCATGCTTAGTCTTCCATTTTGGCGCGCTGTATGGAACGCATCTCGTCGATGATGCGCTCAAAGATCCGTTTTATCGCATCCCCCGCCAGGGGGCCCTGGTTGCACGATGTAATATTTTCGAACACCTGTACTTCACGCTTGGGCTCATAGACCGGCAGTTTCGCCTCGCGTTTCACGCGGCCGATATTGTGCACCACCAGCGTGCGCTCATTCAATAACGCCACCAGACGGCGATCCACATCGTCTACTAACACGCGGTACTCGTCAAGCTGTTTGCGAGCTTCTTCTTCCGTCATGCGAATCCGTTTTTCAGTTCGCGCGCGAACTTTTCCAATTCCGTTTCCAGGTTCGGGTTGTTCTGGTTCCGTTCGATGAGGCGCACGAACGCGCTGCCCACTACCACGGCCTCCACGTGCTTGCCGAGTTCGGCGGCGTGCTCCGGCCGCGAGACGCCGAACCCCACTGCCAGCGGCAGCTTCGTAATACCGCGCATCGCTTCGATCAGCGGACCAACCTGCGACGACAGCGACTCCCGCTCGCCCGTGACGCCCGTCCGCGACACCAGGTAGATAAAGCCAGTCGAAAATTCGGCGACGAGTTCGAGGCGCCGCGGCGTGCTCGTGGGCGCTCCCAGAAATACTGTGTCAAGCCCGTGCTTGTGCATTGCCGCCACGTAGTCATGCGCCTCTTCAACCGACGCATCGATAAGCAGGCAGCCGTCAATGCCCCGCGCGGCGGCATCTTCCGCCAGCCTTTCGAGACCGTAGCGCACTACCGGGTTCAGATAAGTGAACAGGAGCAGCGGCACCTGGCTGGTTTCGCGAATGCGCGCGGCAATCTCGAGCACTGTTTTGATGCTGGTCCCCGCCTTGAGCGCGCGCTCACCGGCGCGCTGAATTACCGGACCATCGGCGATGGGATCGGAAAAGGGGACGCCGAGTTCGATCAGGTCCGCGCCGCCGCGGACCAGCGCTTCCACCAATGCAGGCGTGCGTTCGGGACACGGGTCGCCCGCCGTGATGTAGGCGATCAGCCCCTTACGCCGTTCGTGTGCCAGCGTTTCGAACAACCGTCCGATGCGCGTCATTCCGTGTCGAGGTCCTTCATATTCTCGCGATAGATGTCCACGTCCTTATCGCCGCGGCCGGATACGTTTACCAGAAATACTTTGCCCGCGGCCGACGGCGCGCGCCGCACGGCCTCGGCGACGGCGTGCGAGCTTTCGAGCGCCGGGATAATGCCTTCCGTACGGGATAGCATGCGCGCCGCGGCCAGCGCTTCATCGTCATTGATCGCCACGTATTCGGCGCGCTGCAGATCGTGCAGCCGCGCGTGCTCCGGCCCGATCATCGCATAATCCAGCCCGGCCGATACGGAATGCGTCAGGGAAATCTGCCCGTTCTCATCCTGCAGCACGTAGCTATAGGCGCCTTGCAGCACTCCGGGAGCGCCGCCACGGAATCGCGCGGCATGCTCGCCCGGCGCGTTCCCCCGCCCGCCCGCCTCTATGCCGATCAGTTCCACCTGCGTATCGGGAATGAAGGCGTGAAAGATACCGATGGCATTACTGCCGCCGCCCACGCATGCGAACACGGAATCGGGAAGCCGGCCCGCGCGTTCCAACATCTGCGCGCGCGCCTCCTCGCCGATCACCTTCTGAAAATCGCGCACCATCATGGGGTAAGGATGCGAGCCCAGCGCCGAGCCCAACAAATAATAGGTGTCGCCGACGTTCGTCACCCAGTCGCGCATCGCTTCGCTGATGGCATCTTTGAGCGTGCGGCTGCCCGCTGTCACCGGCACTACCTTTGCTCCCAGCAGACGCATGCGGAAGACATTCAGCCGCTGGCGGCGCATGTCTTCCTCGCCCATATATACGACGCATTCCAGGCCGAACAGCGCACAGACAGTAGCGGTAGCAACGCCGTGCTGGCCCGCGCCGGTCTCCGCGATAATGCGCCGCTTTCCCATGCGGCGCGCCAGCAGCGCCTGCCCCAGGCTGTTGTTGATCTTGTGCGCGCCGGTGTGCAGCAGATCCTCGCGCTTCAACCAGATCTGCGCGCCGCCGAGCGTCTCGCTCAGGCGCCTGGCAAAATAGAGCGCAGTGGGCCGGCCCGCATAATTATGGAGCAGGTCGCGCAGTTCGGCCTGAAAGTTCGCATCCTCGCGCGCCGACAGATACGCCATCTCCAGTTCCTCGATCGGCGCCATCAGCACCTCGGGAACGAAACGTCCGCCATACGGCCCGAAGTGGCCGCTGGAATCCGGTTGAGAGTTCATACGCGGAGCGCCTCGGCCGCCGCTTGCAAAAATGCTCGCATCTTCTGATGGTCCTTAATCCCGGGCGACGATTCGATTTTCGAGCATGCATCCACGCCCCACGGATGTGCCAGTTCCACGGCGCGTCCCACGTTCGAAGCGTCCAGCCCGCCGGCCAGCACGAAGCGCTTCCGCAGGCTCGCCGCCACCGTCCAATCGAACGCGATCCCCGCGCCGCCATACAAATGCGCCGCTGGACCATCCAGCAGAATCGCTTCCGCCGGGCAGGTCTCGTACGGCGTGAAGTCGAACCCCGGAGTCACACGCACCGCTTTCCAGACTCCGGCAGTGGCCGGATATTCTTCCGCACGCTCGTCGCCGTGCAGTTGTGCGATATCGAGCGACGCCGTGCGCACGATCGCTTCCACGTGCGAGCGCGGCTCATTCACAAACACCCCGACGCGCAGCACATGCACCGGCGTGCGGATCTCCGCCGCGCGTTGCGGCTCGATATATCGCGGACTGCGCCGGTAGAAGTTGAATCCGATAGCCGATGCGCCTGCGGCCACTGCCGCCGCCGCGTCTTCCGGATTCGTGATGCCGCAGATTTTGACGATCATGACGCCGCCAGTTCGCGCAGCGCCGCCGCGGGATCGGCGGACCGCATGAGATGCTCGCCGACGAGAAATGCGGAATAGCCGGCCTCGCGCAGGCGTGCAATGTCCGTGCGTGTGCGGATGCCGCTCTCGCTGACCAGCACCGCGCCCTTCGGCATCCGCGGCGCAAGTTCGAGAGAGGTATCGAGGCTCACTTCGAACGTCGAGAGATTGCGGTTGTTCACGCCGATCAGGTCCGCGCCCGCGTTCTTCGCTCTTTCGAGTTCGCCGGCATCGTGGACTTCCACTAGCGCCGCCATGCCGTATTGTGCCGCGGCATCGCGGAAATCGCGAATCTCCCGCTCGCTCAAGATCGCCGCGATCAGAAGGATGGCGTCGGCGCCATGCGCGGCCGCCTCCAGCACGTGGCGCGAATCGATTGTGAAGTCTTTGCGGATTACCGGCAGACGCACAGCCGCGCGCGCCATCTGCAGATCGTCGAGACTCCCCTGAAAATAGTCGCGATCCGTCAGTACACTCAAGGCAGCGGCTCCGCCGGCTTCATACTGCCGCGCGATTGCGGGCGGATCGAATGAACCGGAAAGCACGCCTTTGCTGGGCGAGGCTTTCTTCACTTCCGCGATGATCGCCGGAGTATGGGTTTCGAGAGCGCGCCGAAAATCGCGCCGGCTGCCCTTCCGCGCCTCCGCCGCGCGCTCCCACGCAGCCGTATCCGCCGGCGCCAGAAGCTCCTGGCGCTTGGTGGCGACAATACGGGCGAGGATGTCTGGAACAGTTTGAATCAAGGGTGAATCTTTATCGTAGCAAAGCGCTCACCCGCGCTGCGCCCGGTGGGCCGGGCACCTGTACCATGAGAACAGCATGATCGATTGGAAGCAGGATCCGCACCGGCGGCTGAATCCGCTCACCGGAGAATGGGTGCTCGTGTCGCCGCATCGCACCCAGCGGCCGTGGCAGGGTCAGGTTGAGGAGACCGCCCCCGCCGCGCAGCCGGAATACGATCCGGAGTGTTATCTCTGCCCGGGCAATTCGCGCGCCGGCGGCGTACGGAATCCCGTCTACGATTCCACGTTCGTCTTCGACAACGATTTCGCGGCATTGAAGCCCGATACGCACGTCGAGCAGAGCAACGACGGCGGAGGGCTGCTGACGGCGGAAAGTGAGCCGGGCATCTGCCGCGTGGTCTGCTTCTCGCCGAAGCACAACCTCACCATCGCCAACATGGACGTGCCCTCGCTTCGCAAAGTGGTGGACCAATGGGCCGCGCAATACGCGGATCTGGGCGGCCGCGACTTCATCAACTACGTGCAGATTTTTGAAAATCGCGGCGCGATGATGGGCGCCAGCAATCCGCATCCGCACTGCCAGATCTGGGCGAGCCGCGACGTGCCGAACGAAGTGCTGAAGGAGCAGAATTCGCAGCTAGACTATCGCTCGCGGCACGGCGGCTGCCTGGTCTGCGATTACACGCGGCTGGAGCTCGAGCGGCGGGAACGCGTCGTCGAAGAAAACGCGCACTTCGTCACGGTCGTACCGTTCTGGGCGGTTTGGCCGTTCGAAACCATGGTGCTTCCGAAGCGGCATCTCGCTTCGATGGACGCGCTATCGAGCGAAGAGCGCGACGCCCTTGCCGAAATCCTACAGCGCACCACCGCACGCTACGACCGCGTCTTCCAGGTCTCGTTTCCGTACTCGATGGGCTTCCACCAAAAGCCCAGCGACGGGCAGCCGCACGACGAGTGGCACATGCACGCCCACTTTTATCCGCCACTGTTGCGCTCCGCAACCGTGCGCAAATTCCTGGTCGGGTATGAAATGTTAGCGATGCCGCAGCGCGACATCACCGCCGAACAAGCCGCAGCCCGCTTACGAGAGGTGTAAGTCCGCAGGGTCTGGAGACCGGTGGCCGCTTCACCGCTTGGGAGCACTGGCGTAGGTGGTCTTCAGACGGTCGTGGATTCTCTTCGACACCTTGGCCATCTCCTCAGACTTTGCCACCAACGACGCAGGCACCACCGACTGCCCGGCGCGCTCCAATTCCTCGCGAATCTCTTTGGCAAGCTGAGCGACGCGCGCGACGTCGCTCAGGTTCTTCTCGTAGTCCAGCTTTGCTCGAACTTCCGGGTCGGCCGCGGACGGCTCAACTGAAGGGGGACAGGGCATGTCCCGGCTCAATCCTGCCGCACCGCGTCCCGGGCCGTTTTCATTGCTGCCGCAGTCTCGCGATGGAGACCCTCCGCCTGGCGCCGCGCCACCACGTTGCGCCGCGGCCGGAGCCGCGGCGATCAGGATCGCGATTGCGAGTAGCTCCAGATGCATGGGCCGATTATACGCCCGGCGTTACCAGACAATCCGCGCGCCCACTTGAATGGTGCGCGGGCGATTCGCCTGGGACGTAATCAGGCCGAAGCTCGTGCTGCTCGCCTGCGTGTTCGGCGCCGCGAACGTCGGGTGATTCGGCAGGTTGTACGCCTCGAACCGGAGCTGCAGGTACTTGCTCTCCGTGAAGTTAAAGCGCTTCAGCAGCGAAGCATCGAGGTTATTGATATTGTCCGCGCGGATGTTCGGGAACGTGGTCGAGAACGTCCGGATGTGGAACGCGAACGCCTGCGTCGAGCTCGTCGCAAACAGCGACGTGTTGAACGCCGGAATTGCGGCTCCGCTCGCCGTGATACCCGCCTGCCGCGGATCCACCGTGAGCGCGCCCGCTCCGCCGAAGTACACATAGTCGCCCGGAGTCGTCGTGCTGCCGTTCATCCAAACCACCGGCGGCCCCATCTGCCACATGTAGGTGCTGCTGACCACCCAGCCGCCCAGCAGACTGTTCGCGACCTTCGAATGCAAATCGTAGTGCCTGTGAGCGCCAACCGGCAGGTCATACGTCCCCGCGAACACGATGCGGTGCGGGTGATCGATGGGCGAAACGCGCTTCTCCGGAGCCGGATCGGTCGCATTCAGCCACGTCATCTCCTCGATCAGCTTGGAGTAGATATAGTTGCCGATAATCGTCAGGCCCGACGAAAGCCGCCGCTGCACGCGCAAATTCAGGCTCTCGAAATAGGAGCTGCCCGCCGGATTGTTGTATTCGAGCACGCCGGTGCTGCCGCTCCAGGAGCCGCTTCCAATACCTACCGGATACTGCGGGTACGGAGCGAGCAACTGGTCGAGCGCCACGGTCGAGCCGTTCAGGCTGCTGGCGTTCGGCAGCAAGCCCGCGAAGGGGTTCGGCACCGTTCCCGTCAAAGTGGTGTTGAGCGCCACATCCCGCGTCGGCAGAGTGCTGAGGTACTGCGCCGGAACCATGTTGAGCTGCGTCACCGTAATCGGCAGATGCACCGCGTGATTTCCGATGTACGCGATTTCGAACAGCGTGTTGCTGCCGACCGTGTGCTGGATGTCCAGGTTCCACCGCAGCGAGTACGGGTTCACCTGGTTGGGAGCAAGGAAGCTCACAGTCTGGCCGTCGAACGTCGCAAGGCCGGCCGCTGCTCCAGCGGGCGCCACGATGCCGGTCGGGAACGGGTTGTCCAGCGTGTTCGCGATGTTGATGAAGTTATTGTTGGTGGCCACGAATTGCGTGGACTGGCTAAACCCTTCCTGTGTCTGAATCGGGTTCGTGGAGTAGGCTCCGGTCGCGCTCAAGCTCGAGATCGTGAGCGGCTGCACGAACATTCCGACCCCGGCGCGGATCACCGTCTTACCGCCGAGTTTCGCAGGGCTCCACGCCAAACCGACGCGCGGGCTGATGCGGTTTGAATTGTTGCTGTAGACTTGCGTGTTGCTGGGGCTGGCGAACGTCAGACCGCCCGGAACCGCAAAGCTACCCGCCGGGATGAGAGTGTTCGGATTCTTGTTGTAAGCGGCCACGGCTGCGCCGGCAATCGGGTTTGGAACCGTGTTATCGAAGCCGTTCACCGTGCGCGCCCACTTTTCGTGATACGGCGTATCGTGGTCGTAACGGACGCCCAGGTTGAGCGTCAACGTGCGGCTCACGCGCCAATCGTCCTGGATGAATCCCGAATAGTAGTGCGAATAGTAGCTCGCAGCCGGATTCTGGTCATAGGAACCGGAGCTCGGCAAACCCAACAGGAACGCGGCAAGATCCTGCCCCTGAGCAACCGTGGAGCTGGCGCTATTGGAACCGCGCACCCAACTGTTGTTGAAGGAGAACGTGCCGGTGGAATTGCCGAACGTCTGCACGTTCAGGTTATACTGCCGCAGGTCTGTGCCGAACTTGAGCGTGTGGTTGCCCTTGACCTTCACCACGTCCGCGAAGAGCTGCAGCGATTGGGAGGGCAGTTGATTTGCCCCGGACGCCCCCAGGTTTTGAAAAGTGCTCAGCGAAATGATGGGCATTTGCAGGTGCTGCGCGTTCCCGGCGACATAGCTCGGGAAGCCGAGCGATGTCGGGTCGAAACCGGCGCTCGGAAGGTCGTGCGATTCGGCCATCCGCGTGAAGTTCCCGCGAACGTCCATAACCGTCGTCGGATTGATGGTGTAAACTTCGTCGACCGTGCCGCCCCAGTTGTTACGGAACAGCAGCGAACCCTCGGCGGCGTTATTGAAGTAGTTGTTCTTGTCCTGCGAGTATCCGGTCCGGCGAATGTCGCCGAAGATCCGGCTCCTGTCGCTCATGTTGTAATCGATGCGCCCGAGCTCGTTGTTGTACTTATCGTTCGTCGTGACATTGCTGTTGTAATTGTTAACTCCGCTCGCCCCAACACCGGACGTGACGTTCGGTTCGGGATAGAACGAGAGATACTTCAGGGCGATTGCGTTCAGGCGATTCGTGGGAATGATGTTACCGGCGAATGGCGATCGCGTGTAGGCCGTCGAAGAGGTCGCTACCGCGGTATTCGGATCGAATAACTGGTACGCGCATCCTGTGGTGCCCACGGTGGCCGGCGAACACAGGCTAAGTAGCGCCGAAAAATCGCCGTGCCGCTCGGCGTCGGTCGGCACCGTCAGCAGTGTCGGGTTGGGCTGGCTGTCCGGCAGCCCTTCGTACGCGAAGAACCAAAACAGCTTGTCTTTGCCTTTGATCACGTGCGGGATGTAAACCGGTCCGCCCGCCGTAAGTCCGTACTGGTTGAAGTGCGTAACCGGCGATGGCGTGCCCACGCGATTGTTAAAGAAGTTGTTCGCGGCAAGCGTGTTCGGCTGATTGTATTCCCAGGCGGTCCCGTGGAAAGAGTTGGTTCCGGTCTTCATCACCTGCTTGAGGGTGCCGCCGCCGGTGTGCCCGAAGGACGCGTCGGAATCAAATGCCTTGGTGCGAACTTCCTGCACGGCATCGCGCGGCGGACTGTAAGCCTGGCGCCCGTCCCACGTCGCATCCGGCGATCCATCCAGCAGCAATTCGCTGGTTTGTTGCGAGGTGCCGCCGATACTCATTGCCGCCGGACCGCCGCTATCGAATGGGTGCACCAGCGAGGGAATGCCCGTCGCGATCACCCCGATAGAAAACTGCGCCAGCATCATCGGCGTGCCGCCGTTCAGCGGCAGATCTTCCACTTCCTTGGTGGTGATCGCCTGGCCGAGCGTGGCATTCTCCGCATTCACCAGCGGCGCATCGGCAGTTACTTCCACCGATTGCGTCGCCTCGCCGACGGTCATCTTGATATCGATCTGCGGGTGATCGCCCGAGCCGACGTGAATGTTCTTCTGAACGAATTCCTTAAACCCTTGAAAGCTGGCGGTGAGATCGTAATCTCCCGGTGCGAGAAAGGGGAGGGTATATTGTCCCGTCGCTTCGGACACGGTTTGCACTTTAGAGCCAGTGTGCGTTTCCGTGGCGACTACTTTGGCGCCCGCGATTCCGGCGCCGCTGGCGTCAATAACGGCGCCGCTGATGGTGCCGCGGAATTCCTGACTGAATGCCGCCGCGCAAAATAATATTGCACTTACAGCAACTCGGCTGATTCTCATACTTACTCCTGAAGCTTGTCTAACGTGCCGGTAACGGCACGAACTTACTCGTGCAGGCTGCGAGACTCCCATGGCCTGCTTCTCCCTTTACAGTAACCCCATCCCCCGAAGGGCGGAAGTTCACCGGTCCCGGACCTACCGTGACCGACGCGTAATGCGCAACAAATTTCGTCTGAGTTAAGTTACTAACAGTTACCCCGTCGAAAGTAATACCCAAAAGATTCTCGGGGCTGAAACCATCCAGCGTGATTTTTCCCGGACCTTCTATGCGGACATCATGCAGCACAATCCCGGTAAATCGCGGAATCCGGTTCGCCTGCGTGCCCGCGAACGAGTAATGCGTGTCCATCAAAATCGGGTTTTTCGTGTCCCGGATACAGACATCGTCGTAGCGGATCTCGCTGACTTCGCCGCCGCGCGTTTCGTTGCTCTTAATACGGATACCGTTATCCGCGCCGTCGATCGAAAGATCCTGCACCAGCATCCGGCGCACGCCTGCATACGTTTCGCTGCCGATGGAGACACCGTGACCGGCGTAGAAATGATTGTGCGAAATGGTGATGTTCTCGGTGGGCGCAGTCCCGCCACCCTTCACCGCCACGTTGTCGTCGCCGGCGTTGATGTACGACCGCGTGATCGTAATATTTTTCGATCCGTTTCCCGGATCCACGCCATCTGTATTCCGGCCCGCTTTCGGCGTGTCGATGACAATTCCCCACACCGTGAATCCATTACCGCCGTTGTAAGACACATGAAAATTCGGCGAGTTCTTCAGCTCGATCTTATATAACGTGAAGTTATCGGCGTGGTTGAGCACCAGGATGCGCGGGCAGTTCTGATTCAGGTTCTTGACCTTGGCTTCCTGGGCAAGATCCCACCAGGAGACATTCTGCCCCAGTAACTTGGCATTACCGCGTCCATTGATGACGCCTTCGCCCATAACTCCGGCGCCGGCGATATCCGTTCCGCCGATCAGCGGCTTGCACGCGCGGCCGCCCTTGTCAACGGTGCCGCACGCGCCCGGCGTGATGTCATAGTCGCGGGGATTGCGCGACCCATACAGCGTCACATGAGCATCCACCAGCAGAGTCACTCCGGCGCGCAGCTGCAGCGGACCGGAAAGGAACGAAGCCGCTTCCCCATCCGCCTTCAGCTCCACGGCATGACCCGCGCTGCAATGGTCCAGCGCTTCCTGTATGCGCGCCGTGTCGAGCTTGGATTCGTCGGCGTCGCTCAAATGTTTCGGCAACTTCGCCGGCAAAACGGTGCAGCTCGGCGGAATCGAGGGCTCAACCACCGTGCGCGTGTCCTGCGCGAAAGCGGGCAGGGTGAGCAGAACGAATAAGGCGTACTTCACGGACGGACTCCTGTGGGGTCCCAACCATCGTCGCCCGCCAGGAACGATTTCGGGTTGAGGCGGCCTGCTTCGGCGGCCGTCAGTTGTTTCGAGTGAGGATCGCGGGCTTTCGGGTTGGCGCCCGGGCCGCGCGAATCGAATTCGGCGTAGCTTACCGTCGGCAGCGACGGCTTGCCGTCGTGCATCCATTCGCTCCAGCCGGCGGGCACAATTTGGGCGGGCAGTTCGGTGTGCAGGAAGGTCACGGCAGCATAGGCACGCCACGGCCGCCCGAGCCAGATTCGGTCCGCGCCCGGCCCGGCGGTCACGCGACAGTGATCGAACACGTAGCCGCTCTTTTCCTCCGCTGTCAATTTACTCTGCGCCGTCAGCATGATCTGCGAATGCGCCAGCGCGTGTATTTCGCAATGCTCAAACCACGCCAGGGAGTTGCCGAAAATGAAATCGACATTGCCTTCGATATAGCAGTCTTCGAAATACTGCCGCGCGCCCGCTCCGTTGGCATACAGCGTGTCCTGAAATCCCAAAAAGCGCACGCGGCGGAAAACCGCGCGATCGCCAGTCACCTTCACGGCAACAGCCTGCGACCCTTCCTGCGTCAACGGCTTATTGCGGCTGAAGCTGTTTTCAAAGGTCAGGTTCTCAGCCAGAAAGTCCGAACCCGAGATGGTGGTGCTCGCGGACTTGGTGGTTCCCCCGGCGGTTCCGGCGCTCAAATCGTACATGAGGACCACGTCTGCCGGTTTCGCGCCCAGCCCGATCAAAGCAATATGCGGCTTGCCGATGGTCAGATGCTCGCGATAAACGCCGGCCCGGATGCGAATCGCGCTACCTGCCGCCGGCGCCGCGTCCACGGCCGCTTGCACCGTACGAAAATCGCCAGATCCATCGCCGGCGACCGTGACCTGCGCGCCCAGTGGCAGTGCCGCCGCTATCAGCAAAGCGCAGCGAATTTGGGTACGACCCGGCATCCGGTTAATCAGTCGTTAGAAAGATGGGCCGAATGTGACGATCGAAGAGATTCTCGGTCACATTCCTGGAGATGATGGGCTCGTAAGCCTGCAACATCCCGGTGTATTTATCGCCTTTCTTGGCGGCGATTTTATATCCCACGTGCAGCAACTGGCGGAAGTGCGGATTGAACGACGGATTCTTCTGGTCGTGCCGCAGCGCGCCTGTATATTGCTCGCTCGTCCAGCCATTGACCTGCGTGGGCGTCGGCAGCTCGTCAGAATGAATATCGATGACGCTCGCGTAGGGCGCCGAAAGCTCCTGCAGGTGATCGTACGCATCGGCGTAAATCTCCTGCGCCAGCTTCAGCCCCTCGCCACCGGCTTCAGCGAGGCCGATCAACTCTTCCAGCCAGGTGGTGCCCGCGGTTTTGACATGCAATCCGGCGCCGGTGCGGCGAATCGCGCGGCGAATCGGACCGTAAATCGAGAACTTGTCGCTTCCCGAGTGCACGCTCAGCTTCAGACTTTGCGGCAGACCGTAGCGCTCCACCGCGAACGCGATCACAGCGAGATCCGCATTGAACTCCCGCTCGAACTGCTCCACGTCGCCCACGTAGTCGACACCTTTATTGAATCGACCGGTGAATTTGGGAGCGATGGTCTGAATGGGAATCTTCTCGTCGGCTATGGCAGCAAGAATCAGCAGCAGCTCCGACGGAGTCTGCGGGCAGTCCGTCTCATCCATAGAGACCTCAGTGACGTACCGCCCGTCCGGCTTCGCGGCCGCGATATGGCGGTAGATGCGTCCCGCGTCCTTCACCGCGGCGAGATACTTGCTCATCGCCTTCCCGGCAGTCTCCCGCGTCAGGTGTACAGGCTCGTCGAGGCCAGGGATTTCGACGGTGGCCGTGAGTTCGGGGTGATTCTTGAGGAACGAAGCCAATTCGGACTGATCCGCCGGTTTACCAATGGTGTCGGCGACGTCGAGGGTAAAGAAATTGCTCGGCGCGAGAAACCGGTCTACTGTGTTCAGGTTGATGTGGTCTGCATCCACGTAATAGCCGTGCTTCCAACCGAGTTCCCGCACAGCGGCATCGGCGGCGGCGCGCACGCTGACCGGTTCGCTGCCCACGGTCACATGCTCGCGGTTGCTCTTATTCCAAACGGGAACAACTACAACTCCCTGAGCCTCAGCCTGGCGGCATGCTTCCAGTTGCGCCTTGGCCTGGTGGGCGAACCGGTCGCCTACGCCCAGGGAAAATTTTTCGATTACGATCGCGGGTTTGTTGTCGTTCACTGCCTTACTCACGGATGCGGCCAGGCACACGTGGAACGCACGACGCCAGTGTGTAAAGCCCCGAAGAGTCCTCTTAACCCCAACTGTAAGGTGGTTGTAAATGGGCAGTCAAGCCGTATTTCATAAACAGACCGTTTAAACGAACTAAACGATCTGAAATGCTACATTGCGAATGTGATCACTCGAAGAATGTTTGTCGGCGGCATGGCGGCTGCCAGCGGACTGCGCAAGGTCCGCGCCGCCGAGAGCGACGGCCAGACCCGCATGAAGGCGTTGCTGAAGCGCATTCAGCCTCCGAAATTTCCGAACCGCACATTCGATATCACCAAACACGGGGCGGCAGCCGGCCAGGATTGCACCAAGGCGATCGCAGCGGCCATCGACGCTTGCGCGAAGGCCGGCGGCGGCACCGTGCTTGTCCCGGCGGGCAGTTATGAAACGGGCGCGATCCACCTGAAGAGCCGCGTGAATCTGCACGTCGCCGAAGGAGCCACGCTGCTGTTCAGCACCGGCACGAAGCAATACCCGATCGTCTACACGCGCTTCGAAGGCACCGAGTGCATGAACTATTCGCCGCTCATCTACGCCTGGGAGCAGACGGACATCGCGGTGACCGGCGCGGGCACTCTGGACGGCCAGGCGAGCCAGGAAAACTGGTGGGGCTGGAAGCGCGGCACGCGGATGAATGCCGAACCGGACCGCAAAGCCATCGTCGAGATGGGCGAAAAAGATGTTCCGGTGAAGGACCGCATCTTTGGCGAAGGCCACTACCTGCGCCCGAACTTTTTCCAGCCGTACCGCTGCACGAATGTGATGATCGAGGGCGTCACCATCAAGCGCTCGCCGATGTGGGAAATCAATCCCGTGCTGTGCAAGAACGTCACCGTGCGCAACGTGAAGATCGATAGCCACGGACCGAACAACGACGGCTGCGATCCGGAAAGCTGCACCGATACGCTGATTGAAGGCTGCGTCTTCAACACCGGCGATGACTGCATCGCGATCAAGAGCGGGCGCAATCGCGACGGCCGCCGCGTGAATGTGCCGACGGACGGCGTGGTCGTCCGAAACTGCCAAATGAAGGACGGGCACGGCGGGGTTTCCATCGGCAGCGAAGTTTCCGGCGGCATCCGCAACATCTTCGTCGACAACAACAGGATGGACAGCTCGCATCTGGATCGCGCGCTTCGCATCAAAACGAACTCGCATCGCGGCGGTGTCATCGAAAATATCTACTTCGCGAACACGACCGTCGGAGAGGTGGCGCAGGCGGTGATCGATATCGACTTCTTCTACGAAGAAGGCGAGGGCGGACCGTTCAAGCCGGTAGTGCGCAACGTAGTGGTGGAGAACGTCACGAGTCAGAAGAGCAAATACGCGCTCTACCTGCGAGGCTACGCCAATGCGCCGATCAGCGGCGTAGAAATCACGAATTGCAAGTTCGCGAACGTCGCCCAGCCCGATGTGTGGGAGCACGTCGACGACGTAAAGCTGACTAACGACATCCGCAACGGCGAACCAATGAAGCGGTGACGTCGCGACGGCATCTTTGCTGTGGCACGTGCCGACAGGAAGGATTCCTGTCGGCACAATCTTACGATCTACTTCGGTTTTGCTTCCGCCAGTGCGGAGTGGAGAAATCGCGCGATCGAATCCGTCAGCGCCCGCCGGTAGTCGCTGCGGACCATCGCCAGCGCCTGCGTGCGCGCCAGGCGAGTCCCGCGAAAGCGGAAGATCTGAAAGAACCGCGGCGAATCGCGCAGCGCGACCTCCGGCAGAATCGAGTAGCCGAAGCCCGTCTCTACGAGCTTCTTGATCGCTTCCGTGTCGTCGGCTTCCATGATCACGCGCGGCGTTACACCCTGGGACAGCAGAAACGCGTCGATCATTCCCCGCATGTTGCTGCGCTTCGGATACAGCAGAAACGACACGCCTTCCAAATCGACGGGATCGATGGCGGCGACGCGCCAGCCACGCACCGGGTTGGGCGAGGGCTTGATCAGCAGCAACTCCTCTTCAAAGAGCGGAATCAGGTCGAGATTATGCTCCTCGGCGAAGGGCAGCGAGATGAGCGCGAGATCGAATCGCCGGTCGACAAGCCCCGCAACCATTTCCTCAGTGGGGGCGACGGTAATATCGAGCGAAACATTGGGGTAGGCCTTTCGCAATTGGCGCAACGGCCTGCCGAGCTGATGAATCAGCGCCGTGCCGCCTGTCGCGAGCCGGAAGGGAAGCTGATCTTTGTGCGGATCGCCGGCGAATTCCTGCTCAATCGCGCGCATCTGCGCCACGGCGACGCGAGCCCGTTCGGCCAGTCGCAAGGCGGCGGGGGTCGGCACGAGGCGCTTGCCCGTACGAACAAAGAGGTCCGTCCGCAGCTCGGCAGCGAGGTTGTGAAGTTGCAGGCTGACCGCGCCGGGCGAGAGATTCATCTTACCGGCGGCGCGCGTGACGCTGGAGCACTCGATGACGGCGAGGAATAGCTCCAACTGGCGAAACTCCATGCCCTAGCATCGCATGGGGGGCGCGGGGAGCCCGCAAAAAAGAAAAAGGTTCCAAGTGACCAGAGTCGCAACCTCGCTCACCACCGGCATGCACGGCATTGAGCTCACGCGTTTCTGGCTGCCGGACGATTTTGCCGCTCTGCTCCCCGGCCGGCGGGTTTCTCCGCCTACCGGATTAACGCTTCGCGAACTCGCCGCAGCTCATCCAAAAACGGGACCGGCGGTTGATAGCGGCTTTTCACTCGCCGACAACGGCTGCGCTTTTCAGCGCCTCCATTCCCGGGTCAACGATTCCAGCCTGCTACTTCACCATTTCCACCTGCAAGCATCTTGTGCCCGGTCCGCCATCCGCTCCGCCTCCGGTTATCAGCCGTCGGTATCAACGCGTCAGGCCCGTTGCCCAAGCTTCCTGCAAGCTCCAGAGCTGCGCCTCCCGTCTCCACTCCCCTCCGGGATTTTGCTCCCTCGGGATCGAAGCGTTCTACGGGATTTGCCGCCCTTCGGTCCGCCCTTGCGAAATCGCCCGATCTCCCTTCGCTCCCCGCAGCCGGTTTCTATCACTAGTTATGGCTGCGGATCACCGTTCCGGGTCCGCTACGTTCCCGCCGGGCTTGCTGCTTCCCAAACCTCTTGGAACCTTCCCCACTATGCGCCTCATCCAATTCGCGGTCAATCCCAATATGTCGTTTCCGCCACAATTTCCTCAAATTTTTATTGCCGTAAAATGAAGAAGTTATCGGACCGTTGCGGTGCATATCGTGTGGATAAATCGCGGCCGCGGAGTTCTGTTTAGATGCGCCGCCTGATTCTTCGCCCCGGCGCGATCGGTGACGTGATTGTCTCCCTGCCGGCACTCGAATCGCTACGAACCAGCTACCTCGAAGTGTGGACCAGTGCCGCCACCGCGCCCCTGATCCGCTTCGCCGACCGGGTGCGCGCGATCTCATCTACCGGCCTCGACCTGCTGGAGTTGGGTCTCGCACCCGCGGAACTCATCGACGAACTGCGCGGCTTCGACTCCATCGTTTCCTGGTATGGCTCCTCCCGCGTGGATTTCCGTGCCGCCGTGGAAGAGCTTTCTCTCCCGGTCACCTTTTTCTCCGCTCTCCCGCCGGACGGTTGCGGCTTGCACGCCACGGACTTTTATCTGGAGCAGGTTCGCGAGCTCGCGACCTGCGACCCCAGCCCTGTGCCCCGCATCAACTGCAACGTCGCGCGCGAACACTTCGCTGTCATGCATCCCTTTTCCGGCAGCGCACGCAAGAATTGGCCGATCGAAAAGTTCAGCCGCATGGCCGCAGGCATCTCGCGAATCATGCCCGTCCAGTGGTGTGCCGGACCTGACGACCCCCCGCTTCCGGGCGCCGCACAGATTGCGGATCTTTACGATCTCGCCTGCTGGCTCGCGCGCGCCTCGCTCTACATCGGCAACGATTCCGGCATCACCCACCTGGCCGCTGCAGTCGGTACACCCGTGTTGGCCATCTTCCGTTCGACGGACCCGGCCGTCTGGGCGCCGCGGGGAGTGGTCCGGTTTTGTATGGCTAAACCGAAAAACTGAATCAGCAGCAGCCAACTGCTGAATCCAGGCGGCCCCGCGTTTCCCATTGCGGAACGCATGCTGCCCACACCTTACTGCTTGGCGGACCAGCTTGGTCCTGATACAGTGCTACGCGAAAACTTATGCGACACTCCATTCTTATCTGCGCGGCGCTGATCACCTTGACTTTGAGCTGTTTCGCACAGGATTCCCGCGGCAGTATCACGGGAAAAGTCATGGATCCGCAAAGCGCCGTGGTAGCGGGCGCGAAGGTAAAGGTCACCAACACGGAAACGAATGTATCCGATTCGGTGACTACAAACTCCACCGGATACTGGGAAGTCAACTTCCTCATCCCAGGCGATTACACCGTAGCGGTGGAAGCCCCCGGCTTTAAAACGCTGCGCCGCTCCGGCATCAAGCTCAGCACCGGCGACCGTCTCGCTCTCGACCTCACCATGCAGGTTGGCGAAACCACCACGAGCATAGATGTCACAGCCGATGCGCCGCTCATCAACACCACCAGTGCGTCTGTCGGTCGCGTGCTGAACTCAAAAGACATCGAGCAACTTCCCATCGGCAACATGAACCCGTTTCTGATGCAAGCTGCAGCCGCTGGCATGATCTTCACAGGCAGCCTGCAGCCCGACAATAACCGCGCCCTCGATCATGCCGCCAGCGCAAATTACGATTCCGGCGGACTCGGCACCGGCACCAACGAATTCCTGCTGGACGGTAGCCCGGTCACCGGAACGAATGGCGGACGCGCGGGTTATGTTCCGATGTCCGAAGCGGTGGACGAGATACGCATCGAAACATCGCCCTACGATGCGACGATGGGCCACGCGGTGGGTGCGTTCATCAGCGCGACTACGAAGGCAGGCACGAACCAGCTCCACGGCTCCGGCTACTGGCAGATGCAGCAGTTCCGCTGGAATGCCACTCCGCATTACACGCGGCTCGCCTACCAGGCAGGGCTGGCCAACGGCTCTATCACTCCGGGTACTCCCGAACAGGCATCGGGCCGCGTCAGCACTCCCGGTTTCGCAGTCGGCGGACCCGTATACATACCCAAAGTGCTCAACGGCAAGAATCGTTTCTTCTTTTTCGTCTCCTACAGCCATCTCACGAGCCTCGCGCCGCCCGTCGCCACGCCGATTTACAGCGTACCGACGGCAGCCGAGCGCGGCGGCGATTTCTCCGCGCTTCTGCAGGTCCCCACGAATCCCTCGCAGTACGTCATCTACGATCCGCGCACAGCCGCGCTGGTGAGCGGGCACGTGACTCGCACGCCGTTCCCGAACAACGTCATTCCGTCTTCGATGCTGACGAACCCGATCACGAAGTTCTACAACCAGCTATACCCGCTGCCCAACAATCCCGCTGGACTCGTGCAGCCCGATGGTTCGCAAAACTTCTATGACGGCAGCCAGGGCAACAACGATTGGTTCCCCGATTTCGTGAATCGCTACGACGTCGTAGTGACCGACAAACAGCGTCTGAACGGCAAGTGGTATTACAACCGCCGGCTCTCCGATCAATACGATTGGGCGCACGACACGCCGCTCAAGGGCGTCGAGAGCAACGGTCTCTACCGTCCGACTCGCGGCGGTAGCCTGGAATACACTTACACGCTGAACAACAGCAATGTGCTCGACGTTGTCGCCAGCATCACGCAATACTCCGAAGGCGACCAGAAGCCGATCGACTACAAGTACAACGCGCAAGCCGTAGGGCTGCCCAGCTACATCGACCAGAAGGCGGCGATCCTCGGGCAGGACGTGCTGCCGTGGATCAACATCGCCGGCATGGCGAACGCCGCTTCCACCAGTTTCATCGGGGCGCCGGGATTGAATCAGCGCGGCACCACCGAACAACTCGCCGGGAAGATGACCACCATCAAGGGCCGGCATACGCTCAAGTACGGAGTCGAAATTCGGCGTTACCAATATGCGTCGGTGAATCCGCTCGGCAACGCCACCGGGTATTACCAGTTCAGCAACACGTATGACCGGCAGGCGGACAACACCACTACCGCATCGACAACCGGTTTGGGATATGCGTCGTTCCTAATGGGGCTTCCGAATTCCGTCACGCTGGACACCAACGACACGGGCTTCTGGAGCACGCCGTATCAGGGCGCGTATGTGCAGGACGATTTCCGCGTGACCTCGCGCCTGCGCCTGGGTTTCGGATTGCGCTTCGAGCACGAGGCGGGCACCAGCGAGCGCTACAATCGCGGACTCGAAGGGCAGTACGATTTCAGCTACGTTCCGCCGTACGCTTCAGCCGTGCAATCGACCTACGCGAGTTTGCTCTCCAATCCCGCGAACGCCGGGAACACGGCCGTGCAGACGCTCGCCGCGGGCATGCCGGCGAACCAGTTCGCGCTCGCAGGCGGCGTAACGTATCTCGGACAGAAGTACAGCAACTACACGAGCGGCACGAAGCGCTTCCTGCCGAACGTGAGCGCCACTTACGAACTGAATCCGAAGACGGTCATTCGCTTCGGCACCGGCTGGTATAGCGATACGTACAACGCGCTGAGCGCCTCCAGCAGCCGCCCCAGCCAGATCGGCTACAGCCAGACCACATCGACCACTATCAGCACCGACAACGGTCTGACATTCTGCTGCGGCGTCGGCCCGGCTGCGAACCTCGGACCGGTGAACATCATGCAGAATCCGTTCCCTGTGCTGGCCAGCGGATCCCGATTCGTCTCGCCGCTCGCCAACTCGCTCGGCTCGGGGATTCTCGACGGGCAAGGCTTCACCTATTATCCGCGCGGCTATTCGCCCACCGAGGAGCAGCGGTACTCGCTCGGCGTGCAGCGGCAGATTTTCGCCAACGACATGGTGGAAGTGTCGTACAACGGCGGCTACGCGTCGCTGCCTTCGACGCGTTCGCTCAGCGCGCTGCCGGCGAAATACTGGAATTTCACCGACAGCTTCAGCGCGGCCACCGATAACGCCATGAAGGCGACCGTGCCGAATCCGTTCCTCTCCGCGCTTCCGGCCATAAAGACCTCCGACCCGCAGCTCTACAATTACCTGAGCACGGTGGGGATCTTTAATTCCACAACCCTGCAGGTGCAACAGCTGCTGCGCGCATTCCCCAACGCGGGCTTCGGCCTCAGCCAGGCGAACGCGCTGCGAACCCACGTGGTGGATAACGAAATCCGCGCCGTGTACCATCGCCGCCTTTCCAGGGGAATTCAATCCGATGTTCAGTACGCCCACATGTGGGGACGCCAGCAGTGGTTCCCGGACCAGTTCGACGATACGCCGAGCTGGCAGTTGAACTCCAGCATCCGGCCGAACCGGATCGTGTGGAGCACGGTCGCGGAACTGCCGTTCGGCAAGGGGCGGCAGTGGCTGACGCACGGAGTTTTGAACCATGTGGCAGGCGGTTGGACGGCAAGCTGGATCTACACCTATCAGACAGGCGCGCTGATCAGTTGGGGCAACCTGTTCTACTACGGCAGCATCGACCAGGTGGTACAGGCGCTCAATCACGACCAGACCCACGCGGCCGATATCAATCAGTGGTACAGCCGGTCCGCTGTGTGGACAGGGTCCACCGCTCCGCCTTCGACGTTCGTGGGCTTGGAGGGACGCTCCGCCGCGCAACCAGGCACGTACCAGGCGCGCATCTTTCCGCAGTACATCGATGCGCTGCGCAATGACCCGGTGCGCGACTGGGACGTGCGCCTGCAGCGCAGTTTCCGTCTGCATGAGCGGGTGGCGCTACAGTTCGCCGTGGACGCCCTGAACATCACCAACCACACGCAGTTCGCGTCGCCGAACATTTCGGTGACCAGTTCGGCCTTCGGTTCCATGAACTCGCAAGTGAACTCGGGAAGAATTCTGCAGTTCAACACCAAGCTGCGGTTTTAGGTTACGTACCGGCCCGGAGGCCGGTACTTACCTCTGTATGTTGTAGCGCTTGATTTTTTCGTACAGTGTCGAACGGTCGATGCCGAGGACGCGCGCGGACTCCTTAATGTTGCCCATGGTGCGATCCAGGGTGGCTACGATCAACAACTTTTCCATCTCTTCAATCGTCATCCCCGCGGGAATCGCGAACTGCGCGGCGGCCGTCGATTGCGTGAGAAACGCAAAGTCGTCCTCGCCGAGTTGCCGCGCGCGGCAGGTCACCATCGCGCGCTCGATGGCGTTTTCGAGTTCGCGCACATTGCCGGGCCAGTTGTAGTCCAAGAGCGAGCGCAGGGCGCCTTCCGACAGATCGCTGATGTCTTTGCCCAACTCATGCGCCAGCCGTTCGATGAAGTGGCGCGCCAACATCGGAATATCGTCCTTGCGCTCGCGCAGCGGCGGAATGCGGACCTCGATTACGTTCAGACGGTAGAACAGATCGTCGCGGAACTTGCCTTCGGCAACCGCCTGCTGCAGGTTGACGTGCGTCGCGGCAATCACGCGGACGTCCACGCGCACCTCTTCCGAACCGCCGACGCGGTAAAACGCGCGATCCTGCAGAACACGCAAGAGGTCCACTTGCAGCTTCGGCGAAATATCGCCGCTCTCGTCAAGGAAGATCGTGCCGCCGTCCGCCATCTCAAACTTCCCGCGCTTTTGCTGAGCGGCTCCCGTGAACGCCCCCTTTTCGTAGCCGAATAGCTCGCTCTCCAACAGTGTTTCGGCGAGCGCGGCGCAGGACACTGCCACAAACGGCTGGGACGCGCGATCGCCCGAATTGTGGATCGCACGCGCCACCAGCTCCTTCCCCGTGCCGCTTTCGCCCTGAATCAATACCGTGCTGCGCAGGCTCGCGACGTCCTGCGCGAGCGTCAGCACCTGCTGCATGCGCGCGTTCTTGCTGACGATGTCGTGAAACACGTACTGGCGCGAGAGCTTCTTGCGGAGTATCGAGTTTTCGCGCTGGAGATTCTTCACCTTCACGATGCGGCTGACCAGCAGCGAGATTTCTTCCGGGTTGCAAGGCTTGACGATATACTCCTGCGCGCCTTCCTTCATCGCGGTGATCGCCGTGTCCACGGTTGCGTACGCTGTGATGATGATGATGGAAGCGTCCGGCCGCTGCTTGCGGATCTGCATCATGGTCTCGATGCCGTCCATGCCGCCGGGCATTTTCAGGTCGATGAAGTAAATGGCATAATCGCGGTGCGCCGCTTTAGTCACGGCTTCCCGGCCGCTGGACGCCGTATCGACCGTGTATCCATCCTCGCGCAGCCAGGCGGCCAGCGATTCGCACATCACCTCTTCGTCATCGACAACCAGAATCTGCCAGTGGAGTTTCATGAGTTCACCTGATGGCGGACCAGACGCGCGCCGCAGGGCGTGCAGAATGCCGCTTCTTTCGAATCGATATGCCGGACGCCCGTAGCCAGGGACATCGCGCACGTCTCCGTCGCGCAATGGACAAGGCCGAAGGTGTGCCCGAGTTCGTGCAGCGCCTCTTTGCGCGCGCGTTCCAGAAAAACGGGAGGGTTCGCCGGGAGGCCATAGAATTCCTGCCGGAGGCGCGCCAGCGATACGATTGCCGCGCGTCCGCCCAACTGTGCCTGCCCGAACACAAACGTCAAAACGGGCACGAACAGATCGCGCTCCGTCACCGCGAGAAGCTTCGCTGCGTCCGGCGGGCACATCCGCGCCGCCAGCTCCAGCGCCTCAGTCGACGCGTACTGCTTGCGCCCGGCGTCGAACGCGAAATCGATCGACGGCAGCGCGATCTCCCGCACTTGCATTCCGAATCGCCGGGCAGCGCATTCGCCGATGGCCGTCAACGCGGGTCGTTCCACTTCCGCGAGAGCGCCCACGTAGAGATACTTCATCCGGTCCCGGCCGCTGCGGACGCCGATTGCTCCAGCGGCAATGAGACCGTGAATGCGGCGCCTTCTCCCGGCTTGCTCTTCACTTCGATGTCGCCGCCGTGCGCCTGTATGATTCCGTAAGAAACCGCGAGCCCCAGCCCGACGCCCTTGCCTTCACTCTTCGTGGTGAAGAACGGGTCGAAGATCTTCGCCAGGTTCTCGGGCGGGATGCCTTCGCCGTTATCCGACACCGTGAGATGCACGCACCCACCGCTCGCCGTGGTGGAGACTTCGACGCGGCGCTCGGACTTCGTCTGTGTCGCCTCGGCCGCATTGAGGAGCAGATTGAGGACTACCTGCTGGATCTGCGACTGGTCGCAGGGCGCCGTGGGCAGCGCCTCCGCAAGGTGCGATTCCACGGCGACATTGCTGAGCTTCATCTTGTGCTGCGCCAGCGATAACGTCATCGTCACGATGCGGTTGAGGTCGGCCGGCGCGCGCTGCGGCTTGGAGCGGCGCGAAAACGCCAGCAGGTCCGACACGATGCGGCCGACGCGCGTTACTTCGCTGATCACCTGCCCCAGGTATTTACGAAACTCTTCGATTCGGTTGGGAGGAACGCCGTCGTCCTTCAACATCCGCTGCAGCAGCATGGATAAATTCAGGACGCCAGCCACGGGATTGTTGATCTCGTGCGCAACGCTCGCGGAGAGTTGGCCGAGCGACGCAAGCCGGTCGTTCTGCACCAGCTTTTTTTGAGCGGCTTTGAGCTGCTCGGTGCGCTCCTCGACTTTGGCTTCGAGTTTCTGCGTGAACTCGTTGATCTCCGCCAGCGCCGTGCGCAGCCGCTCGCGCATCAGGTCGAAGGAGCGCGCCAGTTCGTCGAGCTCCTCGCTGCCGCTCACGAACTTCAGCGGGCGGTCGAGCTCCATGTGCCGGATCGCCCTCGTCGCGGCCATCAGGCTCTCAATCGGCCGCCCGAAAAAGCGGCGCGTGAAGATAATGATGAAAATGCTGATCAGCGTGATTTCGACGCCCGTCACGAGGAGCACGCGCACCTTCATGTAGGACACTTCGCGGTCCACGCTCTCCAGATTGAGGGCGACGTCCAGAACACCCAGGATCTTCACGCCCGCCGGGTGCGCGTGGCATTCGGCGCTGCTGCACGAACGCTCGTTATAGATCGGCGTGAGCATTTCCAGGCGGCGGTGCCCGTCCAGCGCCTGAAAAATGCGCACGCGCGAATTCAGGTCGAGTTGGAAGGGAGTGGACGCCGGGCGATCCTCGGGATTGGTCGAGAACATCACCTGCCCGCCGCGGTTGAACATGCGGATGCGATCGATACCCTGCTTTTCGGCGATGGTCTGCATCACCTGGTAAGCGGCTTCCCGATGGTCGTCCAGCATGGCGTGCCACGTCGCGCTGGTGATGGCTTTAGAAAGCTGGTCGGCGCCCAGCTTCATGGTGGCGAGCGAATGCTGCTCTTGAGTTTTGATGTTGACGAGCCCGGAAACCGCCGCCACGATGATGACGATCACCGTGATCGAGAGCATCAGCTTCCGGCCCAGACGGCGCGGCATAAAGGACCGGAAGGTCTGAAAATAGTATAGCGCAGGGCACGGCCGGACGACCCGACGGCGGCCCGCGATGGTGTGCACGTGCATCTGCGTTGCTAGAATACGTATATGGCCAAGTTGACGTTGAGCGTGGATGATAACGTGATTGCCCGCGCCAAACGCTATGCGAAGGCGCAAAACGTTTCGATTTCACAAATGGTAGAGACCTACTTAGCCGCGGTCACGAACCCGAAGTCGATGGACGCAACGCCCGCACTGCGCGCACTGCGAGGCAGCTTGCGCAAGGCCACAATCCAAGATCACCACAGGTACCTGGAAAAGAAGTACCTGTGAAACGGATTCTGGTGGATACCAACGTCATTCTCGACGTTTTGCTTGACCGGCAGCCACATGCGGCCGCGAGTTCGCTGGTATGGCGCTATGTGGAAACGGGGGCAATCGAAGGCCGGATTGCCGCTCACTCCGTCACTACGCTCCACTATCTGGTTCAGAAAGCGCGCGGCGCCGCAGCAGCTAAGAGAACCGTCGCAATCTTGCTCTCGGTGTTCGGTGTCGCCGCCGTCGATATCTCCGTCCTCAGCGACGCGTTATCGGTAGGGCTGCACGACTTTGAAGACGCGGTAACTGCAGCCGCGGCAGCGGCGGACCGCTGCGATTGGATCGTGTCTCGGGATTTGCGAGGCTTCCGAAACACCGCCGTGCCGTGTATTACCCCCGAAGCGCTGGGCCCATTGCTCGACACCGAGTGACGCCCGCCGCCAAATCACAACTTCCCCCGCAATCGAGCCAGAAGCAGCGCCGCCACGTGCAGCGAATGATCGAACGTGCCCTCCGCCGTCATCTGCAGCAATTCCGCGATATCGTAAGCCTGAACCTCGATCCCCGCTTCAGGTTCCAGCCCCGCCTTCACCACGCCTTCCGCAAAGCAGTTCCAGATGCGATTGCCGAGCCTCCCATTGTCGGGAAACATCGGCCCCAGCACGTCAACCGATTCCGCGTGATATCCCGTTTCCTCCAGCAATTCGCGAGCGGCCGATTCCGCCGGCTGCTCCCCGGCGTCCACCAACCCGCTCGGCAGCTCCAATGTGTATCGCTCCAGCGCCGGCCGGTATTGCCGGACCGTGAGCACCTTGCGCTCTGCCGTCAGCGCCACGATGGCCGCGTAATCCGGCAGCTTCAACGAATAGAATGGCGCTTCGCCCTCGCGCATGGTCTTGGCGACCAGCTCAAACCACGGCGTGTGAAACGCGGTCTCCGTGCGCAGCGGCTTCACAGATTGACATCAACCGATTCTTCAAAAATCGCAGGTGGCACCTGAATGCCGCTGACCCGCAGGCGCTCCAGGATCTTCGGCTGTACGCCGGTGGCGCGGAAACGTCCCTGCACCTTGCCCTCATCGGTTACGCCCAGCCGCTCGAACGTGAAGATCTCCTGCAACTCTACGCGATCGTCGGCGACGCCCACCACCTCCGAAATGCTGAGGATCTTGCGCGTTCCGTCCTGCAGGCGCGACACCTGCACCACCAGCTTGATGGCGCTGGCGAGCTGCTGCAGAATCACGCGCGTCGGAATCTCCAGGTCGGCCATCATCACCATGGTTTCCAGGCGCGAGAACGCATCGCGCGGCGTGTTCGCGTGCACTGTGCTCATAGAGCCTTCCACGCCCGTGTTCATCGCCTGCAGCATGTCCAGCGCTTCGGCGCCGCGACACTCGCCCACGATGATGCGGTCCGGCCGCATACGCAGCGCGGTACGCAGCAGAATACGCTGATTGATGCCGCCCTCTTTATTGAGATTTGGCGGACGCGTCTCGAACTTGACCACGTGCCGCTGCTGAAGCTGCAATTCGGCCGTGTCCTCAATGGTCACGATGCGCTCTTCTTCCGGGATGAACCGCGAGAGCGCATTCAACATGGTGGTTTTGCCGGAGCCCGTTCCGCCGGAAATGAGCACCGTCGTTTTCGATTGCACACACGCCGCCAGGAACCGCAACATCCCGTGCGTGACGGTCTTGTACTGCACCATCTCCTCTTGCGTGATCACGTGGCGGCCGAAGCGGCGGATACTCAGGCACGGCCCATCCAGCGCCAGCGGCGGGATAATCGCATTCACGCGCGAGCCGTCCTGCAGGCGCGCGTCGACAATCGGCTGCGCTTCGTCGATGCGCCGCCCTACCTGCGAGACGATCTTCTCGATGATGTGCAGCAGGTGCGCATCGTCTTTAAACCGGACGGTGGTTTCCGACAGCTTGCCGTTACGCTCGATGAAGACCTTGTTATAACGATTGACCAGAATATCGCTGATGCTCGGCTCTTTGAGCAGCGTTTCGAGCGGCCCCAGCCCGAGCACTTCGTCGAGCACCTCTTCGACGATCTTGGTCTGCTCCGCCGTGGTCATCGGGACGCGCTCGTCGTCTAGCAACCGCTCGACAACACGGCCGATCTCCGCGCGCAGCCGGTCCTTCGGAATCGACGAGACCCTCTCCAGGTTCAACACGCCGATCAGCTTGCGGTGGATTTCGCTCTTCAGCTCGAAGTAGCGATCGGCACTCCGCACCGACATGGCGGAGCCCGGGCGGCCGGACGGAGGGCGTTGATTCGGTCCCAACAGTTGTCTCCTGGAGTTGCTCTTTGAGCCGGATTTCGATAACAATTATAGCCCGAGGCAAACAAGTGAAGAGACATGTGTTACTAATCGCGCTGGCCGCCGCGCCGCTGCTGGCCCAGGATTTTACGAACGTGCTGGCGCAGCACTGGAAGACGAGCGGCGAGTTCACCGTCGCCGTCGCTAAAACGATGCCGGCGGAGCTTTACAACACCCGCCCCAACCCCGCGGAGATGAGCTTCGGGATGCTGATGGCCCACATCGGCGCCGCGAACGTCGGAGCCTGCGCCACTGCCAGCGGCTTGCCGCGACCCGAAATGCCCGCCGGCATCCTCAAGGCCGTCCGCAACCCCAAGGAGAATGAGCCCGATGTGCCCAAGGATGAGGCTCTGCCGTTCCTGCAGTCGTCCTTCGATTTCTGCAACAAGGCCGTCGCCGCCATGACTCCCGAAAAGCTGAGTGCCACCGTGGGAGGAACGCGCAAAATGACCGGCTTCGAGTGGCTTTGGAGCTACTTCACGCACACCGCTCACCACCGCGGCCAAGCCGAAGTTTATATGAGACTAAAGGGGATTAAGCCGCCCGACTACGCTTTCTAGGCGTATACTAGTTGGTTTGACGGCTCCATCCCCGCTTGGTGCGTCCCGGATTGAGGGCGCCACCCGACAGCTTTGGCGAAGCCAACTCGCCAGAACCAGGAATAGAACATGAGTACACTCGCGATCAGCCCGGTGCGCCGGGCCGTCCGTTTTTACGATGCGCCCATCGGCAAAAAGGTGATGATGGCGGTCACCGGCATCATTCTCTTCGGCTATGTGCTCGGCCACATGCTGGGGAACTTGCAGATCTTCTCGTCGAATCCGCAACAGATCAACAACTACGCGGCGTTTCTGCACAGCCCGGCGAATGTGGGCCCGCTATGGGCAATCCGCCTGATCCTGCTGGCGGCCGTGATCCTGCACATCACCGCCGCGGTGCAACTGTGGGCGATGAACAACGCCGCGCGCCCCATCGGTTACGTGAAGAAGACCGATGTGCCGTCAGCCTACGCGGCGCGCACCATGCGCTGGAGCGGCGTGATCGTCGGCGCGTTCATCATCTTCCACGTGCTGCACCTCACTTCCGGCGCCATCCCTGGACTGGACACAAAAGACGTAGGCGGCAATCCGAATATGCCGGACGTGCGAACCAACGTGATCACCGGCTTCAGTCACCCGCTGGTCGCCGCCTTCTATATCCTGGCAATGGTGCTGCTGTGCATGCATCTCTATCACGGGCTGTACAGTCTCTTTCAATCGCTGGGGCTCGCGCACCCGCGCTACACGCCGAAGATCAAAGCCGGCGCCGCGGTATTCGCCATCCTGGTTTGCATTGGCTTTATTTCCGTTCCGGTCGCGGTGCTGGCCGGGTTTTTGCAGTAACTTGAGGACGCTCGCGTGGAACTGAACTCGAAATCTCCGACTGGACCGATTGAGACCCGGTGGGATCGCCACAGGTTCAATCTGAAGCTGGTGAATCCGGCAAACAAGCGCAAGCACACCATCATCGTGGTAGGAACGGGTCTGGCCGGCGGATCGGCCGCCGCGACGCTTTCCGAGCTCGGCTATAAGGTGAAGTGCTTCTGTTTTCAGGATTCGCCGCGCCGCGCCCACAGCATCGCGGCGCAGGGAGGCATCAACGCCGCCAAGAATTATCACAACGATGGCGACAGCGTCTACCGGCTCTTCTACGACACCGTGAAGGGAGGCGATTTCCGCAGCCGTGAATCCAACGTCTATCGCCTGGCGCAGATCAGCGTCAACATCATCGATCAATGCGTCGGACAGGGCGTGCCCTTCGCGCGCGAATATTCGGGCTATCTCGATAACCGCAGCTTCGGCGGCGCGCAGGTGTCGCGCACGTTCTATGCGCGCGGGCAGACCGGGCAGCAGCTTCTGCTCGGCGCCTATCAGGCACTCGAACGGCAGATCGGCCTCGGCGGCGTGCAGATGTTCCCGCGCACCGAAATGCTGGACCTGATTGTCATCGATGGCAAAGCGCGCGGCATCGTGGTTCGCGACCTGATCACGGGCAAGATCGAATCGCACATCGGCGATACGGTGGTGCTCGGGACCGGCGGCTACGGCAACGTCTACTATCTCTCGACCAACGCCAAAGGATCCAATGCCACGGCGATCTGGCGCGCACACAAGCGCGGCGCTCTCTTCGCCAATCCGTGCTTCACCCAGATCCACCCGACCTGCATCCCCGTATCCGGCGACTACCAGAGCAAGCTCACCCTGATGAGCGAATCGCTGCGCAACGATGGGCGAGTGTGGGTGCCGCTGAAGAAGGACGATCCGCGGCCGCCCAGCCAGATCCCGCCCAACGAGCGCGACTATTATCTCGAGCGGCGCTATCCGAGCTTCGGCAACCTGGTGCCGCGCGACGTCGCCTCCCGCAACGCCAAGATGGTCTGCGACGAAGGCCGCGGCGTCGGCGAAACCAAGCTCGCGGTTTACCTGGATTTCCGGGATGCCATCGAGCGGCTCGGCCGAAGCCTCATCAAAGAGCGCTACGGCAATCTCTTCGATATGTACGAGCGCATCACCGGCGAAGACCCGTATACCACGCCGATGCGCATTTACCCGGCGATTCACTACACCATGGGCGGCCTCTGGGTGGATTACAACCTGATGTCGACCGTGCCCGGTATGTACGTAGTCGGCGAAGCGAATTTCTCCGACCACGGCGCCAATCGTCTCGGGGCGAGCGCTCTCATGCAGGGTCTGGCGGACGGCTACTTCGTCCTGCCGAACACCATCAACGATTACATCGCCTCCAGCAAACTGGAAAAGGTGGACACCAATCACCTGGCAGTAAAGGACGCCGAGAATCAGGTGGCCGCGACTACCAGGAAACTGCTCGAAACGCGCGGCACGCGCAGCGTGGACTCCTTCCACCGCGAGCTCGGGAAACTGATGTGGGAGTACTGCGGCATGTCGCGCACCGCCGAGGGTCTCAAGCAGGCGCTCGCACAGATTCCGGCGCTGCGCGAACAGTACTGGCGCGAAGTGAAGGTGCTGGGCAACGGCGACGAGCTGAATCAATCGCTCGAAAAGGCCGGCCGCGTCGCCGATTTCTTCGAACTTGCCGAGCTCATGTGCCTGGACGCTCTGGAGCGCAACGAAAGCTGCGGCGGCCACTTCCGCGAGGAGTATCAAACACCCGACGGGGAAGCGCAGCGCGATGACGAGCACTACTCGTACACTGCCGCCTGGGAGTTCCGGGGAGTGGGGAATCGTCCCGAACTGGTGAAAGAGCCGCTGACATTCGAGTACGTGCATCCGGCGCAACGGAGCTACAAGTAATGCGAATCGTTCTTCATATCTGGCGGCAGCGCAACGCCACCGACAAGGGCCGGATGGTGCGCTACGAAGTGCCGAATGTCAACGAGCACATGTCGTTCCTCGAAATGCTCGACGTGCTCAATGAGCAGCTCATCGATAAGGGCGAAGACCCGGTGGCCTTCGATCACGATTGCCGCGAAGGCATTTGCGGCATGTGCGGCTGCATGGTGAACGGCCAGGCGCACGGTCCGGTGCCGGGCACTACGCTCTGCCAGCTTCATATGCGCCACTTCAAGGATGGCGACGAGCTTTACCTGGAGCCGTGGCGCGCCAGAGCGTTTCCGGTGATTAAGGATTTGGTAGTGAATCGCGGAGCGTTCGACCGCTTGATCGCGGCCGGAGGCTTCATCTCCGCCTCCACCGGCAGCACGCCGGACGGAAATGCCATTCTCGTGCCGAAGGAGAACTCGGATCGAGCCATGGATGCCGCCGCATGCATCGGCTGCGGCGCCTGCGTGGCGATGTGTCCGAACGCCTCGGCGTCCCTGTTCATGGGCGCGAAGATCTCGCATCTTGGCCTGCTGCCACAAGGGCAGCCGGAGCGCGAGCGGCGCGTGGTGGCGATGGTCGCGCAGGCAAAAGAGGAGCTCTTCGGAAGCTGCACGAACATCGGAGAATGTGAAGCGGTCTGCCCCAAAGAAATCCGCCTGGAAGTGATCGCCCGCATGAACAAAGATTTCCTAAAGGCCAGTTGGAGCGGCCGAGGAGCCCTCCGCGACGATGAATAGGTAACGACCGGCCTCCGGCCGGTCGCAAACTGAGCATTTCGGGAGAGCGAAGCGAGACCGCGACGCGTTGCAGGCGCGGCGAAAGCGAGCCCTACCGAGCCAGCTTAGCCAGATCCAACAGATGCTGGGGCGTGAACGTCTCGCATCGCCACTTAGACCGCTCATCGAACTCCACCCCTGCGAAATACCCGATTTCCCGATACACGCAGTGCGTCACGCGTCCCCGGAACTCCTGCCCTGGCGAACGCCATCGCACGACGGCGCCCACCGGCAACGCCCGCTCCAATTGCAAACAGGCGCCCGAATGCGAAATGTCCTCGAGCAGCGCCGTTTCCCGCCGCAGTTTACCGCCAGGCTCCCGCCAGACGATATCGACCATATCCGCGCATAACATGCGAGGTTCCGTGCGCCGTTCCTCCATGCTTTTCTTATCGGCACATTCCGGCAAAAGCTTTATAATCTCAAGATAGTAATGAAACGGGTCCTCGCGCTCAGCATCGTGGCGGTTGCGCTCGCGGGTTGTGCGCACCATAAGAGGGTGGCGCATCGCACGATTCCACCTCCGCGACCCGTCCCAACTCCGGCACCGCCGGTCGGCAGCACCGAAACGGGCGTCGCCAGTTGGTATGGGCACCCCTACCACGGCCGGCAAGCCGCCGACGGCGAGATCTACGACATGGAAACCTTGGTCGCGGCTCACCGCACCCTGCCCTTCAACACCTGGGTCCGGGTGGTGAATCTCGACAATTCCAAATCCGTCGACGTCCGCATCATTGACCGCGGTCCATTCGTCGATGGCCGCATCATCGATCTTTCCCACGCCGCGGCCAAAGCCATCGACATGATCGGGCCCGGCGTCGCCAATGTCGAAGTGGTCGTCACCAAGGTCCCTGACGTGGTGCCCGCGGGAGTCTTTGCGGTACAGGTGGGCGCATTCCGGAATAAGGACAATGCCGAGCGCATGCGCGCCAACATGGCCGCCCGCTACGGCGTCGCCAAGCTCGTGCAGCGCGCCGATACACCGGATTTATGGCGCGTCCTGGTAGGCGCCGAAGCCACCGAAGATGGCGCAAAAGCCCTCAGTGCGCGCATTCGCTCCGAATCGGGTGAGAAAAACGGGTTCGTCGTGCGACTAGATTAACGCACCCGAACTTCGATGCCCGCCCCGCCGGACCACGCCCGCGCTCTCATCGGTCAATCCCCTCAGATGGGCCTGCTCCGCCGCATGATCCACAAAGCGGCACGCGCCGGCCTGCCGGTGCTGCTGCTGGGTGAAACCGGCACCGGCAAGGAAGTAGTCGCCAGAGCCATCTACGACGCCGATCCGCGCGGCCAGTTCGTCCCGATCGACTGCGGGGCGCTCGTCGGCACCCTCATGGAAAGCGAGCTGTTCGGGCACGTGAGAGGCTCCTTCAGTGGCGCCATCGCCGACAAAAAAGGCCTCGTCGCCGCAGCCGACGGCGGCACCGCGTTCTTCGACGAGATCGGCGACCTGCCGCTCGAATTCCAGGTCAAGCTGCTTCGCCTCGTTCAGGAGCGCGAGTACCGCCCGGTGGGCTCGTTGCAGTGGCGCAAAGTGGATCTGCGGATCATCGCCGCCACGCATCGCGACCTGCGCGCGGAAGTCAAAGCCGGCCGGTTCCGCGAAGATCTGTTCTATCGGCTGAACGCCTTCACGGTCCGCCTGCCCGCCCTGCGCGACCGCGCCGAAGACATTCCGCTGCTGATCGAGCACTTCCTCCGCAGCCTGCCGCACTCCGCGGTCCGTCCCGATCCCGAGACCATAAACCTTCTCTGCAGTTACGATTGGCCCGGCAATGTCCGCGAACTCAAGACGTGCGTGGAACGGATGGCGACTTTGTACTCCGAAGGGTCGGTTGAGGCCGCTCTGCCTTCCGGCTTGCACTATGCGCTCGCGGCGAGGGCGGGCGCGCCCGAGAGCCTGCACCGCCTCAGTGAAGCCGTCGGCGGCTTGCCCGAGTTTCGCCGGTCCTCGCCTTCCCCGGTGATTACCATCCCCGAGAGCGAGCGGCAAGCCATCGCCGCCGCTTTGACTGCGACCGGCGGCAACCGCGGGGAAGCCGCCCGCCGCCTGGGTATCGGACGGACCACGCTTTATCGCAAAATAAGGGAATACCAACTCCACTGATCTGCGCGCTCGACGCGACATATAGCATTGGCGACGGCCTTACCGGCGTCGGTGTCTATTCGCACGAGCTTCTTTACGGCTTGGCCGCGGCGCACCCGGACACGCGCTTCCGCTTCTGCTATCGCTCTCACCGGTTCTGGCGCGCGCTGCGGGAGACCATGCCGCCGAACGTTTCACGGCGTCTGCTCGCCGAGCCGCTGGGTCCGCGCGGCGCCGATGTTTTCCACGGCCTTAACCAGCGGCTGCCGGGAATGCGGCTGAAGCGATCCGTCGCCACGTTTCACGATTTATTCGTGATGACCGGCGAATACTCTACGCCGGAATTCCGCGCGCGATTCACCGCACAGGCTCGCGATGCTGCACGCCGTGCCGATGCAATTATTGCCGTCAGCGAATTCACCAGGCGGCAGGTTGTGGAGCTGCTGGGTGTCGAACCGGAGCGCGTCACCGTTGTTCATCACGGCGTCCGTCCGCTGCGCGCCGGCCCCACTCCGCGTGAAAACATCGTGCTCAGCGTGGGAGCGATTCAGAAGCGAAAGAATATAGCGCGGCTTGTTGAGGCGTTCGAAACGGCTTCGAAAAATTGGCGGCTGGTGCTCGCTGGGTCCGGTGGGTATGGCGCCGGGGCGATCCTAGAACGTATACAGAACAGCCCCGCCCGCGCCCGCATCTCGGTCACCGGTTACATCTCCTCCGCTGAGCTCGCCGCTCTCTACGCGCGCGCGTCGGTGTTCGCGTTTCCGTCGCTCGATGAAGGTTTCGGAATGCCTGTGCTGGAAGCGATGGCCGCCGGGCTCCCGGTGATCGCGTCGAACTGCAGCGCGCTTCCCGAGGTCGCCGGCGATGCGGCCGTGCTCGTCGACCCGGAAGATACCGCGGCGCTGGCGGATGCTATCGGTCGAATGACGGAGGACCAGGAGCTGAGAACGGAATACGCCGCGCGCGGCATCGCGCGAGCTGAATTATTTACCTGGGAAAAGGCCGTCCGCCAAACGTGGAACGTCTATGAGGCTTTGCTGGGCAGAGCGCGAGCTTAGCGGTTCTCGTCGTCCACTGCGATCTTCAGAGCGCGTAGAAAGCGATGGTCCTGGGACGTGAACTTGATCTTACCGGTTGCATCGAAGGTGCGCTTCGGCTGCGGCTCTTCGGTAATTTCGATTTCTTCGTCCTCGTCCTCGCTGTCCTCATCTCTCCGGTTAAAGCCGATAGTCGCTTCCAGCACCAGGAAAACGTCATAGCCGGCTCTCTTGATCTCGCCGATCGCCTCCGCGATTCGGTCGGATTCGGAAAGGGAATCGTTGATGGCGTTTCCCAATTCCTGCATGAGATGCTTCAATGGCTCTTCCACAGATACTCCCTTAATGGCGGACGTGCCGCGCTACGCCGGCGTTCCACCCGTTGGGTCTGCCTCCACCCGTTTCGATTGTAGTGGAGCACCGCCCGGTTCACAAGCCGCACACTTATTTGTATCGGCAATTTACCAGCCGTACATGAGGGTGGAACGGGTACCTGTGAAGCTTTTGTTACGATGAAATAGTGTGGCAACGCCAGGCAGTCCGGCACGGCAAGATCTTCGTCAAGCACGTCGTTCCCGCCGTCGTAAAACCGATCCATAGCCTTTGGCACCAGGTAATCGGCTTTCTTTTCATGGTATTGGCGATTCTCTGCGGCAGCCGGGGATATCACTACTACCGCGCCGGCGAATTCCTGCCGCTCGTGGTCTCGGGCACATGCACCGCAATCCTGCTGTTTTACGGCCTGAGTTCGCTCCTCAAAGCACGCAAGATCTCGCGTTCGTGAACGCGCGGCACACCCGTGGCGCATGAGCGCAGCCGCGCTACCGTTCCGCCGCGCGCCTTAGAGCGCCGTGGTTGCTTCGGCGTGCGTCAAAGCAGCGGGAGCATAGTGCGCGTAGATCACGTCGGCCAGCCGGCGGCGTGAGCGCGTACGTTCGCGCAGCCCCAACCGGTGCATGATGCGTCCGACATGATCCGGATCATACCGCACACCGAACCTGGCATGGATGGCGTCGGCGAACCGTGCTGTGGTCCACCGTTCGGAATCGAAGCCCGCCGCGCGCGGTCCGGCCTGGTAAACCTCCGCGACCGAACGGAGTTGTTCGGAATTCAGACGGCTGGGGCGGCCGGGAGCCCTGCGTTTCCGCAGCGCCTCCACGCCTCTACCGCTCAATGCACGGTGCCATCGGGAAGCCGTCGTCCGGCTCACCCCGAATTTACGTGCGACTTGGGACTGCGAGAGCCCCCTTTGCAGGTCGTCAGCGGCCAGCAGACGTCTGCTTTCCATTTCATCGCGAGTCAGATTGCCTTGTGCGGCTGTTTCCATAATCCTCGCGCGGATTGTCGGTTTCCAGAGCGATTATAGAATAGCAGAAAACATTTGCCGTGGGAATTGTTTTTTGGGGAGCGGCGGTGAAATCTCACCACAGAGACACGGAGGTCTCAGAGAGATCACAGAGAACGCCAACCTCTGCGTCGAAAGGCACTCGAATCCCCGGCACCTTTTACCGCTCCCTCACGGTCACGGCTCCGTAAGTGGTTGATGCTGCTAACGGAGCCGCGACCGTAAGGAGACCGTAAGGAAGCGGTAAAAGGTGCATCGAAAGGCGAATGGAGTCCTCCGTGGACAACAGCCCTTTCCCCCTCTTCTCTGTGCCCTCTAAGCGCCCTCTGTGTCTCCATGGTGAACGGGGCTGCGCAATCCCCGAACCCCGCCCATAAAATAAGAACGAATGCCCCCGCGCCTGGAACTCGACTCCGTTTCCAAGACCTATTCGAGCGAAGGCCAACCCGTGCCGGTGCTGCACTCCGTTTCCCTCGCCCTCCAACCCGCGACCATCACTGCCCTCCTCGGGCGTAGCGGCTGCGGCAAAACCACGCTCCTCAACCTCGCCGGCGCAATGGACTTTCCGACTTCCGGCGACGTGCGCATCGACGGCCGCTCCACCTCCGCGCTCTCCGAAGCCGAACTCACCGGCCTCCGGCGCAACCGCATCGGCTTCGTCTTTCAATTCTTTCAACTTCTTCCCACCCTCACCGCCGTCGAGAACATCGAACTCCCCCTACTCCTTTCCGGGGCCAAGAACCCGCGCCAAACCGCCCTCGAACGCCTCGACTGGGTCGGCCTCCCCGAAAAAGCCTCGAGCCTCCCGTACCAGCTTTCCGGCGGTCAGATGCAGCGGGTCGCCATCGCGCGCGCCCTCGTCCACTCCCCCGACCTTCTGATCGCCGACGAGCCCACCGGCAATCTCGACACTGCGAGCGGCGATCAAGTGCTCTCCCTCATCCGCGAAAGCGCCTCGCGCTACGGCGCTACCGTGCTGATGGCCACGCACAGCGTGGAAGCCGCCGCCATCGCCGGCGCACGCGTCCGTATGCGCGACGGCCGCATCGAATCGATCGAACGCGCATGAGGCTCTTCCGCACGCTCATCCTCCGCCCGCTGCGCCGCGACCTGCTGCGCACCATTCTCTCGATCCTTTCGGTCGCACTCGGGGTCGCCGTAATCATCGCCATCGATCTCGCCGGCGATGCTGCGACCGGATCCTTTCAGTCCTCGCTCGCCACGGTCGCAGGCGCCACGGACCTTGAGATCTCGGCGGTCGGCGGTGTCGACGAACAGTGGATCGCGCGGCTCGATGCGCTTCCACTCACCGCCCACTTCGCGCCTATCGTCGAAGCGCAGGCCACCATTCCCCACGTCGGCTCCTTCCCCCTCTATGGCGTCGATGCCGTCGCCGCTGCCAATCCTGCGACCTCGCACCTCGACGAAGCGCCCGCCGCCGGCAGCACGCCCGCTGTGCTCTCATCCGCACTAGCGGAGCGCCTCAATCATCCCTCGCGGATTACCGTGAATCTCACCGGAACGCGCCGCGAGCTTTCCGTCGCCGGCACCGTCGATGCCGGCCCTGCCGAGTTCCTGCTCATCGACATTGCCGGCGCGCAGCAGCTTCTGAATCGCTACGGCAAGCTCGACCGCATCGATGTGACTGTGCCGCGCGACGGCGATTTTCCGGCCATCGAAACCGCCATTCGCCGGGTGCTCCCGCCTTCGTACCTCGTCCAGCGTCCCGGCGCACGCAGCGAAGAGAACCAGCACATGCTGCGAGCATTCAAGTGGAACCTGAGAGTGCTGAGCTACATCTCCCTGGTAGTTGGCGCGTTCCTGATCTACAACACGATATCGGTGAGCGTCGTGCGCAGGCGCGGTGAAATCGGAGTGCTGCGCGCCGTGGGAGCGTCACGCGGAACCGTGTTCTTCCTCTTCCTCGCCGAAGCAATGCTGCTCGGGTTGGCGGGGGCGGCGATCGGAGTCGCACTCGGGCGCCTGCTCGCCGCCGCTACAGTCGAAACGATTTCGGCGACCGTGAACGCTCTCTTCACCACCAGCAGGCCCACGCCGGTCGCCCTTACACCCGCCAAGATCGCGGCGGGCCTTCTCACTGGCATCGCCGTGGCGTTTGCATCCGCATTCGCTCCGGCGCGTGAAGCCATGCGGGTGGCGCCCACCGAAGCCATGGGGCGCGGCGCGCACGAATTTCACGCGCGCCTTCGCTGGCGCCGGGCACTGGTATGGTCCGCGATCTGCGCCCTTCTTGCGAGCGCCGCGTCCCAGGCGCCTCCCATCGACGGATTCCCGATATTCGGTTATGCGGCCGCGCTCCTTGCCATCGCCGCAGCAGCGCTAGCCGCGCCCGCCTCCGTTCTCGCCATCAATCGCGTCATCCGTGCGCTCGCCGCCCGCCGCGCCGAAACGCTGCTCGCCTCGCGCAGCCTCAACGCATCGCTCTCACGCACCAGCGTCGTCGCCGCCGCCCTCGCCACGGCGATCGCCATGATGGCCAGTGTCGGGATCATGGTCGGCAGCTTCCGCGAAACCGTCGCGCTCTGGCTCGACATTCAACTGCGGGCCGATCTTTACATTCGACCCGCCGTGCCCGCCTCCGCCGGCGAATTCCCGCCGCTGCCCCCGCAGACGCCGGACCTCCTCGGCAACGTCCCTGGAATCGCTGCCGTCGACCTGTTCCACGCGCTCCCACTCCACTTTCGCGGCGAGCGCGCCACCCTCGGCGCGGGCAACATCGAGATCGTGCGCCGCAACGGCCGCCTCCGCTTCCTGCGCGGCGAAGACCGCGCCGCCGTCCTTCGCTCCCTACCCCACCACGACCGCGCCATCGTTTCCGAGCCCTTCGCGAATCGCTTCCACCTACGGCCCGGCGACCGCGTCTCCATCCCGCTCGGCGATCACAGCGTCACCCTCACCATAGCCGGCATCTACTACGATTACTCCACCAGCCAGGGCTACCTGATCGTAGACAACTCCACCCTGCTCAAATATCTGCCCAACCAGCCCGCCACCAACGCGGCCATATACCTTGCACCGGGCGCAGCCCTCTCCACCGTGCAGCGCGAGGTCGAACGCCGCACTGCCGGACTCGGTCTCGCCGTCGCGGCCAATGCCGAGCTTCGCCGCGCCTCCATGGAAGTCTTCGACCGCACCTTCGCGATCACTTGGGCCCTCGAAGCCGTGGCCATCCTGGTCGCCATGCTCGGAGCCGCCAACGCGCTGCTCGCTCTCGTGCTCGACCGCCGCCGCGAACTCGGCCTTCTGCGCTACCTCGGAGCGTCCGCGGCGCAGATTCGGAACATGATTCTCACAGAAGCCGGGCTGCTCGCGCTCTTCGCGTCGGCAATAGGACTGGCTTTAGGGTTCGCACTTTCGCTACTATTAATATTCGTAGTCAATAAGCAGAGCTTCGGCTGGACTATCCAGTTTCATCCCCCTCTAGGACTGCTTGCAGGCGCATTGCTGCTGGTGTGGTGCGTCACCGTATTGGCCGGACTGTACCCAGCGCGAGTCGCCTCGCGACTCAACCCGATCGAAGTGATTCATGAAGAGTAGCAACCACACAACGAACGACACCATTCGCAACATCGCCATCATCGCGCACGTCGATCATGGCAAGACCACGCTCGTCGACGCCATGCTCAGCCAAAGCGGCATCTGGCGTGAGAATGAAGAGCATGCCGAGCGCGTCATGGACTCCAATGAACTGGAGCGAGAGCGCGGCATCACCATCCTCGCCAAGATCACCGGCATCCGCTTTCAGGGCGTCAAGATCAACATCGTCGATACGCCTGGCCACAGCGATTTCGGCGGCGAGGTAGAGCGTGCGCTGAAGATCGTCGATGGCGTCATGCTGCTTGTGGACGCGAGCGAAGGCCCGCTGCCGCAAACCCGTTACGTGCTTTCAAAGGCCCTGGAGGCCGGGCTCCCGCCGATCGTCGTCATCAACAAAATCGATCGGCCCGACGCGCGTGTGCAGGAAGTGCTCAACGAGGTTTACGACCTGTTCATCGACCTTGACGCTACCGAAGACCAACTCGACTTCCCCGTCCTCTACACAATCGCGAAGACCGGGATCGCCAAGAAAACCATGGAGGACCCGTCGACCAATCTGCGGCCGCTGTTCGACGCCATCCTCAAGCACATTCCCGCGCCCGTCGGCGACCCCGAAGCCGTCCCGCAAATGCTCATCGCCAATCTCGATTACAGCGATTATCTGGGACGCCTCGGTATCGGCCGCGTTTTCGAAGGCACTCTGAGATTGACCGATCCCATCGCCATCGCCAAGCGCAACGGCTCGATGCAGAACACCAAAATCACCAAGCTCTATTCGTTCGAAGGTCTGAAGCGCGTGGACGAAACCACGGGCCGCCCCGGCGACATTCTGGCGATCGCAGGCGTGGAAGGCATCACCATCGGCGAGACCGTCACCAGCGCCGAAAATCCGATGGCTCTGCCGCCCATTCACATCGATGAGCCCACCATCGCGATGGCATTCACCATTAACACATCGCCGTTCTCCGGCCGCGAGGGTCAGTGGGTCACCTCACGCAACCTGCGCGAGCGGCTCGACCGCGAACTGCTGACGAACGTCTCCATCCGCGTGGAAGAGCTCGGCCACGACACGTTCAAGGTGATGGGACGAGGCGAACTGCAGCTCGCCATTCTCATCGAAATGATGCGCCGCGAAGGCTACGAGTTGATGGTGGGTAAACCCGAGATCCTCACCCGCACCATTGAAGGTAAACTGCAGGAGCCGGTCGAACTCCTGGTCATCGATTGCCCGGAAAGTTTCCTGGGCGTAGTAATCGAGAAACTCGGCTCGCGCAAGGGCAAGATGGCGAAGATGATCAACAACGGCTCCGGCCGCGTTCGCCTCGAGTTCCACATCCCCTCGCGCGGCCTCATCGGCCTGCGCAGCGAAATCCTGACCGACACGCGCGGCACCGCCATCATGAACTCGCTCTTCCACGGCTACATCGATTGGCAGGGCGAAATCCCGAGCCGTCCCACCGGCTCACTTGTGGCGGATCGTCCCGGTAAAGTCACCGGCTACGCGACCTTCAATCTTCAGGAGCGCGGAGAAATCTTCGTGACCCCGGGAACCGAAGTCTACGAGGGCATGATCGTCGGCGAGAACGCGAGAGAGAGCGACCTGGACGTCAACATCGTCAAGGAAAAGAAGCTCACGAACATGCGAGCCAGCACCGCTGACGAAGCCATCCGCCTGGTGCCGCCGCGCATCCTGAACCTCGAACAGGCCATCGAATTCATCCGCGACGACGAATTCGTCGAAGTCACCCCGACCTCGATTCGCCTCCGAAAAAAGATCCTCAAATCGAATCAAAGGTAATGACCGGTCTCCAGACCGGTCACATTCTTAAAGCGAAAGCAGAGCAAAGCCGATAACGAGAGAGCAACCCGGACGAGGGCTCGTAAATATAGTGGCCACCATGTTCCCCGCCACGCCAAGAAGCGGGTCGTAAACGTACGCTGCCGTAGGAACCCCAACGCCTCCCACCGGGCTCGCCGAGTCGCTGCCGTCCGAAATACTCACCACGTCCCCGGCTCTCACCCCCGCGGCCGCCGCAAGCAAGGTGGCCTGCGACCGCGCATCGCTCAACAGAGCCGCATACGGACACGCAGCCGCGTTCGGCGACTGCGTGTTCTGCGAAACGGAATAGTCGACCGAGTACCCTGCGCCGTTCTTCTTCGCCTTCGCAGCGTCAGCATCGAGAGCCGCGATCACCGTGGTCATGGATGCAATCGGCGCCGTCCGCGCGAACGTCCACGGGAACCCTCCCCCGTCCGTCGAGGAACCGGGTGACACGGTCTGGAACCACGCATTGAACCCCGGAGAAAGATCCGCCAGAGTGATGCCAGAGCCCGGAAGCACAGCCAGCACATCGTCCGCACTCGCCGAAGCCGGGGCTTGCACCGTCACCGAACCCACCGCCGTATCCGCTTGGTAGGCGGCGCGGAATGCGCTAACTGTGATCGTGTTATCCGCCTGCGCCCAAACCGCCGCCGCGAACAGCGCCGTCAACAAGAGCGCTCTCATATCGCTGGCCCCAGCGCGAATTTCACGCTCAGCGAGCAATTGCCGGGAGTCACGTCCGCAACCGAAGTCGCCATCGAGACAACCGCCAGCACGCGCATGGTCGCCAATGCCGCGATGCTCTGAGCCTGCGCGCGAGCGTCCGCTAAAAGCCCGGCCTGCGAGCATGGATGCGCCTGCGCCGCCGCCGCCGATGTCTGTGTTCCTTGAATCATAAAGGAGAGCGCCAGGCCGCTCTTGGCAAGACTTTGCTTGAGAGCGGCGAGGCTGGCGATGCCGTCCTTCAATGCCGCGAGAGGAGTCGTCACGCTGAACGACCACTCCAGTTGCTGCACCTGCTGGTTGTCGGCCGTGTACGTAAAAGTCGAATACACGCTCTGGAAGTTCGCAAGGCCGATGCCCGAACCCTGCAGCGCGGCAATCACGTCGTCGCGAGTCATGGAAATCGGAGCATCTACAGCCACGGTGAACGCCACCAGGTCCGGAGCGGCGGTGCTATTGCGGTAAGCCGTAACCGTAATCGTATTGACCGCGGTCTGGCCGGCCGCGGAAACAGAACAAACAACGAGGAGTACCAGTAGCTTCCACATGCTGGACAGAGTACCACTGCGCACTCTCGTCCGCCTTGTCTGCGCCCTCTCGGCGCACCCTGGTCAGTAGCCCCGGAGATCCTCGAAATCCACGTTCCCGCCCGAAATCACCACCCCGACCGCACCAATCTCCTTCGGCACTTTCCCCGCCAGCAGCGCAGCCGCTGGAACCGCCCCGCTCGGCTCCACCAGCACCTTCAAATTCATCAGCAGAAACTTCACAGCCGCGCGAATCTCGTCGTCGCTCACCAGCAGGATCCGCTCGACGAGGCTCTTCACCACCGGGAACGTCAACTCGCCTGGTTTCGCCGACCGCAAGCCATCGGCGATCGTATCGGGATGCGCCACCGCAATCCGTTCCCCAGCCACGAATGACAGAAACGTATCGTTCGCGCCCTCCGGCTCGCATCCAAAGACGCGAATTCCCGGATGCAGATCGCGCGCAATCGTCGCCGTCCCCGACAGCAATCCACCGCCGCCCACCGGTGTCAGCACCGCGTCGAGCGGCCCCGCCTCGTCGAGCAGTTCCATCGCCGCCGTGCCCTGCCCCGCCATGATCATCGGATGATCGAACGGCGGCACGAGCGTTCCGCCGGTCACCTTCAGAATTCCTCCGGCAATCGCTTCCCGGCTCTCCGTGAAACGGTCGTAAGTGACGATCTTCGCCCCGTATGACCGGGTGGCCTCCATCTTCGCCTTCGGCGCATCGACGGGCATGACGATCGTCGCCTGCGCGCCCACATGCTTGCACGCGATCGCCACCGCCTGCGCATGATTTCCCGACGAGTACGTAACCACTCCGCGCGCCAGCGACTCCTTCGGCAGCGACAGAATCAGATTCGACGCCCCGCGAATTTTAAACGCGCCGCCGCGCTGCAGATTCTCGCATTTGAAGAACACCCGCCGGCCGGCCGCCGCGTCGAAAGCCTCATTCGTTACCACCGGAGTCCGCCGCGCCAGCGCTCCAATGCGCTGCGCCGCCTCCCGGACGTCGCGCGCCTCTATGGCCAATTTCATCTCTTGACCGTAACATTTCCAAGCCGCTCCCGATACCATATTGAATTGACCTCACCCCTCCGCGCACGCCTCCTCCTGATTGCCGCCGCCGTCCTCTTTTCCACCGGTGGCGCGGCCATCAAAGCGCCCGCTCTTACCGGTTGGCAAATCGCGGCCTTCCGTTCCGGCATCGCGACCGTCTTCCTGCTCGCCGCCATCCCCGAAACGCGGCGCGGCTGGAGCCTGCGCATGCTCCCGGTAGCCGCCTGCTACGCCGCCACACTCGTCAGCTTCGTCCTGGCCAACCGCCTCACCACTGCCGCGAACACCATCTTTCTGCAATCCACCGCGCCGCTTTACGTGCTGCTGCTCGGCCCGTTCGTGCTCCACGAGCCGATACGCCGCCGCGACCTCGCCTTCGTGGCGGCCGTCTGCGCCGGCATTGCGTGTTTCTTCGCCGGTTCCGCGCCCGCCGCCGTCACCGCCCCCGATCCGCACCGCGGAAACCTCATCGCGCTTCTCAGCGGCCTGTTCTACGCCCTGATGCTCACCGGACTGCGCTTCCTGGCCCGCGGCAGCGCGCATCAATCGGCAACCGCCACAGTAGCCCTCGGCAATCTCCTCGCCTGCCTGGCAGCCCTGCCGATGGCGCTCCCCACGGCCGCCATCTCGACTAGAGACTTTTCCGCGCTGCTCTACCTCGGCATCGTGCAGATCGGGATTGCGTACCTGTGTCTGGTGCGCGGCATGCGCCACGTCCGCGCCGTCGAAGCCTCCGCCCTGCTGATGGTCGAACCCGCCCTGAATCCGATTTGGACTTGGCTCGTCCACGGCGAAACACCCGCGGTCTGGTCAATCGCCGGAGGCCTGCTGATCCTCGGAGCCAGCTTTTATAACGCCGCATCCAAAACCTAGGTACTACCCGCGAGTACTGGTGCTCGGGGGCTGTAAAGAACACGTCCTTCAGTCACAGGAACGGCTACCAACGGCAGCTTCGAATCCCCCGGCGGGGCTCCCATCCGCCAGATTCTGGGCTGCAACGACCCGTTTGTTACCGGCTGGATCAACAATGCAAGCACTTGTACTGGCACCCAGCTTTACGAGGACTCTGAGGACGTCATCGCGCCTGCCGACGGGAGCTACTACATCAGTTGGGGCCACCTCGCAAGCACCGGAGGCACCCTCCAGCAAACCTTCGACACCGTCATCGGCCAGGCATACAACTTCACCTATGAGCTGACCACCCAGCAGAGCGGGTGCGGGGTCTGCGACCAGCGCAACAACGTTGCGGTCTTCGACGCCTCCAACAACCTCATCAACTCCGTCAACAACACCTTTCCAACGATGGCGTGTGGGGTTTCGGCGTGCCCCTCAACTTCACCGCTACCAGCACGTCCACCAGGGTCGTCTTTACGGACACAACCGTCAACAGCGCCAACAACTGCGCCCTCGACAATGTCAGCCTGAACCTCGGCACGGCCACCATTACGACTACCACCCCCGAACCGGCTTCCTTCGGCTTCCTCGCGGTCGGTCTCCTCGGCATCCCCGCCGTCAAGCGCCTCCGCGCCCTTAATACCCAGCTGTCCTCCTTCCAGGAGGCCGCCCGTCCCAATTTCACCTATTCTGCCCTGATTATCCTCTTTGGCCTGTCGCGTGCTCCTCTTTCGGCGATCTCAACAGAGGAGCGATTTATGGCCAAAGGCTTCGTCGCCATCACCGCCGAGCATTGTAAGGGCTGCGGATTCTGTGTGGAATTCTGCCCCACTAAGGTCTTATCTCTTTCACCCGCCTACAATTCCAAGGGCTATCACCCGCCGAAGGTAGTCAATGCCGAGAAATGCAGCGGCTGCGACCTCTGCGGCATGTACTGCCCCGACTTCGCCATTTTCGGAGCTCGTTATGCACGCTGACCCCAAAGGTGTACTCACCGGTGTCCATTTTCTCGACGGCGATCACGCCTGCTGTGAGGGAACACTCGCAGCCGGTGCGCGATTTTCCGCAGGATACCCCATCACGCCCTCAACCGAGGTCGTCGAACGTTTCGCCTGGCGCATCCCCACGGTCGGCGGCATCTTCATCCAAATGGAAGACGAGCTCGCCGCTTCCATAGCCATACAAGGCGCGGTCTGGGGCGGCGCTAAAGCCTTCACGGTCACTTCCGGCCCCGGCTTCTCCTTAATGATGGAGCACATCGGCTACGCCGCCATGACCGAAACGCCCTGCGTGTTCGTCAACGTGCAGCGCGGCGGACCCTCCACCGGACTCCCCACCCTGCCGGCCCAAGCCGATATGATGCAGGCCAAGTGGGGCTCCCACGGCGATTACAGCATCATCGCCCTCTGCCCCAACTCTCCCCAGGAATGCTTCGACCTCACCGTCACCGCGTTCAACCTCGCCGAAGAGTTCCGCACCCCCGTCATGATGATGCTCGACGAATGCGTCGGCCACATGACCGAAAAGGTGGTGATCCCGGAAGCCGATCAGATCGCCGTCACGCCCCGCCGCTTCACGAAAGAACCCGCCGAGACGTTCCGCCTCTTTGAGCCGCAATCCGACAAGGTCCCCGACATGGTCAAAGCCGGAGACGGCTACCGCTTCCACGTCACGGGTCTCACGCACGACGAACGCGGCTACCCCAACATGACCGTGGACGTCCAGGACCGCAGCGTCCGCCGTCTGCACGACAAGCTCGCGCCCATCGCCAAAGAACGCGCTCTCTTCGAAGCCGAACATCTCGACGATGCCGAAGTAGTCGTCGTCTCCTATGGCATCACATCGCGCGTGGCGCAGCGCGCCGTGCAGCTCGCCCGCGCAAAAGGGATCAAGGCCGGAAAATTCCGCATCATCTCGGCCTGGCCGTTCCCCGCGCCGCACATTGCTGAACTGGCGGCTCGCGTCAAAGCCTTCGTCGTTCCGGAGCTCAATCTGGGCCAAATGGTCCAGGAGGTCGAGCGCGCCGCCGCAGGACGCGCCCGCGTCATCCCGGTCAGCCACGCCGGAGGCACGGTCCACCAGCCCGAGACCATTCTGAAAGCCATTGAGGAGGCGGTTCGATGAACGAAGCTACGCTCGAAATTCCCTACGAAATACCGGTGGACGCCCGCAATCCCGTCGAGCCGTTCGTCCGCATGGACCGCATGCCGCACATCTGGTGCCCCGGCTGCGGAATCGGCACCACGGTCAACTGCTTCACCCGTGCGCTGCTGGATTCCCAAGCCAATCTGGACAAGGTGGCGGTCGTTTCCGGCATCGGCTGCACCGGCCGCGTTGCAGGCTATGCGCGGCTCGATTCGTTCCACACCACGCACGGCCGCGCCATTCCCTTCGCTACCGGCCTGAAGCTCTCGAACCCGGAGCTTCAGGTGGTGGTCTACTCGGGGGACGGCGACCTCTTCGCCATCGGCGGCAACCACTTCATCCACGCCGCCCGCCGCAACATGGACATCAAGGTGATCTGCGTCAATAACCTCACTTACGCCATGACGGGCGGCCAGACGGCCCCCACAACTCCCGGTAAAGTCATCAGCGCGACCAGCCCGTATGGCGTTTACGAGCCGGCCTTCAACCTGGTATCTCTCGCGGAAGCGGCGGGCGCCGCCTACGTGGCGCGCTGGACCACGTATCATGTCAAGCAGCTCGCCCGCTCCATGCAGGAAGTCCTCGCAAAAAAGGGCTTCTGTTTCATCGAAGTTATTTCGCCGTGCCCCACGCTGTATCAGCGCCGCAACAAAATGGGCGACGGCCTGGACACCATGAAGTATTACAAGGACGCGAGCAAGGTCCGCCACGGCGCGCGCACCAGCGAGTGCGACCTCACCAGGAGCGGCGAAATCGTCGTCGGCAAATTCGTGGATCGCGACCGCCCCGACTACCTCGAGCTCCTGCAAAACCAGATGACGGAAACTCTCGGCGACCGCTACGCCATCCCGGAGGTCACATGCTGCAGCGAATAACGAAATCCGTGCCGTTCACCGAAATTCGAGTCGCCGGCTTCGGCGGTCAGGGAGTCATTCTCGCCGCTACTGTAATCGGCAAAGCCAACGCCCTCTTTCAAGACGGCTTCGCCACCATGACGCAAAGCTTCGGACCCGAAGCCCGCGGCGGCTCCTCCAGCGCCCAGGTGATCCTCGCGAGCGAGCCCATCCTCTATCCGTACATCACCCGGCCCGACATTCTGGTGGTCATGAGCCAGGAAGCATACCGGAAGTTCGTGCCGGAACTGAAACCCGGCGGCATCCTGATCGTCGAAAATGAGCTCGTGGATCCCGGCAAGCTTCCGCCGAACGTGAAAGCCTTCGGAGTACCCGCCACGCGCCTCGCCGAAGAACTCGGCCGCAAAGTGGTGCTGAATATTGTGATGACCGGCTTCTTCGGAGCCGTCGCCAATCTGCTCGATCCCGACGCGCTCCGCCAGGCCGTGGCCGATTCGGTGCCGCCGGCGCTCCAGAAACTGAACCTCCAGGCGTTCGACAAAGGCTTCGCCTACGGAGCCGAAATGCCGGACGTCCTGGTGCCCGAACTGGCACTGGAAACCGAGTAACGACCGGGCTCCGGCCCGGTCGCAAAACAACTTTCGGCTGCTTCGCCCTAAAGAGGGAGACGGTTCAACCCTACTCCCCGCTCTGCTGCATCAGCTTTGCCACCAGCCCCGTCCACCCCGTCTGATGCATTGCTCCCAAACCTTCCCCGGTTTCCCCGTGGAAGTACTCGTAAAACAAAACGAAGTCCCGCCAGTGCGGATCCGAGTCGAACACCGCCGACCCGCCATTCGCCGGACGCCGACCATCTTCCCCCCGCCGAAATAACCGCGCCAGGCGCCGCGAAATCTCCGCCGCCACTTCCCACAGCGTCATCATCGTCCCCGATCCCACGGGACACTCCACCTTGAACCCGTCTCCCAGGTAATGATGAAACCGCTGCAAGCTCTCGATCAGCAGATAATTCAGCGGGAACCAAACCGGACCCCGCCAGTTCGAGTTGCCGCCGAACAGTCCGGTGCGCGATTCCGCGGGCTCGTACTCCACCCGGTGCGCCGCGCCGTCCCAATCCAGCTCGAAGGGATGATCCTTGTGGGCCCGGGACAAGCTGCGCACTCCGTAGGGCGACAAAAACTCGTTTTCATCGAGCATGCGCGCCAGAATGCGCCGCAGTTGCCTGGCATCCACTACGCTCAGCAGCCGCCGCTCGCCTTTGCCCGGGACCACCATGCTCGCGACATTGTGTGTCAGGTCCGGCCGGTTCTCGACGAACCACTGCATGCGCCGCGAAAATCCCGGCAACTGCAACAGCAGCCGCGGCTCCAGCGTTTCCACCGCGAACAGCGGGATCAGCCCCACCATGCTGCGCACCTTCAGCGGCACGGTCCGGCCGTCGCCAACATGCAGCATGTCGTAATAAAAGCCGTCCTCCTCATCCCACATGCCGTCCCCGGTCTCCGCCGCATTGATCGCGCTGGCGATGTACAGGAAGTGCTCCCAGAACTTGCTCGCCACGTCCTCGTACGCCGAATCTTCGCGCGCCAGCTCCAGTGCCATCGTCATCAAATTGAGGCAATACATCGCCATCCACCCGGTGGCGTCTGCCTGCTCGATGAATTCTCCGCTCGGCAGCGGTTCGCTGCGGTTGAATACCCCGATGTTGTCCAGCCCCAGGAAGCCGCCCTGAAACACATTCTTGCCCTGCGCGTCCTTGCGATTCACCCACCACGTGAAATTCAGCAGCAGTTTGTGAAAGACGCGCTCCAGAAATTTGCGATCCGCCACCCCGCGCCGCTTCCGCTCGATCTTGTACACGCGCCAGGCTGCCCACGCGTGCACCGGCGGATTCACATCCCCGAAGTTCCATTCGTACGCCGGCAGTTGCCCGTTCGGATGCATGTACCACTCGCGCAGCATCAGCACAAGCTGCTGCTTAGCGAATTCCGAATCCACCAGCGCCAGCGGCAGGCAATGAAACGCCAGATCCCACGACGCGTACCATGGGTATTCCCATTTATCCGGCATGGAAATCACGTCGGAGTTATACAGATGCGTCCATTCGCTGTTGCGGCCCACTCCCCGCTCCGCCGGCGGATGCGGAAACGCCGGATCCCCCGACAGCCATCGGCGCACTACGTAGTGGTAAAACTGCTTGCTCCACAACATCCCGGCAAATGCCTGCCGCATCACCGAGCGGCCGTCGTCCGATAGATTGCGGGGCGCGATTCCCGAGTAGAACTCGTCCGCCTCCTGGATGCGCGCGGCGAACACCTCGTCGAAGCTGCCGAAAGCATCCGGCATCTCCCCATCGCGCAGCCGCAGTTGCACACGCCGCGATTTTCCGGGCGGAATTTCCAGCCGGTAGTGCGCCGCGCATTTCGTGCCGCGCCCGTCCGTTCGCAATCGGCCGCGGCGCCCCGACACTACCGCATCGCCGATCGCGTTCTTCGGATGCGCCGGACCCGTCGCATCGCCCCACAGCGCGCCCCCGTCGCTTTCGTTATCGCAGAACAGCAGCTCCGCGCCGGGCTCATAGTACAGCAGCCGCCGGCCATAATACGGTTCGCTCAGCTCCACCACGCCGTCCGCACCCGCGCGCAACTCAGGCCGCTGCGCCTCGTACCCCCAGCTCCACGTATTTCGAAACCAAACTGTCGGCAGCACATCGATGTGCGCCGCTTCCGGTCCGCGATTGTGCACCGTGATGCGCACCAGCACATCGTCCGGCGCGGCCTTCGCATATTCCACGAACACGTCGAAGTAGCGCCTTTCGTGAAAGACACCGGTGTCGATCAAATCGAACTCGGCGTCCTCGCGCGTGCGCTTCGCATTCTCCGTGCGCAATTGCTCGTAAGGGTAAGCCGCCTGCGGATACTTGTACAGGCACTTCATGTAGGAGTGAGTCGGCGTGTTGTCCAGATAGAAATAGTATTCCTTGACGTCTTCGCCGTGATTGCCTTCTTTGCCGCTGAGCCCGAAGGCCCGTTCCTTGAGAATGGCGTCGCGGCCGTTCCACAGCGCCAGCGCAAAGCAGATCTTTTGATGACGGTCGCAGATTCCCGCGATGCCGTCTTCGTTCCAGCGGTACGTCCGCAGCCGCGCATCGTCGAACGTGAAGTAGCGCCACGCGTCGCCGTCCGCGCTATAGTCTTCGCGAACCGTGCCCCACGCGCGCTCGGCGAGATAGGAGCCCCAGCGGTTCCAATGCGCCTTACGGGTCCGCGACTCTTCGATGCGCGCCTGTTCGCTCACACAATCATCAATCGGTGGTCGCCGCAGTCTAGCTGCAAAGCATCATACACCCGGCCGGTGAGATCCCAGCCGTGCTCCGCCAAAATCGGCAGATAGGAATAGAGCCGCTCCTGCAAGTGCCGCTCCGGATAGATCAGACCGTAGAGCGAAGCCGCGTCCGCCTGCGCACGCGCGTTGCGGCGCATCGCCTCGCGACCCGTTTTGGCCTGCATCTTCTCAATCTGGTAGTGGATCTTGCGGGAGCTGCGCTCCAGCGCTTTCCCTAGCGTCGGGTCGAAAGCCAGCAGCTCGCGCTGCAATCCGCCGATCGCGCCGTCCACGCGCTCCGCCGCATCGCGCACCCGGTCGTGCAATCCCGGAGGCACCAGCCGCGACGCCACACGCTCGCAGAGCACATCTTCGCCGGAGAAAAAGTCCGAGAGCTGCAATCCGTACCGCTGTGTCAGCTCCCAACTGCGCTCACTCAAAATCGTGAACCCGGCGCGCGGCACAGCCACCGGTTGACGCCCCAGCAGCACTTCGTAAATCGCCGCCGATTGCGCCAGATACGCCACCTCCGCCGGTCCCCCGACATACGCGACCGTCGGCAGCATGGAATCCTGCACCACCGGACGCAGCAGCGCATTGGGCGACAGCGATGCCGCGCGGCCGGCGAGCTCGGCCGCCGTGAACGTGCGGCCGTTCTGTCCGTATTCCGAACCGTTGCGGCGCAGCCCGAGACGCTTTCCGTTCTCCAGCAGGAACACCAGGCTGGTCTGTTCCTCCATGTGAACCTGCGCGTGATACCCGGCCGCGACCAGTTCCTTGTTGCGCTCCAGCACGCGCTCGGTCAGCTCCGGCCCGTGTTCCACGGCAGCCTTCAGCGCCGGTGCGGCCAGCTCGCGAAACGCCGGCAGCATCGGGTCCACCTGCAGAATGTCGAACCCCTGGCCGATGCGCGCCAGCAATTCGCCGAAAGCCTTGCCCATGGTGCTGCCCGCGCGGTAACACTCTTCGACAGCGTCCGCCACTTCGTCGCCGAACGGCATCGGCTGCAGCAGGTGCCGCAGTTCGCCCACCGGCGGCGACGCCAGCGTCACTTCGCCGACAGGTTGCGCAGTCGCCGCACGCCGCATTTCGAGTTTTTTGGGCAGGTGGTCCGCGCCATACACCCACGCGTGATTCACTTCGGCGAAATCGTGATCCTCGGTAGCAAGCCAGAACACCGGAACCGCTTCGATGCCGTTTTCCGTAAGCCACGCCGCCAGCTTAGCCGCATGCAGCGCCTTATAAACCGTGTACGCCGGACCGGAAAACAGCCCCACCTGCTGGCCCGTCATGACCGCGACCGTGCCCGGCCGCGCCAGCCGTTCCAGCGCAGCGCTCCCGGAATTCCGCACCCGCAGCGCATCTACCAGCCGCGCGCGCTGCTCCTCGCTGAATTCGATCTGCGCCGCTGCCGCCCGGTACGCCTCCAGGTCGCGCCGCCAGTGTGGGTAAAACCCCTGAGTTCGTTCTGGATTGTAAAGGACATCCGCCATCAAGCGCGACGTGTTCGGCAGTTCGGTGTGGCGGACGCAGGTACAGTGCATGTTCGCTTGATCAGGTTACCAGATGTTTCCGGCAGCTTCGGAGATTCAGATGTTCATTAACCCGGAGGTAAAACCAGTTTCGAAATGTCGTTGAAGATGACCAGTGCCATGATCACCATGATGAAAACGAAGCCCACCTTGAACACCGCTTCCTTCACATTGATGCTCAAGTCGCGCTGCATAATAATCTCGATCAGCAGCATGAGAATCGTGCCGCCGTCCAGAATCGGAATCGGCAGCAGGTTGAAAATCGCCAGGTTCAGGCTGACCATGCTCATCAGCGAGAAATAAGCGCTCGGTCCCTGCCGCGCCGCCTCGCCCGAGATCTGGCCAAGCGCAATCGGCCCGCTCAGCGTCTTGGTAGAAACGCGCCGCTCCACCATGCCCCGCAGCACTTCGGCAATCAGCATCGCGCCTTTTTCGTTCTGCCGGATCGATTCGCCGATGGCTTGCGGCAGCGGCAGCCGCGTCGTAATGAAGTTCAGTTTCTGCTGCGGCTGAACACCGATCATCCACTTCGCCGGTCCGTCTACTTTCGCATACACGGGCTGCAGAGTCATTGTTACCGGCTTGCCCTTACGCTCTACCTCTATCGTCACAGGCTTGCCGCCGCTGCCGTTGATGATCTCGCGAAACTTCAAATTCGAGTGAATTTGCTGCCCGTTCACCGCGACAATCACGTCGCCGCGTTTCATTCCGGCGCGTTCCGCCGGGAAATTCGGCTCGATTCCGGCAAGCTCGATTTGCCCGCGCTCATCCCAGCCGGCGTAGCCCATTCCCATGCGATCGTTATAAACAGGAGTGACCGTGGTATCGAAAACCCGCCCCGCTCGCTCCACTTTCAAGCGCATCGGGCGGCCCGCGCTGGCGATCTCTTTGAGACCTATGTCTTCCCACGTGGGATTCGCTTTGCCATCCAGCGCCACGATTTTGTCGCCGTCCTGAATCCCCGCTTTCGCCGCCGCCGAATCCGGCGCCACGTGGCCCACTACAGCTTCCAGGTCGGCATCGGAGACTTTTTCGTACTTCACCGTGTACAAGCCGGCGAGCAGACCGATCGCCAGCACCACGTTCATAAACGGCCCGGCGACGGAGATGATCAGACGCTGCCAGCGCGGCTTATTCAGAAGGCTGCGCGGATCGTCCGGGTTACCCACGTCGAGCTGCATCGCCGTCTGTTTGCCCATGGCGGCGACATAACCCGGTATCTCGCTGCGCTTCCCCGTTTCATCGGCGAACTGCTCGCCAAACATTTTGACGTAGCCGCCGAACGGCACTGCCGAAACCCGGTAGTCCGTCTCCCCGCGCCGGAAACCGAAGAGCCGCGGGCCGAACCCGAAGCTGAAGATCTCCACTTTGACGTCGAAGAAACGCGCCGCCCAAAAATGCCCCAGCTCGTGGATCATGATCATGACCCCGATCAGGACAAGCCACCACAAAATGTTCTCGAGAGCCTGCAACATATAAGATTACGCAGTCACCGCGCCGGCGCGCGCCGCCACCAATTCGCGCGCGGCCGCCCGGCTCACCCGGTCAGTCTCCAGTACGTCGTCAATCGTCCGGGGTGTGCGGAACGGGACTTTCTCCAGCGTCTCGCGCACCACTTCGGCAATTTGTAAAAATCCGATTCTGCCCTGCAAAAATGCTTCGACGGCAATCTCGTCCGCGGCGTTCAGCGTACAAGTGGCCGAGCCGCCCGTTTCCTGGCATTGATACGCCAGCCGCAGCAGCGGAAACTTGTCCAGGTCCGGCGGCTGAAATTCCCACGTACGCGCCTGATTCCAGTCCACTTTCGGAACTGGCGCCTCCAGCCGGTCGGGGTAGGTCAGTGCATATTGGATCGGCATCCGCATATCCGTAGCCGATATTTGCGCAAGCACACTGCCATCGTTGTACTCGATCATGGCGTGCACGCTGGACTGTGGATGAATCACCACGTCCACCTGCGCCGGCGGAAAATCGAACAGCCAGCACGCCTCAATCACCTCGAAACCTTTGTTCATCAGCGTTGCGGAATCGATGGTGATCCGATTCCCCATGCGCCAGGTGGGGTGATTCAGCGCCTGCTCCGGCGTAACGTCCGCCAGCTTTTCTCTGGGAGTGTTGCGGAAGGGTCCGCCCGAGGCGGTCAGTATCAGGCGAGCCACCGCTTCCCGATTGCCCGCGCGCAAACACTGGTGGGCGCCGTTGTGCTCGCTATCGACGGGCACCAGTTCCGCTCCGCATTCCCGCACCGCATCCATCACCAGTTTGCCGCCCGAAACCAGGACCTCTTTGTTCGCCAGTCCCACGCGCTTGCCGCGCCGGACAGCTTCGTAGGTGGCGCGCAGTCCCGAAACCCCGACAATTGCGGAGATGACGCAATCGACTTCGGAAGCCGTGGCAACCTGGACCAGAGCGGGGTCCCCGGTCAACAGTTCGGGCCAGTCAGCCCGCGGGAATCCACGGCTCTCCAGACATTCATAGAGACGCGCCACGCCCTCAGAGGTCGCGGCCACCACCATGCGCGGCCGGAATTCCACGATCTGATCCGCCAGAAGCTCGACGTTCCGCCCCGCCGCCAAACCGTACACCCGGTAGAGGTGTGGAGTCCGCCGCACCACATCGAGAGTGTTGGTTCCGATCGAGCCGGTGGAACCGAGAAGCGTAACTGTTTTCATTGCCGACGTTGTCCCGGGAAAGACGTATCCGCCATAATATCACGCAGCGCGAAAATACTCTTCTACTGCGGTGCCGCGGGGCCCGCGCAGTCGCCATAACCGGCCATACACCCGCCAAGGGGGGCGTTGACGCACATCGTACACTGAAGCTGATGATCGGGTTTACGCGCAGACCGCGCTCTTGAGTCAAAACGGTGCGACGTGCGCGGTGGAAGAGCAGCTAAAGCGATGATTCCAAAAGAAACGCGGTTTGGAAAACGGTCCGCGTTGTGCGGTTTTGCTGCCGATTACTTCTTTGGGGATTTCTTGGAAGCCTCTAAAACCCTTTCGGGCGCCGGGGAGGATTGCTTCAGGGGTCTTTTTTTTAGAGGTTAGTCTCGCTTTGGTGGGAGTTGCCTCCCCGGCTTACTTCCAATAATAGTAGATTCCGATTTTGGAATCAACAGTTTTTTGTATTATTTTTATTGGGATTTCACTTCCACCCCGACCAATTCCTCTAACACCTTGATAGTAGAGCAGAAATCGTCTTCCGCATACCCGGCCGAAATGGCCGTTTGGAAAAGCTGCTGCGTCAGGCCCGTCAGAGCCAACGGCACTTCCAGCTCTTTTCCCGAGTCCATCATGAGGCCTATGTCCTTGTGCATCCAACGCGTTGAGAAGTTCGTCGCGAAATCCCGGCGGAACACAAAGGGCGCTTTGTAGGAGATCAGGCCGCTCTTGGCCGCGCTATTATCCAGAATCTCGAGCATGAGCTTGGGGTCCACTCCGCCCTTGGTGGCCAAGACCATCCCTTCGTTGAACGCCATCATGATGTTGCAAAGAATCAGGTTCTGCGTCAGCTTGGCCTGCAGCCCCATGCCCGCTGCGCCGCAGTAGTAGAACTTCTTCCCCATGATCTCCAGAAACGGCTTCACCCTTCGGTAGACCTCTTCGTCTCCGCCGATCATAAAGGTGAGGGTGCCCCCCTCCGCCCCCGGAGTCGACCCCGTACAGGGCGCATCGAGAAACTCGACGCCTTTCTCCCGTAATCGGGAGCCGATCTTTCGGCTGACCTTCGGACTGATGGTGCTCGCATCGGCAACCGTCAGTCCGGCGTGTGCACCCTCGATAATCCCATTCGTCCCGACGATGACTTCCCGCGCCATCTCGGTATCACCGACGCAGAGGAACACGACATCCGCCGACTGAGCCACTTCCTTCGGCGTAGCGCAAAACTTCCCGCCCGCTTCGCCCGCCAGTTTGTGCGCCTTCTCCGCCGAATGCGACCACAGCGCCACCTCATGTCCGGCGCGGAGAAGGTTGCGCGCCATCGGGTAGCCCATCAACCCAAGTCCGAGAAATCCAAGCTTAGCCATAGATTCTCGATTTTAACCTGCTCGGCAAAACCGCGCGCGACTGATCGGCCAGCAAATCGAGCTTTCCTCAGCGAAACTCAGCGAGCTCGGCGTCTCGGGCGGTGAACGCATACCCACGCAGCCATCGGCAATGCTCGATTCTCAAAAGCCTCAACCACCTCCGCGCCCGAATCCCAACAATAGAATGCGGCCCAACCAGCGCATACTCGGGTTTGAGTCTTTCCTCAGCGAAACTCAGCGAACTCGGCGTCTCAGCGGTGAAGGGTTTCTCAGCGTCTCGGTGGTGAACTCCTACCCACGCACCCCATCGCCTTAGCTATACTGGGAATCGCCCATTCCACTCGCCGAAGTGGCGGAACTGGCAGACGCAACGGACTCAAAATCCGTCGGGATTCACTTCTCGTGTGGGTTCGACCCCCACCTTCGGCACCACCTTCTCACGGCCGCGGCTTTCGATGTGCCAAAACAAAGCGAGGCTGAGAGCTGTCTGCGCGCCGAATAAGAGGTACCAGGTCACAGCTATAGGACGAAACTGCCGATTCGAAAGTGTCAGCCGCCGCAGTTCTAGCAGTACTGCCGCGGTACTCAAAGTCCTATTTCGCCGCATGCTGTGGCCGTGGCGGCGAAGACCCCGGCGTCGCGGTTGCCACGCTGATGCTGCTAAGCTAATCGATTGATGACCGTAGATGAAATCCGCGAATTGATTAATCTGGCATCGGAAACCGGCATTGCCGAGCTCGAGGTGCAGCGTGGGGACAACCGCGTGCGAATCCGCCGCGGCTTCGCCGGACCGCAGGAGATTGTGGTCGCCGCGCCCGCTGTGGCCATGCCGCAAACCGTCACTGTTCCCGCTCCCGCGCAACATGCGGCGCCGGTCGTCGAAGCGCCCAAGGAAAAGCCCGGCGAGAAGCCGAACGATCCGTCGCTGACCCTCGTGAAGTCGCCGATCGTCGGCACCTTCTACGAAGGTCCCTCGCCGGACGCCGCGCCGTTCGTGCGCGTCGGCGAACGGGTGCAGCCCGGCAAAGTGCTCTGCATCATCGAATCGATGAAGCTGATGAACGAAATCGAAGCCGAAACCAGCGGCATCGTGGAAAGCAAGCTGGTGATGAACGGACAGCCCGTGGAGTACGGGGAGGCTCTGTTTGCCATCCGTGCGGTTTAAGCGAGTCCTGATCGCCAACCGCGGGGAGATCGCCGTTCGCGTGATAAGCGCTTGCAAGGAACTCGGAATCGAGACGGTCGCCGTCTATTCCGAAGCCGATCGCTACAGCTCCCACGTGCGCTTTGCCGATCGCGCCATCTGCATCGGTCCGGCGAAGAGCGCGCGCAGTTACCTCGATGTTCCATCCATCATCAGCGCCGCCGAAATCACCGGCGTGGATGCGATTCATCCCGGCTACGGCTTCCTCAGCGAGAACGCCGCTTTCGCCGAAGTCTGCGAAGCTTCCGGCATCAAGTTCATCGGACCCCGTCCGGACGTCATTCGATTGATGGGCGTGAAGGAGCAGGCGCGCGCGTTCATGCGCGAAGTCGGCGTGCCGGTGCTTCCGGGCTCGCCGGGCGTGCTGAAGTCGCCCGAAGAAGGCTTGGAAGTGGCCGCGCAGATTGGCTACCCCGTCATCATCAAAGCTTCGGCCGGCGGCGGCGGCCGCGGTATGCGCGTAGTGCGCCAGGCCGAAGAGCTGCCCGCGTTATTTGTGCAAGCCCAGCAGGAAGCGGGCTCCGCCTTCAGCTCGCCGGACGTTTACATCGAGAAGTTCATCGGAGCGCCGCGCCACATCGAATTCCAGATTCTCGCCGACGAGCACGGCAGCGTCGAAATCCTGGGCGAGCGCGAATGCAGTATTCAGCGCCGCCACCAGAAGCTGCTCGAAGAGTCGCCATCCCCGGCGATGACTCCGAAAATTCGCGAAGAAATCTCCGAATTGCTGCGCCGCGCCGTAACGAAAGCCGGCTACACGAACGCGGGCACAGTCGAATTCCTCATGGATGAGGACGGCAAGATTTACTTCATCGAAGTGAATGCGCGCGTGCAGGTGGAACATCCCGTGACGGAGTTCGTGACCGGCATAGACATCGTGAAGAGTCAGATCCGCATCGCGCAGGGCGAGACGCTGGCCGAAGTGCTGCCCGGACCCGTGCAACTGCGCGGTCATGCGATTGAATGCCGCATCAACGCGGAAAACCCGGTAACGTTTGTGCCCTCGCCCGGCCGCATCACCGGCTTTCATGTGCCGGGCGGCATCGGCGTGCGCGTGGACACCTGGGCGTACACCGATTGCGTGATCCCGCCGTTCTACGATTCGCTCGTGGCCAAGCTCATCGTCTACGGCAACGACCGCGGCGAGGCTATCCGGCGCATGCAGCGCGCTCTCGATATGTTCATCGTCGAGGGGATTTACACGTCGATTCCGTTGCAGCAGCAGATCATCGCGCACCCCGATTTTCAGGCGGGCAAGTTCGATACGAACTTCATTGCGCGGATGAACGATCCGAAGTAGCCCGCACCGTGGCATCCAGTTCGCCTTTGGCGAGGCGCACGTGGATGCTGGAATCGGGCGGCGCCGCGGCGGCATCCTTCAGAATTCCGCTCTCATTCGAAACGATGGCGTAGCCGCGCTCCAGAATCTTTAGCGGACTCAGTTGCGTGAGATGAGCCGTGAGTTGCTTGAGCTGCGCTTGCCGCCGCTCCACCCGAAGCCGCCCGAGTTGGACCAGCGCGGCCTCGGCCGCTTCGAGGCGTCGGCGGCCCGAGGCCAGGCGTGGACGCAGGTCGAACCGCTGCAGACGAGTTTCCAGTGCGCGGCGGGTTCGCTCCCGGACATCGAGTGACGCGCGAATTCTCTCGCGCATCCGGTATTCGCTTTCGTCGATGCGCTGCAGGTTGCGACCCACGCGGCGGTGCAGCACGCCCAGCGCCCGCTCGATGCCTTGTTGCCGCAAGCGGCGGTCCAACATGGCGAGCCGGTAACGCAAGCCTTGCGCGGCTTTGGCTTCGGCGGCGGCGATGCGGTCCAGGAGTTCTTCGCGCGTGCAGACCACTAGTTCGGCCGCAGCGGAAGGTGTGGGAGCACGCCGGTCGGCCACAAAATCCGCAATGGTGACGTCGGTCTCGTGACCCACGGCGGAAATCACTGGAATCGAGCAGGCGGCAATCGCCCGCGCCACGGCCTCTTCGTTGAAGGTCCAGAGGTCTTCGAGCGAACCGCCGCCGCGCCCCACAATCACCACGTCCGGCCATTGCGTGCGGCTAAAGTATTCGATGCCGCGGCAGACTTCTTCCACCGATCCTTCGCCCTGCACCAGCGCCGGGAAGAGGCGGATATGAAGTCCGGGAAAGCGGCGCGAGAGAATGTGGATCATGTCCGCGATCGCCGCCCCGCGCGGCGAGGTGACGATGCCGATTCGTCGTGGAAAGCGCGGCAACGGCCGCTTGCGCGCATCGTCGAACAGCCCTTCAGCGGCCAGCTTTTTCTTGAGCTGCTCAAATGCGAGTTGCAGCGCGCCAACGCCCTGCGGCTCGATGAATTCAACCAGAAGCTGATACTCGCCGCGCGCTTCGTAAACATCGATGCGCCCGCGCGCCAGAACCGCCATGCCGTCGCGCGGCTTGAATTTCCAGTAGCGATGGGCGGAGCGGAAGGCCACACACTTGACCTGCGCCTCGCGCTCCTTCAGGGTGAAGTAGTAATGGCCGCTGGTGGCGAGCTTGAGTCCGGAAATTTCGCCCGACACCCATACGTCCGCGAACTCGCTATCCAATACCGCGCGGATCGCCGCGTTCAGCTCGGCTACGGAGAAAATCCGGCGTTGCGGGGCCAGTGCGAAATCGAGAGCGAATTGCTCCACCCTCGTATCGTAGCAAGCGCGAGTTACTGCACCGCCGTATAGAGCGACTGCGGACCCGCCGAGCCGTTCAGCGTATAGGAAAACGGCATAGCAGTGTTGGCAGTGACACTCGGCACCACGACATTGAACTGGTACAGCCCTACGAAACCCGGCGAGAGACCGCCGTAGGAGATGGTGGCGTTGGTGCTTCCGAACTTCATGGTCACGGGACTCGCGAGGCTGTTCTGCGCAGTCACAATCTGACCCGCCGGAAAATCGGGATTCACCGGGCCGAAGCCGATGCCATAGATAGTGATGGTTTCGCCGGCTTTGGCTGGAGTCGCGCCCGAGACGGAGCCCGAAGGCAGCACGAAGGAACCGTCGCGATGTTGCGCCACGACATATTGTTTTCCGCCGAAGGTGAATTGCGGAACGGCGAGCAAACCAGGCTGCAGCGCGTTCACGCGAATGCTGTAAGCGGTGCTCGACCCCGCTCCCGTTGTCACTACGATGGGAACGTCGTCACCAGTTGGAGCATCCGACGGCACCTGGGCGTCGACTTGCCCGTTGCTGATGTAGTCGATGAATGCGGGCTTGCCTCCGATCGTGACAGTGACGCCGTCGAGCGAGGTGGGCGCGGTGTTGCCGTTGAAATCCGAGCCGGCCCAACTGCGCGCGTCGCCTGTGGGGGCGAGGTTGTTGCCGTAGATTTCGATCCACGTTCCGGGTGTGATGGACGTGTACCCACCGAACGACCCTGCGCTCACGACGCCGCCCGCGGTGATGGTAGGAGGTCCGCTGAATGCGACGGACGTGAGCGTGTATTTGGTCGCGTAGATGTGATCGCCGCTCTTCGTCGGAGGTCCTGCGACGCCGGCGTTGCCGGCGACAAAAACTACGATGTTGCCGGCATTCGTGGAAGGAGGTGTCCAATTAAAGGTGTATGAGTACGAGCCCTGATGCCCGAGGGAGCTTTGGTACCCGGCCAGACTGTGTTCCATGTACTGAAGTGTGCTTCCTGCCGCGCACGTCTGGCTTTTTCCGGCGCTGAACGCGATTTGCTGGAATACAAAGAGGTTCGGCTGCGAGCACATCAGTTGGGTCAAATTGTCCGTGGACTGGAACGTTCCTGCCAGTACGGCTGTATTGCTGGAGGGACGTGCCGTCAACTGAAATCCCCACGCTTGCTGGGTCGTGGCGGGATCCGAAATCGTCACTGTTACTTGTTGGGTAACTCCTGGCGAATAACTGGAGCCGCCCGAAAACTTCACCGATACGTTGCCGGCGTTTTTCGGGTCATTTGTCGTACCGGTGTGACAACCGATATTGGCGCAAGTCGCTCCGCCGTGCTCCGTCGGGACGCCCACATAACCCGGGTCCGGACCATACTCATAAGCCCACAGGACCACCGGTATGGCGCTCAGGATCACCGCTCCTTTGGCAAGAAACAGCTTCCGTTCTCGTTGCATGTATCCCCTCTACTCCCCTAATAACCCACTTACCGGCGATCTTACTCGCCGATGTTACAAAATTCCGGCCGCACGCAAACCCTTCTTCGCGGTAGTTGCCAGCGGGATCGCGGAGAAGCGGTCCGGGTGAAACCATCCGAACTCGCTGCCGCGCGGGCGCGCCGACGCTCCCATGACAGTGAACGTGAAATGGTGATGCGTAATCGTGTGGCGAAAATCGCCGAGCCGTTCGCCCTCGCGAGCCCGCAACTCGCGGCGCAAAGGCAGGTCCCAGAAACCGGCCATGTGACGCGCGTCGGCGGCCCTGCGCCGCAGCAGCACCTCCTCGCCGCGACGCACGACGAGCACCACTTCGGCGATCTCCACCGGCTCCTGCTTCCGCAGCTTAACCGGCAGCTCGTTTTCACGGCCCGCCGCGCGCGCTTCGCAAACATCGGCCAGCGGACACACCAGACAGAGCGGCGCTTTCGGCAGGCACACCGTCGCGCCCAACTCCATCAGCGCCTGATTGAAGGCCGCGGCGCGATCCGGCGTCTCCTCCAGCCACTGTTGCGCGATCTCGCGGAAGCGCTCGCGGGTACGCATTGCGCCGATGTCGGCGGCATCGTTGCAAACGCGCGCGACCACGCGCATTACGTTGCCGTCCAACACGGCGTGCGGCAATCCGAATGCGATACTCGCAACCGCCGCCGCCGTATAGTCGCCGATTCCGGGCAGCGCGCGAATAGCGGCATAATCGCGAGGGAACGCACCCGCCGCAGCGATCTCCCGGGCAGCCCGCAGAACATTCCGCGCGCGCGAGTAGTAGCCGAGCCCGGCCCACGCCGTCAGCACCTCTTCTTCTTCGGCGGACGCCAGCACTTTGACGGTTGGGAATCGCTGCAGGAATCGCTCGTAGTAAGGAATCGCCGCCTGCGCGCGCGTCTGCTGCAGCATGATTTCGGAAATCCAGATGGCGTATGGATCGCTGGTGGCGCGCCACGGCAACGCACGGTGCCCCTTGGCGTACCACTCGAGCAGGCGAGCCGCCGGTGAACGGCGATGAACGCCGATAACACCAGGTATGTTCTTTTTCTGATCGGCGTTCATCGGCGTTTATCGGCGGCTAATAATGCTTTTCGCGAGCTCACTCGATGACGCGCAGCCACTCAGCCACCACGGCGAAATCCTGCGGTTCCACGTCCCAGGCTTCGTACTCCGGATTGACCGGCTCCAGGCGAATGCGCTCGTGGCGCCACTCATCCTCGCCGGTTTGGATTTTCCGGCTGGTGTACCGCTTGACGGTGTAGCGCGCCGTTTCGTCCAACACGCCGAAGCGCTGGATGAGCAGAATTTTTCCCTGGCGCGAACCCTGCGGATTCAGCCGGAAGAGATTCAGGCTGCCGTCCGGAATGCGCGGCTCCATGCTGTGCCCCACAACGTGCCCCACGAAAAGGTCGGCAGCGAGCCGCATCCCCTCGGGCGCACGCACCCAATCCTCGGCGCTCGATTCCATTTCCTCGCCCAGCGCTCCGGCCGCCGCGCGCAGGCTGTACAACGGCAGATGCGTCACGAACGGCTGCACGGGAATCGCCTGGACGTGCTCACTATACAGGCGATCCACTGTCCGGGTGAAGGCGTCGACACGGATGCTTTGACGATCCGTGATGCGGAGCGTGCCCGATAGAGAATCTTCCAGCGAGCTTAGGAAAGCCTCCGCGCCCGTCTCTTCGATGCACTGGTAGATGTGCCCTTCGAGCGCGTCCAGAACTTCGGCGTCCTCGGGCTCGGCGATATCGTCAAAGCTCTGGCGCATGCGCACCCACGCGCGTCCGTCGGCGGCATCCAGCAGGACGACGCCTATTGGTTGTGGAGCCCGCCCCGGGAGCGCGGCTTCAAGGAGCACGAACGTGCCCTCCCGGCGCCCTTCGATCGGGACAATGACGGCCATTAGGATTTCATCCTATCGACTTATCGGCTGAGTTGGCAATTGCTTGAGGTGTAACTTTAGTTCTGGCCCGGCGCCGGTTGCGCACCATTGACGGGATACGGATAGTACCCGGGCCGGTAGTGCAGGCGCACGCTCGGCAGGCTCGGAATATCCACCTTGATTTTGCGAAACGTTCGCGGCCGCGCCTCCGCATCGATATCCGGCACGTAGCGCAGAATGTACTGCGTCTGGATCTCGCCCGCGATGCCGCCTACCGCTTTGATGATGCCGCTCGAAATCTCCCCGGCATACCCGCCCGTTCCCACCGTCAGCGCGTAGTTGCCGTCATCGGAGGGATTCGAAAGATAACCCGAGACATCCTTATATAGTCCGTTCAGCGGGTACTCTACTTTGCCGCCGGTATCGAAAACCAGCTTCTCGAGCGTGGCGTTATCGGGATTATCGAAGCCGAAGGACTGCGTGCTGACGGCGTAGATCGTGACGAAATTGCGCTGCGCCAGTTCCAGTACTTCTTCGAGGCTCTTTTTGCTGGCCGTGTCGTGACCGTCGCCGATGATAACGATGACGCGCCGCGGTTCGTAAGGCTCGCCTTTGACCAGCGAGCGATCCGTGCAGGCGCGATAGATGGCGTCGTTGAGCGCGGCGCCGCCGCCGGGCTTCATTTTGCGCACGGCTTCGGCCAGTTTGTCGGGATCCTGCGTGGTGTTGACCACCACCTGCGCCTCATTGGCATACGACACCAGGTAGCCTTCATATTTCGGATCGTCGGGCATGAGGGCCCAGATCATCTCCAAAATGGCCTCCTGGTACGTCTTCCAGTGGATGCGCATGGCGCTGCTCTGGTCGATGAGGAAGCCGACGACGATGGGCTGCTTTTCGGCGTGGCTGAAGAAGCTGATGCGCTGCGGCCTGCCCTCGTCCAGCACGCGGAAATCCTTGGCGGTCAGGTTGGAAAGGAACTTCCCCCTTTCGTCGGTCACCGTCACGGGCAGAATCACTTCGTTATGTTGCACGCTGAAGGTGACGTTGGGTTCCTGTTGCTTCGGTTCCTGTTTGGGAGGAGCGGTCTGCTGCTGGGAGAGCGCCGTAAATGCGAGGAAAAGACCGCAGATGCATACGGCCGCTGGGACAAAACGCATAGAAATCAAGCCTTTCTGCTATTTTAGCGCACCCGGCGGCCCGCGGCCGGAAGCGTTAAGCGCGGTACCCTAAGGGATGGCGTACCGCGCCACTCGCAATGCTCGAGAACCTGCTCACCGAACAGTCGAATCCCGCTTCGGCGGCCATCGATTCCGCGAACACCGAAGAGGTGCTGCGGATCATCAACGCCGAGGACCGCAAGGTTGCCTGCGCCGTGGAACGCGAAATTCCGGCGATCGCGCGCGCGGTGGACGCCATTGTAGAAACGTTCCAGCGCGGCGGCCGGCTGTTCTACATCGGCGCGGGAACCAGCGGACGCCTGGGTGTGCTGGACGCGTCGGAATGCCCGCCGACCTTCAGCGTGCCGCCGGAGATGGTACAGGGCATCATCGCGGGCGGCGAGACAGCGCTCAGCCAAGCCACGGAAACTACGGAGGACGATCCCGGTATCGGCGCGCGCGACCTGGCGGCCAGAGGCTTCACGGGAAGCGACATTCTGGTGGGCATCGCGGCAAGCGGCCGCACGCCGTACGTCATGGGCGCGGTGGCCGAAGCTCGCAAGCTCGGCGCGGTGACCATCGGCATCAGTTGCACTCCCGGTTCGGAACTGTCGCACGCCGTGGACATCGCCATCACGCCGCTGGTGGGCCCGGAAGTAGTGGCCGGTTCGACGCGGATGAAGTCCGGCACTGCGCAGAAACTGGTACTCAACATGCTGAGTACAGGAGCGTTCATCCGGTTGGGCTACGTCTATGGGAACCTGATGGTCAACGTTCAGCCGAAGAATACGAAGCTGGTGGACCGGGCGCGGCGCATCGTGTCGGCGGCGGCGGGAGTGCCGGCGGCGCGCGCGGCGGAACTGCTCACCGCAGCCGGCAACAGCGTGCGGACGGCGATCGTGATGGGCAAAGCCGGAATCTCGCGCGAAGAAGCGGAGCGGCGACTGGCGCAGGCCGGCGGCCGGGTCACGCTCGCCCTGCGCCCCTAAAAGAAAACGCACATGGATAAATTCGTAATCACGGGCGGCATCGCCCTCAAGGGCACGATCCCGACGAACGGATCGAAGAACTCGGCGCTACCCGCGCTAGCGGCGGCGCTGCTCACCGAGGAGCCCGTCATTCTGCATCGCATCCCGCGCGTGCGCGACATACGCACGATGCAGCGCCTGCTGGTGGATATCGGCTCGCAAGTGGATGTGGAAGACGAGACGGTGCGGCTGCATACGCCGAAGATTGTCTGCCCGGAAGCGCCGTATGAGCTGGTGAAGACCATGCGCGCATCCAGCCTTGTGCTGGGCCCGCTGGTGGCGCGCAGCGGCCGTGCGCGCGTGTCGCTGCCGGGCGGCTGCGCCATCGGAGCGCGGCCCATCAACCTGCACATTTTCGGACTGGAGCGCCTGGGCGCGCGCATACACCAGTCGCACGGCTACATCGAAGCGCAGGCTCCCGAGGGGCTTCGGGGCGCGGTGGTGCACTTCGACCGCATCACGGTAACGGGCACGGAAGACCTGATGATGGCGGCTGTGCTGGCCAAAGGCGAGACGGTTCTGCGCAACGCGGCGCGCGAACCGGAGGTCACGGACCTCGCGGACCTGCTGACGAAGATGGGCGCCAAAATCGAGGGCGCGGGCACATCGACGATCCGCATACAGGGCGTCCAGCGGCTGGGCGGAGCGGAACACACGATTATTCCGGACCGGATCGAAGCCGGCACATTTCTGATCGCCGGCGCGATCACGGGCGGCGATTTGAAGGTCGCCGGCTGCAACCCCGAGCACGTGGGCGCGCTCGTGTCCCGGATGCAACAGGCCGGGGTGGACGTGACACAACCGGATGCGACGACGCTGCATGTCCGCGGCAGCGGCAGTCTTCGCAGCGTGGATATGACGACCGAGGAATATCCCGGCTTCGCCACGGATCTTCAGGCGCAGTACATGGCGTTGATGACGCAAGCGGAGGGCATCGCGATTATTGTGGAGACGATTTTCGAAAACCGCTTCATGCATGCGCAGGAACTGGCGCGCATGGGCGCGAATATACGGCTGGATGGAAAGCAGGCGATCGTGGCCGGTCGCCGCGATCTGACAGGGGCGGGAGTGATTGCCAGCGATTTGCGGGCGAGCGCATCGCTGGTGCTGGCCGCGCTGGTGGCGAAGGGGGAGACGGTGATCGACCGCGTGTACCACATCGACCGGGGCTATGAGAGAATCGAGGCGAAACTCGCGGCCGTAGGCGCCAAAATTCGCCGCGAGGAGTGAGCTAAGAATGCAGCACAGCGACGCCTTTTTGAAATTGGTGAACGACGCGAAATCGCGCGTCAAAGAGACCGACATCGAAGGTTATAAGAAGATGGTGGCTGAGGGCCGCCCGCACGTTCTGGTGGACACTCGCGAAGAGAGCGAGTGGAAGAACGGCCATGTGAAGGGGGCCGTGCACTTGAGCAAAGGAATCATCGAGCGGGACGTGGAGAAGGCCGTGCCGGATAAGAACGCGACGCTGGTGTTGTATTGCGGAGGGGGCTTCCGGTCGGCGCTGGTGGCGGACAATCTGCAGAAGATGGGCTATAGCAATGCGATCAGCCTGGATGGCGGGTGGAGAGCGTTGAAGGAATCGGGCCTAGAGTTGGAGTAGCTAGCGCCTCAGCCGCGAGAGCGCCGATTGCAGGGCCTTGTCGTTGGTCAGAAGGTCCCAACCGGCGAGGGCCGCGGAGGTGAGCAGGTGGAGGTCGACCCAGCCGAGTCCCATTCCCCATAAACGGTGGGTGTTGAGCAGATAATGAACGTGCTGCTCGTCCGCGACCGGGGCCTGCGGCAGCAAGCGGTAGTTGAAGACGAATTCATCGCGATTGCGCAGGTTTCCCATTACCAGTTCGCCGAGAACGAAGGGATGACCTGCCAGTTGTCTGGTCTCGACCAGTGTCAACAGAATTGAATTAGGCTTTCGGAAGTGGTCTGCCCAGGCTGAGGTATCGACGAGCGTCACCGGCTTCAGCTCCGGCGCCGCCGTCCCGGCTTAAAATTCGGCATCGTGCCACCGAGAGCAACCAGTTGCCGTGCAGCCTCACGGGCAATCAATTCGCGAAGCGCCTCGTGAATGAGCGCGGTTTTTTCCTGGATGCCGGTCAACTTCCGCGCGTTTTTGATAAGCTCGTCGTCCAGGTTGAGAGTAGTTCTCATATGCATCAGTATAGACGATTGGTGCATATGAGGGCCGGATAATTGGCCGCCGATGAACGCCGATAAGCAAGGGTGTTATCGGCGTTCATCGGCGGCCGTTCATTGCGATGCCTCTAGCGTCCTTTCGGCTGCTCGATTCCGAGGTCGGTCAGCACCTTTGGATTGGCTTCGTCCATCGACAAGAGGTTGTGACAGGCGTTGCAATCCTGCGTGATGGCCGCTCCTCCGGGGGCCGTGTGAGAGCCGTCGTGGCAGCGGAAGCAGCCCGGGAAATCGTTGTGTCCGATGTTCACCGGATACTTGCCCCAGGTCACTTTCATGTCCGGGAAGATGTTGCGGTTCCAGATGGCGAGCACGCCTTTGGCTGACGACTGCACTTCGGCCTGGCGCGCGGCCCAGACGGCGGGCTGGCTGTCGCGGTAATACGCGGCAAATGCCGCCGGGATCTTTTGCGCGGCTTCGTCGCGAGACAGGTAGTTCACCTTCAGGATTTCCAGCGCCTTCTTCTTGGCGAAGGGCAGCGACGGGGAGATGTCGCCGTTGCTCATGGCTTTATCGAGGCCGCGCTCCGGCAGATCGTAGCTGTGGGCCGGGCGATTGTGGCAGTCCATGCAATCCATCACACGCTTGGTGAGTCCGGCGCCATCGGGCTTGGCATCGCTTCCCGCGTAGACAGTTTTCTTCCCGTTGTTGTTGTACTCCACCCAGGGAATGACCTGGCGCGCTTCGTCGGAATGCCCGTAGGTGATCTGGATTCCCGGCCCGAGATGCGTTCCGTGAATGCCTATGCCGTGATTGCCGCCGCCGATCTTCATCAGCAGTACGGTTTGCGTCTTGCTATTGGCTTCATCCTCGGCATACTTTGGGATGACTTTGATGCGATCCTCGCCGTACTTCTGCGGCCAGTGGCAGGCTTCGCACGTCTCGCGCGCGGGGCGCAAATTGTGAACCGGCGTGGGAATCGGGCGCGGGTAGGTGTTGAAGGTAACCGCGATCACCTGCCCGACCCCGGACAACTTGCTGCGCACGAACCAACCGGCGCCGGGACCGATATGGCACTGCACGCATTCCACGTGCGAATGCGGCGACGCCTGATAGGCCGTGAACTCCGGCTGCATGACAACGTGGCAAGTCTGGCCGCAGAAGGTCACGGAATCCATATAACTCACTGCGCCATAACTCAACTGGCTGGCGATTACGATATTGATGACCGTAGTGACGCCGAGGAAGTACACCAGACGCCGCAGATCGGCGTTTCGCCAGTTCAATGGCGGAAACGTGGGCGGATAAACTTCGGTTCGCCGGTCGCGCTTTCGTTGTACCCACATGCCGAGCGGAATGAGGCTGAGACCCGCGAAGAACGGGGCCGGAAGTACGAGGTACGCCAGGATTCCGATGTACGGATTGGTGGTTTGGCCGCGGAGGGTAATCGGCAGAACAAAAAGCCAGAAGATAGTCGCGGTGGTGACCAGCACCACCCCCAGAAGGCTGATCCAGTTATTCGATAAGTGGATGACGGGGGACAGCCATCCCCGGCCCGATCCACCGTTTTGATTCGGCGTCATGTTGTCTTGTCTAATCCCCGGCGGCAGGCGCCGCCGACTCTCTCAAGTGCTCGTCTTTCTTCGGAGTAACCCCAGTCAGAAACGCGGTGTTCAGCGGATACACATCGGGATCGAAAATTACGGAATAAAAGTGCCAGATGACGATGGCGAGCGCCGCCAGTATAGCCTCATAGAAGTGGACGCTGGTCGCCACGTCCAGCCATTGTTTGGGCAGCAGCCGCATGGAGATGTTGTTGGCCCACAACATAATACCGCTGGCGGCCATGACGATTGTCCCCCAGATAAGGGCCCAATATTCGGCCTTCTCCACGTAGCTATGCGCGCTCCTCACCGGTTTACTATCGCCCAGGCCCAGATTGTAGGCGAAGCCGGACAGCGCTTCCCGCGGGTCGTTTAAGTTCGGCAGCATTTCTTTCCAGTGGTTGCGCAGTTTGCGGTTCACGATCAGCGAGATCAGGTGCGTCACGGAGACCATCAGGAATACCGCCGCTGCCACACGATGAATGAGGCTGCGCACGGGGTACCGGCCCTCCAGAATCAGCAGCGGCCGCGCCCACCACATATCCGGATACTTGAGGGCGAACCCGGTCCATACCAGAACGATGAAGGAGATCGCGGTGACGGCGTGCTGTAAGCGCTCAAACGGCAGCATGCGGATATCGCCATGGTGTCCCGCGGCCGTGCGCATTTCGGCGCGGCGGACGATGCGGGCGCGGAAGCGGATCTTTACGAGTTTGCGGAAGAAATCGCCCGCCTGATGAAGGAACATGAGGCCCAGGGTGACCGGAATAAGCAGAAGGTAAAACCGCCGGACGAATTTGAGGACCGGAGGCTCGCTCTGATTTTCCGCCACGTGCACCTGGCTGATGGCGAACCGAGACCCGGCGCCCGGATGGCATTTGCCGCAGGTGGAAGGCAGGTTTTTGGCGTTGATGGTGGATTTGGGATCGCTGGACGGCAGAATATTGTGGACGCCATGGCAACTGGCGCAGTTGGCTACCGTCTGCGAGCCGGCCTGCGCGGCCAAGCCGTGATACGACGAATCGTAGCTCACGAGGCGGTCTTCCGGAAGGCCGAACTTGCGCGTCAGGCGCACGTCGCCGTGGCAGCTTCCGCAAGTGTCGCGAATGTGCGCGGCGTTGACGGGGGATGCCTCGTTTTTGGGCGCGATGATTTTGTGCTCTCCGTGGCAGTCCGTGCAGATAGGCGCCTGGGGAATACCCTTCGCCACGGCCTGGCCGTGCACGCTTGCCTTATACTGCTCGGCTTCATTGGTGTGGCACATGCCGCAGGTATCCGGCAGCGCCGCGCGAAAGGCCTGCGACTTGGGGCTCGATAGCTCGTGCGCGCTGCCATGGCAGACGGCACAATCGGGGGCGCCTTCGTTGCCCGCTTTCCGCGCCTGGCCGTGCACCCCGCTGGCATAATCGCCGGCCTGATCGGCGTGACAGGTCACGCAAGCCGGTTTGGGAACGCCGGCCGGATGCGGATACTGTTCGTGGCGCTCATGGCAGGTATCGCAGGAGAGCCCGGTGTGCGCGCTCTTGTCTAGTTTCTGCCCCTGATCATGGCAGGACGTGCACTCTGCTTTCGGCGCGTCCGCCGCGAACAGCGGCGCGCCGGCTGACCCCAGAATGGAGGTAAGAAGGGCAGAACCGAGCATAAGTCCCAACTTCTGGATCGCCCGGTTCAGTTTCATGATGACAATCGACTCCTGATTAGTTCAGACCTGTACGGGAAAGCTGCACCCAGCTTTGATACAGGTAGGCACACCCGACAGCGAGTCCGTAGACGACGGCAATGGCTGTGAGGATTTTGCCCCACTTATCGATGCGTTCGAGTTTGTGGGTTACTTCCACTTGCGAGGCGACGGCTCCGGCGTTCGCCAGATGCAGGCTATCGTCCTCGTGAGAAGCCACGGACTTGCGCCAGGCCAGCAGAGACAGCACGACGGCTGCGAGCACTACCCAAACGATAAAGTAAGGCCAGAGATTCAACGACAGTATGTTCACGGGTTACCTCCAAGGTTGAAAACACGGGGAAAGACCGCGCGCACAGCTCCTCAAAGGCCAGGGACGTAGCAAGATCCGCATCCGATAATCCGAAATTAGGATTCATGCCCGATTTTCCTTTCCCTGGACTTCGGGGTACTGCACGCCAAAGTCCATGGCGCCAGACGGCTAAGTTATTGAGTTTTGCAACGTTTGTGACTGGAATTCTGGCGCCGTGGGGATATTGACGCAACTTCGGATTCGCCGCTGGGCGAAATTCCGCTTGCTGCCGCCGCCGCGTTGCTGGTTTTTGCCACACGCAGTGCCGCGGCCATGACGGCGAGCAGAACCGTATTGAGAGGATCTTCCTGGGAAACGACGGAAACGATGCCGGCATCCCAGGCTTGCGCGAAGAGTTGCGGATCGTGATGCGAGATGAGGACCACTCGCTCGGGATTGATCAAGGGGAGGGGCTGCCGCGCGAATGCGAACTCATCGAGGACCAGCACACCCTTGCGCGCCAGGTCCGGATTTTGCACCGATTCGACATGCCATGCGCAACTCCGGGACAGCGCATCCCGCAACGCGGCCGCATACCCGCCGTCAGCAATCGCAAGCTGAACGGTTTGCATCATGGATGACTCCACGCCTCCACCTTTCTGTTTCTCCTACTTGAAATTCAACTTCTCACCTTTCGTGCGCGAGGCGCAGTGCGCCACCGAAAGGGTTACTTCTTTTCCTGATAACCATCCAGGCTCTTGTGCTCCTGGTAGTACTTCCCGGCGTCTTTCAGGTCTTTGGGGGCTTTCTGCGCGTCGACGTGGCAGAAGCCGCACGCCTTCTTCGTGGCCTTGGTGTAATCCGGCTTGCCATACGAGGCCGTGGAGCAAACCAGAAAACCGCCCAGCACAAGAGCTGCGGGCACGATGAGCTTTAAACGGGACATAACGCCGGACGTGCAATTGCCTCGCCATGCGCTTAACTGAATGGCTTGAACTACTTGCATATCGCCGCCTCCCCTCCTAAGTGGGGGCATTCCCCCGCACCCGCATCAGCGGTGGGCCAATTCCCCCAAAGCCGCTGCTATAATCGGACCAAGCTGTAATGTCCAAATTAATACCTGGCTGGCAGCAGACCGGTGTTCTGGAATCGGTCTTTGACCAGCTTTCTGACGCTCTGGTCCTGTACGATCCGGAGTTCCGCATTACCGGCGTTAACCGGGCGGCGGAAAAACTATTCGGCGTGTCGGGCGACGAGATGCTTGGCAAGAACTGCCAGGACATCTTCGGCTGCTCCTTATGCGAACCGGGCTGCGGCGTTCTGGTGGGACTGAATCAGCCTCCCTCATCGCCGAACGCGACGGTGCGCCTCCACACCCACAACGGTCTGGAGCGCCTGGTGGTGATGCGCACGAACCAGATGTTCGACGACGACGGCAAGTTGACCGGCGTGGTCGCAACCATCAAAGACATTACCGAAGAAGCAGCGCCGCAGAAGCGCGAAGTGATCGCCGAATCGGCCGGCATGCGGGACGTTCTCAACTTCGTGCGGCGCGTGGCGGCGAGCGAAGCCACCACCATCCTGCTGGAAGGCGAAAACGGCACTGGTAAGGACTTGGTTGCCAAGACGCTGCATTACCAGAGTCTGCGGCAGGCGGAGCCGTTTATTGCGATCAATTGCGCGGCGATTCCGGAAACGCTGCTGGAGAGCGAGCTCTTCGGGTACGAGAAGGGCGCTTTTACGGATGCGCGTTCGCAGAAGCGCGGCATTTTCGAACTGGCCGATAAAGGTACGCTGTTCCTCGACGAAATCGGCGAAATCCCGACCATGCTGCAGGCCAAACTGCTGCGCGTTCTGGAAGAGCAGAGCTTCCGGCGGCTGGGCGGACTCAAGGACATTAAACTGGATCTGCGCGTGATCGCGGCCACCAACAAGAACCTGAGGGAAGCCGTGAAGGAAGGCGCCTTCCGGCAGGATTTGTATTTCCGCCTGAACGTGATCCAGATACAGATTCCGCCGCTGCGCGAGCGGCTGGAAGACATTGTGCCGATGACACGATTCTTCATCGAGCACTACAACCGCAAGTTCAAGCGCAACATCGAAGGGGTCACCGAAGAGGCGGCCAAGCTGCTGATCACCCATGACTGGCCGGGCAACGTACGCGAACTGCGCAACGCGATCGAGCGCGCCATGATTCTGGAGGATTCCAGCCTGATTACGGCCGCCAGCCTGCCGATTGCAATCGCGCGGCCGGACCATAACAGCGCAGCCGCCATGCCGCCGCTGGAAATTCCGCAGGACGGTCTTTCGCTGGAAGACAACGAGCGGCAACTGCTCGCCAAGGCGCTGGAGAAGACCGCCGGCAACCAGACGCAAGCCGCGCGGCTGCTGCGAGTCACGCGCGATACGCTGCGGTATAAGATGAAGAAGTTCAACTTGCGCTGACTCGCGCGACCATGCCCGGCCGCCTATACATTGTCGCCACGCCGATCGGGAATCTGGAAGACATTACTTACCGGGCGGTGCGAACGCTGCGGGAAGTTACCGTGATCGCGGCGGAAGATACACGGCAGACGCGCAAGTTACTCGACCATTACGGCATCGCTACGCCGGCGGTCAGTTACCACGATTTCAACGAAGCCGAGCGCACGAGCGAGCTGACGGCGCGGCTGGTGGGCGGCGACAGCATCGCACTGGTTTCCGATGCGGGGATGCCGCTGATCTCCGACCCGGGCTACCGGCTGGTCAAGGCGGCGATTGAAAACGGCATTGCGGTGCACCCGATTCCCGGACCTTCGGCGGCGCTCTCCGCGCTGGCGGGCGCGGGACTTCCCACGGACCAGTTCCACTTCGGCGGCTTCCTGCCGCACAAACCAGGACAGCGCGTTAACGCACTGAAGGCGTTGGCGGACGAAGAGGCGACGCTCATTTTTTACGAAGCGCCGCATCGCATTCTGGAAACGCTGGAAGCGATCCAGGCGACGCTCGGTGCACGTCCGGTAGTGGTGGCGCGCGAGCTGACGAAGCTGCACGAAGAATTCCTGCGAGGCACCGCCGCCGGGATTGCCGCTCAACTGGCGGCGCGCGACGCGGTGAAAGGCGAGATTACCGTGCTGATCGGCAAAGCGACCGCACCGCGGCCCGACGATACGCCGCTGGCCGAAGCGGTGGCGCAACTGGAGCGCGCCGGGACGCCGCGCATGGACGCCATTAAACAGGTCGCCCGCCGTAGAGGGCTTTCGAAGAGGGAAGTCTATGACCGCTTACTGGAAAAGTAAGGTACTCTCCGCAGTTCTGCTCCTGCCCGCGCTGTTGCCCGCGCAGAACGCCAATATCGATGCCCTGGTAGAGCGCACGCGCGCGGAATTCAACGTGCCGGGCATCGCGGTTGCCGTGGTCAAGGACGGCAAGGTGGTGCTGGAGAAGGGATACGGCGTCCGCAGCATTGAGACCAAGGCCCCGGTGACGGCGCACACGCTTTTCCGGATCGCGTCCAACACGAAGGCGTTCACGGCGGCGGCCATGGCGATTCTGGTGGATGAGGGAAAAGTTCACTGGAACGACCACGTGGTCGACTTACTTCCGGGATTCCAGATGTACGACTCGTACGTGACGCGCGAGATGACGGTGGCGGATTTATTCGTGCATCGCAGCGGCCTGGGTCTTGGGGAAGGAGACCTGATGTTCTTTCCGCCATCGGACCTCACGCGCGAAGAGATTCTCCACCGGCTGCGTTTTCTGAAGCCGGCGACCAGTTTCCGCAGCAGTTATGCATACGACAACTTACTCTACTTAGTCGCGGGATCGATTATTCCCGCAGTGACGGGTAAGTCATGGGATGACTTCGTCCGGGAACGGATTTTCACTCCGCTCGGCATGAGTGAGAGCGTCTTGAATACCGCAGCGTTCCTGAAGGCGCGCGACATCGCCACGCCGCATTCCGAGCTCGACGGCAAACCGGTGGTGGTGGAGCAGGAAAACGTCGATAACAATGCTCCGGCGGGGTCGATTGCCTCGTGCGTTCACGACCTGGCGAAGTGGATGATGGTGCAACTCAATCGCGGCGAGATGGACGGCGGGCGGCGCCTGTTCAGCGAAGCGCAATCGCGGACCATGTGGCGAGGCCTGACGATCATGCCGATTCCAACCTATCCGAAGGAAGCGCCGAAGGTGCTGGATGCGCTCAAACCGAATTTTTCGGAATACGCCTTGGGCTGGCATACGGAAGACTATCGCGGGCACAAACTGGTGGGTCACACGGGAGGACTTTCGGGATTCGTTTCGCGAACCTTTCTGGTTCCCGATCAGAAACTCGGCATCGTGATTCTGACGAATGCGGAGCACGATGGCGCTCACACGGCGCTGGCCTGGAGTATCGCCGACGAGTTCCTGGGGGCGCCGAAGACCGATTGGATCGGCGCTTACCGGGAGTTGGAAAAGATGGAAGGCCAGGAGATCGCGAAGGGTTTGAGCGCGTCGGCGGGAAAGCGGAATGCGAACAGCAAACCTTCGCTGCCGCTCGCCAGTTATGCGGGGACGTACAGGGATCAGTGGTATGGGGACATCATCATCCGCGACGAGAACGGGAAGCTGACGATTCAGTTCAGTCACACGAAGGCGCTGGCGGGGAGTTTGGAACACTGGCAATACGACACGTTTGTCGCGCGCTGGAAGGAGCGGTCGATGAACGCCGATGCGTATGTGACGTTTGATTTAAAGCCGGATGGCCAAATTGACGAGGCGCGGATGAAGGCCGTATCGCCGGCTACGGATTTCAGCTTCGATTTTCAGGATTTGCTGCTTCGGCCGGTGAAGTAGAAGATTACCGGCCGCCGATGAGCGCCGGTAAACGCCGATTGGCCGTCGCGCTATAGTCAAAGCTGTGCGGTACTTCCTCTCGGCGCGTCTGCCGGAAGTCACCTCCATCCTGCTGGTGGAAAGCGGCTCCCGCGACATTCTCGAAAAGGTGATACCCGGCCTCCGGCAGGCTTGGGGCGAAGACGTGCGCATCGATCTGATCTCCTGTTTTTCCAATCTTCCGCGAGGCCTTGACGCTGCCCATACCCGGGTGTTCCGGGTGTCCGACTATCGCACCGGCGCCGAGCGCCGCGCGCTGTTCGGCGAGCTCGCCCGCGCCCGGTACTCGCTCCTCGGCGCGATCTGCTCGGAAGAGCCGGTGATGTTCAAATGGAAGTGCGCCCTGATCTACCGCGTTCCGGCTAAGACCTTCATCATTAACGAGAACGGCGACTACTTCTGGCTGGACCGGGCGCACCTGAAGCCGATCCGTGAATTTGTGCTTTCCCGCTCAGGTCTGGCGGGCGCCGGGGCGGTACGCACACTGGCTCGCATGGTGTGCTTCCCGTTCACTTTTCTCTATCTGCTACTCTATGCAACGTCCGTTCATGCCGCCCGCGCTCTGCGCCGAGGATAAATAAGTGAAAGCCGTACAAGTCAAACAGCCCGGAGGTCCGGGTGCGATGCAGGTAGTGGATATCCCAACGCCGGAGCCCGGCCCGGGGCAGGCTTTGGTGAAGCTTGCCGCCAGCGGCGTAAACTTTATCGACGTATACTTCCGCATCGGTCTCTACAAGGCCGATTTGCCGGTGACTCTCGGCAGTGAGGGCGCCGGCACCGTGGAAAGCGTGGGCGCCGGAGTCACCGAGGTCGCGCCGGGAGACCGCGTGGCGTACGCCATGGCTCGCGGGTCGTACGCGGAATACGCTGTTGTTGCCGCCGCGCAACTTGTAAAAATCCCCGAGCACCTCGATTTCGTTGCCGCCGCCGCGGCGATGCTGCAGGGAATGACGGCGCACTATCTGACGCATTCGACTTACCCGTTGAAGGAAGGCTCGACGTGCCTGGTGCATGCCGCGGCTGGGGGCGCGGGCGGCCTGATTGTGCAAATGGCGAAGATGCTCGGGGCGCGCGCCTTCGGCACCGTCTCGACCCAGGAAAAAGCCGCGATCGCCCGCGAGCATGGCGCCGACGAAGCTATCCTGTACACACAGCAGGATTTCGAAGCGGAAGTGAAGCGTCTGACGAACGGCAAGGGCGTGGACGTGGTTTACGATTCGGTGGGCAAGACCACTTTCGAAAAGAGCCTCAACTCGCTGCGGCCGCGTGGCCTGCTGGCTCTCTTCGGACAATCCAGCGGACCGGTTCCGCCGTTCGACCCCGGCATACTGAACGGTAAGGGATCCCTTTATCTCACGCGGCCGAGCCTGGCGCATTACGTCGCGGACCGCAGCGAGTTATTATGGCGCGCGGGGAACGTGCTCGAGTGGATCGAATCCGGTAAATTGAAGCTGCGCGTGGATCGCACTTATCCGCTGGCCGATGCCGCGCAGGCGCATCGCGACCTGGAGGGTCGCAAGACCGCCGGCAAGCTGGTGCTCACGATTGGCCAATGACGCTTCAGGGCAGATTGACGCTGTATTACGTGCTGCTCGCCGTGGTACTGGCCGGAGTGATCTCCGCCGTCAATCTCGCCAATGAAACTCAGGCGCAATTCGCCTCCACGCTGGAGCGCGCCAGCACGCTGCAACGCGTCGCCCGCGGCATGGTTCGCGAAACGCTGGAGCGCGACCGGACAAATTCGTTGCGCGAAGTGCTGCGCGACCCTTCGCTGGTGGGCCTCTTCAACACCCTGATGCTGGCGTCGCACGCGATTCTCGAGCTGGCGGTGGTGGACGACAATAACGGCAACGAGATTCTCCTGGACAGCCTGCCGGACCGCCTGGGCGAGCATCTGCCGAATTACGATCCGTTCGAGCGGCTGGTCACGGAGACGGGACCGGTCGCAAAAATGGAGGCGCTGTTCGAACGCGGCACGCACAATTACCAGCTTCAATCGACACCGCTGGTGATTCCGCCTTCGACGCAGCTTTCGGTGCGCGTGATTGTGGATCCGCACCTGATTAAGCCGGATATCATTCCGCCGCTCAAGAAAAACGGCGAAGTCGCGGTGCTGGCGGTGCTCGGCGCGGTGGCGATCACGTTTCTGTTTTCGACATTCGCGTTCCGGCCGCTGGGGAACCTGCGCCATCAACTCGACCTGATCGCGAGCGGCGAATTCGAACCCGAAAAGCCGGAACCCGCGGCAAAGCCGGCGGCCAAGCCTGCCACGGACGAACTTTCGATGATGGCATCGAAGGTCAGCATGCTGGGGCAGCGATTGCGCGGCGCGCAGTTCGAGGTCTCCGATCTGCGCGGCAACATCGACCGGCTGTTTCAGGATCTGGAAGATGCCGTATTTATCTTCAATCGCGAAAACCGTCTGGTGTTCGCTTCCGGATCCGTGGAGAAGTTCCTCGGCCGCGAGCGCGCGGGGCTGATCGGCGCCTCGATGGACGATATTTTTCCGCCGGCGAATACGCTGGGTCTGCTGGTGGCGCAGGCGGCCCAAACCGGACGTCCGGTACGCAACCGCCGCGTGCCGATCGCATCTCCCGATGGCGCTCCGAATGCGGTCGGGGTGGTGCTGCTCGCGGTGGACATGCTGGAAACGATGCCGGGCGCATCGGGCTCCGGCATGCTGGTGCGCTTGCGCGATCCGGAGGCACAGCGCAAGATCGGCCGAGAGCTGCAAACCGCCGATCGCCTGGCCGCCATCAGCCGCGTCTCGGGCGGCGTGGCGCATGAGGTGAAGAATCCGCTGAACGCCATCCTGTTGCACGTGGAAGTGGCGCGCGCCAAGCTCTCGCGCGGCGATACCGACGTGGCGCAGCAGATGGAGATCATCTCGCGCGAGATCCTGCGGCTGGACCGCGTGGTGAAGACATTCCTCGATTTCACGCGCCCCGTGGAACTGAATCTGAGCACCGTGCCGCTGCACCAGCTCATGAAGGAGATCGTAGAACTCGCCAAGCCACAGGCGGACGCTTCGAAGATCCGCGTGAACATGAGTTCGGAATCCGACGGAGTGGAGATCCGAGTGGATCGCGACCTGCTGAAGCAGGCTGTGCTGAACGTGGTGGTGAACGCCATGCAAGCTATGCCGGAAGGCGGCGAGCTGCGGTTTGAGAGCTCGGTGAGCGAGGACACAGCCGAGATCCGCATCTCCGACACCGGGCCGGGCATACCACCCGACCTGCGTGACAAGATCTTCCGCCTTTACTTCACGACGAAGAAAGAAGGCTCCGGCATTGGGCTGGCAATGACGTTTCGGATCGTGCAATTGCACGATGGTACAATCGACTTCACAAGCGAACCTGGCAAGGGCACGACCTTCTCGATCCGCCTGCCCGTAGCGGTCTGAGCCGTCCATGAAGCGTTTCGAAGCAATCCTGGTGGCCGCCATGGCGTTGTCGATGGCCGGCTGTGTGGTCGGTGCGAAGCCCAAACCGGTTGCCGCGACGCCTGCCATACCGCAGCCTGAACCTGTGCCGGCCGCTCCCGCGCCGCCCGTCGAACCGCTTTCCATTCCGCAGACGCACGTGCAATTGCCGCCTCCGCAGCCGGTCAGCGACGAAGCGCTACAAACTACGGAGCCGCCCGAACCGAACGCGGGCGCCGTTCCTACCGCTCCGCCGCTGCGTCCGCCGCGCGTGAAACCTACGACGGCGGCGCCGCAGCGCACGGAAACGCCACCGCCTGCCGCGGCGCCGCCGGCCGCGCCTCCGACTCCCACGCCAGCCGTGGAACCGCCTCGCGGACCGGTGACCGAAGGCTTGGACCCGGCGGAAACCGCGCGCCTTCGCGACTCGGCGCAGAATCACAAACGCGAGATACGCCTTTGGCTGGCGCAGTCGCGCAACAAGCGACTGAACAAGGACACGGTCAGCCGCATGCAGTCTTTTTTGAAGGGATCGGACGACGCGGAAAAGCGTGGCGATATGCGGGAAGCCAACGCCCTGGCGGATCGCGCGCTCATTCTACTGAGGGAGTTGCAGGGTGGCCAATAACGAATTCGAGGATCGCCGCAAAGCCGTCTCGGGCGGCCTTGCGGAGCGCAAATTGGATGCGCTGCTGGTCTCCTTCGGCGCCAACCTGCGTTACCTTTCCGGCTTCACGGGAAGCAACGGGAGCCTGCTGCTGACCGAGAATCGCGCGATCCTGTTCACGGACCCGCGTTATACCATTCAGGCATCGCAGGAATCGACGTGCGAAGTGCGCATCGCCAAGGGCGCGCTGCTGCTGGATGTGGCCGCCGCGCTGAAGAAGCTGGGTGTGAAGCGCCTCGGCTTCGAACCGGCGCACATGACGTGCGACTACTTCGAATCGCTGAATGCCAAGCTGCCGATGAAGGCGTCGCTCACGGCGGCGGCGGGATGGATCGAGGAACTGCGGATGGTCAAGTCGGCGGATGAATTGGACCGTATCCGCAAGAGCGTCGCAACCAATTCGCAGGCTTTCGAACAGGCGGTGGCGCGGGTCAAGCCGGGGATGAAGGAGCAGGACCTGGCGGCGGAGTTGGAATACCGTATGCGAAGGCTCGGGGCGGAGAAGCCGTCGTTCGAGACCATCGTTGCCGGTGGGATTCGTTCGGCGTTGCCACACGCGCAGCCGACGGCTGCGAAGCTCGAAAAGGGGCAACTCGTCGTGGTGGATATGGGCGCGCTGCAAGAGGGCTATTGCAGCGACATGACGCGCATGCTGTTCCTCGGCGTGCCGGGGGCGAAGGTAAATAAGGCGTATCAGGCGGTTTTGGAGGCGCAACTCGCCGCCATCGACGCCGTACGCCCGGGGGTGACGGCTACCCGGGTGGACGCCGCGGCTCGCAACACACTGAAGCGCCACGGACTGGACAAAGCTTTCGTTCACTCCACCGGTCACGGATTGGGTCTGGAGATCCACGAGCCGCCGCGCATCGGCAAGAAGGATAAAACGAAGTTGCGGGCCGGCATGGCGATCACGATTGAACCGGGAATCTACATTGAGGATTTTGGCGGGATTCGAATTGAAGATACGGTTGTGGTGACGGAGACGGGTTGCGAGGTCCTCACCCGCACGAGCAAGGACCTCCGTCTAGTCTAGCTGTTAAGAGCGGCGGCGTTTCCGCGAGACCGAACTGAGACACACCAGCGCTGCGCCGATGAATCCGAAGGTCGCCGGCTCCGGAGTAGCGGTGGTCACGGTTATCGCGAAAACTTCGGCCGTGCCGACATCGACGCTGTTCCAGTTCTGTTGCGTATTGCCGGTTGCGTAAAGGAAATCGCGGCTGTTGACGGTGCGATCCGTTTCCCAGGAGCAGGGTCGGCTGCTGGTGGCGTCTTCCACAACGAACCATCCGGTGTCGCTGCCGCAACCACCGTAGTTCTGATTGACAAACCACCGGCGGTTGTAGGCTCCATCCCCTGCCTCCGCAAAGAAATTGCCGGTGAACAAAGTGGACAGGTCCGTATACGACGTGGAGGTGATGTTTCCGGAGGTGAAAAACGTCAGCTTGTCGGACCCCGGCGTGAAGTTGATGTAGGCCTGTTCGACGCCGCGCACATACATCCCGACGTTCACACTAATTACACTGCTCCAGTTGATGGCCGAGTCGACCCAACTGTCTTTATAATCCAGCGTGTCGTTAGAGACTGATGCGGCAGTCGCATTGCCTTCGTTGAAGCCGCCGTTGTTGGCCCAGAACGTGTACTCATCGCCCGAAATCTCATTCGTGCTTGTGGCTTGTTGGCCCAACTTAAAGACGACGAAGGTGGAAGCGTCAGCGAAAGGAGCGCCCACGACCCCTGCCACGGTCAGGCACGCCAGAAGGCGGAGAACCGAAGCGGTTCGGGAACTGCAATGATGTATGCGCGAATACAAGCTATCCCTCCTAATGTGGGGATTATATTGGAGCGATTGAACTTGAATCAAGAATGGACAGTACCACGTGGTTCTAGTACTCAGCTTCAGAGCGGGTAACCACAGCCTGTCGCAAAGTCGTCACTGTTAGCGACAAGGAATCAGGTATTTCGTGATTCGCGCCGCGCTCTTGATCGCCGCTACCCTTACGACGGCTCAGCAGCCGACCATACGCTCGACCACCACACTGGTGCAGGTGCATGTGGTGGCTACGGATTCTTCCGGGAACGCCGTGCGCGATCTGCAGGAAAGCGATTTCGAGCTCCGCGACAACGGCAAAGTGCAGCCGATCAACCTCTTCGTCGCCGAGCGCGGCGATGGAACGGCGAACGCCGCAGCCGCGCCGGAACCCGGGCATGCGGTAATCGTACTCGACTGGCTCAACACGAAGTACGTATACCAGCTCTTCGCCCGCGACAACGCCATCAAGCTGCTGAAGAACTATGAGCCGCATCAAAAGATCGCGATCTATCTGCTGAATGAGGACCCGGGAATGATCGTGCCGTTTACGGACGATCGCGATGAGTTGCTCGAGGTCCTCAGCCGGGTAGAGTTGTTGCCGGATCCGCCGCCGCATCGCCCCTTAGCCGAGGAACTCTTCCAGATGGATCTCAAAATTCGGGACACGGCAAGCGCGCTTCGGCGGCTCGCGAGTGACCTCGCTCACCTGCCCGGCCGCAAAGCAGTACTTTGGGTGACGGCGGGGTTCCCGGTGACGGTGAACGGCAGTGTGGTCCGCGGTGCTCGCCCGTCCGAGTACTTTTACGGCGCCGAGCTCATGCAGGTATTGAACGGGCTGAACACCGGCGATACGGCGGTTTATGCGATCGATTCCTGCGGACTTTCCGCGAAGGACTGCCGGTCTTTCGACGATTCCATGTACGAACTTGCCCGGCGAACGGGCGGCACTGTCTTCGCCGCACGCAACGACCTGGATACCGGCATGCGGATGGCGCTGGAAGACCTGAGCGTCAGCTACACGCTGGGCTTCCATCAACCGGAAGACGCCGTCGCCGGGCCGCACGCTCTGCAGGTGAAGGTGGGTCGCCCGGGAATTAAATTGCGTTACCGGGAGACGTATCAGGCGAATCCGGTTCGGCCGTAATCGGCTCCTGATGAGGTTAGCCCCTGATTTGAATTCAGCAAGATCCGGTGATATACTCGGCTCCCAATTCTAATGGGCCCTTTATTGCCGGCCGCAAAGTACGGTTTGCCCGTCCTGATCGTGGGATTCGCGGCGGTCGTCCTTTGGAAGATGGTTTCCGGTGCGATTCCCCTTCGCGGATTGTTTAAGGGGCCGAACGGCTTCAGCGCGGTGCGCCTGCAACTGTTGGTCGCGACTATTCTGGTTGCCGGGCAGTATGTATGGTGCGCGGCACAACACCGGCCGCCGTCTCAAGGCTGGCTGGCCGTGAGCGCACTCAGTAGCGTCGTATATCTGGGCGGACAAGTGAGGAACAAATGAACGAAGACAAGCGACTGGATTGGATTCCGGTAGTATCTCTGGGTTTGGCGGTCGCGGTTGCGCTGCTGCTGTATTTCAATGGCGGCGACCCGATGCAGCACCTCAAAGTCCTCGCGGCCTACGTTGCACTGATTCTGGTGTTTTTCTTTGGCCTGATGATTCTGGTGGCCATGGTTCGTGGGCGGATCGATCTGAGTAAGCTGATCAGCGAGCAGGACGGCACGGCCAGTATCTCGCGATTCCAGCTACTCATCTTCACCCTGGTGATCGCATTGAGCATGATTTTCATGCTTGCCTCGACGTCCAGCTTCCCGGAATTGCCCAACCAGGCGCTGATCCTACTCGGCATTAGCGCTTCCACTTACGGGGTCAGTAAGGGCATTCAGAAGAGCGCGGAGATGGCCCAGTCCCAAGGGTCGAAGGACAAGCCAGAGGATAAGGCGGACGCCAAAGGAGCGTAGGAGCGCGTATGCCGAAGAAACCATCAGCCACTGGCACGACGGTTCGCACGGCCGCGGGGCTCATCCCCTTGGCGCTGGCGGTGTTCATACCGAACGCGGTTTTGCCGGGAGGCGGCCCTATCGCGAAGCTGGCGGGCGGCAACGGTCCGGCGGTGTGCTCGGACGAGATCAGCGATTTCCAGGCGTGCCATACCGATTACCCGTCCGGCTGCTCGCCTTCGGCGAAGTACGACGCCGCGCTGAATGTGTTGAAGAACCGGTTGATTGCGCCGGATACGGCCCCGGTAGCGTTCCTGGGGAAAAAGGAGGTCGGCGCCCTGGAGAGCAAGCTTCCAAAGACTCTCACGAAGGACAACCATGGCGCACTGGCCGACGATCTGAAGAAATTGGGCGAGGGCAGCGTTTACGGGGTGCAGGGCTATCTCTATTACACGAAAGCCGGGGGCAAAGAGAGCTCGAATTGCGGGCTGGAGGGCGCCGACGCCATCGATTTCCACATCGCGATTGGCTTCGACCCCGCGCTCGCCGCGAAGATCGTCTCTAAGACGCTCACCGATGCCGATAACGCCGCACTGAAGAAGACCAGCATGGTCGTAGAGATGACGCCGCATTACCGCTTCGAATACAAGCCGGACTGGACGCTGGCGGAAGTGCAGGCCGTTGTCGGAAAGCAGGTCCGCGCTACCGGCCAACTGATTGTCGACAATGAACACTACGATTCCAAGGACGATTGCGGTTTAGGCGATACTGCTTCGTGCTGGCGCGCGACCATTTGGGAGTTGCATCCGGTAACTCAGTTCGAGTACTGCAGTTCGGCGGGGCCGTGTGCCGACGGCTCGCCGTCGTGGGTTCCGCTGGGCAAGAAACCGGTCACCACTCCCTAAAGATCGCGTCTCCCCGATCGCACGTGCCATATATCCCCTGCCGGTGGTAGTCACCTTTTCCGGGGTGCTCGCGCCTCTCTATATGCAAGCCAAAAACGCTTGCAATCAAAAACTTAGAAAAAGAGAGAACCCACGAAAATGACCACCAAGAACTTCATCGCCATCGCCGCCCTGGCCCTCAGCACTCTGTCGATCGCCAGCGCGAAGTCTTACGAGATCCTGCTTCCGACCGCCACCCAGGTGGGCGCCGTTCAACTCGCCGCCGGGCAGTACAACGTCAAAGTGAAGGGCTCGAACGCCGTGTTCACGAATGTCAATACCGACAAGACCTTCACGGCTCCGGTAAGGATCGAGACCACCCAGAAGCACGAAGATACCGCCGTCGAAACCAAGAAGGACGCAGCAGGCGAACGCATGGAAAGCATCGACCTCGGCGGCTCCAACCAGACGCTCGGCTTCGAGTTCTAAATCCCCTCGGGTTCCTCCAGTTGCGGAGAGGCGGACCACTCCTCCGGACGCCTCTCCGGCACTGATCATCCTTCAGGTCAGTCCCCTCTCTTCACTTCCCATTTAAAAATTGATTCGGCCCGGCGTCCCCGCCCGACGGCTGACGATGGTAACCGATTGATGTTTCAGCCTTTGTCTGTGTTATCGGCGTTCATCGGCGTTCATCGGCGTTCATCGGCGGCCAATAAATCTTTCGCCATCCCTTTGCACCGTTACATGGCTCCGGTGAAGATCGAGTCCTCTCTCCACTTCCTTTGAAAATTAATTCGGCCGCCGATGAACGCCGATAACACATTGATGTTCGGGCCCTCCCCTTTCACCGGGACAGCATATCCCCTTCCGGTGGTAGTCACCTTTTCGGGGGTGCTCGCGCCTTTCTATATGCAAGCCAAAAACGCTTGCAAATCAAAAACTTAGAAAAAGAGAGAACCCACGAAAATGACCACCAAGAACTTCATCGCCATCGCCTCTCTGGCCCTCAGCACTCTGTCGATCGCCAGCGCGAAGTCCTACGAGATCCTGCTTCCGGCCGCCACCCAGGTGGGCGCCGTTCAGCTCGCCGCCGGGCAGTACAGCGTCAAAGTGAAGGGCTCCAATGCCGTGTTCACGAACCTCGACAACAACAAGACGTTCACGGCTCCCGTGAAGGTCGAAACCACCCAGAAGCACGACTCCACCGCCGTCGAAACCAAGAAAGACGCCAGCGGCCAACGCATGGAAAGCATCGATCTCGGCGGCTCCAAC